>NZ_JBITCU010000001.1:110456-746425 GCF_044453545.1 Streptomyces sp. NPDC051664 | reverse complement strand
GGCGCGGCGCCCGGCGCCTCCCCCCCGCCGTCCCCGCGGGCGGGCCCCCCCCCCGTGCCGCCGGCCCCCCCCCCCCCCCCGCGGGGGCGGGCCGCGCCCCCCCCCCCCCCCCCCCCCCCCCCACTCCCGTGCTTCCACGTACGACGGTGTCAGCCGCCGTTGACCTCCTTGGCGATCCGGTCGCCGAGGTCCTTGTCGACGTTGCGCCAGTACTGCAGCGCCCGCTCCAGGACCGGGCGGCTCACGCCGTCCAGGAGATGGCCGGAAATGTTCGACACGAGCCGATCGCGCGCCGCGTCGTCCAGCACCTTGCGGACCATCGTGCCCGCCTGGCCCCAGTCGTCGTCCTCCCGGTGCAGCTTGTACGCCTCGTGGACCATCTCGCCCGCCGTGGCCCAGCCCGCCGGGTCGCCGTAGCGATCGGTGTCCGCGGCCGGTCCGCCGTACGAGTTCGGTGCGTAGACCGCTCCGGTGCGCGCCGGCTCGTACCGCATCGGGCCGTCCTTCGCGTACGAGTTCCGGCCGAAGCGCGGGCGGTTCGGCGGCAGCTGCGCGTAGTTCGGGCCGATCCGGTACCGGTGGGTGTCCGGATACGAGAAGAGCCTGCCGAGCAGCATCTTGTCGGGCGACGGACCGATGCCGGGCACCAGGTTCGACGGCTCGAAGGACGCCTGCTCGATGTGGACGAAGAAGTCCTCGGGATTCTCGTTCAGCGTCATCCGGCCGACTTCGATCTCCGGGTAGTCGCCGTGCGGCCACACCTTCGTGAGGTCGAACGGATTGAACCGGTAGTCAGGCGCGTCGTCGAACGGCATGATCTGGACGTACAGCGTCCAGCTCGGGTGGTCACCCCGCTTGATCGACTCGAACAGGTCACGGCGGTGGACGTCGCCGTCGATGCCGGCCATCTCGTCGGCCTCGGCCTGAGGGTAGAAGTCGATGCCCTGGTCGGTCTTGAAGCGGTACTTGACCCAGAACCTCTCGCCGCCCGCGTTCACCCACATATAGGTGTGCGAGCTGTAGCCGTTCATGTTGCGGTACGTCTTCGGGATGCCCCGGTCGCCCATCAGCCACGTCACCATGTGCGCGGACTCGGGGGAGAGGGTCCAGAAGTCCCACTGCATGTCGTGGTCGCGCACCGCGCTGTCCGGGCGGCGCTTCTGCGAGCGGATGAAGTCCTGGAACTTCATCGGGTCGCGCACGAAGAAGACCGGCGTGTTGTTGCCGACCATGTCGTAGTTGCCGTGCTCCGTGTAGAACTTCAGCGCGAAGCCGCGGGGGTCGCGCCAGGTGTCGGGGGAGCCCTGTTCTCCGGCGACCGTGGAGAAGCGGGCGAGCATGGCGGTCTGCTTGCCCGGTTGGAAGAGGTCCGCCTTGGTGAACTGGCTGACGTCGTTGGTCACCTTGAAAATGCCGTAGGCGCCGGAGCCCTTGGCGTGGACCACCCTCTCGGGGACCCGTTCACGGTTGAACTGGGCCATCTTCTCGATGAGGTAGTGGTCCTGGAGCAGGATCGGGCCGTCGGATCCGACGGTGAGCGAGTGTTCGTCGCTCTCCACCGGGATCCCGGCATTGTTCGTGGTGTAGGGAGTGTTCTTGGTTTCCTCGGTCACGAGCGTCCTCCCGTCGGTGCGGGGTGTCGGTCAGGTCGTCCAGGCGGCGCCCGGTCACGACTGAGTCAACTCCGACGACGAGAGGTCGGCAACATGTAGACCTTGTCCAGAATTGGGTTATTTCGTCCGCATCCTATTGCTGGCCGCGGGTCGGCATCTCGAACCAGACGACCTTGCCGGTCGACAGCCGGGTCGCACCCCACCGCCGGGCCAGCCGGTTCACCAGGAAGAGGCCGCGGCCGCCTTCGTCCATGTCGCGCGCCCGGCGCTGCCGGGGCAGCTGCGGGGCGTCGTCGCCGACCTCGCAGCGCAGGATGTCGGTCCGCAGCAACCGCAGCGTCACCGGTCGCTCCGCGTACCGCACCGCATTGGTCACCACCTCGCTGACCAGCAGTTCCACCGAGTCCGAGAGCTCATCGAGGCCCCACCTGCTGAGCGCCCTGCGGGCCAGTCGCCGGGCCCGTCCGGGGGCGGAGTCCTCCGGCTCCAGGAACCAGTACGCGACATCGCTCGGCGCGATCCCGTCGAACCGTGCGGCGAGCAGCGCGATGTCGTCGTCCCGGTCGCCCGGGCCGAGCATGTCGAGAACGTCGTCGCAGAGCGCCTCCAGCGGCGGCGAGTGATCCGGTCCGGTGAGCTGGGCGGTGGCGGCGAGCCGCTCGCGCAGCTGCTCGATCCCGGTCCAGACGTCCCGCAGCCGGGATTCCACCAGACCGTCGGTGTACAGCAGCAGCGTGGCGCCCGAGGGCGCATCCAGCTCGACGGCCTCGAAGTCCACCCCGCCGACGCCGATCGGGGCGCCGGGCGGCACCCGAAGCACCTCGGCGCGGCCGCCCAGATGGAGCAGCACGGGCGGCGGGTGCCCGGCGTTGGCAATGGTGATCCGGTGCGCGACCGGGTCGTACACCGCGTACAGGCAGGTCGCCATCCGGTCGCTGCCGAGCCGCTGCGCCTGCTCGTCCAGGTGGTGCAGCACCTCCTGCGGCGGCAGGTCGAGCCCGGCGAGGGTCTGCGCGGTGGTGCGCAGCTGGCCCATGATCGCCGCGGAGGTCATGGAGTGGCCCATGACGTCGCCGACGACCAGGGCGACCCTGCTGCCGGGCAGCGGGATGGCGTCGTACCAGTCTCCGCCGACCCGGGCCGTCTCGGCGGCCGGGAGGTAGCGGGAGGCGAGCCGGACGCCGGTGGGCTGCGGCAGCGAGTCGGGCAGCATGGTGCGCTGCAGCTCATCTGCGATGTATGCCTCGCGCCCGTACAGCACGGCCTTGTCGATGCCGAGCGCGGTGTGCGTGGCCAGCTGGGCGGCGACCAGCAGGTCATTGGCCTCGAACGGCGGCCGCTCGGTACCGCGCAGGAAGACGGCAGCACCGATCACCCGCCGGCGGCCGCGCAGCGGGGCGAGGATCACCCGGTGGCCGGAGGGGACGGTGCGCCCGGCACCGAGCAGTTCGGGCAGGGCGACGCGCGCCGCCGCGGAGTCCCCGAAGACGGGCCGTACGCCGCGCAGCACCTCGGCGAGCGCACCGCCCGCCTGCACCTCGCAGAGTTCGGCCGCCGGCGTCAGGTCGGCATGCGGGTCGATGGTGGGCGGGCGCAGTCGCTCGGTCTCCGGGGAGGTCTCGGTCTCCTCGTCGTTTAAACGCAGCCGGTCGGACCGGCGCAGCCGCAGGACGAACGGGGTGGCCGGGCGCTCGTCGCCGACCGGGAGCGGATCGCGGAGGTAGACGAGTATGGCGTCGGAGAACGTCGGCACGCTGGCCCGGCACAGGCCGAGGACGATCTCGTCCAGATCTATGCCGCGGGCGATCCGTCGGGTCGCGGCGCCCACGAAGCGCAGCCGGTCACCTTCGCGGCGGGCCACCGTCTGCGGGTCGGGTCCCGCCGCCGCGGCGCTCGGCGCGCCGGCGGGGGTCGGTGCCGCTGCAGGGCCGGGAATCGCCGTGGGATTCGAGCCGGTGCCCGGGGGCGTGGCGGGCTTCGGGCCCGACGCCGCGGCGGGGCCGGGAATCGCTGCGGCAGGGGCGGCTGCCGGTGCGGCGTCCTGCTGCCGCGGCCGGGCGCGTTCCTGCGACCGGGCGGCGAGAGGCTGCCGGCCTTCGTGGGAGGTGGGATGCTCCGTCACGCGTGGGGTTCCGTCCGTCCGGGCCGGTTGTATGAGGCAATCACCTTGTGGGGCGCTACTGTGCCCCGGCGAGAGCGGTGATGACAACGGCTGCCATCGCCTGCCCAGCTCTGCGGGGCCGAAACCGTATGCCTGCGGGGTGTGTCGCTGACAATGTTTCCGCCGTTTCGGCGGCGGACAGCGTGCACATCTCCACCCCCTCGTAGTGGCTCGTGCGGTTGTTGCTGCTCATGCAACTGATGCGGCTCATGAAGATCGTGCAACTCGTGCGATGACTTGCGGTCAGGTCCGGTGCCGCGCCCGCCGGTTGGAGCGGAGCAGCCCTCCGGAGGACGATCCTACGTTTGCCCCCCTGGGGTGCATCAAGGGTCTCACGACGGCATATGCGAGGGCGTACGGTCCCAGTCATCCGGCAGCGCGGGTACCTGCCACCGCGGATCGGGCCGCCAGTTCTCCCAGCCGTCCTGGAACGGAGTGCCCCAGGCTTTGATCACGCCGACGGCCGTGCGGCCCGCCTCCCGTACCCGCCGCGCGGTTTCCCGGTCCATCAGGCCGACCCGCTGCGCCTGGGCGAATTCGTCCTCGTCCAGCCAGCGCCAGCTTCGGTCGGGGTGCACGGCGATGTCGAGAAAGTGATCCTCGGAGTCGACGCCGCCTGCCCAGCGGACGCGCGGTTCCTCCAGGTTCACGTACCAGTTGCGAAAGCTCCAGCCTCGGTCCCAGAACAGCCAGACCGACCAGGGTTCGCCGGGCCGCGCGAGCTTGAGCACGCCCTTGCCGAACCAGGTCGAGCGGGCGACGGTGCGGGGCGCGGTGTACCGGGTGGCGAGCGGCTCAGCGTGCACACTGGTGCCGTCGGCGAGGACCGGTCTGATGCATTCGGTGCCGGGCGCCATCCAGACGGCGAGCAGCTCGTCGGTGTCCTGGACGACGGTGACCGGCCGGCAGATGTGGACCGGGCTGTGGGCGCCGCCGGGCGACCGCGGACCGTTGCCGCGGTAGCGCCACAGGATGTGATCGCCCGGCGCCCAGTACGCGACGTCCGGGCGATCGGCTTCTGCGCGCGCGTTGTCTCCCGTACCTGCCATGGAGAGATCTTAGGGATGCGGCCGCCCGGTTGCTGCGATCCACGTCACGGGCGGGTCATACGCAACACGTCGAGCGCCTCGTCGAGCTGTTCCACCGTGAGATCGCCGCGCTCCACATACCCTGAGGCCAAGACCACTTCACGGATCGTCCGCCGCTCGGCGAGCGACTTCTTGGCGACCTTGGCCGCCTCCTCGTAGCCGATGTACTTGTTCAGCGGGGTGACGACGGACGGCGAGGACTCCGCGTACTCCCGGGCCCGTTCCACGTCGGCCGTGATCCCGTCGACCGTACGGTCCGCGAGCAGCCGGGAGACGTTGGCCAGCAGGCGGACCGACTCCAGCAGGTTCTTCGCGATGACCGGCAGCATGACGTTCAGTTCGAAGTTGCCTGCCGCGCCCGCGACGGCGACCGTCGTGTCGTTCCCCATCACCTGGGCGGCGACCATCAGGACGGCCTCGGGAATGACCGGATTCACCTTCCCCGGCATGATCGACGAGCCGGGCTGGAGGTCAGGAAGACTGATCTCGGCCAATCCGGTGCGCGGGCCGGAGGCCATCCAGCGCAGGTCGTTGGAGATCTTGGTGAGCGAGACGGCGATCGTACGGAGCTGGCCCGACGTCTCGACGAGCCCGTCCCGCGCGCCCTGCGCCTCGAAGTGGTCGCGGGCCTCGGTGAGCGGCAGCCCGGTGACGCGGGCGACCTCGGCGATCACGGCGGCGGAGAAGCCGGGCGGGGTGTTGATGCCGGTGCCGACGGCCGTGCCCCCGAGCGGCAGTTCTGCGAGGCGCGGCAGCGACGCGTTCAGCCGCTCGATGCCGTACCGGATCTGCGCCGCGTAGCCGCCGAACTCCTGACCCAGGGTCACCGGCGTCGCGTCCATCAGATGGGTACGGCCCGACTTCACGACCGTTGCGAACTCGGCGGACTTGCGCTCCAGCGCGGCCGCCAGATGGTCCAGTGCGGGGATCAGCTCACCGGTGACGGCAGCGGTCGCGGCGATGTGGATGGAGGACGGGAAGACGTCGTTGGACGACTGCGAGGCGTTGACGTGGTCGTTGGGGTGGACCTCACGGCCGAGGCGTTCGGTGGCGAGCGTCGCCACGACCTCGTTGGTGTTCATGTTGGAGGACGTGCCGGACCCGGTCTGGAAGACATCGATAGGGAAGTGCGCGTCCCAGCGGCCGTCGGCGACCTCGCCCGCCGCGTCCTGGATCGCGTCGGCGATGTCCGGGGCGAGCACCCCGAGCTCGGCGTTGACCTTGGCCGCGGCGGCCTTGATCCGGGCCAGGGCCTCGATGTGGGCCCGCTCCAGGCGCTGGCCGGAGATCGGGAAGTTCTCCACGGCGCGCTGCGTCTGGGCCCGCCATCTGGCGTGCACGGGCACCTTCACCTCACCCATCGAGTCGTGCTCGATGCGGTACTCGGGGCCGCCGGTGGTGCCGGCCCGGCCGACGGGTGTCTGTGCGTCGTCCATGGATTTCAACCTCCAGAAAAAGTTGAGCACTTGTCTTGTTCTGCGTATTCCCAAGTTGCCTACCGACCAGTAAATACCGGGGGTAACCACAACCCGGGGAGGCGCAATGAGGCGCACCAGACACAGACTCCGCTGTACGGTCGCGGCCGTCGCGGCCATGGCGGCGGCATTGGGCGGCATGACCGCTGCCGCCGGGCCGGCCGGCGCGGCACACCGGTCCGGTACCACCCCTACCGCATCCACCCCCCTCCCGCCCGAGCTGGAGGCCATCCGCGCCGCCGAAGCCACCCGGCTGTACGGCGATCCGGCCGAGCGCCCGCTCGCCGACCGCAGGACCGGGCTGATCTCGCTCGGCGACAGCGAGATCTCCGGCGAGGGAGTCGGAACGTACGAGGCAGGCACCAACGGCCCCGACAATTGGTGCCACCGCTCGCCCGACTCCGCCATCCACCGCACCGGGATCCCCGCCGACGTCACGTACAACGTCTCCTGCTCGGGCGCGTACACCGGAAACATCGTGATCGGCGGATCCAGGCAGTACGCCGACGAACTCGTGCAGAGCGACAACCTCGCCATCAAGGCCCGCAACACCCGCATCAAGATGATCGTGCTCGTGGCCGGCGCCAACGACGACCTCCAGTTCGGCCCGGTGATGACGGACTGCGTGGAGCGCTGGGTGCTGCTCCAGGGCGCGTGCCGGCCGACGTACGAGGGCGGCTGGCAGGCTCGGGTCGACGGGCTCGTCCCCAAGGTCGAGAAGACCGTCCGCGACCTGAAGACCGTCATGTCCGACGCCGGTTACGCCAGTGGCGACTACAAGCTCGTGGTCATGGGCTACCCCAGCCCCATCGGCCCCGACTTCAACGACAACCCGAACTTCCCCGGCAAGATTCCGGGTGGCTGCGCGGGTTACGAATCCGACGCCGCCTGGGGCCGTGACGTCGCCGTCCCCGCCTTCGAGCGCGGAATGCGCAAGGCCGCCGCCGACACCGGGGCCGTCTACCTCGACAACTCCCGGCTCTTCCACGGCCACGAGGTCTGCATGGAGGACACCTGGGCCCGCGGCCTCTACATCGACCTGTCGCATTTCCCGCCGGACTCCAACTCCGTCCGGCAGTCCTTCCACCCCAACGCGCGCGGGCACGCCGCCTTCGCCTCCTGCCTGACCCAGATCTACAACTCCGGTCTGCGCGAGGCGAGCTGCGCCGACCCGGCCAGCACCGGAAAGCCGGTCCTCGAGCCTGCCGCCTGGGACTCGGTCTTCCAGCCCCTCAAGAACGAGGCCACCGGCACGTGTGTCGACGTCCCCGCGTCGGTGACCCGCAACAACACGAAGATCGCGGGCTGGGACTGTCACGGCGGCCGCAACCAGGGCTGGTGGTACGACGCAGGCACGAAGGCCGTCCGTACGGAACTGAGCCATGACCGGTGCCTCGATGTGCCGGGCGCCGACTACCGGGCGGGTGCCACGCTCATCCTGTGGAACTGCTCGGGCTCGGCGAACCAGCAGTTCGTCCAGGAGTCGGGCACGTTGCGCCCGGCGGCTTCGACCGGGCTGTGCCTGACGCTCGCGTCGGCCAAGGACCCGCTGAAGCTCCAGGCGTGCGACGGGACGGCGAAGCAGCGTTTCGCGTAGGGCCGCAGGGCGCATGACGGCGGGGCGGTCGCGCAGTGCGGCCACCGCGCCGTCACTCGTCCACCGCCTCGCTCAGGGACCGGACCGTCGGCGACAGATAGAGCCGCCGCAGCGGCACCGGAGGCAGACCGCGCTCCCGCATCGCGGTGGCGAGACGGATCGCGTAGAGCGAATTGCCGCCCAGATCGAAGAAGTTGTCGTCGGGGCCGACCGGCACGCCGAGGACGGACTCCCAGATCCCGGTGAGTTCGGCGAAGGGGTCCGCGGGGGCAGCGGTGCCGCGCGGGGCGTCGGCCGGGGCCGTCGGGGCGGGCAGCCGGGACGGGTCCAGCTTGCCGTTCGAGGTGAGCGGGAGCCGCGGCAGGGCGGTCACCGACGCGGGCAGCATGTGCTCCGGCAGCAGCTTCGCCGCCCGTCGGCGTATGTCGTCGGCCGTGCCGACCGGGTCCGCCGCCAGAACCACGTACGCATCGATCCGCACACCCGCCGCATCCAGGAACGCGTCCCCGGACACCGCCACCGCCGCCGCGGTCACGGACGGATCGGCCAGCAGCACGTGACGGATCTCGTCCAGCTCGATCCGGAACCCGCGCACCTTCACCTGGCTGTCGATCCGGCCCAGATGCTCCAGCGTGCCGTCAGGGAGCAGCCGGCCCAGATCGCCGCTGCGGTACATCCGTCCGCCGTGCCACGGGTCGGGTACGAAGCGCCGCCCGGTCAGGTCCGGGCGGCCCAGGTACCCGGTCGCGACCCCGGCGCCGCCGACATGGATCTCGCCGGGTGCCCCAAGCGGGACCGGCCTGCCCCGGGCGTCGAGCACGTACACGTACCAGCCGGGCAGCGGACGCCCCACCGAGCGGGATCCGGACAGCGCCGTGCGCCGGGTCACCGTCTGCGCCGTGACATGGACCGTCGTCTCGGTGATGCCGAACATGTTGACCAGCCGGCAGCGGTCCTCGGGGTGGCGGTCGAACCAGTCGCGCAGCGGGCGGGCGTCCAGCGGTTCGCCGCCGAGGACGACCAGGCGCAGGGCGAGCGGCGTGCCCTGGCCCTGGCGTTCCCCGTGCTCCCGGTCGGCGGCCATGAGCTGGGTGAATGCGGACGGGGTCTGGCTGAGAACGGTGACCCCCTCCCGTACGAGCAGGGCGTGGAAGTCGGCGGGGGAGCGCGACACCCAGTAGTCGACGACGACCAGCCGGGCGCCGGTCAGCAGGGCGCCCCAGATCTCCCAGACGGAGAAGTCGAAGGCGCTGGAGTGGAAGAGCGTCCACGTGTCGCCGGGGCCGAGACCGAAGTCGACGCGGGTGGCCTCGATGAGGGCGAGGACATTGGCGTGCGGCACGACGACACCCTTGGGGCGGCCGGTCGAGCCGGAGGTGTGGATGACATACGCCGGGGTGGTGGCGGGCCGGGCGGTGGCGGCCCGGTGGTCGGCCGGGTGGCCGGTGAGGGTGGCGGTGTCCTCCACCGTCAGCCGCAGCCCGGCGTCCTCGGCCGTGCGGGCGCGGCGGTCCGCGGGGTGGTCCGGATCCAGCGGTACGTAGATCGCGTCCGCTTTGAGGACGGCGAGCATCATCGCGACGAGGTCCGCCGAGCGGGGCAGGCAGAGACCCACATGATCACCGGTCCGGACGCCCCGGGCGCGCAGCCCGGCGGCGAGTTCGTCGGCGCGGGAGTCCAGCTCCCGGTAGGTCAGGGTGTGCCCGCCACAGGTCAGCGCGGGCGCGTCGGGGCGCAGGGCGACCTGGTCCGCGAAGGCCTCGTCGATGCGGCGGGAAGGGAGAGGCGGCGGGGCGGCCGGGCGGCCGAGGGCGAGCTGCTCGGCGGACTCCGTCTCGTCGAGCAGGACGAGGTCGATGAGAGGGGTCTCGGGCGGCACGGTGGCCAACTGGTCCTGTACGCGTGCGACATGGCGCTCGGAGGGGGCGGCTTCGTCCATGGCTTCGTCGATGACGTCGTCGCCCGGAGGAGAGAGAGGAGTGGCGAGAAGTTCCCCGACCGTACGGTCCTCGGACAGGTCGGCTTCGAGCACGGCCCGGCCGTCGAACGCGCCAAGGGTGTTCCCAGGCCGGTCGAGCGCCGAAACGGGCACGGTCACGCGTACGGACGACCTGCCCTCGTACCGTGCGCGCACGAGTGCGGTGGCGGCAGCGCGCCGCAGGGCTTCGGGGCCGGGGAGGCGGGCGGGACGCGCTGCGGGGGAGTGCTCCGCCGTCCGTACCTCATCCGGGCCGAGCTCCCCGCAGAGCACGCGGGAGATCAGTCGGAGCGAGGTCGCGTCCAACGCGGCCGGATCGGCGACGAGGACGAGATCACCGGGACGGGACACGGGCGTGCGCACGGTGCCCTGCCCGGTCCCGCCGGCGGACTCACCCGCGGGATCGCCCGCGGTCCCGCCTGCGAGGGTGCTCGCGACGTTGCCTGTGGCGTCCGTCGCAGGGGCGTGTGCGCTCCCGCCTCCGGACTCACCCGCGCCCTCCTCCTCGTACCGCAGCAGCAGCACCCGCAGCGGCTGCCCCGGTCCGAGCGGACGTCGGGTCTCGGTCTCGCGGCGGCGTGCTGCCCTCTCCGAGTCCGCCGGTGCCGGGACGGTCTCGGCCCACAACCGGGGCTGCGGGCCGTCCGGCCACCACCGCTTCGACGCCGTCGCGAGCACGGTCGCGACCGTGCCGTCGTCCGTCGCACCCCGTGGCAGGCGGACCGTCAGCGTATGGCGGGCAGTTGGCACCGGTGCTCTCCTCCTCGTAGGGGTGCGCCTCAGCGCGTCGTGAATCCGCCGTCGACCGTCAACACGCTCCCCGTCACCTGACGCGACTCGTCCGACGCCAGCCATAGCGCCGCGTCCGCGACATCCTGTGGCTCGACGAGTGCGTTCATCGGCTGCGCCCGGACGAACGTCTCCTCATGCTCGGCGACCGGCACCTCCAGCGACCGGGCGATCTCCGCGAGCATCCGGCCCTCCATCGCCTCGTCGTCCCGCACCGATCCGGGGCACACCGCGTTCACCCGCACCTTGCGCGGCGCGTAGTCCAGCGCGACGGCTTTGGTCAGCCCGACGAGGCCGTGCTTGGCGGCGACGTAACCGGCGAAGTGCCGGTAGCCGACCAGGCCCGCCGTCGACGCGATGTTGACGATGGAGCCGGATCCCTGCGCCGTCATCCGTCCGCCGACGGCCCGGATCGCCCGCCAGGCACCGCCGAGGTCCACATCGATCATCAGCTGCCACTCGGGCTCGGTGATCTCGTGTGCGGAACGGCCCGAAGGGGCCGCGATCCCCGCGTTGTTGACGAGGACGTCGATCCGACCGAATCGCTCCTCCGCATCGTCCGCCGCCGCCTCCAGCGCGCCGAGATCCCGCACGTCCGCCTGCCGGGTCAGCACGGCGGAGCCCGCATCGCGGCAGAGCTCCGCCGTGTACGCGAGCTGGCTCGCTGAACCGAGGGGATACGGCACGCCCGGCAGCGGACCCGACACATCGAGCAGCAGCAGATCCGCGCCCTCGCGGGCGAACGTCAGCGCACAGGCCCTGCCGAGCCCGCGTGCCGCACCCGTGATCAGCGCGGTCCGCCCGGCCAGCCGCCCGGTGCCGCCGCTCGTCGTCATCCCTCGCCCAGTTCGGTGGCGATCAGTTCCAGCAGTGCGCCCGGACGGTCGGCCAGATACATGTGCCCGCCGTCCAGCTCGGCGACGGTCAGCTTCCCGCTCGTCGCCCACCCCCACTCGGCTGCGCCGGCCGCACCGACGAGCGTGTCCGTACGCCCGCGGACCGAGACGACGCGCACGGTCAGCGGCCGCTCGGAGGCCGGCCGGTAGCTCTCGTGCAGTTGTACGTCGGCCCGGAGCGACGGCAGCAGCAGCTCGCGCATCTCCGGGTTCTCCAGCGCCGGATGCGCGTACCCGGCGAAGCTCTTCACCCGTGCGACGAACTCGTCCTCCGGCAGTCCGCCCGCCCGGTCGGTGCGGGCCGTCCACGGGCCGGGCGAGCCGCTGACGAAGAGCGCTTCGAGACGGATCCCCGGCTCGCGTTCGAGCCGGTGCGCCAGCTCGTACGCGAGTACCGCGCCCATGCTGTGACCGAACACGGCCACCCGTCGGCCCGTGCCCCCGAGCGTGGCGGTGACCTGGGTGTACGCGTCGTCCACGGCCTCGGCCGCCGAGGTGTACGCGGGCTCGGCGAACCGCTTCTCCCGGCCCGGCAGCTGCACCGGCAGGATCGTCAGCCCCGCCGGGGCCTGCCCCTGCCACGGCGTGAAGAACGACGCACCCGCCCCGGCGAAGGGCAGGCAGATCAGGACAGTCTCTTCCACGGTCTCTCTTCCGGTCGAGGGGGTACGGGAGGGTCAGCCGCATGTCACGAACGCGCCCAGGATGGCGGCCAGATACGCCGGGTCGTCCGCCCCGCACAGCTCGCGCGCCGAGTGCATGGAGAGTCCCGGTACTCCTACATCGACGGTCGCGACACCCAGCCGGGCCGCGGTGAGCGGACCGATCGACGTACCGCACGGCATCGCGTTGTTGGAGACGAACGGCTGCCACGGCGCACCCGCCCGCTCGCACGCCGCCGCGAACACGGCCATCCCGGTGCTGTCGGTGGCGTACCGCTGATTGACGTTGACCTTGATCGTCGGCCCGCCGTTGGGCAGCGGGTGGTGGTCCGGGTCGTGCCGCTCCGCGTAGTTGGGGTGCACCGCGTGCGCCATGTCGGCGGAGACGCAGAAGGCCCCCGACACCGCTCGGGACCAGTCCTCCGAGCTGCCGCCGCGCGCGGTGACGGAGCGGCCCAGGACCCGCTCCAGCATGGGGCTCTGCGCACCCGTCTCGGAACCGCTGCCGACCTCCTCGTGGTCGAAGGCCGCCAGGACGGGGATGTACGAGGGCCGCTCGGCTCCCGTCGCCGCGCCGGCCAGGGCGGTGACGCCGGCGTGCACCGACACCAGGTTGTCCAGCCGTGACGAGACGACGAACTCCCGGTCCGCGCCCAGATATCCGGGCGGCTGGACGTCGTGCAGCATCAGGTCCCAGCCGAGCACCTCGTCCGGGTCGACCTCGGCGGCCACCGCCACCCGGCGCAGCAGCGCGCCCTCCTCGGGGGCGCCGAGCGCCCACAGGGGGGCCACATGACGCTGCCGGTCGAGTGCCAGTCCCTCGTTGACGGAACGGTCCAGGTGGATCGCCAACTGCGGCACCCGCAGCAGCGGTTCGTCGATCTGGACGAGCCGCGACTCGGTCGTGCCGCCGGGCCCGCGCAGCGCGAGCCGTCCGGAGACGCCCAGGTCGCGGTCGAGCCAGGTGTTGAGCGGGACCCCGCCGTAGATCTCCACGGCGATCTGGCGCCAGCCTGCCGAGCCCGTGTCGGGGTTGGGCTTGATCCGCAGGTTCGGCGAGTCGGTGTGCGTGCCGACGATCCGGAACGGGGTGTGCGCCGGGGCGTCCTCGGGGACGTACCACGCGATCAGGGCGCCGCCGCGGGCGACGAAGCTGCCGCCGGTCGTGCCCGTCCAGTCGTCCGTACCGCGCAGCTCGCGGAAGCCGGCCTTCTCCAGCCGTTGGATGGCGCTCGCCACCGCGTGGTACGGGGACGGGCTGGCCCGGATGAAGGAGAGCAGGTCGTCGGTGTGACTGGGGTGACTGGGGTGGTGGGCCGGCGTCATACGGCGTCCGCCTTTCCGCTGTTCGGTTTCGAGGGTGAGGGTGGGGGTGAGGGCTTCGGGCGTGAGGGTGGAGGCGAGAGCTTCGAGGGTGTGGCGGACGGGGACGGGGACGACGGAAGCAGCAGTTCCCGGACCGGGCGGTCCGGCCGGGCGCAGAACTCTTCGAGCAGCGTGATGTACGAGCTGAGGAGTTCTTCAGCTGTCTCTCGGTTCCACAGGTCGGTGGAGTACTCCAGGAACGTCCGATAACCCTTCGTACGGTCCCGGCACGGCGCAAGCCCGAAGCACAGCTCGCTGCGTGAAAGAGGCGGTGCCAGATCCTCCACCTCGACGCCCAGACCGGGGATCTCGATGTCCGTGTCGAGGGAGTTCTGGAAGGCGAGCACATGCGGCACCCGGTCCGGTACGTCGTCCGCGCCCGCATCGCGCATCGCCTGCATGATCCGGGCCGTCGGCAGCACGTGCGCCATCGCTCCCATCGCCCCCGCCCCGGTGCGCGCCGTCAGCTCGGCACAGGTGGTCTCGAGATTGGCCGAATCCTGTCGTACGCGGACCATCACCGCCGTCGACGTCATGGCGACGAGCGATTCGAAGGCGGTGCCCTGACGGTTGGCGTACGGGACGCTCAGCAGAATGTCCGGCTCCCCGGAGAGCCTGGTCAGAAACACTCCGAGCACCGTGGCCGCCACCGCGAACGGGGTGGTGTGAACAGACCTGGCGAACTCCTCGACGGCCGCCCGCACCGCCCCCGACGCCCGGCCGCGGACGGTGTCGCCGAGCCCGCTGAGCTGTGCGGGCCGGGGGCGGTCGGTCGGTACGGGCACCCGGGACGGCACCCCTTCGAGATACGCGGCGCAGTACGCGGCCCGGCGGGCCTCGGTCTCCGGGTCGTCCTGGGCGCGCTGCCGGCGGGCGTACTCCGTGACCTGCGAGCCCGGAGGGTCGAGAGTGTGCGGCACGCCCTTCGCCGCCGCGGTGTACAGCGCGGCGATCTCGGCGAGCAGGAGCGACAGGGACCAGCCGTCGGCGGTGATGTGGTGCAGGACGAACATCAGCGCCCAGCGGTCCTGCTCGACGCGCAGCAGCCGCAGTCGGGGATGCGCGGGCTGCGAGAGATCGAAGCCGGTGGCAGCGGTTTCGCGGCACAACTCATCGGCCCGGGAACGCCGTTGGCCAGGCGGCAGGCCGGTGAGGTCCTCGACGGGCAGATCGACGGGTTGCGCGGCGACGACTTCCTGCCACCAGGACGCGTTCTCCTCGACGAACCGGGTCCGCAGGGAGTGGTGCCGGGCCGTCAGCTCGGTGAGCGCGGACCGCAGCGCCGGCACGTCCAGCGCGCCGGTGAAGGTGATCCGGGTCGGGATGTTCCACAACTCGGAGTGCGGTACGGAGTGGTGTCCGGCGATCATCCGGGCCTGCTGGTCGCTGACCGGGGCACGGTCGATGACCTCGACGTCCTCCCCGGTGGGTGCGGGCTCGGCCGCGAGCTGGTCGGTCATCGCCCGCAGCGTGGCGTCGGAGAAGAAGTCCGCCATCGGATAGTCGACACCGAGCGCGTCCCGAACCCGGTTGACCAGGCGGATCGCGGTGATCGAATTGCCGCCGAGGTCGAAGAAGTTGGTCTCGGCGGGGAAGCCGCGGACGTCGAGGACGGACTCCCAGGCGTCCCGGAGCGTGTCCGCGGTGGAGCGCGGTGATTCGTCCCCGGTGGCCCTGCCGCCACCCGTCATCGACTCCAGCGTCCCGACCAGCTCGTCGAGATACCCGCGCGCCGTCTCCGCGTCGAACAGATCCGCGTCGTAGCGCAGCCGCAGCCGCAGGCCCGATGCGGTACGCGTCGCCATCAGGGCGAGTTCCAGCGGGGCGGACTCCGTCCCGGCGGGCACCTCCTCCGCCCGCAGTCCCGGCAGGTCGATCCGCGACAGCGTCTCGTTGTCCAGGTCCACCGACACAGTGATCAGGGGGCGCGGGTTGCCCGGGTCCGGGTGCGCCCCGACGAGCAGGGCGTCCAGGTCGACCAGCTGCCGCTCGTCCGCCTCGCGCAGGGCGCGCCCGGTGGCCCGTACTGCATCGGCCGTGTCCGTACCGTCCGGCAGCGACACCCGCAGCGGCAGCAGCGCCACATGGAAGCCGACCGTGTCCCGGGTCCCGGGGGTGCGCCGCCCGAAGGTGGACCCGAGCACGAACTCGTCCTGACCCGACCGACCGCGCAGCACCAGCTGCCACGCCGTGCACAGCGTCGCGAACAGTGTGGCGCCCTGCTCCCCGCTCCACTCCTGCCACCGTACGGTCCGCTCCTGGTCGACCCGTACGGCCACCGCCCCGCCGCGCCCCGCGACCCGGCGCTCGCGCGGCCGGTCGGTGGGCAGCTCGAGCACCGGCGGCTTCTCACCCAACTGCTCGCGCCACCACGTCAGATCGGCCGGGTCCCGGGGCGGTTCCGGTGCACCGGCCGTCGTGCCGGCAGGCCGTGCGAAGACCGGCGCACGGTACGCCGCCGCCGCCCGGTACAGCTCCTCGAGGTCACTCGTCACCAGCCCCGCGGAGTGGGCGTCGGTGACGATGTGGTGCATGCCGAGCACCAGCACCTGGTCGTCGTCCGCGAGCCGGATCAGCCGGGGTGTGAACAGCGGTCCCTCGGCCAGGTCGTAACCGCGCCCGCTCTCCTCGGCGAGCGCCGCCGCGATCGTCCGGTCGGCCCCGTCGGGGGACTGCCCCCGGGCGTCCGTCACCAGGAGCGGGATGCGCAGCCCGGGCCGGACGACCTGGACCACGGTCTCGTCGCCGCTGCCGGCCCGGAACACGGTCCGCAGCCCGGCATGGCGGGCGACCAGCCCGTCCAGGGCGACACGGAGGGCTGACTCGTCGAGCCGGCCGTGCAGACGGACCGCCTGGGTCTCGTTGTACGCGGCGGAGTTGCCGAGCAGCCGGGCCGCGAGCCAGAGCCGCCGCTGCGCGGAGGTGGCGGGCGCGGTGATGTCCTGCGCCCCCTGTGACCTCTGCGCCTTCTGTGGCCCCTGCGTCTCTTGCGACCCCTGTGCCTCCGGCGTCTTCCGCTCCTGGGTGCGGCGCCGCAGCAGATCCAGCTGTTCCAGCCCCGACCGCATCCGCTCCTCGGGCAGCCCGAAGTCGACGAGCGCAGCGATCTCGTCCGCCCCGGCCGTGTGCAGGGCGTCGACGAGCGGGGCGCAGCTCTCCGGGGTGCCGATCAGGGCCCGCTGGTCGCAGTACCGGTCGTACGCCCGGCGGAACAGATAGTCCAGGTCCTCCTCGCTCGCCGTCGCGACGTCCTCGGGGCTGCGGCCCAGCGCGGTGGCGGCCGACCGCATCAGGAGCGACGAGCGCAGATAGCGACTCATCGGCTCCAGCGCCTCGGCCCGCGCGACAGCGTGATCCGTACCGAGGTAGGTGTGGACCAGGACGGTCACCCGGCCGCCGTCCGGATCGAGTCCGCAGTCGGCGCGCACCTGCCGGTAGTGATCGATGTTCGCGGCCAGTTCGGCCACGGTCTGGCTCATGAGGTTGGTGACGATCCCCAGCCCGCGCCGGGCCGCCTCCCCGTACGAGGAACGCTGCCCGGAGGTGGCGAGGAACATCGGCGGCTCGGCCTGCACCGGACGGGGATGGATGCGTACGCCGGTCTCGGCGCCCTCGCCCGTCCGCCGCGCCACGGACTCGCCGGCCCACAGCCGGCGGACGTCGTCGAGATGGGAGAAGGCGATCTCCCGGCGGTCCACGAACCGGTCCGGGTGCAGGGCGAAGTCCTGCGCGTGCCAGCCGGTGGCGCAGCCGATGCCGACCCGACCGCCGGAAAGGTTGTCGACGACCGACCACTCCTCGGCGACCCGGATCGGGTCGTGCAGCGGCAGGACGACCGAGCCCGCGTTGATCCTGATCCGCTCGGTCTCGCGGGCGAGAACGGCGGCGAGTACCGCGGGGTTGGGGAAGAGGCCGCCGAAGGAGTGGAAGTGCCGCTCGGGCAGCCAGACGGAGCTGAAGCCGCGCTCGTCGGCGAAGCGGGCGGTCTCGATGACGCTGTCGTACGCCTTGGCCGTGTCCGCGCTCTCCGGGTAGTCGCCGAAGAAGTAGACGCCGAGGTCGGGGGCGGGGCGGGTGCGCGGTGCGGGCAGTGGCCGGGCGGGCCGCTCCGCCGACGGGAAGAAGCCTCCGTCGCGCAGTTCGTGCAGCGAACCCTCCACGGCGGAGGCGACCGCCGCCACGTCGTCGTCGGTGTGCGCGGTGGAGAGATAGAAGCTGCGCCACTCCCAGACGTACAGGCCGCGCAGCAGGAGGTGGTGGTAGAGCAGCTCCACGTCGGCGCGGTGCGTGAACCGGAACATCGAGCCGAAGTGGGCCAGTTCGAGCGGGAAATCCTCGTCCCGGAAGAAGCGGTTGAGGCGGTCGGCGAGCGCGTCGGTCCGGGCGTTCAGCCGCTCCTGGATACCGGGGCCCTCCTCCTTGAGGTGGGTGAGGACCGCCCGCGCCGCGGCCATCGAGAGCGGGTGCTGCATATACGTACCGCCGAAGAAGGTGCTCTCGTGCGGGGGTCTGCTGTCGTCCCCGTACTGCCAGAGACCGCCGTCGACGCCGTCGAGGATGTCGGCGCGGCCCGCGATCGCGCCGATCGGGAAGCCGCTGCCGAGTGCCTTGCCGTAGGTGGCCAGGTCGGGGACTACGCCGAAGTGGTG
Source organism: Streptomyces sp. NPDC051664 (assembly GCF_044453545.1). Taxonomy (NCBI): domain Bacteria; kingdom Bacillati; phylum Actinomycetota; class Actinomycetes; order Kitasatosporales; family Streptomycetaceae; genus Streptomyces; species Streptomyces sp. NPDC051664. Next base: position 728,152 of record NZ_JBITCU010000001.1, on the reverse strand, counting down.
CTGGGCGCCGCGCGGGTGCGGGCGCAGACCGGTCAGCATCTCGTCGAAGAGGAGCACGATGCCGCGGCGGGCAGTCAGGTCGCGCAGCGACCGCAGGAAGTCGGCCGGGCGGAGTGCGGGGTTGCGGCACTGGACGGGCTCGACGAGGACGGCCGCCACGGTGTCACCGAGCGTGTCGATGGTGTCGAGGGCATCCTGGCTGCCGTACTCCAGCACGATCAGCTCGGCGACGGCGCTCGCGGGGATGCCGCGTGAGACGGGCACGGCACCCGGGCCGCCCGGACCGCCGGGGCGGCCGAGCACGGAGTCGATGTGCCCGTGGTACGAGCCGCGGAACATGACGACCTTGTCGCGCCCGGTCGCGGCCCGGGCCAGCCGGAGCGCCGCCGAGTTCGCCTCCGTACCGGAGCTCGCGAACGCCACCCGCTCCATCCCCGTCATCTCGGCCAGCAGTGCGGCCACTTCACCGGTGTCGGGGGAGCGGGGACCGAACCGGAGGCCCTGCGAGAGATGGCGCTGTACGGCATCGGTGACGAACTCCGGCTCGTGCCCGAAGAGCAGGGCGCCGAAGCCCATGGTGATGTCGGTGTAGTCGTTGCCGTCGACATCGGTGAGCCGCGACCCGTGCGCGGACCGGGCGGCGATCGGGTACAGCATCTCCTTGGTGGCCTGGCGGAACCCGACGACGGCCCGGCTGTCGGCGAGCACCGGCCGATGCTGTTGCGCCAGCTCCTTCGAGGTGCGGGTGTGCTCGGTGAACCGCCGGACGAGGGACGCGGTGTGCGCGCGCTGGGCGGCGTCGGCGCCCGCCCCGGCCATGCCGGCCGCGGGATCCACGACGAGGCGGGGGCCGTGCTGTGCGGCAGCGGTGGAGGGGGAGCGGTGCGGGGTGGGGGCAGCAGCGGCTGCGAGCTGTTCGGTCAGGCGACGCGAGAGCTCCGCCGCGCGGGCCACCTCGACGGCGGCACCGTCCGTGTGGTTCATCGGCGGTCACCCTCGGGGGCGGCGGCGGAGATGCCGGTAAGCAAGGCCACGGCATCCGAGAGCTGGGTGAGCATCGCGGCCTGGTTGCGGGCCAGCTGGGTCACCTGACGGGTCAGTTCCTCGACCTCGGCGCGCGTCGCGTAGACCGGTTCCGGTTCGTCCTCCACCTGCGGTTTCGGAGCCGTGCGCGTCGATATCAGGCGAGCCGTGAGCCGGGGGGTGCCCGCCTCCTCCAGTATCTCCCGTATCGCGATCTCCGTACCGAACTCTGCCTCCAACTGCCGTACCATGCCGATGAGTTGGAGTGAGTCGGCGCCCAGGCCGACGTACGTCCTGTCCGCACCGACCTCCGACGGCCGATAGCCGAGATGGCCGGCGGTAAGCGCCAAAACCCGGTCCAGTACGGCCTGTTCGGTCATGCCATCCTCCGTTGTGCGCTCGGGTACGTACGAAGTGGTCGGGATCGGCGGCGGACCGACCCAGTGGGACTGGTGCTGGAACGGATACGTCGGCAGCGGCACCCGCCGGCCGCCGCACCCCGCGAGCAACGCCGCCCAGTCGACGGCCACCCCCGCGCAGTGCAGCCGGGCCACCGCGTGCCGGAACGCCGATGTCGGTACGGGGGCCGCACCCGGCAGCACCCGGCGCGCCATCCCGGTCAGCGCGGCGGAGGGGCCGAGTTCGAGGAGGACCGCGCCGGAGGGTCCGGTGGGTCGAGCGGCTCCCGTGGACCCGATGGCCCGCAGCACCGCGTGGAAGTCGGCGGTCCGGCGTGCCTGCCGGACCAGATAGTCGGCGTCGGGGCGCCACCCCGGGTGCCGCACCGCCCCGTCGAGCCCGCTGACGAACGGCGTACGGAGCGGGAGCAGCCCGGTCTTCTCCACGGCGGTCCGCAACTCGTCGAGGACCGGATCGAGCAGGGCGGTGTGAAAGGCCCGGTCCACGGCCAGTGGCTCGTACGCCTCTCCGCCCGCCGCCAGCAGGGCGCGCGCGGCCTCGACCGCCTCCGGGGGCCCGGCGACGACATGGTGGGCCGGCCCGTTGGCCACGGCGAGCTCCAGCCCCTCGACGGCGGCCTGCAACTCCCGTACCCGCGCCTCCGGTACGAACGCCGCGAGCATCGCACCGGCCGCCGACCGCTCCTGCATCAGCCGACCGCGCCGGCACAGCAGCCGCATCCCGTCCTCCATGCTCAGCGCCCCGGCCACGCAGAGCGCCGCGTACTCGCCGACGCTGTGCCCGGCGACCAGCGAGGGCGTGACGCCGAGCTGCTGCCAGAGGCGGGCCTGGGCGATCTGGAGGGCGAAGAGGGCGGGCTGCGCGAAGTCGGTGGTCCAGGCGGCCGGGCCGTGGCCGTGCACGACCCGGTCGAGGAAATCGCCGTTCCCCGTCTCCTCCTCGTAGACGCGGGCGCAGGAGGCGAGCACCTCGGCCACGACGGGGAAGCGGGCGGCAGGCTCCGAGCCCATGCCCGGATGTCCGCCGCCCTGCCCGCTGAAGAGGAAGACGGGCCGCTCCGGCTCCTGCTCGACGACCCCTGTGTCGTACGCACCGCCCGGGGCCGCCCCCGCCAGGAAAGCGTCCAGCCCCGCCACCGGATCCTCGGACGTCACGACCAGCCGGTGGCGCAAATGGCGTCGCCCCAGTGCGGCCGTGACCAGCAGATCGGCGGGCGCCGCCTCGGGCCCGCGCACCAGCCGCTCGCGGAACGCTCCGGCGTACGCCACCAGCGCTTCGCGGCTCGCGCCGGACAACGGCAGCAGGGGCAACGTCTCCGAGGAAACGTTCCGCTCCCGCCCCGGAGTCCGTGCCCGCCGCGTCTCCCGCGCCACGGGCGCCTGCTCGAGAATCACGTGCGCATTGGTACCGCCCATCCCGATCGAGTGCACCCCGGCTCGCCGTACCTCCCCAGGCACCGGCCACGCCGTCTCCCGCCCCGGTAGGACGAACGGGCTCGACTCGACGGCGAGCGCCGGATTCGGCGCCCGGAAGTTCACCAGCGGCGGGACGATCCCGTGCCGCAGCACCAGGACCGCCTTGATCAGACCGGCCAGCCCTGCCGCACTGTCGAGGTGTCCGATGGCGGGTTTGGTGGAGCCCAGCGCGCAGAACCCGGTCCGGTCGGTGTGCCGGCGGAACGCCTCCGTGAGGGCGGCGAACTCGATCGGGTCGCCCTTGAACGTGCCGGTGCCGTGCGCCTCCACGTAACCCACCGATTCCGCCGGGACCCCGGCGGACCGCAGCGCGCCGAGCACGGCATCTCGCTGCCCGGCGACGCCCGGTGCGGCAAAACCGGTCTTCGCCGCGCCGTCGTTGGTGACCGACGAGCCCAGGATCACGGCGTGCACGGTGTCTCCGTCGGCGAGCGCCCGGTCCAGCGGCTTCAGCAGGACGGCAGCGACACCGTTGCCGCCGACCGTGCCGTCCGCACCCGCGTCGAAGGCCCGCACGGCACCGGTCCGGGAGAGCGTGGAACCCTTCACATGGCGGTGCCCCGTCACCTGCGGCAGATGCAGCGCCGCCGAGCCGGCCAGCATCAGATCGGCGTCACCGGCGCGCAGCGCCTGACAGGCCAGATGCACGGAGACCAGCGAACTGGAGCACGCCGTCGCCACATTGACCGCGGGACCGGTCAGACCGAGCCGGAACGCGGCCCGATTGGCAGTGAAATCCGGGTAGTTGCCGACCTGGACCTGTTTGACGGTCATCCAGTCGCCGGACCGTGCCTCCGTGGCCAGGTTCTCGGCGAGATAGCTGTGCAGGGAGTAGAGGCGGTAACCGGCGCTCCCGTACACCCCTGTCCGTAACGACTCGTCGTGACCGGCGTAGCCGCCGTCCTCCAGGGCGTGGAAGCAGCACTCCAGGAAGAGCCGCTGCTGCGGATCGGTGAGGGCCGCCTCGCGCCCGCTCATCCCGAAGAACCCGGCGTCGAACCCGTCGATGCCACCGTGCGCGTCGCCGTCCAGCAGCGCCGCCGCCCCGACGAACCCCTCCGCCCCGTACTCCGCCTCCGGTATCCCTGCGGCGGCGAACTCGGCTGCGGTGAACCGGCGTACATGCGAGACACCCGCCCGGATGTCGCGCCAGTACTGCTCGGGGGTGTCAGCCCCCGGGAACCTCAACGCCATCCCGATCACCGCGATGCGGTTCTCGTTCCCCCGCTCCTGTTCCGGCTCTCCCGCCGTCTCCACCACCGCGCTTCTCTCCCCTCCGCAGCCCCGCCACCCGGAGCAGGAACGCCACCGCGACCACCATCGCAACGCCATGGGACCATCCGACGACCGTCAGCGGGCTGTAGCGGTCAAGTGCCGCTGCGACAAGGATCATTCCGACGCCGAAGCCAAGATTCTCGAACGTCGCGGAGAGCCCGAACGCATGCCCGCGCAGGTCGGTGGAGAGCGTCTGCAGATGCGAGGTGTACGAGACCTCCGTGAGCCCGTCGGCGGCTCCCGCGACCAGTGCGATCACCGCTGTCGCCACCAACGGGAACCCCGCGAACGCCAGGATGAACGCCCCGGACATCACGATCGTGCCGTAACCGAAGCCCAGCGCACCCACCGATCGGCCGGTGCGCTTCGCGTACCGCTGGATCACCTGTTGTGCGACGACGTTCCCCAGCGCCCACAGGCACCAGAAGGCGCTGACGAACACGGCCGGGCGCGAGGCGTCCAGCTCGGTGGAGTAGATCGGCAGCGCCGCGTTGTGGGACGACGAACCGAACGCGTCCACCCCGCGCAGCGCCACCATCAGGCCGAGACCGGGCGCGGCGGCCAGCGCGACGAACGCGACGGGCATCCGCCGCCGCCCTGCCTTCTCCGCGGCCGCCGCACCCCGTTCGGCGCGCCCGCCGGAATCCCCCTCCGAATCCGGCCGAGCGCTCTTCCCTCTGCCTCCGCCCGCGATCGGCAGCAGCGCCACCGTCACGGCACAGATCACAAAGGTGGCCATGTCCACCAGGAACGCGGCGGTGTAACCGACCAGCGACACGACCACACCGGCCGATGCGAAGCCGGCCACCATCGCCAGCGAACGCCCGGTGATGGAAAGGGAGTTCGCCCAGCCGCGCCGGTCGGCGCCCACCATCTCGGGAATGGAACTGCGCAGCGACACCATGAAGAGCGTTCCGCAGGACCCGACCACCACCGAGACGGCCACCAGCGCGCCCGTGCGCAGCCCGTCCGGCGCAAGGACCAGCAGCAGCATCACCGCCGCCTGTGCCACATTCGTCCAGACCATCACGGTCTTGGCGGTGAAGCGCGCGAGCAGCGTGCCGGCCGTCAGACCGGCGACAAAGCCGGACCCCAGCCGCACCGCCATGAACAGCCCCATGGCGATCGCCCGGCCCGTCGTCTCATAGACGAACAGATTGAGCGCCACCATATTCAGGAAGGTGCCGTACGAAGAGATGGCGTATCCGGCGACAAGGAATCGATAACGCCGTTCGCCGTGCGCCGTGCTGTCCGGTCCGTCGTCGGAATGGCTGTTGGTCTGGTCGATACCGAGCTTCACCCGGACATACTCGTCGAGCAACCACGACCCCCGATGGTGAGCCGTTTGCACAAATGTAATCTGCATACTTGTGAAGGACGATCAATCCGGCCCACGGGCATGTGATTGCCGCGAATCGTCGCCCGACCGTCCCTGCGAGACGGCCCTGGCGGCGTACCGGCGCGCGCTCATGCAGGGAAGCCTTCCGCAGGACGGGGCACCCGCCTGTCTACGGGCCCTGCAGCTGGTGGTGACCGACCGGGACGCACCGGGTTCGCTGATCCCCGTGCCGCCGGAGACGGCATCGTTCGCCGCACTCGGCCCCATCGAGGAGGCGATCGTCCAGCAGCGCCGCAACCTGCGCGCGGTCCGCGCCAGTCTCGCCGCGTTCGAGGGGCTGTACGCGGAAGTGCACCGTCTCGAACAGCCCGTCCTCACCCGGCTGGTCGGAAGAGCCGTCATCAGCAAGGCACTTGACGCGGCCGTGGGCAGTTGCCAGGAGGAGCTGCTCACCGCACAGCCCGGCGGAGGCCGCCCCTCGCACGTCCTCGGCGAGGCACTGCCCCGCGATCTGCGGATGCTGCGGCGCGGAGTGCGGCAGCGGACGATCTACCAGCACACCGTCCGCTCGCACCGGGCGACGCTCTCCTACATCGAGCAGGTGACGTCGGCCGGAGCCGAGGTACGGACGGTCGCCGAAGTCGTCGACCGGGTCATCGTCTGCGACCGGGGAACCGCGTTCGTACCCGTCCCCGACGAGCCGCACACGGCGCTGCGGGTCCAGCACCCGGCCCTGGTCAGCATGGTGGTCCGGCAATTCGACAACGCCTGGTCCCGCTCCGTCCCGCTCCGTCCCGACGGCGCGCCGCTGCGCTCCTCCGTCATCATGTCCGACCTCCAGCGCACCATTCTGCTGGCGGTCGTGGGCGGTGAGACGGACGCGTCGATCGCCCGCCGGCTCGGCATGAGCCGTCGCAGCGTGGCCGAACACATGCGGAAGGTCTCGGAACAACTGGGCAGCAGCAGCCGCGCCCAACTCGGCTATCTGCTCGCGACGTCGGGGCTGCTGGAGCCCTGAGTGAAGCGGTACGGACGCGCCGCGGGGGCGTCCCGGCCGAAACCGGAACGCCCCCGCAGGCAGGTACGGGCGAAATGATCAGGCGAGGCCGGGACCCCGCACCGGAATGCTGGTGAACGTCGGCGCCGGGGCGGGCTCGGTGAAGAAGTCGTTGCCCTTGTCATCGACGACGACGAACGCCGGGAAGTCCTCGACCTCGATCCTCCAGACCGCCTCCATGCCGAGCTCCTCGTACTCGACGACCTCGACCTTCTTGATGCAGTCCTGGGCGAGGCGTGCCGCCGGGCCGCCGATCGAGCCGAGGTAGAAGCCGCCGTGCGCGTCGCACGCGTCGGTGACCTGCTTGGACCGGTTGCCCTTGGCGAGCATCACCTTGGAGCCGCCCGCCGCCTGGAACTGTGCGACGTAGCTGTCCATGCGGCCGGCCGTCGTCGGGCCGAAGGAACCGGAGGCGTATCCCTCGGGCGTCTTCGCCGGGCCCGCGTAGTAGACCGGGTGGTCCTTGAGGTACTGCGGCATCTCCTCGCCCGCGTCCAGCCGCTCCTTGATCTTGGCGTGCGCGATGTCGCGCGCCACGACCAGCGGACCGGTCAGCGAGAGCCGGGTCTTGACCGGGTACTTGGTCAGCTCGGCGAGGATGTCGTCCATCGGCCGGTTCAGGTCGATCTCGACGACGTCACCCGCCTCGTCGAGGTGCTCGTCCGTGGTGTCCGGCAGGAAGCGCGCCGGGTCCTTCTCCAGCTGCTCCAGGAAGACACCCTCCGCGGTGATCTTCGCGGTGGCCTGACGGTCCGCCGAGCAGGACACGGCGATCGCGACGGGCAGCGAGGCGCCATGCCGAGGCAGGCGCACCACGCGCACGTCGTGACAGAAGTACTTGCCGCCGAACTGCGCACCGATCCCGATCTTCTGCGTCAGCTCGAAGACCTTCTCCTCCAGCTCCTTGTCCCGGAAGCCGTGACCGGTCGGGGAACCCTCGGCGGGCAGCTCGTCCAGGTAGTGCGCGGAGGCGTACTTCGCGGTCTTCAGTGCGAACTCGGCCGACGTACCGCCGACGACGATCGCCAGGTGGTACGGCGGGCAGGCCGCGGTCCCCAGCGAACGGATCTTCTCCTCCAGGAACTTCATCATGGAGGCCTCGTTCAGGACGGCCTTCGTCTCCTGGAAGAGGAACGACTTGTTGGCCGAGCCGCCGCCCTTCGCCATGAAGAGGAACTTGTACGCGCCGCCGTCGGTGGCGTAGAGCTCGATCTGGGCCGGCAGGTTCGAGCCGGTGTTCTTCTCGTCCCACATGTTGAGCGGGGCCATCTGCGAGTAGCGCAGGTTGAGCTTGGTGTACGCGTCGAAGATGCCGTGCGACAGGGCCTCCTCGTCGCCGCCCTCGGTCAGCACGTTCTGCCCGCGCTTGCCCATGACGATCGCGGTGCCGGTGTCCTGGCACATGGGGAGGACACCCGCGGCGGCGATGTTCGCGTTCTTCAGCAGGTCGAGCGCAACGAACTTGTCGTTGGACGACGCCTCGGGGTCGTCGACGATCCGCCGCAGCTGCGCCAGGTGTGCGGGGCGCAGATAGTGCGAGATGTCGTGCATCGCCTCGGCGGCCAGGGTGCGCAGCGCCTCCGGGTCGACCTTGAGGAACGTACGGCCGTCGGCCTCGAAGGTCGAGACGCCCTCGGCGGTCACCAGCCGGTACGGCGTGGTGTCCTCTCCCAGCGGGAGCAGATCGGAGTACGCAAACTCTGGCATTACGGCCATTCCTCACTCGGCGACAGCGGCTGACCACCCTTGGGCAGCGCACCCACCAGGGTAGAACGCCGCAAGCGGGCCGAACCTGTGAGGTAAGGCTCAGTTCGAACAGTGCATGCGCTCACCGTCCCGCACGATCGGCTCGGAGTGCGCCCCGGGCCCTGTCCGGCCCTGATCCACCGGACAGGCCCTAGTCGCGATCTATCGCGTTTGGGTACGCTGGGCCGGTGGACCTCGAAAAGCACCCTCAGCAGCCCGCCGCCCCGGCGCCGCCCGCGCCCGCCGGCATCCGCGCCTCCGACGCAGACCGCGACCGGATCGCGGACATCCTGCGGGAGGCCATGGCCGAGGGCCGGCTGACCGCCGAGGAGCACGCCGAGCGGGTCGACGCCGTCTACCGCGCCAAGACCGTCGGCGAACTCGAGCCGCTGGTACGGGACCTGCCGACCCCGGGCGGCGCCACCCGGCCGTCGTCCGCCACGCCGTACGCGTACGGCCCCGAGGCCCCCGCGGGCCCGGCCGACAATCTGGTGGCGATCTTCAGCAGCTCCACCCGCAAGGGCCGCTGGCGGGTCGGTGGCCGTACGAACGCCTTCGCGCTCTTCGGCAGCGTGGAGATCGATCTGACCGAGGCACTTTTCAGCCAGAGGCTCACCGTCATCAACGCGACCTCCATCTTCGGCAGTGTCGAGATCAGGGTCCCGGAGAACATCTCGCTGCGCGGTAGCGGCACGGGCGTCTTCGGTAATTTCGAAGTCGTCACACTGGAATCCGCAGACCCGGAAGCCCCGGTGATCGTCGTCAACGGCTATTCCGTCTTCGGGACCGTCGAGGCAAAGCCGAAGCGCGGGAAACTCATTACGGATCTCCACGACCGGCTGCGCAAACACCTCGGCCACTGAACCCGCATGAGTTGGCGGCGGTCCGCACCGCCCTGGATCCGGCCAAATTTTCGGGCGACCGCAATTCCGTCACCCGGAAGTCAGTGCCACTCAGTGCTTAGGCGCACGCACAGCGGGTAGGGAGTGCTGCATCGTCTCTCGCTCGCGAAGCCGTCGTCAGGAGTAGACCGTGCTGCAACTGCCGCATCAGCCCCTGCAGGTCGCCGCCGTTCCCACCCAGGGCACTCCTGCTCGGGAGGACCAGGCCGGCCCCTGGCACTCGGAGGCGGTGTGCCGCCGGGACGAAGCCGGGCTGTTCTTCGCCCCGTCGAAGGAGCCGACTGCTGCCCGACTGTCCCGCGAGGAGTCCGCGAAGCGGGTCTGCGCGCGCTGTCCGGTGATGGTCGAATGCCGGGAACACGCCTTGGTGCAGCCCGAACCGTACGGGGTGTGGGGCGGCCTCACGGCTGCCGAGCGCCGTGTGGTGCTCGCCCGCCGCAGGCGGCGCGAGGTGGAGCTCAAGGCGGCTGCCTCGGCCGACCACATCGCCGCAGCCGGCTGACCGGCCCGTACGGCACTTCTGCACCGACGGCCCCGGACCGACGCCCGGCCCGACCGCCCTGCGCCGACGCCTCGCACCGACGCGGAGAGGCGCCCCCACCGCACATGGGGGGCGCCTCTTCGCGTTCCGACGGCTCCGCACGGGCTGCCGTGTGTCGCCGCTGCGCGGCTCCTGTCCGGCGCGGCTCCTGTCCGGCGCGGCTCCTGCCTCGCGCGGACTACTTCGCGCGGTCGAAGTCGATCGCGCTGTAGGCGCGCAGCTTCGACAGCCGGTGGGTCGAGTCGATCTTGCGGATCGTGCCGGACTTGGACCGCATCACGATCGACTCGGTGGTCGCCGTCTCGCTGCGGTACCGCACGCCGCGCATCAGCTCACCGTCCGTGATGCCGGTCGCGACGAAGAACACGTTGTCGCCACTGACCAGGTCGTCGGTGGACAGCACCCGGTCGAGGTCGTGCCCGGCGTCCAGCGCGCGCTGCCGCTCCGCCTCGTCCTTCGGCCAGAGCTTGCCCTGGATGACACCGCCGAGGCACTTTATGGCGCAGGCCGAGATGATGCCCTCGGGGGTGCCGCCGATGCCCATCAGCAGGTCGACGCCGGTGCCCTCACGGGCGGCCATGATCGAACCGGCGACGTCGCCGTCGGTGATGAACTTGATCCGGGCGCCGGTCTCGCGGATCTCCTTGACGATGCCCTCGTGGCGCGGGCGGTCCAGGATGACGACGGTGACGTCCTCGGGGGCGGAGTTCTTCGCCTTGGCGACCCGGCGGATGTTCACCGAGACCGGGGCGTTGATGTCCACGAAGTCGGCGGCCTCGGGGCCTGTCACCAGCTTGTCCATGTAGAAGACCGCGGACGGGTCGAACATGGTGCCGCGGTCGGCGGCGGCCAGCACGGCGATCGCGTTCGGCATGCCCTTGGCGTTCAGGGTCGTGCCGTCGATCGGGTCCACGGCGATGTCGACCTCGGCGCCGGTCCCGTCACCGACCCGCTCGCCGTTGAAGAGCATGGGCGCTTCGTCCTTCTCGCCCTCGCCGATGACGACGACGCCGTTCATCGAGACGGTGGAGACGAGGGTCCGCATGGCCTTCACGGCGGCGCCGTCGGCACCGATCTTGTCACCGCGGCCGACCCAGCGCCCGGCAGCCATGGCGGCGGCCTCGGTGACCCGGACCAGCTCCAGCGCCAGGTTGCGGTCGGGGGCCTCCGGGGAGACCTCTAGTTGTGACGGCAGGTGATGCTCGGACATCGGAACGCACCTTTCTGTACGGCGACGACCGGAAGAGGGTGCTGTGACTCTATCGTCAGGTCGACAAAATGAGCAGACCGGGTCACGTATGAGCGGCCTCGCCGGCCGGTTGCCATGGTGGCCGCCCCTCGGTCGTGCCCGTCGGGCGTAATGCGAACATGGACCCGTGGCAAGCAAGCGAGGCAAGCAGACAGTGCGGGACATGTTCCTGTCGATGGCGGTGATCTCGGCCGTCGCCGGGGGTGTCTACATTTTCGTACCGCACGACGACAAGGCCAACCCGGTCAAGGCGGTCGACTACCGGGTGGAGCTTCTGACGGCGCGGCGTGCGGCGCCGTATCCGGTGGCCGCGCCCGCTGGTCTGTCCAAGGACTGGAAGCCCACCTCGGTCAGCTACGAGCGTGAGTCGGGCAACGGCTGGCACCTGGGCTTCCTCGACCCGGACGGCAAGTACGTCGCGGTGGAGCAGTCCACGTCCCCGGCGAAGAAGTACGTGTCCGACGTCAGCCAGGACGCGAAGAACACCGGGCGCACGCAGCGGGTCGCGGGCGAGACGTGGCAGCACTGGAAGGGCCCGAAGTACGACGCCCTGGTGCGCCACGACGACGGCGCGACCACGGTCGTCACGGGCTCGGCCTCGACGCAGCGGCTGGCGGAGATGGCCGCCGCCCTCAAGACGTCCTGAGCCAGGCATACGGAGAAGGCCCCGGAGCACGCGGTGCTCCGGGGCCTTCTCCGTATGAACGGGTGGATCAGACGGTCTTGACGACCTCGTCGTAGGCGAGACGCGGCGAACGCGGGAACCAGGCGTCCTCGCCCGGCTTGCCGATGTTGACGACCATCAGCAGGCTGTGGTCGGCGTCGAGGAACTCCTTCTCGATGCCCGCGGCGTCGAAGCCGGTCATCGGGCCGGCGGCCAGACCGGCGGCGCGGACGCCGATGATGAAGTACGCGGCCTGCAGGGCGGCGTTCAGCGAGGCGGCCGACTCGCGGACCGGGCGCTCGGAGAAGAACGCGTCCTTGGCCTGCGGGAAGTGCGGGAACAGGGCCGGGAGCTCCTCGTGGAACTCGTTGTCGGCGGCCAGGATCGCGACCAGCGGGGCGGTGGAGGTCTTCGGCTGGTTGCCCTCCGCCATGTGGCTCACGAGGCGCGCGCGGGCGTCGTCGGAGCGGACCAGGACGACGCGCAGCGGCGACTGGTTGAAGGCGGTGGGGCCGTACTTGACCAGGTCGTATATCGCCTGGACCTGCTCCTCGGAGACCGGCTCGTCGGTGAAGGTGTTGGCGGTGCGGGCCTCACGGAAGAGGAGGTCCTGGGCGGCGGGGTCAAGAGCGAGGGACATCTTGCATTACCTTCCGGGCGAAATGAGGATCAAGCGGTACGGCGACGGTAACCGAGGGATAGGTTAACTTTCAACTAAAACCTGGCCTGAGTGATCCACTCCACAATCGTGTGCGTGGATGACGTGCCGGGCCCGCCGCGATTTCCGGCGAGTCGCACAACCGCCGCGCGCTCGGATCCATTCCGGGCCGGGGCGGACCGGCCCGCCCCGGATCCCTACGGCTCGGGAGTCACCCGGCGTCGTCCTGCTGGTCCGTCCCGGGCTGGGCAAGGGCCTCGTCCAGGCGGGCCCGGGCTCCTTCCAGCCAGCGCCGGCAGACCTTGGCCAGCTCCTCGCCCCGCTCCCACAGCGCGAGGGACTCCTCCAGCGTCGTGCCGCCCGCCTCCAGGCGCCGTACAACCTCGATCAGCTCGTCGCGCGCCTGCTCGTAGCCGAGCGTGTCCGTGGCGGCAGCTGCCGTTGTCGCGTCGTCGGTCATGTGATCCACCCTATGTGTGAGCTACGACAGCCAGGTCCGAACCGCGTCCGCGGCTGCGCCGGGTCCGGGCGACGGGGAAAAGCCGGGTCCGGCGAAGAAAAAAAGGGGCTGCCCCACCGGCTCACTCGGCCACCCGCACGGTGAACTCGCCCTCCGACACCCGCGCCCGCAGCTCGTCGCCCGGCGCCCCGGCGTCCGCGGGGGAGCGGACCACATGACCGTCCGGCCGCTGCAGCACCGCGTACCCGCGCTCCAGCGTCGCCGCGGGCGACAGCGCGACGACCCGCGCCCGGGTGTGGGCGAGCTCCGAGTCCGCCCGGTCCAGCAGATGCCCCAGCACCCGGCGGCTGCGCCCGATCAGCGCGTCGACCTCCGCCGCGCGCTCGTCCACCATCCGCAGCGGCTGCTGCATGGAGGGTCGGCCCAGCGCGTGCGCCAGCCCCCGCTCCTCCCGGTCGAGCAGCCCCCGTACGGTCCGCAGCGCCCGGTTCCGCAGCTGCTGCACCCGGTCCAGCTCCTCACCCACGTCCGGCACGACCTTCTTCGCCGCGTCCGTGGGCGTGGACGCCCGCAGATCGGCGACCAGATCGAGCAGCGGGGAGTCCGGCTCGTGCCCGATCGCGGACACCACCGGCGTACGGCACTCGGCGACCGTACGGATCAGCTGCTCGTCCGAGAACGGCAGCAGGTCCTCCACGCTGCCGCCGCCGCGCGCCACGATGATCACGTCGACATCCGGCAGGTCGTCCAGCTCCTTCACCGCCTGGACCACCTGGTTCACCGCATGCACACCCTGCACCGCCGTATTGCGCACCTCGAAGCGCACCGCGGGCCAGCGACGCCGCGCGTTCTCCAGCACGTCGCGCTCGGCCGCCGACGCCCGCCCGCAGACCAGGCCGATCAGCTGCGGCAGGAACGGCAGCGGCTTCTTCCGGTCCAGGGCGAAGAGCCCCTCGGCGGCCAGGGACTTCTTCAGCAGCTCCAGCCGGACCAGCAGCTCACCGATGCCGACCGGCCGTATCTCCGTGGCCCGGAGGGACAGCTGGCCGCGGGGCGCGTACCACTCGGGCTTGGCGAGGACGACGACGCGGGCGCCCTCCGTCACCACGTCCGCGATCCGGTCGAAGACCTGCCGGAAGCAGGTCACGCTCACCGAGATGTCGTGCGACGGGTCGCGCAGGGTCAGGAACACCACCCCGGCGCCCGGCCGCCGCGACAGCTGGGTGATCTGCCCCTCGACCCAGACGGCCCCGAGCCGGTCGATCCATCCGCCGATGAGCCGTGACACCTCGCCGACGGGCAGCGGGGCTTCCGCGGAGGTATTGAGAGCCATGCGAGCGAGCGTATCCGCCACCACGGACAACGAGGCAGCCCTACACAGCCGGGCCCCGCCCCCACTGCATCGCCAGCACCACCAGCCCCACCCCCAGCCAGCAGACCCCCACCACCTGTGCGCTCGTCGTCGCGTTGAGGATCACCGCGATCAGCACCCCCGCACCCACCACGGGCACCAGCACATGCCGCCACCAGCTCGGCGGCCCGTCCATCCTTCGTACGGCGAACCAGCCGACCACCGACGCGTGCAGCAGCACGAACGCCGTCAGCGCACCGATGTCGACCACCGACACCAGATGGTCGAGGCCGTCGTCGCGGCGGGCCGCCCAGACCGCCGCCACCAGCGTCACGGCCGCGGCGATCAGGATCGCGGGGCGCGGCACTCCGGACCGCGGGTCGATCCGGGCCAGCAGAGAGGGCAGCCGCTGCTCCCTGGACATGGCGAACAGCAGCCGCCCTGCCGCCGCCTGCCCGGCCAGCGCCGCGAACGCCGCCCCGATCGCCTTGCTGATCGCCACCAGGTCGTGCAGCCACGAGCCCACCGCGAAGTCGACCGTGTCGTAGAACGCCGACCCCTGCCTGGCCGGTTCGGCGGCCAGATCCGCCGACGTCATCGGCTCCAGCAGCGCCGCCAGATAACCCTGAGCCACGAACAGCACCCCCGCGAGGACCAGACAGAACAGCAGCGCCCGCGCCACTTTCTCCGAGCCGCCGGTGACCTCCTCCGCGAACGAGGCGATGGCGTCGAAGCCCAGATACGAGAGCACGGCCACCGACACCGCACCCAGTACCGCCTGCAGGGAGAAGCCGGAGTCGCCGGTGAACGGCGTCCACCAGCCGCGCTGCGCCCCGTCCCGGACGAGAACCACCACCGCCGACACCAGGAAGACCAGCAGCACCACGATCTCCATCGCGAGCACCGCGAAGCCGACCCGTGCCGCGGCCCGTACACCCCAGAGGTTGAGCAGCGTGGTGATGACCACCGCGAGCGCCGTCCACACCCACCGCGACACCTCCGGGACCAGCGAGTTCATCGCGATCCCGGAGAACAGATAGGCGACCGCCGGAATCAGGAGATAGTCGAGCATCGCCATCCACCCGGCGATGAACCCGGGCCCTTCCCCGAGCCCCTTGCGCGCATACGTGAAGACCGAACCCGCCAGTGGGGCCACCCGCACCATCTGCGCGTAACTGAAAGCGGTGAAGCCCATGACGACGGTCGCCGCGACGTACACGAGCGCGACCGCGCCGTCCGATCTCGCGTCGAGCGTGCCGAAGACGCCGACGGGCGCCATGGGGGCGATGAACAGCAGCCCGTAGACGACCAGATCCCGGAACCCGAGCGTCCGCCGCAGGGTCGCCCGGTCCGCCGTACTGCTGCCCGCCATGAACCCTCCGTCGGTCGCACGGACACGGTCGCGGCCGTGGCATACGTGGCATAGCCGGGCGTACACGTGGTGAACGTCGCGTACGGCTCAGTCTCCCGACCAGGCCGAACCCTCGCCTGTTCGGTACGGCCTTACGATGGGACGCATGACTGCTACGCCCAGCCCGTCACGCGCCGCCGCCCCGAGTGCGGGCACCACGCGCCGCAGTGACGCCCGCCGTGTCCTGCTCGCCGCGCCCCGTGGCTACTGCGCGGGCGTGGACCGTGCCGTGATCGCCGTCGAGAAGGCCCTGGAGCAGTACGGGGCCCCGATCTATGTCCGCCACGAGATCGTGCACAACAAGTACGTCGTGCAGACCCTGGAGAAGAAGGGCGCGATCTTCGTCGACGTCACGGCGGAGGTGCCCGAGGGCTCCATCGTGATGTTCTCCGCGCACGGCGTCGCGCCGACCGTGCACGCCGAGGCCGCCGAGCGCAGGCTCGCCACGATCGACGCGACGTGCCCGCTGGTGACCAAGGTCCACAAGGAAGCCGTCCGGTTCGCCAACGAGGACTACGACATCCTCCTGATCGGCCACGAGGGCCACGAGGAAGTCATCGGCACGAGCGGTGAGGCGCCCGACCACATCACACTTGTCGACGGCCCCGAGGACGTCGCCCGTGTCTCCGTGCGCGACGAGTCGAAGGTCGTCTGGCTCTCCCAGACCACGCTCTCGGTCGACGAGACGATGGAGACGGTGGACGCGCTGAAGGAGAAGTTCCCGCAGCTGGTCTCGCCGCCCAGCGACGACATCTGCTACGCCACGCAGAACCGTCAGATCGCGGTGAAGAAGCTCGCCGAGGACGCCGAGCTGGTCATCGTCGTCGGCTCCAAGAACTCCTCGAACTCGATCCGCATGGTCGAGGTCGCCCTCGACGCAGGCGCCCCCGCGGCGCACCTGGTGGACTTCGCGAGCGAGATCGACGAGGCCTGGCTGGAAGGTGTCACCACGGTCGGCCTCACCTCCGGTGCCTCGGTTCCCGACGTGCTGGTGGACGGCGTACTGGAGTGGCTGGCCGAGCGCGGCTACGGCGACGTGGAGACGGTGAAGACGGCCGACGAGTCGATCACCTTCTCGCTGCCCAAGGAGCTCCGCCGGGACCTGCGCGCAGAGGCGGCGGCGCTCACCGCCGAGTGACTCCTTCCGTTCTCCCCCCGGGAGAGTGGCCCGTGCTCCGGGAAGGTGAGCGGGGTGCCGCGCCAGCCCGTACGGTGGATCGCATGCAGATCTTCGGCGTGGACATCGGCGGATCCGGGATCAAGGGTGCTCCCGTGGACCTGGACCGCGGAGAACTGGTGCAGGAGCGCCACAAAGTACTGACACCGCATCCGGCCACGCCCAAGGACGTGGCCGACTGCGTGGCCGAGGTGGTCGGCCACTTCGACTGGTCGGGCCCGGTCGGCATCACCTTCCCGGGCGTCGTCACGGGCGGTGTCACCCGCACCGCGGCCAACGTCGACAAGGGCTGGATCGACCATGACGCCCGGACGCTGCTCGGCGAGAAGCTGGGCCTTCCGGTGACCGTCCTCAACGATGCCGACGCGGCGGGAATCGCCGAAATGACCTTCGGCGCGGGGCGCGACCGCAAGGGGACCGTGATCATGCTGACGCTCGGTACGGGGATCGGCAGCGCGGTCTTCACCGACGGGCAGCTCGTACCCAACACCGAGCTCGGCCATCTGGAGCTGGGCGGCCACGAAGCGGAGAAGCACGCTTCCACGAAGGCCAAGGAGGACGAGGAGCTGAGCTGGCACCACTGGGCGCACCGGGTGCAGAAGTACCTGGCCCATCTGGAGATGCTGTTCACGCCCGAGCTCTTCATCATCGGCGGCGGAGTCAGCCGAAAGGCCGACAAATTCCTGCCGCTGATCGAGCATGTGCGGGCCGAGATGGTGCCGGCCGAGCTGCAGAACAACGCGGGCATCGTGGGCGCGGCGATGGCGGCGGCAGGCAAATAGCCGTTTTGCGCCCCTGTCCAGCCCCTGCGCCTGCCGGTGTCAGGGCTTTGGACGCCGGGCGGGCCGAGCCGCCTTCGTGGCCGCCCGCATCCGCCGCCGGCGCTGCCGCATCAGTCGGACCTTGCGTACGGTGGCGATGAGCCCGGCGATGAGCGTGCCGCCGTACAGCCAGCCTGCATGGACGGCGAGCGCCGTGACCACCGCCATGGTCTGCCCGCCGAAGCCGCCCGTGCCGCCGGCGATCGGAATCACACCGACGGCGAACGCGATCGGCACACTGATCGGTGCGGTCACCAGGTCCGCGGGCCGCACCCAGAGCGCGGTCAGCGCGCTGACCGGCAGGAACAGCACCCCGTACAGGATCGACGAACCATCGAACAGCAGCCAGTCGAGGCAGGCCAGCGCGAACATGACGGCGGCGGCGAACAGCCCCGCACCGATGCCGGTCAGTCGCGGATTGGGCAGCCTGCGCAGCGCGAGCAGGGCGGGCGGCACCCGTCGTGCCCGCCCGTCGGGCGTGACCACCACGCGGTAGACGGTGGTGGTTTCGTCGATGGTGCTCTGCGGGGACGGTGGGGCCTGCTGCGACGACTGCCGGCGCTGAGGGGGACGTGTTCTGGGCTGCTCCACCGGGACAACGTAGGTCGCGAGGTGGGAGGGAGGAGGCGTTGGACACGCCCTTTGGGTGACCTTCGCGGTGAGTTCGATGCCACATGGTCGAACGGGAACCGCATCGGCCCCCGACCGGACGCGTGAATGCCCGCTCGCCCCCGCCCGTAAACTGGAGAATCGGCCCACCCGTCCTTACTCCAGGAAGTCGCCAACGTGTCGCTCACGATCGGAATCGTCGGTCTGCCGAATGTCGGCAAGTCGACCCTGTTCAACGCCCTGACCAAGAACGACGTGCTGGCGGCCAACTACCCGTTCGCCACGATCGAGCCGAACGTCGGCGTCGTCGGGGTCCCGGACGCCCGTCTGAACAAGCTGGCCGAGATCTTCGGCTCGCAGCGCCTGCTCCCGGCCACCGTCGACTTCGTCGACATCGCGGGCATCGTCCGCGGCGCGAGCGAGGGCGAGGGCCTGGGCAACAAGTTCCTCGCGAACATTCGCGAGTCGGACGCGATCTGCCAGGTCATCCGGGCCTTCAAGGACGAGAACGTCGTCCACGTCGACGGCAAGGTCTCGCCCAAGGACGACATCGAGACGATCAACACCGAGCTGATCCTCGCCGACCTCCAGTCGATCGAGAAGGCCGTCCCGCGCCTCACGAAGGAGTCCCGCCTCCAGAAGGAGAAGGTCGCGGTCCTCGCCGCGGTCGGGGAGGCCCAGCAGATCCTGGAGTCCGGCGAGACGCTCTTCGCCGCGGGCATCACCGCAGCCACGGAGAAGGGCAAGCTCCTCCACGAGCTGCACCTCCTCACCGTCAAGCCCTTCCTCTACGTCTTCAACGTCGACGAGGACGAGCTGGTCGACGAGGACTTCAAGAACGAACAGCGTGCCCTGGTCGCCCCCGCCGAAGCGATCTTCCTCAACGCCAAGATCGAGTCCGAGCTGATCGAACTCGACGACGACGAGGCCCTCGAACTCCTCCAGTCCATGGGCCAGGAAGAACCCGGCCTGGCCACCCTCGGCCGCGTCGGCTTCGACACGCTGGGCCTGCAGACCTACCTCACGGCAGGCCCGAAGGAAGCCCGCGCCTGGACGATCAAGAAGGGCGCCACGGCCCCCGAGGCGGCCGGTGTCATCCACACCGACTTCCAGAAGGGCTTCATCAAGGCGGAGATCGTCTCCTTCGACGACCTGGTGACGATGGGCTCGGTCGCCGAGGCCCGCGCGAAGGGCAAGGCCCGCATGGAGGGCAAGGAGTACCTGATGCAGGACGGCGACGTGGTGGAGTTCCGCTTCAATGTGTAGCCGCTGACTTATCATCACGTCGCTGATCTGGCAAACGTGCAGGTCAGGGAGGGTCCGACTTTTCAGGGTCGGGCCCTTTACGTTTTCCCGTGCTGGGATTGTGCTGGGATGGGATGAGGGCGACCGTGCCGGGTTTCGGACGTGCGCCGCGTGGTGGCTCCAGCTCGGAAGGCGGGAACGCGGGCCCGTGGCACTTTTCCTACTCGTTTGACACACTGGGGGTATGGGTGAGACGACGTACAGCATCGGGGAAGGTCCGGCGACGCGGGTGAGTCTGTCGCTGCCGGAGGGGACCGCGGAGGCGATCCGGGCGCGGGTGGGCAAGCGGGAGTTCTCCGCGTTCATTGCCGAGGCGGTCGAGCGTGAGTTGCGTGGGCAGGTCCTTGACGAGTACTTGGCGGACTACGAGAGCCGTAAGGGGCCGGTGTCCGAGAAGGCCCGGCAGCGGGCGCGGCAGGTCTTCGACGAGGTGTTCGTTGAGGAGGGTGAATGGCCCGCCGCAGGCTGAGTCACGAGGGGACGCTGGTCCTCGACAGCGAGGGACTGTCGAAGCTGCTCGCCGACGACGAGCAGGTGGTGGCTCTGATCGCCGAGGCGCGCTCGCGTGGCATGGAGGTCGTGATCAGTGCGCTCACCATCATCGAGGCCGTCCACGCCCGTACGAACACGTCCCGCCTGAACTGGGTGCTCTCCGGACTGCGCGTAGTTCCGGTGGGCGACGAGGAGGCGAGGGCGGCCTCGAAGCTGCTGATGAATGCCGGCTTGCACGGACATAAGTACGCGATCGATGCGGCGGTCGCCGAGGCCGCGCTGCGACAACACCGCCCAGTAGTCATGCTGACCTCCGATATCGACGACATGGCCAAACTCTGCGGCGATCACGTTCGGCTAGTGGGGATTTGATCGCCTCGGACTACGGTGCTGCCTTCTTGGCCGAGACCCCGCAGGAGTCCGCCCGGGAGCCCCTCTTGGCGGGATTGCCAGTGGTCAACGCGAGGCCGGCCTGGTACCACTGATCAAGGTCCGGGCAGCACGGTCGTAGTGGGGGAACGTGGGCTGGCAGGAAGAAGTCGTCTCGGTGCTGGACGTCTGGGTGACGCACGAGGGGGTACCTGCGCGGGAGCCACGGTGGCGCCCCCTGGGGCGAGCGGTGCGAGGGCGGAAGCCGGGAGAGTGCGTAGTCGATGTGCGCGGGTCCGAAATCGGGACGGACCAGCTCCAGGGGGACAGTCTGCGGCTGGCCGGGCCCGATGAGAGCAGTATCGACGCGGGCCACTCCGTGCTCGACGTGTACAGGGACGGCACCGCCCTTCGGGTGCGTGTTCCGGAATTCGCAGACCCAGTAGATACCTATCTGTGGATGAAGCCGCAGCCCACCGGATTTCTCGTCCAGGTGCTACGGGACGGCCTGGCTTCGCTCACCGATGCTCCGCTGGCCCACCTCATGGCCCGGGGCGACGCGGGCGCGGGCCGGCTCGCTCCTGTCGGACTACCGCCCGGCACGCTTCTGCCAGCCCAAGATTGCGCCTATCGCGCATGCACGGGCGAGGGTTTGTGGCTGGTATGGGGACCACCAGGCACTGGCAAGACAACGGTCCTGAAGCGCGCCATCAGCGATCTGGTCGCCCGAGGTAAGCGGGTCCTGCTGGTCTCGGCCACCAACATCGCCGTGGACAACGCCCTTTGGGGCGTGGTGAAGGAAAGGCGGCATGGTTGCGGAAGCCGACCGACTCGGCCATCCCAGGCGCCATGCGCTGGTGGCAACGCTGAAACCTCGTGTGGCGGAAGACCAGGCGTACCGTGCGGCGCTGGAACGCCGTCATCGCGAAGGGTCCGACTCCTCGGAGTCGGACCCTGGTCTTTTCCCGTGCTGGGATGGTGCGGGAAACCTGATCCCTCGTCACCCGTCATCACCGCTGCTCACCTCTACCGTGCTGGGTTTCGGTCGGGCTTGTGCGCTGAGCGGTCACAGCTCCACAGGCGGCTGCCGTGTCCGCCGCTGCGCGCTCCAGTAGGTCACGGATGTGAAGTAAGATTCAATCTACGTAAGAATCTATCTACGTTGATTACCTCAGGGATGCCTCGTGGAGTTCCAAGGTCGGGCCGGAGATCTTGAGCTGTTGGCCGAGCAGTACCGGACAGTGGCAGAGGGTGCTGGAGCCACCCGGGGGCGGGCCGTGATCATGACGGGCCGGCGCCGAGTGGGGAAGTCGCGACTGGTCCAGGAGTTCTGCGACCGCTCGGGAGCGCCGTACGTGGTGTTCCAGGCCACCCGGGGGCGCAACCCTGTGACGGAGCGCGCCGACTTTGTCGCGACCCTCGCGCAGTCACTGCTGCCGGGGGCGGAGCTGGTCGCCGGCCTCCAGGCGCAGGACTGGAACCAGGCCCTGCGCTCGCTGGCGCTCGCGGTACCCGATGACTCACCCAGCATCGCGGTGATCGACGAGGTGCCCTGGCTGGTCGAGCAGGATCAGGAATTCGAGGGTGCACTCCAAACTGTCTGGGACCGTCACCTGTCTTCCAAGCCCGTGCTTCTGCTGCTGGTCGGCAGCGATACATCGGTGATGGAGGCACTGCAGTCGTACGGGCGCCCGTTCTTCGGTCGGGCAGCGAAAATGACCGTTCACCCCCTGAACCTGGCCGACGTGCAAGCCATGACCGAGCTCGACGCCGCCGAAGCTGTCGACGCCCAGTTGATCACTGGCGGCTTCCCCGAGATCGTGCAGTCGTGGCGGCCGGGAATGGGGCGTACGGCCTTCTTGCAGGCTTCGGTCGCCAATCCTCTCTCGCCCCTGCTGGTGGCAGGCGAGCTGTCCCTGCTGGGCGAATTCCCCGAGGCTTCGCACTCACGGGCCGTACTGGAAGCGGTCGGCAGCGGTGAACGCACGTTCAGCGCGATCGCAGCCCGGGCAGGCGGCGCCGGCGCGCTGCCGTCCGGCACGCTCTCCCCGTTGCTGGCCATGCTGCAGGCAAAGCGAGTCCTGGCCGCTGATCTCCCCCTGTCCGTCAAGCCGGACAGCAAGAACAAGCGCTATCGGATCGCCGACCCGTATCTGCGGTTCTGGCTGGCCTTCCTGGCGCGCGCGATCCCACTCGTCGAGCGCGGCCGCGGTGACTTGGCATTGGAACGCATCGAGCGGTCATGGGCCACTTGGCGCGGGAGAGCGGTCGAGCCACTGATCCGCGAGTCCTTGCTGCGTCTGATGCCCGATGACGAGTGGCCCGGGACCGAGGCCATCGGCGGTTGGTGGAACCGCCAGAACAACCCCGAGATCGACCTCATCGGTGCAGACCGTGAGCCGGTGGCCCGGCAGGTGCACTTCGTCGGGTCGATCAAGTGGCTGGAGACCCAGCCTTTCGGCCGTCATGAGTACGACGCCTTGGTACGGGACACGCTCGCCGTCCCCGGTACCGCGCCGGACACTCCGCTCGTCGCGGTCTCCCGCTGCGGTGTGGCCGATGATCTGCCGCTGACCGCGCACTGGGGACCGGAGGACCTCGTACGGGCGTGGCAGTCCCGATAGCCGTGGAGCCCGAGGTCTCTCACCTCGCGAGTGCCTCCTGGAACTGGTTGCCGCATCCGGCAACTGTGGACGGCGGCACGGTTGCTCACCCGGGACGCCGCCGCGAACCCACGCGCCCGCCTCACCCGTTGAGGAACTCCGCACACCGGTAGGGGCCCAGCGAGGTGCCGTCGGACGGCCGCAGGGTCACCTCGACCTCGTCGGCCCTGACCTTCGGGTCGAGTACGGACTGGGCGCGCGCCAGCGTGCACACCACCTGCCCCGTTCCCTGGTCGCGTCCCGTCACCGCATAGGGGCCGTCGAGACGGACCGTGACGCGGGTGCCCGTTCCGGTCACCGAGTAGCCGCCGAGCTGGACGAGAGAGGTGAGCCCGTCGCGCTGCTCGGCGGGCGGCGGCCCCCCAGCGAGCAGCTTCACGACCGCGTTGAGGTCCTTGACCTCCCTGTCGAGCAGGGGCACCCCGCGCAGCCCGCTGTCGGATGCGAAGTACTGGACCGCGGTGGTCCCGCCCTGGTCCCTGGCGGGCGGCCTGGCCTCCACCCTCCTGATCGGCGTGGTGGCGGGTCGCTATCCGGCGATCCGCGCCTCCCGTCTCCACCCGACGGTGGCTCTGAACGCGACGTGAGGCGGCGGCGTACGGACCTGCTTCGGGTGCCTCGGCGGAGCCGTCCCGTCCGTCCTCACCGGCCCATCGGGCCCGGCCGGCCGGTCAGGAGGGCGCGCCGGCCAGGACTTCCACCTTGCCGGTGTCGAGCGAGTAGTAGGCGCCGACCACGGCAAGGGCGCCCCTCCCCACGAGTGGGGCCAGGTCCTGGTTGGAGCGCAGGTCGGCCGCGGTCAGCGTGACCTGGGCGCGGGCCATGGTCTCGACCGGATCGGTACCGCCTTCCCGGACCGCCTGCTCGTACGCCGGCCGCAGAGCCTCGGCGATCGCCTCCAGGTTTCCCGGCAGCGGCTTGCCGGCGCGGATGGACTTGTACGCCGCCTCGATGGCGCCGCAGCGCTGATGCCCAAGGACCACGATGAGCGGAGTGCCACTCGTCATGGGTCCGTACTCCACGGAACCCGTGACCACCGGGCCGACCGCCTCCCCGCCGGTGCGCATCACGTACAGGTCACCCAGCCCGGTATCGAAGAGGAGCTCGGGCGGCACCCGGGAGTCGATGCACGCGAGGATCGACCCGAACGGCTCCTGCGTCTGGGACACGAGCTGGCGCCGGTCCGGATCCCGGTCGGGATGGTGCAGATCTCCGCTCACCCAGCGCTTGTTGCCGTCCATCAGTCTCGCGAATGCTGCGGCGGGCGTGGCCGGCCGTGCCTCCGGCGAAGCGCTGCTCGTCGGCGAAGGGCCGCTCGCCGACGGGGCGGCGCTCGTCGATGAGCATCCCGCAAGCGCAACCGTGGCGACCGCAAGTCCGCCGGCGAGCAGAGCTCTGCGATCCGGATGTCCCGTACTGTCCATCGGTCGTTCCCCTCAGTCCGCTGAGCCACGTTCTACGTCTTGACCAGGGCGATTGTTCAGTGCGGCGTGGGAACCCGACGGCAGGCGCACGAGGACATGCGCTGCTTTGCCACCGACGGCCCACAGAGCCGGCTCGGGCGGCTGATCGAGCGTGATGCGCGAGGCGGGCCCGAGTGGCACGACTCCTCGGGGCTCTCCTGTCGGCTTCCGGACGGTGGCCGGCCCGTGGACAATCACGATGTACCGGGGGAAGCCGGCCATCGGGCGTGCCTGTGCCGGGCACCTCATCGAGAAGGGCGTTCGCTACTGCCAGCCACAGAGTTGAGTCGCGGATCCGACGAGAGGGCAGGGGTCACCTCCAGGCTTCGACGCATCATCGGCCTCGACCGTCACCCGCACCTGCCGCACTGAGCACCGGCAACATCGAGAGGAGAACGGCATGTCGTATCCGGAGCCCATCTACGGGGACAGCAAGGGAGAGATCAGCGCCACGTACCGGCCGGCGGACACGGTGCCGAACCTGCAGTCCCGCACCGGCAGCGCCACCCACTATCTGGCGACCACGCACACCACGCACGGCGAGTTCGGGCTGTACCGGATGGACATGGCGCCCCGAGCGGGCGGCCCGGCCACGCACTTCCACCGGTCGATCTCGGAATCGTTCTTCATCCTCGACGGGACGGTGCGGATCTACAACGGTGAGCGGTGGACCGACACCGAGCAGGGCGACTTCGTGTACGTACCGCAGGGTGGGCTGCACGCATTTCGGAACGACTCCGACGCGCCGGCGTCGATGCTGTTGCTGTTCACGCCGGGTGCGCCGCGCGAGGAGTACTTCGAGAAGGTCGCTCAGGCCGCTGAGTGGTCACAGGAGGAGCGGACCGAGTTCTTCATCAAGCACGACACGTACTGGACGGACTGATCGGCGTGGCGGGTCACCTGCATGCCGGTCATGGCGTGCAGGTGACCGCATGCGGGGTCAGGGCGCCAGGCCCGTCTTGAGTCCCGCGCCGCACAGCGGTACGACGACACTGCGGTCCGTCCAGTCGCCGACCGCCGCCCAGCAGGCGACGCCGGTCGTCTCGACGTAGAAACCGCGGGCAGCCAGATCCAGCTGCGCCTTGCGGATCTGATCCTCCGTCACCGTGACGAATGTGCCGCCGGACTCCCTCACCGCCGCCAGGATCTGGCGTGCGCGGGGCGGGCGAGGGATGGCGATGCCTTCGGCGAGTGTGGGGGCGGCCGCGCGGCCGGGATCGTCGAGCAGGCCGTCCGTGCCCGCGTGGAAGGCGGCGGCCAGCGGTGAGACGGCCTCGGCCTGTACGGCGATCAGCGCCGGCCGCTCGTCGATCAGGCCATGGGCGTGGAGTTCCGCGGTGGCCAGGGCCGCGCCGAGGAGCAGCGTGCCGTTGCCGACCGGCACGGCGATGGCGTCGGGGAGCCGGCCGCCGAGGTCTTCCCACATCTCGTAGACGTATGTCTTCGTGCCGTGGAGGAAGTACGGGTTGAAGACGTGCGAGGCGTAGAAGGTGCCGGGGGAGTCGGCGGCGGCCCGGGCGGCGTGTGCGGTGGCCTCGCGGTCACCGGGGACGATCTCCAGGCGGGCGCCGTGGGCCCGGATCTGTTCGGTCTTCTTCGGGGAGGTGCCCTCGGGAACGTACACCGTGCAGGGCAGCCCGGCCCGCGCGCAGTAGGCGGCGACGGCTGTTCCCGCGTTGCCGCTGCTGTCCGCGACGACGCGTTCGGGGGAGAGGCGGCGAGCCAGTTCGGCGAGCATCACGGCGCCGCGGTCCTTGAAGGAAAGCGTCGGCATCAGGAAGTCGAGCTTGGCGGAGACCGTGCCGGTGACCGGTACGAGCGGCGTGCGGCCCTCCCCGAGGCTGGTGGCGGGCGCGGAGAGGGGCAGTGCCTCCTCATAGCGCCACAGTGAATTGACACGTCCGGCCAGCGAGTTGAGTGAGACGTGACCGGTAGCTTCGAAGTCGAGGTCCCAGGGGCCGCGACAGACCGGGCAGCACCAGGTCAGGCTGGTGATCTCGGCACGGGTGCCGTCCTGCGGGCAGAGATAGGTGGCCATGACCGCCAGCATGTCAGGCGTGTGGCGGGCGAACGGCCATGGATTGCCATCGTCGTACTCCTGGGCGCTGCAGTTCTGATGCCGGGTCCGTAGGGCATTCGTGAATTGCTGAACGCGTGGGGGCGACCGCACCGGCGGCCACCCCCACACCCCTGCTGACCTGGAGGCTTCTGCGGGGGCTGCCCCCTAGCGCCGGCCGAGGCCCTGGTCGACGGCGGTCATCAGCTCGCCGTCGTCCGTGTCCCCGTCCAGCGACCAGAACATCGCGCCGCCCAGACCGTGCTGACGGATGTACGACGTCTTGGTGCGCAGCACCTGCGGGTCGTCGTACGTCCACAGGGTCGTGCCGTCGAACAGCCACGCGTGGCCGTTCCTGACATCCCGGTGGATCTTGTACGTACCGGATTCGGCCAGCTTCTTGAGGGCCTTGTAGTCCTCGTAGCCCGCTGCCCAGGTGGCGGGTGCGGGGGCTGCGGCGGGCTGTCCGAGACCGTCGCCGCCACCTGTCACGCCGGTCCAGCCCTGACCGTAGAACGGCATGCCCATGACCAGCTTGCGGGCGGGGGCGCCGCGCTTGATCCACTCGCGCACGGTCTGGTCGACGCTGAAGTCATCCTTCGCGTACAGCGCGGACTGCTGCGCCGTCGTCGCCTCGCCGGACACATGGAAGTCATAACCCTGCAGGTTCACGAAGTCGAAGTCCCGCATGATGCGGCGGACGTCGAAGCCTGCGTCGATCTTGGCAGGAGCGGTGGGGACGAACGCCGACAGCTCGTAGTGCTCGGGCCGACTGCTGTGCCCGCGCCCCTTGCCCTCCTTGGCGGTGCTCTTCGCGTACGCGTCGAGCTGGGTGCGGAACTCGTGCACCAGCGCGGTGAAGTTCCGCTTGTCCTCGGGGCGGTAGACCGTGTCCGTGTCGCCGGCGGAGCCGGGCCACTCCCAGTCGATGTCCACGCCGTCGAAGAGACCGGCCGCCGCGCCCTCGCCGCCGCGCGCCCCGTCCACCGGCAGATTGCCCTTGAAGTACAGGTCGATGCAGGAGGACACGAACGCCTTGCGGGAGGCGGCGGTGCGGGCCGCGTCCGAGAAGTGGGTGGACCAGCTCCAGCCACCCAGGGAGATCATCACCTTGAGGCCGGGGTGCTTGGCCTTCAGCTCGCGCAGCTGATTGAAGTTGCCCGCGAGGGGCTGCGTGTCGGTGTCCGCGACGCCGTCCACCGACCCTGCGGCGTCCAGCGGACGGACGTAGTCCGCCCAGGCGTCGGCCTCTCCCGGCACATTGCCGGTGAAACACTTGCCGTCGGCGCTGACGTTGCCGAAGGCGTAGTTGATGTGGGTGAGCTTGGCCGCGGCGCCGCTCGTGTCCAGGTCCTTGACCTGGAAGTCGCGCCCGTAGATGCCCCATTGGGTGAAGTAGCCGACGCGCTTGTAGGCGGCGGAACCGGAGGTGTGGGCGGGGGAGGCGGAGCCTCCGGAGGCGGAGGCGGCGGGTGCGATCCCGGCCACCAGCGAGAGGGCGCAGGCGGCAATGGCCAGTCTGGACAGGGTTCTTCGACGCATGGGGCCCGTTCCTGTGGGTGCGCTGAGAGGTGCGAGAGCCGTGCTGTGTGGTGAGGAAACTATTGGTCTGGACCAAAACGGGTCAAGGGGTTGGCGGTGATCGGGTGTGATCGAGAGGGTTCATGGCGCCGTGCCGGGCCGTGCGTGACCAGGACTCCTGCGGTGGCCGGGGCCTCGATATGTGCAGGGCAGCACCAAATCATCACTTCGGGTGAAACTTTGGCCTGTGCTTGCGGTTCACAACCGACGGTTGCCAGTCTGTTGCAGACTGTCAACCTGTTGGGAGTGGCCTGTGACATTCGGTGAGCAGCCCGCCTATCTGCGCGTTGCGAGCGATCTGCGAGAGAAGATCGTCAACGGTTCGCTGCCGCCGCACACGCGCCTGCCGTCGCAGGCCCGTATCCGCGAGGAGTACGGCGTCTCGGACACCGTCGCGCTGGAGGCACGCAAGGTGCTGATGGCGGAAGGGCTGGTGGAGGGACGCTCCGGCTCCGGTACGTACGTGCGTGCACGCCCGGTCCCGCGTCGCATCGCCCGCTCCGGCTACCGGCCGGACGCGGGAGCCAGCCCGTTCCGCCAGGAGCAGACGGCGGAAGGGGTGCGAGGGACCTGGGAGTCCCGCAGCGAACAGGAGGAGGCGAGCCCGGAGATCGCCGACCGCCTCGGTATCGAGCCGGGGGACCGGGTGATGCGTACGAGATACATCTTCCGGGAAGCGGGGGAGCCGATGATGCTCTCCACCTCCTGGGAACCCCTCGCGGTCACGGGACGCACACCGGTGATGCTGCCGGAGGAAGGCCCGCTGGGCGGTTGTGGGGTGGTCGAGCGGATGGCCGCGATCGATGTCGTCGTGGACAACGTGGTGGAGCAGGTCGGCGCGCGCCCGGGGCTGGCGGAGGAGCTCCTGGCGCTCGGTGGTGTGCCGGGCCATGTGGTGATGGTGATCGGGCGTACGTACTACGCATCGGGGCGGCCGGTCGAGACGGCTGACGTGGTGGTGCCCGCCGACCGCTACCGGATCTCCTACCACCTCCCCGTCAGGTGACCGGTGCGTCGAGCCCCTGCCGGGCGGCCGGTGTGCCGAGTTCCTGTCGGGTGACCGATACTCGGACGGCCTGTCCGGCGCCCGTGATGACGAGTTAACGCCCACCCAGTTCTCGTAACCGATGGGCAATCACTGACTGTAACGGCTTGTCATGTCCTGCTCCTACCTTCCGTTCGTACCCGCACACCGGACAGACGAACGGGAAGTCACCGATGACGGACACTGCCGGCCCCACGACGACGACCGAGGCCCCGGAGGCGAAGCCCATCGGGGTTCCGGGAGCAACGGAGACCGGGACCGCCAAGCCGCCTCCCCCCAGGCGCAGTTACGCAAAGCTCGCCGCCGACGAAAGCCGCGAGGACTACTCACTTCGCTACGCACCGCACTCCTTCCGGCGCTGGTCGCCCTCGATGGTCGCGGGCACCGCACTCGGTGGCATCGCCTATCTCGCCGACTTCGCTATCGGCGCCTCGATCGTCTTCACCTACGGCTTCACCAGCGGTTTCGCCTCGATCCTGACCGCCGCGACGATCATCTTCCTCACCGGCATACCGATCGCCCGGGCCTGCGCGAAGTACGGCCTGGACATGGACCTGGTCACCCGCGGTGCCGGGTTCGGCTATTTCGGCTCGACGCTGACCTCGCTGATCTATGCGTCCTTCACCTTCATCTTCTTCGCCCTCGAAGGCTCGATCATGGCGCAGGCCATGCATCAGGCCGTCGGGCTGCCGGTCGAGGTCGGCTATCTGCTGACCACGTTGATCGTCATCCCCATCGTCTTCCGTGGCATGGGGGCGCTCGCCAAGGTGCAGGCGTGGACCCAGCCGGTCTGGATCGTCGGCATGGTCCTGCCGTTCGTCGTGCTCGCCTTCGAAGCACCCGACGCCTGGGGCGCGTTCGGCTCCTTCGGCGGCACGGAGGGTGCGGGATCCGGCTTCTCCTGGATCGGTTTCGGACTCGGTACGGGCGTCGCACTCTCGCTCATCGCCCAGATCGGCGAACAGGCCGACTATCTGCGCTTCATGCCAGCGAAGACCGAAGCCAACAAGCGGCGCTGGAATCTCGCGGTGCTCGCCGCCGGGCCCGGCTGGGTGATCATCGGGGCGGCGAAGCAGCTCGGCGGCGCGCTGCTGGCGTTCGTGGCCCTGGAGGCGGTCGGCAAGACGCACGCGCTGGAGCCGATCGCACCACAGATCGAGGCGCTGAGGCCGTGGCTCGGCTCGTTCGCCCTCCCGGCTGCCGCTCTGTTCGTGATCGTCTCGCAGATCAAGATCAATGTGACCAACGCCTACAGCGGCTCGCTGTCCTGGTCGAACTTCTTCTCGCGGATCACCCACAAACACCCGGGCCGGGTCTGGTACATCTTCCTCAACCTCGCCATCGCGCTGACGCTGATGGAGATGAACATGTTCGCCGCCCTCAACAAACTGCTGGGCTTCTACTCGAACGTGGGCATCGCCTGGATCGCGGCCGTCGCCGCCGACCTGGTCATCAACAAGAGGATCGGACTCAGCCCGCGGTACATCGAGTTCAAACGCGCTTATCTGTACGCGGTGAACCCGGCAGGATTCGGCGCGATGGTGATCGCCTCAACCGTCTCGATCCTCGCTTTCTTCGGGCTGTTCGGTGCCTACGCGGAGGCCTTCTCGACCTTCATCGCAGCAGGACTCTCGCTGACTCTCTGCCCGTTGATCGCCTGGGCGACGAAGGGGAAGTACTACCTGGCCCGCCCCAACCCGGTAAACGGCCCGGACGTCGAGATCGAGGACATCACGGCCACCCACACCTGCTCGGTCTGCGACACCGCCTACGAACTCCCGGACATCGCCGACTGTCCGGTCCGGTCGGGGCCCATCTGCTCGCTGTGCTGCTCGCTGGACGCGGAATGCGGGGACATCTGCCGCAAGGAACCGGCGGCCGGTCCGGTCCTCATGCCGATGCCGACGATCCGGGCGGCAACGGCAACGGTGATGGCACCGGCGTCGGCGGAGTCGGAGGCGTAAGCGACGCAAGTGATCCATGTGGCACAGGGGGGCGCATCGGGATGACTGCGCCCCTTTGTGATGGCCGGATCGGTGCCTCTTTGTGTAATTACGTATCCGTTGCGTGAAGGTCAGGCGTACGCTCGGGCATATGCGTACTGCGGTTTCCTGGGGATCCTTAGAGACGTGCACGCCGTTCAGGGGAGGGGCGCAATGCTCGGGAGGGACACGATGAGCGACAGCGGGGCCGTGCTCCCTTGGCTGGTGATAAGGCAGGACGACAACGGCAACAGGTACCGCGTCGGCAGATATGCCACGCAGGCCGAGGCGCAGAAGATCGCCGACAAACTCGACAGCCGTGGCCACAAGCAGCTCTATTGGGTCGAGCGCCTGGGGCAGAGCGCCCGTCCCTGACCGCCTTCTCCGACTGCCTTCCCTGACCGCCGCCTCGGGGAGTGGGCCGGCCGGCGGCGCGCGAGGCGGGGCGGGCCGGAGCATCGCGGCCGGGGGTTACGCTCCGGCGTATGGACGATCGCGTGGTGGTGGCCGGAGCCGTCTACGACCAGGGGCGCATGCTGGCCGCGCGCCGCAGCGCCCCGCCTGAGCTGGCGGGCCGCTGGGAGCTGCCCGGCGGGAAGCTGGAGCCGGGGGAGACCGGCGAGGGGGCGCTCGTGCGTGAACTCCGCGAGGAACTCGGTGTCGAGACGGAGCCGCTGGAGCGCATCCCCGGTGAGTGGCCGCTGGCGCCCGGATACGTGCTCCGGGTATGGACGGCGCGGCTGGTGTCCGGTGTGCCGGCCCCGCTCCAGGACCATGACGAACTGAGATGGATCGGACCGGGTGAGAGTGGCGCGGTCGACTGGCTGGACCAGGACCGGCCCGCCGTAGCCGAGGCCATGCGCCGCCTGCCGACCGGAACCGACTCGACCGGAACCGACTCGACCGGAGTCACCCCTGACGGAGGCGCCCCGACCGGGTCCCTGTCGCACGGCGCGCGCAACTGACCGCGCGCCCCCTATCTGTGCGCGCACGCCGCCCTACACCCGTACGCCCCACATGTCGATTCCAGCGATAGGCCACCCCAAATATCGGGTATGGGCTGATTAGTCCCCTTAAGCAGAACGTTCCCTGTTTGCTGGTCTTGGGAAGTGATCGGCGTGATCGATACCGAAGGCGACTGCGCCGAGTGGACCTTCCCGGCCGTACCGGGGGCTGTGCGCACCGCTCGGCATGCGGTCCACGAGGCACTGCGCGGCTGGGGGCTCGACGCGACGGTCGGCGATGTGACCGTTCTGCTGGTCAGTGAGCTGGTGACCAATTCCATGCGCTACACCTCAGGCCCCATCGGCGTGCGACTCGTGCGTCCCCAACCCGACGGCGAAGCTCCGGACGCCCGCCCCGGACTGCTTGTGGAAGTCTCCGATCCGCTTCCGGATCCGCCCACCGAACGTGCTGCCGGACCCGATGACGAAGGGGGCCGAGGGTTGCAGCTCGTGGCCCGTTCTGCTCGCCGCTGGGGGACGCGGCACGGAAAGAGCGGCAAGACGGTGTGGTTCGAGCTGGCCCTCCCTGGTTAGGAGTGGGGTGGGACGCACAGCGATCACAAAGCTCGGGAAGTACCTGCCGGTACCTGGCTGAAAGGGACTGAGACCGTGCTGTGATCGTGAACGCCGTGTCGGTAAGCGCCGTAGTGCTGAATACTGCGGGCAGGACCGGTCCGGTGTGTGAGCTGGAGGGGACGGTCGCGTGAGCGAAATACCTGGGACAGCGGGCAACGTCGTGTGGCAGAGCAGCCCGCCTGGCTCGATCTATGACTACATCAGGGTCGCCTCCTTCTCGATCGGCCCCGACGGGCTGATCGAGCAGTGGAGCCGCCGGGCCGCCGGTCTCTTCGGCATTGCCGCAGACGAAGCGGTGGGCAGGGATCCGGTTGAGGCCTTCATGCCCTCCGAGCTGCGCACCGACGGCCATCGCCGGGTCGGCGAGATACTCGACGGCAAGGAGTGGACGGGCCTCGTCCCCTTCCGCATGCCGGGCGACAACGCCGTTCACGGGCTCGCCGAACTCTATGTGATGCCCAGTGAGACGGGGAGCGGGGAGCGGGCCGCGCTCTGCATCGTCGTGGATGTCCGCGCCCTGCGTCGTATCGAGACAGACCTGGCGGCTTCGCAGGCCATTTTCGGCCAATCTCCCTTCGGTTTCGTGTTGTTCGGCACGGACTTCACGGTCGTACGAGCCAACCAGCGCTTCGCCACCGTCTTCGGCGGCCAGGCCGACGACCACCGCGGCCGCACGGTCGACGACTATCTCGCCCGCCCCGAGGCCGAGCGGCTCACTGCCACCCTCAAGCGGGTCCTGGAGACCGGAGACTCCGTCACCGATCTCCAGCTCGTCGGCACCGCACCCGGTGACGAGGAGAGCCGCCACTGGTCGATGAACCTCTACCGCGTGCACAGCGGAGCAGGCCGGCCCGTCGGCGTCGCCGGTCTGGCCACCGATGTCACCCGCCGCCATATCGCTGCCCGCGAGGCCGCCAGCGCCCGCCGTAACCTCGCCCTCCTCAACGAGGCCAGCGCCCGAATCGGCAACTCTCTCGACCTGGAGACCACCGCCCGCGAACTCCTCGACGTGGCCGTACCCGGCTTCTGCGATCTCGCCTCCGTCGACCTCTACCAGGGGCTGCTCACCGGCGAAGAGGCACCGCCCGGCAGGTGGGGCTCGCTCCGCCAGGAGCCCGTCGGTGGCTCCGCCGAACTGCGCCGCGTCGGTTTCGCCAGCGCCGTGTCGGACGCCGTTCCGGACAGCACCGCGACCGACGGGGACACCGACCCGCCGGCACTGGGCGCCGTCCACCGCTACCCCTTCAACTCCCCCTGCGCCAAGGCGCTGCGTACCGGCCGGGTGAAGAACATCCCCGGAGACGACCGCGGCCTCGTCCAGTCCACCCTCGCCGTGCCGATGGTCGCCCATGACACCGTCGTCGGCCTCGTCCAGTTCTCCCGTACGAAGGGCAGCGAACCCTTCGGCGAGCGCGACCGTGCCCTCGCCACCGAACTGGCCGCCCGCGCCGCCGTCTGTATCGACAACGCCCGCCTCTACCGGCGCGAGCACGAACGCGCCCTCATCCTCCAGCGCAGCCTGCTGCCGCCCGGCGACCCGGAGGCCGCGGGCCTCGACATCGCCTGCCGCTATCTGCCCGGCAACGCGGCGACCGAGGTGGGTGGCGACTGGTTCGACGTGATCGAACTCCCCGGACATCGCACCGCCCTGGTCGTCGGCGATGTCATGGGCCGCGGGCTGCGGGCCGCCGTCGCCATGGGTGAACTGCGCACCGCCGTAAGGACTCTGGCCCTCCTCGACCTGGAACCCGCCGAAGTGCTCTCCGCGCTCGACGAGGTTGCCCGCGGCCTCGGCACCCCCGGTGGCAGCACCGCCTCCGACGGCGTCGGAGGCGGCGCCCAGTGGCCCTCGAGGGCCTCCCACAAGTCCCGCGACGCCGACCTGTCCGAGGTCTACCTGGCGACGTGTGTCTACGCCGTCTACGACTCGGTCACCCGGCGATGCACCTTCGCCAACGCCGGTCACCTCCCCCCTGTTGTGGTCGAGCCGGGCGAACCGGCCCTGCTGCTCGACGTCCCGCCCGGGATGCCCCTCGGCGTCGGCGGTGAACCCTTCGAGGAAGTCGAGGTCGAACTCAAGGAGGGCGCCCTCCTCGCCCTCTACACCGATGGACTCGTCGAATCCCGCGACCACCCGCTCGACGAAGGACTGCAGGCTCTGCGCAACGCCCTCGTCGAACCTGCACTCCCCCTGGAGGACGTCTGTGACCACGTCCTGAGCACCCTCGACACCCGGCACGGCGAGGACGACATCGCCCTGCTGATGGCCCGCATCCAGGGCCTGCCGGCCGATGCGGTAGGCGACTGGCGGCTGCCGCGCGAACCCCGCTCCGTCGGTCGCGCCCGCGAACTGGCCCGCAGTCAACTGATCGCCTGGGATCTCGACGACCTGGTGGACACCACCGAACTCCTCGTCAGCGAGCTGGTGACCAACGCCCTACGGTACGGCGAGGGCGAGATCCGGCTCAGGCTGCTGCGTGACCGCACGCTCGTATGCGAGGTATGGGATGCGGGTCTCGTCCAGCCACGGCGACGCCGGGCGCGCGACACGGACGAGGGCGGGCGAGGGTTGCAGCTGGTGGGGCTGTTGAGCGCGGCCTGGGGTTCGAGGCGGACGCCGCGCGGCAAGACCGTCTGGTTCGAACTGCCGCTGCCCGACGGGCAGCCGGCCGCCGAGCGCACGGTCGAGCAGCTGCTGAGCATGTTCTGACACCCGGACGTGGTGCGAGTGCGGTGAGCGCTCCGGGTGCGGTGGTCATGAGGCCGTTTTCAGGGCGGCGAGCCTGGCCTCGACCTCCGCGCTGTCGCCCAGGCCGTCCAGCTGCTCGAACTGGGCGTCCAAGGAGGATGCGGCGAGCTCCTGCTTGCCCGTTGCCTTCGCCTCCTCCCGCCGCACCTTGTCCTCGAATCGGCTGAGCTCACTGGTCGGGTCGAGAACATTGATGTTCTTGACGGAGTCCATCATCTGATTCTGCGCCTGGGCCGACTTGGCACGCGCGACCAGCTCGTCCCGCTTGGACTTCAGCTCCGTCAGCTTCGACTTCATCTGGTCCAGGCCGGACTTGAGCTTGTCCACCACCACCGTCTGTGACGCGATTGTCGGCTCCGCGGTCTTCGCCTCCTTCTCCGACTGGAGCTGCCGGCCGAGGGCGACCTTGGCCAGGTTGTCGAACTTGTCGGCCTCCGCCACCGATCCGGCGGCCCGCAGCTCGTCCGCCTTGCGACTGGCCGCGAGGGCCTTGTCGCCCCACTCCTTGGCCGCGTCGACATCCTCGCGGTGGTCCTGTTCCATCAGCCGCAGATTCCCGATGGTCGCCGCCACCGCCTGCTCGGCCTCCGAGATGTTCGCCGTGTAGTCGCGGATCAGCTGGTCCAGCATCTTCTGCGGATCCTCCGCCTGATCCAGCAGAGCGTTGATATTGGCTTTCGCCAGCTGGGTGACGCGGCCGAGGATGGTCTGCTTGGTCATGACACCTCTCCTTTGTATGGACACTACGAACGCGGTACGGACCGTGGGTACCCTCCCCGTGCATGCTCTGCCGATGGTTCAGAAGCGGCCGCCGCCGCCCCGTCGGCCGCGAGTGCCCCCGCCGCCGAAGCTGCCGGGGCCGCCGCCTCCGCCGAATCCACCGCCGCCGAATCCGCCGCCGAACCCCCCTCCGTAACCCCTGCCGCCCCCGCCGCCGCCCAGGAGTCCGCCGAGGATGATCCCGCCGAGGACCGCGCCGCCAACCCCGCCGCCCCCTCCCTGTACACCGCCCGGACCGTTCCGGTTCCCGTACGCCAGCACATCCTCTTCAGCCAGGCTCCGCGCCTGTCCGGCCAGCGAGTCGGCCTGACGAGCCTCGGCCAGCGCACCTTGTGGATCATCCGTGCCGGCCAGCTCCCGGGCCCGCTCCAGCCGTCGCTGGGCCTCCGCGAGCCGGGTCCGGGCCTGGCTGCCGACGGCCCCCCGATTCGTCGCGATGTAGTCCGCAGCGGCGGCGATCGCCGAGCGCGAGGTGAGCATCGCCTGGTCGAACAGGGCCCGGGCCCGACGGTCACCCTGCTCCCGTTCGCGGGCCCCGGCCAGCGCCTCGTCCAGCGCGGCATCGGCCTCCTCCACCCTGCGCAGCGCATCGATCGGGTCGTAGCGGCCGGCCTGCAACTCCCTGTTCACATCGCCCAGTACCGACTGTGCGCGGGCGATCCGGCCCCGCAGGTCCGCGGTCGACACCTCCTCCGAGGTGCCTTCCAGCAGCCCGCCCGCATCGGCCAGATCGGTCTCCGTCTCGGTGAGTGCGGCCGGCAGTGCGGCCGCCGCCTCCGCGAGTTCCCGGGCGCGCCGGTCCACGGCGTCGACGAGCGTGGCCGCCTGATCGACCGCGCCCTCGGCCGCCCGTACGTACACTGCCGCCGCCGCGTTGTTTCCCCCGTCCACCGCCTGCCTCGCCTGGTTGAGGCTGGAGGTGGTGAAGACGAGGCGGTTCTTCGCCTGCTCGATGTCGCCCGCGACGGAGGAGGAAGCCGAATCCGCGTACCGGGCGCGCATCGAGGTGAGGGCGGTCTCGGCCGCCGAAACCCGGCCCGCGAGCGCACGGAACGCGGTCTCGGCTGTCGCAAGCGCCTGTGGAGCGTTGCGTTCCAGCGCGCGCAGCCGGTCGAAGTCCTCGGAGACGGCATCGAGACGGGCATTGGCCCCCGTACAGCGGTTGATGATCTCGTCCAGCATCCGGCGACGCGTCGCATCGTCCTCCGGGAACGCATCGTCCAGCTGCTGACGTAACCGGAACGCGGTCGTCAGCTCGCCTTTCGCGAACGTGACGGCCTCGGTGAACGGGGCGGCGGCCTCTTCCCCGAACTGCGCGGTGGCAAAACCCAGTTCCTCCTCGCTGGTGCGGACCGCGTCATCCGTCTCCACCAGCGCCTGTTTGGCATGGGCATCGAGGTCCGGTAGCGGAGTCGGCGGCCGGGGCGGCGCGCCCGACGGTGCGGCGCCCTGTCCCCAGCCGGTCGCCCCGGGCGTGGTGCGGGTCGTGGTGCGTCGTTTCCGGCGGGTGTACGCATACGCGGCGACCGCTCCCGCCCCGCCTACCAGGACCACGGGAAGGACCAGGTCCCCGGTGCTCGTCCCGCCGGAACTGCCTGTTCCGGGATCGTCGATACCGGGTGTGACGGCAGGGGTGGGCACAGGCTTCCCGGTCACCACGGCGGCGTAGCCGTTCGCCGCCCCGATCGCGGCGCCCGCCCAGTCGTTCTGCTTGAGGGCCGGCTCGATGGCCGTGCTCGCCACGTCCCGCAGCTGGGCGTCGGTGAGGCGCGAGCCCGGGTCCACGGTGTACGCGTACTGCCGGTCGTGCGTGGCGACGGCGAGCAGCACGTCGTCGAGACCGAGACCGTTCTTGTCGGCCGTCTCATCGGCCCAGTTCTGCGCAGAACGGCCGGAGAAGTCCCGCACATACACGACGAAGAGCTGGATTCGCCGGTCTGCGTAGAGACGGTCGAGTGCGGCGACCACCTGGCCCCGGCGGTCGCCGAGCGCACCCACCCTGTCGGTGATCTGCCCGTTCCGGGACAACGTGACGGGATCGTCGGCGCGAGTGGCCGGCGCAGCGGCGAGGGCCAGCCAGCACACCGCCACCAGCACGGCGGCGAGGGCCCGGCCCGGTATGAGAATCCGGGTACGGCTCACGAGCTGCATCACATGTGTGAGGCTATGTCCACCCTCAGTCACCCGCGACCCGGCGATCCCCGGGGCACCGTGACGGGGCCGACTCCGCCGCCGGTCCTACCCCAGACACCGTGGGGGATCGACGACCCCGTCGTACAGACGCATCCGCCACCACGCCTCGCGCCGCCACGGATGACCGGGTGCGCGCGGATCGGGCAGGGTCCGGCGCAGC
Source organism: Streptomyces sp. NPDC051664 (assembly GCF_044453545.1). Classification (NCBI taxonomy): domain Bacteria; kingdom Bacillati; phylum Actinomycetota; class Actinomycetes; order Kitasatosporales; family Streptomycetaceae; genus Streptomyces; species Streptomyces sp. NPDC051664. Next base: position 689,556 of record NZ_JBITCU010000001.1, on the reverse strand, counting down.
AGCTGCGCGTCGATCCGGGCGATGCGGCGCCCCAGCTCGGCCTGCGGCCGTGGTGCAAGCGCGGCCAGGATGTCGCCGAGCACGTCCCGGGCATGGGTCACGTCGTCCAGCGAGCAGCCACGGCAGGGGCAGTCGGCGAGGCCGGGATACAGCGTGCGGCCGGGGAGGCGGAAGAAGGAGCAGCAGCGCCCCAGGGCCGCTGCTGTGACCCCCGGGAAGATCTCGTACAGCTCGCTCTCCCGCTCCACGCGACGGATCGCGACGCTGGTGGCGAGGGAGAGCCGATGGATTCTGCCCGGCTCGGACAGCCATCCGGGCGTCCTCTGCTCGGCGGCGCGCAACGCGCCGGGCCGCTTACGCGGCATCGGCCTTTCGGCGGTGGGACATCATGCCGGTCATACTGCCACGGCACACCGACAATCAGGGGGTAAGCGGAGTGCGTTCGCATATGAAGGGCACGGCCGGCGTTGTGCGGAACTGGGCGGCCCGGTTCCGCTGGAGTCAGTTGTGGCGGACCTGGCCGCGGCGGATCGCCCTGGGACTCGTCCTGGTGATCGTGGTTCCGCTGCTCACCGCGGGTGTCGCCCTGCGGCTCAACTACTCCGGCGACCCGGGCGCCGACACCCGTACCCGCGGCCGTGATGCCATCTGGCTCGGGCACGCCTGGGTCGACGGGCGCAAGAACGACAAGGACCTGGCCGCGTTCGCCGAGCGGATCCGCGGGACGGGTATCAAGGACCTTTACGTCCATGCGGGACCTCTGAAGCACAACGGCACACTGCCCGCGACCGGCTACCCGAAGGCGCGGTGGCTGCTCGATGCCGTGCATCGCACCCTGCCAGGCATCCGGGTGCAGGCCTGGCTCGGGGACGTACTCGCCACGGAGGGACCCGCCGGTCTGCGCCTGGAACGGGGCGCGTCCCGCACCGCAGTGGTCGACTCCGCGCGGCAGATCCTCGATGCCGGTTTCGACGGTGCCCACTTCGACCTCGAACCTCTGCACTCCGGCGACCGGCACTACCTCGCGCTCCTCGACGACCTGCACGCCCTCACGAAGGCCCGCGGTGCCCCGCTCTCCGTCGCCGCTCACCAGATCGACCCGCTGCCCGCCGCGCACAGTGTCGTGGGCACGCTCAGCGGCAGTCCCAAGTGGTGGTCGCAGAAGTTCTTCGGGCAGGTGGCGCGGCGCGTCGACCAGGTCGCCGTCATGTCGTACGACACCTGGATGCCGCTGGAGGGTATGTACGGCGGTTACGTCGCCGAGCAGACCGCGCTCGCCCTGGAGGTGACGCCCCCGGGAACCGATCTTCTGATGGGACTGCCTTTCTTCCACGAGGACGACCTCGGACACCATGAGGCGGCGGAGACGGTCCCGGCCGCGGTCCGCGGCGCCAGACTGGGTCTGGCGCGTACGGACCGCGGCCGGGAACGGTTCGGAGTCGCGCTCTATGTCGACTTCGCGGCGCGGGACGGTGACTGGGCGGCGTACCGGGAGGGATGGAACTGACCCCGAAACGGCCCTTGCTTCACGCTGCCGCGGGTCAGATGGAGAACTGCTCCTTGACGAGCAGCGGACGTACCTTCGACCGGAACCCGCCCGTCCGGAAAGGCCGTTGCAGCAGCCCGGGGCGGATCGCCTGGGCCAGCGCCGCGGCGATCATGCCCTGGTCGAGGGCGAGCATGTAGTCACTGACCCGTCCGGTGCGGACATTGACGGAGTCCCGGAAGCCGAGGCCCTCGTGGTAGGCCCCGAAGTCGCGGTCGAGCGCCCGCAGGTTGGCGACCGCCTCGCCCGGTGCGTACGGCAGGGCGAGGAACGAGGCGTGCGGGGTGACCACACCGTTGGTGAAGGCCGACGCGGGCGGCAGCGGAGCGCCGTCCCTGGTGTACGTGCGATCGGTGTTGGAGGCATAGCCGTCGACCTGCATGCCGATGGCGTCGACACCGTACTCCTGGTACCCGCCCTCGGGAACGTTGGCGGGGGAGAAGCCCCAGTACCCGTACTCCGCTTCCTCCATACCGTGTTCGATCTGGCTCCGGACGTAACGCTGGTGGGTGAGACCCCAGGACTGCGGCGACCACTCCGCCTCCGGCACGAACAGCGGCACCATCAGCGCCTCGAACATCGAACCGCCCCAGCTGGGCACGATCTTCCGTCCGCGGTGCGTGTAGTGGCCCTGCCACACCCGGATGCCGTCCATGGCGACGTACAAACCCTGCGGATGCTGTTCCTGCTCGTTCTCGGGAAGCATCGTGCGCAGCAGGTGCCAGTAGTGCTCGGCGGGCAGCGAGCCGTCCGCGATGCCCAGATAACTGGCCATGCGGGGCTCGGTGTTGAGCGCGCCGTAGTGATGCCCGGTGGGCTCCTCGGTGTCGGGCCAGAAGCCGCCGCGCAGCTGCCCGGGGCCGGCGACCGGGTCGGCAGCGTCGTACGGCGTGTAGTAGTACGACCAGGCGGCGGTCGCCAGGACCCGGGCGACGCGGGGGCGCAGCGCGGGTGAGGCGTCGGCGGCGATGCGCAGGCCGGTGATCAGCCAGGCGTTGTCGACGGAGGAGAGGAACGGACGGACCGGGTCCCCGGTGCCGGGCCACTCGGTCAGCACCGAACCGTCGTGCGCGTCGTACCAGTTGAGCCAGAAGCCGTGGTGGCGCTCCAGCTTCTCCACGGTCCGGACGGTGCGCTCCAGCCTGCGGTGCATCGTGGCTTCGCTGATCACGCCGAGACCGGCGGCGGCGACGGTCGACCAGAGGCCGCAGCCGATATTGGTGGGCGACGTCTGGCGGGACTGGACGGGGTCGCCGGAGCCGCTGACGTCGATCTTGTCCGTGGCCAGACCGAGGTCGGTCGTCATGGCCTCGATCGAGTGATACGTATCGCGGAACCAGCGGAGCAGCAGCGGTGTATCAAGAGCATGAACAGGTTGCGCGGCATGCGCGGATCGAACGGAACGAGCGGCCGGCGCGGCGGCCAGGGATGGCGCAGACTGCGCGGCGCTCGCGGAGGACGCGGATCCGGCCCCCAGGGACAGGGCGGCAGCCCCGGTCCCGGCGGCGGTGATGAATGTGCGACGGTCCATGAAGATCCAGCTCCCGGTGACAGAAGGGGGAAGGGGGAATTTCGTGGCGTGCTCGACGCGGCAGTGGAGAGACTGCCGCGGGTGTGGCTGCGGCGGTGGCGCCGTTTTCGGGTGGGGCCGTCGGCGCGGCCGAGGCCGTGGGGCTTCGGCCGCGCTGAACGGAGCAGCACGGGGACCGGCGACCGTCAGGTTCCGTCGGCTCCCGTACTGAACGGGGCCGTCAGGTGGCTCCCGGTCTGTGGGTTGCCGTCAGTCGGCGATGCGCGGCAGCGTGCGGGTGCGGCCCATCTCGCCCAGCCAGACGGCGGACGGCTTCGGCAGCCGCTCGAAGGTCTCCGGGTCCCAGCCGATCAGGCCGAACGTGGGCTTGTAGGAGCCCCACTCGTAGTTGTCGAGTGCGCTCCACGCCAGGTAGCCCTGGATGTTGAGGCCGTCCTGCAGCGCGGCGGCGACCTCGTTCAGCGCCCCGGTGTAGTAGTCGACGCGACGGCTGTCGTCATCGGTCGCGATGCCGTTCTCGGTCACGATCAGCGGTACGTCGCCGCCGACGACCTCGGCGGTGTGGCGCAGCGCGTAGCCCACCGCGGACGGGTAGTACTCCCACTGCGTAAGGGTGCGCTCGACGCCGTCGGCCGTCGGGATCGGACCGTCGGCGCCGATCTTGGTACGGGTGTAGGACTGGACGCCGATCCAGTCGTCGCCGCGGGCGGCCTCGATGAAGATGTCCTCGCGCGGGTGGCGGTACGCGGCGGTGACGTCCTCGGCGCCGGGCAGGGCCTGGTAGACCTGGTTGGCGATGGTCCAGCCGACCTGGATGTCGGCGTTGATCGCCTTGACCTCCTTGACGGCCGCGTGGTGGGCGGCGATGACGGCCTGGGTGGTCTCGTCGTCCGGAGTCGGCAGCCCCGCCGGCGGGAAGCTGTTGTCGCCACGCTTGGCCTGGCCGGCCATCACGGCGATCATGTTGGGCTCGTTGATGGTGCAGACGTGGCTGACGTCCTGGCCGATCACCGGTGCGCAGGCGGCGACGTAGCGGGCGAAGAGCTCGGTGGCACCCTCGGCGGTCCAGCCGCCGCGCGCCTCGAACCACTGCGGCACGGTGAAGTGGTGCAGCGTGATCATCGGACGCAGGCCGCGCGAAACGGCGCCTTCGACCATGCGGCGGTAGTGGGCGAGCTCGGCCCGGGAGAACCGGCCCTCGGCCGGCTCGATGCGCGCCCACTCGATGGAGAACCGGTAGTCGGTGAAGCCCAGTCCGGCGAGCACGTCCATGTCCTCGTGCCAGCGGTGGTAGCTGTCGCAGGCGTCCAGGCTGGGCTCCTGGATGTGGGTGCCCGCGGCGTGTTCCTTCACCCACCAGTCGCTGTTGGTGTTGTTGCCCTCGATCTGGTGGGCGGCCGTGGACGCACCCCACAGGAAGCCTTCGGGGAACGGGATCTGGGTGTGAGTCATCGCGAAGTGTCTTTCTGGTGCGTGAAGGGGAGCGGCCGGCGAGGGTGTGGGGTGCGGCCCGGTACGAGTCGGTGGGGCGGGCTACTTCATGCCCGCCGTGGCGATGCCCTGGGTGAAGTGCCGCTGCAGTGCGATGAACAGGATCAGCACCGGCAGCACGACCAGGAACGCTCCGGCCATCAGCATGCCGTTGGAGCCACCGGCCTTGTTGGGGTCCGTGGCGAACGTCGCGAGCGCGACCGGAAGGGTGTATTTGTCCGGGTCGTTGGTCGCGATCAGCGGCCAGACGAAGTTGTTCCAGGAACCGAGGAAGGCGAAGATCGAGAGCGTTGCGAGGGCGGGCTTCACCAGCGGCATCACGATCCGCCAGAAGATGTACCACTCGCCGGCGCCGTCCATCCGGGCCGCTTCCAGCAGCTCGTCCGGGATCGACTGCATGAACTGCCGCATCAGGAAGACACCGAAGGCTCCCGCGGCGAAGGGCAGCACAAGTCCTGCGTAGCTGTCGATCAGTTGGAGCTTGCTCATCAGCACGAAGAGCGGCAGCAGCATCAGGTTGCCGGGCACCATCAGGGCGCCCAGGACCAGCCCGAAGATCTTGTTGCGCCCGACGAAATTCAGCTTGGCCAGGGCGTAGCCGAGCATCGAGCAGAACACCAGGTTCGAGACGGTGACCAGCACCGCCACGATGACGGAGTTCATGAAGTACAGCGGCAGATCGAGCTTGTCGAGCAGGTCCCGGAAGTTGTCCAGGGTCCACTCGGTGGGTATCCAAACGGGCGGGCCGGCCGACAGTTCGCTCGACGTCTTGAAGGCCGAGAGCGCCATCCAGAGGAAGGGGGCGGACATGATCAACAGGCCGACCGCGAGCAGGACGTAGATCAGCAGTGGCTTCGGGTTCCGGGTCTTCTTCACTCCCCGGGGCCTGATCGGCTCCTTCGACGGCGCCGTCGGGACGGCGCCGGGTGCACGGGTGGCGCTCATTTCGTGTTGTCCTTCAGCAGTCGGAGCTGGAGCACAGTGATGCCCATGATCACTACGAAGAGGACATACGCCATGGCGCTCGCGTAGCCCATGTGGAAGAAGTTGAAGCCCTCGCGGTACATGTTCAGCGAGACGGTGAGGGTGGAGTCCGAGGGTCCGCCCTGCGTCATCACGAACGGTTCCTCGAAGACGTTGAGGTAGCCGATGGTCGTGATGACGGTGGCGTAGAGCAGCGTCGGCCGCAGCAGGGGCACGGTGATCCTGCGGAACTCGTGCCAGACACCGGCCCCGTCGAGCTTCGCGGCTTCCCGTACCTCGGTGGGAATGGCCTGCAGTCCGGCGATGAAAAGCACCATGACCGTGCCGAGGTTGCGCCATACCGCCATGGCGATCATCGACGGCATCGCCAGCGTCTCGGAACCGAGGAAGTCCGGAGGGGTGAGACCCACTTCGTTGAAGAGGCCCGCGATCAGCCCGTCGCTCGGGTCCAGGACAAACCGCCAGACCACGGCGACGGCGACGATGGTGGTGACCACCGGGGCGTAGAAGCCGACCCGGAAGAAGGTCCGGGCCCGATCGATGCCGTTGTTCAGCAGCACCGCGACGACCAGTCCGAGGAAGATCGTCAGGGGGACGCCGATGACCACGAAGTACGCCGTGTTGAAGAGCGACTTGAGGAACTTCTCGTCGCCGAACAGATTGACGTAGTTCTCGAAGCCGATGAAATTCACGTCCAGCGGGTGCGTGACATTGCGCAGCCCGAAGTCGGTGAAGCTCATCAGCAGGGTGGCGAGGATCGGGAACGCCATGAAGACGGTGAAGAGGACGAGGAAGGGGGTGGAGAACAGCCAGCCGGCCGCGTTCTGCACACCCATCGACGGCCTCTTGCCACCCCGGCGCTCCTGGGCCCGGGCGGCCGGGGACTGGGAGGTCCCCGGCCCGGCCTGCAGCTTGGCCGGCTGTGCGGCCTTTCCGGTCGTGGTGCTCATGGCTCCTACTTCACGAGGCCTTCGATCTGGGACTGCGCCGTCTTCAGCGCGTCCTCGGCGGAAGCCTTGCCCTGGGTGACCTGCGCGATGGCCTGGTCGACCTTGTCGGTGATCTCGGTCCACTTGGCGAGCGAGGGAGCGGCCTTGGCGGTGTCCATCTGCTTCTTGAAGACCTGGAGGTCGGCGTCGTCGGCGAGGGCTCCGGAGGTCCAGGCCGCGGTGTTGGCGGGCAGGTCCTTGGTGCGCTTGTACCAGTCGGCCTGGCCCTTGGCGTCGGTCAGGTACTTGATGAACTCCGTGGCAGCGGCCTTGTGCTCACTGTCCTTGGAAACCACCAGGGAGGAGCCGCCCGCCATGGAGACGGAGGACTTGTCGGCGGGGACGTCGGCCACCGCCCACTTGCCCTTGATCTGCGGCTGGCCCTCGTTCAGCAGGGTGACGTGCCAGGGGCCACCGAAGAACATCGGGACGCGGCCGTTGCCGAAGTCCTTCACCACGTCGTAGCCGGGCGCCACGGACTTGTTGGAGAGGCCCTTGTCGAAGTACGTGCCGTACTCCTTGAGTGCCTTGACGGCCTCGGGGCTGTCGATGACGGCTTCGCCCTTGTCGTTGACGATCTCACCGCCGGCCGAGTACAGGAAGGAGTAGAAGTTCTGCACCGTGTCCAGGCCGCTGGGCTGGATGGACAGGCCCCACTTGGTACCGGCCTTCTTCTGGTACGCGGTGGCGAGGTCCTGCAACTCCTTCCAGTTGGTCGGAGCCTTGTCGACGCCGGCCTTCTCGGCCAGGTCGGTGCGGTAGTAGAGGACGCGGGTGTCGACGTACCACGGCACGCCGTACGCGGTGCCGTCCACCTCGCCCTGGTTCCAGCCGGACGGGAAGAAGTCCTTCTTGTCGAAGGTCTTGGTGTCCACCGGTTCCAGGACACCGAGCTCGGAGAACTCGCCCATGTAGCTGCCGCCCATCTGCGCCACGTCCGGCATGGTGCCGGCGGCGGCCGCGGAGACGAGCTTCTGGTGGGCGACGTCCCAGCCGACCGGAGTCACCTTGACTGTGATGTTCGGGTGCGACTTCTCGTAGACCTTTGCCACATCCGCGAGCTTCTCGCCCTCGGCCCCCATGGCCCAGACGGTGAGCGTCTGCTTCTTGTCCGCGGCGACGTCGGCACCGGAACTGCCGCATGCGGTGACACCGAATGCGAGGGCGACTGCGATACCGACCGAGGCGGTTCTGGCGGTGCGGGACATGGAGGGCTCCTCCTCGAGCAATCCGGATGTATGCGCTGCCTGTAAGCGCATACATCACTCTGCGACACGGCTTCGGAGATGCGCAAGGGGGTGCTAGGTCACACTCGTGCAACGTGCTCGTCATCTGATTGTTCAACTTTGGAACGGTAAGCGGTGTATTTGCGAATACGAAGAGGATGTGACCTATTTCGTACGGGGCTGCGCCGCCGAAGGTGGGGCGATATTGTCGTGATCATGTCCTCGTTTGCGCATGATTTCCCGTTCGATCCGTCCTACGGGTACACGCGGGACGAGTTCCTGAGCGTCCCCGCGCCCGTCGCGCCGGACGATTTCGCTGCCTTCTGGCGAGCCCGCCACGACGAGGCCCGCACGGTTGCCACGGAGCCGGAGATCGGTCCGCTGGAGGACGAGCGGGACAGACTGCGGATCCACAAAGTGAGGTTCACCTCCGTGGGCGGGGTCCGGCTCGGCGGCTGGCTCGCTCTGCCCGCCGAGGGCGCCGCGGAGCACGGATTCGTCATCGGCCACGGGTACGGGGGCCGGCAGGAGCCGGGGCCCGATCTGCCGCTCCCCCTGCCCCGGTCCGCCGCGATCCTGCCCTGCGTGCGCGGCATGGGTAGCCGCGGGCTGTGGCCGGGCATCCCCGATGTGGCCGACGCGCACGTCCGTCACGGCGTCGAGTCACGTGACACGTACGTCATCGGCGACTGCGTGGCGGACCTGTGGTGCGCCGCGTCGGCGCTGCACGAACTCGTTCCGGAGCTGGCCCCCGGGGACGGTCCGGGGGCTCCCCGGCTCGGCTATCTCGGGGAGAGCTTCGGCGGCGGGCTCGGTGCGCTGGCCCTGCCGTGGGACGACCGGTTCGGCGCCGCGCAGCTGACGGTGCCCACGTTCGGCAACCACCCGTTGCGGCTCACGCTGCGGTGCGTCGGCAGCGGTGAGTCGTTGCGCGCGTATCACCGGGAGCATCCCGAAGTCGTCGAAGTGCTGCGTTACTTCGACGCTGCGACGGCTGCCGCGCAGCTGGAGCTGCCGACACTGGTGGCGGCAGCGCTGTTCGATCCCTCGGTGCCGCCACCCGGCCAGTTCGCCGTACACAACGCGCTCGCCGGACCGCGTGAACTGCAGGTGCTGAGCGCGGGGCATTTCGAGCATGAGGGGCTTGCCCGGGAGGTGGCGCGGCTGCGGGGGAACCGGGAGCGGTTCTTCCGGGCGCATCTGGGCTAGAGGGCGTCGGGAGGGGGCGTCGGGCCGGTCGGGCCGGGCTCGTGCGTCCAGGTATCCGCAACTGCCGGGTCGGCTCGGTTCCACGCGCCGGACGGGCCGGGCTTCGCGGCTCGTCCGAGGAGGGTGGAGCAGCCGCAGCCCGTCCGGCGGGTTCAGCCGCAGCCGCAGCTCGCCCGGCGGGCCAGGGACACCGGGAGCGTCAGGGATACCGGCTCGCGTTCCCGGTCGCCCAGGCGCTGCACGAGCAGTTCCACCGCCTGCTCGCCCAGCTGCCGGATCGGCTGCCGTACGGTCGTCAGCGGCGGCCGTACGATCCGGCTCAGCGGGATCCCGTCGAACCCGGTCACGGCGAGGTCCTCGGGCACCCGCACCCCGCGCCGTTCCAGCGCGCGCAGTGCGCCCACCGCCATCTGGTCGTTGGCGAACAGCATGGCCTGCGGGCGTTCGGTGTCACTCAGGTCCGCGTACCGGTCGAGCATGGCTTCCGCCGTCCGGGCGCCTTCGGCCTGAGTCATCATCTCGGCCCGCATGTCCGGTGCGTCCGGCACCGGGAGTCCGGCCTCGCGGCAGGCCTCCTGGAAGCCGCGGAACCGCGCCTCGGCGTCCGGTGACGCCACCTCGCCCCCGATGAAGGCGAGTCTGCGCAGCCCGTGGTCCTCGATCAGATGGCGGGCCAGTTCGCGTTCGCCGTCGGCGTTGGCCACGACGATGTGGTCGAGGTGGTCGATCTCGCGCGGCCCGGCGAGCATCACCACCGGCAGCCGGCGCGAGATCACTTCGAGGTCCTCGGTCGGCACGGTCTGCGCCAGCACCGCGAAGCCGTCGACCCGGCCGGCCACCTTCGCGACAAGGCTCTCGGGGCCGCCCTCCAGCGACGCGGCGATCAGCAGCGCGTACCCGTGTCGCCGTGCCGCGCGTTCCATGCCGCGGATGATCTGGTCGGAGTACAGCATCACCGCGTCGTCGGCGTCGCTGTCGGCCTCCGCGTCGGCCTCGGCGTCCGGGTCGGCGTAGTCGGGGAAGCAGAGCCCGAGCACCCCGGTGGTGCGGCTGGCCAGGCCCCGCGCGTTCCCGCTGGGTACGTACCCGAGTTCGCGGGCCGCATCGAGGACCCGTTCACGGGTCTGGGCACGCACGGAGTCGGGGTTGCGGTAGACCCGCGAGACCGTCGCAATCGAGACGCCCGACCGCTCTGCGACGTCGTACACCGTTGGGGCACTCACCCGAACCGACCCGTCCGCTTCTTCTTCCGTACCTGCACACTTTGAAAGCGCATTCACCCTAGATCGCGCGCCGCGCCACGAGCAAGGCCGGGGGGAAATAGACAGGCAACCTTGCAAGATGGCCTGTGTATCTTTTACGCTGGATTCATGCGGGAGCCATCGTCCGAAACCACCGCCGCCGAGCCGGGCGGCGAGCCCAGCGCGGAGCAGGTCGCGACGCAGCTGGCGTCCGTCGTCAGCCGGCTGCTGCGCCGGCTGCGCACCACATCGTCGGACAGCCTGCTCACCCCGACCCAGCGCTCGGTGCTCTCCCGTCTCGACCAGGAGGGCCCGGCCACCACGGCCGCGCTGGCCCGCGCCGAGTACGTACGGCCCCAGTCCATGCGGCTGACCCTCGGGGCGCTGGAGAGCCAGGGGCTCGTCGAGCGGGAGCCGGATCCTGGCGACGGCCGGAAGTCGGTCATGTCCATCACGGACGTCGGCCGGACCACGCTCGGCGCGGTCCGGGCCGCCAAGCACAACTGGCTCGCCGAAGCGATCGCTGCCGAACTCGACGGGGCCGAGCGCCGTACCGTCGCCGAGGCCACGGCCCTGCTGGACCGCCTGGTCGAGCGGTGACCGCCCCGGAGCCGACACCGGGGGCGGACGCGGACGCGGACGCGGTGAAAGTGAAAGTACGAGTGACGAGCGACCGGCCGGTCCCGGAAGCGACTGCGGCCGCCACCTCTGCCGTCGGCCGTCTCCCGGCCACTTCCTCCGGCCGCCCCGCGGCCACCGGCCCCGGTTTCAGTGCGCGCCTCACCGCACCGCTGCTCCTCGGCTCCCTGCTCAACCCGCTCAACACCACCATGATCTCCACCGCCCTGGTGGCGATCGCCCACACCTTCGGCATCGGTGCCGCCGACACCGCCTGGCTCATCTCGGTCCTTTACCTCGCCAGCGCCGTTGCCCAGCCCGTTCTCGGCAAGCTCGCCGACGCCCTCGGCCCCCGCCGCGTCTTCCTCGCCGGTCTGGTCGTCGTGATCGCCTCCGGTCTCGTCGGGACGTTCGCGCCGAGTTTCGGCTGGCTGATCGCATCCCGGCTGCTGCTCGGCATCGGTACGTCGGCCGCCTACCCGGCCGCCATGGCGGTGCTGCGCGACGAGTCCCGGCGGATCGGCCGCGCCACCCCACGTCCTGTCCTGGCCCGCCTCTCCTTCGCCGCGCTCGGCAGCGCCGCCATCGGGCCCACGCTCGGCGGGCTGCTCGTCATGGTCGTCGGCTGGCGAGGCATCTTCGCCGTCAATGTGCCCGTCGCCCTCATCGCGTTGGGCTCCGCGCTGCTCTGGATCCCGGCGGATCCGCCGCGCACGCGTGGAGCCGACGGCCGTGCGCCCCGGGCCGACCTGGATCCGCTCGGCATCGGCCTCTTCTCCACCGCCCTGACCGTGCTGGTCTTCTTCCTGCTCGATCTCGCCCACCCGATGTGGTGGCTGCTCGCGCCCTTCGCCGCGCTGACCGGTGTGCTGGTGTGGTGGCAGCTGCGCCGCCCGCGGCCTTTCATCGACCTGCGGATGCTCGCGAGCAACGCAGCGCTCGCCCGTACCTATCTGCGGCACGGACTGAGTTATCTGTTGATCTACTGCGTGATGTACGGATACACGCAGTGGTTGGAAGCGGTGCGTGGCTATTCCTCCGGCCACACCGGACTGCTGATGCTGCCGATGTCACTCGCCGCACTGGTCTGTTCACTGCTCGGAGCCCGGACGAAGGGCATCCGCGGCCCTCTCGCGCTGGCCTGCGTGCTGCTCACCGTCGGGTCCGGGGTGCTGGTGTTCCTCTCCGGTTCCACGCCGCTCGCCGTACTGCTGCTCGCCGGAGCCTGCTTCGGCATCCCGCAGGGGCTGATCGGTACGAGCAACCAGGCCGCCGTCCAGGCGTACGCGCCGCCCGAGAGCATCGGGTCCGCCGCCGGACTCCAGCGCACCGCCCAGTACATCGGGGCCATCACCGCGTCCAGCCTGATCGCCCTCGCCTACGGCCGGTCGGCGAGCGACAGCGGGCTCCATCTCATGGCAGCGGTCTCCGTCGTACTCGGCCTGCTGCTGATCGTCCTGACCGTCACCGACCGCGCCCTGCGCACCCGCACCTGACCACCACAGGCACCACCCATCCCCCTCAGAGGAGCGCCATCATGACCGCCACCACCCTGGACCCGAAGACCGCCCTGGTCGTCGTCGATCTTCAGAAGGGCATCGTCGCCCTCCCCACCGCCCACCCCGCCGCCGACGTCATCGCGAACTCCGCGACCCTCGCCGACGCGTTCCGCGCCAAGGGCCTCCCGGTCGTTCTGGTCCGCGTCACCGGCGGCGCCCCCGGCCGCACCGAGGGCGCCCGGCCGTCCGGGCAGCCGGCTGCCGATTGGGCCGACATCCTCCCCGAGGTCGGCCCGCGCGACGGCGACATCGTGGTCACCAAGCAGCAGTGGGGCGCCTTCTACGGCACCGACCTCGACCTTCAGCTGCGCCGCCGCGGTGTCACGCAGGTAGTGGTGACGGGCATCGCCACCAGCATCGGCGTGGAGTCCACCGCGCGGGCTGCGAACGAGCACGGCTACAACGTCACCGTCGTCACGGACGCGGTCACCGACATGGACGGCGGCGCCCACGACAACAGCATCGAGAAGATCTTCCCGCGGCTCGGCGAGACGGACACCACCGAGGCGATCGTCAAGCTGCTCGGCTGAGCCCCGTCGAGCCGGCCGGGCTCGGCGCGAGCCCGGTCACGGAGCGTCCCGGCGTCGGCTGATCTTGTTCCCCAGCCACACCAGTGGGTCGTACTTGCGGTCCACCGCCCGCTCCTTCAGCGGGATCAGCGCATTGTCCGTGATCTTGATGTGCTCGGGACACACCTCCGTACAACACTTGGTGATGTTGCAGTAGCCCAGCCCGTGCTCCTCCTGCGCCGTCGCCCTCCGGTCGAGTCCCGACTCGGCAGCGGCGTCCAGGGGGTGCATGTCCAGCTCGGCGACCCGCATCAGGAAGCGCGGTCCGGCGAACGCCGTCTTGTTCTCCTCGTGGTCGCGGACCACATGGCAGGTGTCCTGGCACAGGAAGCACTCGATGCACTTGCGGAACTCCTGCGAGCGATCCACATCGACCTGCTGCATCCGGTAGTCGCCCGCCTTCACCCCTTCCGGCGGTACGAAGGCGGGCACTTCCCGCGCCTTGGTGTAGTTGAACGTCACGTCCGTCACCAGATCGCGGACCACCGGGAACGCCCGCAGCGGAGTGACGGTGATCGTCTCCTCCCGGCTGAACACCGACATGCGGGTCATGCACATCAGCCGCGGCCGTCCGTTGATCTCCGCGCTGCACGAACCGCACTTGCCCGCCTTGCAGTTCCAGCGCACCGCCAGATCGCCCGCCTGGGTGGCCTGGATCCGATGGATGATGTCGAGGACGACCTCCCCGTCGTTCACCTCGACCGTGAAGTCCTCCAGGCCGCCGCCGTCGGGGTCCCCGCGCCACACCCTGAACCGTGCGTCGTAGCTGCTCACTCGTACAGCTCCTCTTCGGCGAGGTACTTGACCAGCTCCTCCTTCTCGAAGAGGGAGAGCAGATCCGGGCGGATGGGTTCGGTCGTCTTCCGTACGAGTTCGATCTGGCCGCCCGGTTTCACGGCGGTGTCGTCGGCCAGCCGGCACAGCAGATTGGCCGGCCGCCAGGAGCGCTCCATCGTCGGACAGTCCTCGCGGGTGTGACCACCGCGGCTCTCCGTGCGCTCCAGGGCCGCCCGGGCGATGCACTCGCTGACCAGCAGCATGTTCCGCAGGTCCAGCGAGAGGTGCCAGCCGGGGTTGAACTGCCGGTGGCCCTCGACGCCGGCGCGGTGCGCCCGTACCCGCAGGGCGGCCAGCTTCTCCAGGGCCTGTTCCATCTCGGGTGCCCGCCGGATGATGCCGACCAGGTCGTTCATCGTCTGCTGGAGTTCCTGGTGGAGGGTGTACGGATTCTCTGCCGTCGCCCCGTCCTCCAGGCCCTCCGCGCTGAACGGACGCAGTGCCTCCGCCGCTGCATCGTCGATCTGCTCGTCATCCACCTCGGGGGCGGCGGACGGTCCGGCCGCGTACTCGGCGGCGTGCAGTCCGGCCCGACGGCCGAAGACCAGCAGGTCGGAGAGGGAGTTCCCGCCGAGCCGGTTGGAGCCGTGCATGCCGCCCGCGACCTCGCCCGCGGCGAACAGACCGGGCACGGCGACGGCCGCCGCGGTGTCCGAGTCGACGGCGATCCCGCCCATCACGTAGTGGCAGGTCGGGCCGACCTCCATCGCCTCCGCAGTGATGTCGACATCCGCCAGCTCCTTGAACTGGTGGTACATCGAGGGCAGCCGTCGCCGGATCGTCTCTGCGGGCATCCGGGTCGACACATCCAGGAACACTCCGCCGTGCGGTGAGCCGCGGCCCGCCTTCACCTCTGAGTTGATGGCGCGGGCGACCTCGTCGCGCGGCAGCAGCTCGGGCGGGCGGCGGTTGTGGTCCGGGTCCTCGTACCAGCGGTCGCCCTCCTCCTCCGACTGCGCGTACTTCTCCTTGAACACATCGGGGACGTAGTCGAACATGAACCGCTTGCCCTCGGAGTTGCGCAGTACGCCGCCGTCGCCGCGCACCGACTCGGTGACGAGGATGCCCTTCACCGACGGGGGCCAGACCATGCCGGTCGGGTGGAACTGCACGAACTCCATGTTCAGCAGGGGTGCGCCCGCCAGCAGCGCGAGGGCGTGGCCGTCGCCGGTGTACTCCCAGGAGTTCGACGTCACCTTGAAGGACTTGCCGATGCCACCGGTGGCGAGGACGACCGCGGGGGCTTCGAGGACGAAGAAGCGACCGGACTCCCGCTGGTAGCAGAAGGCCCCGCTGACCCTCTCGCCGTCCTTCAGCACGCGGGTGACGGTGCACTCCTGGAAGACCTTCAGCCGGGCTTCGTAGTCACCGTGTTCGCGGTAGTCCTCCTGCTGCAGCGAGACGATCTTCTGCTGGAGGGTGCGGATCAGTTCGAGGCCGGTACGGTCCCCGACGTGTGCGAGCCGCGGGTACTCGTGGCCACCGAAGTTGCGCTGGGAGATCTTTCCGTCCGGCGTACGGTCGAAGAGCGCACCCCAGGTCTCCAGCTCCCAGACCCGGTCCGGTGCCTCCTTGGCGTGCAGCTCCGCCATCCGCCACTGGTTGAGGAACTTCCCGCCGCGCATGGTGTCGCGGAAGTGCACCTGCCAGTTGTCCCCGGAGTTCACGTTGCCCATGGAGGCGGCGATTCCGCCCTCCGCCATGACGGTGTGTGCCTTGCCGAAGAGCGATTTGCAGATCACCGCAGTACGGGCGCCGCGCTCCCGTGCCTCGATGGCGGCGCGCAGCCCGGCGCCTCCGGCACCGACCACGACGACGTCCCACTGCTGCCGTTCGAGCTCTGTCATTCAGAAAAACCTCGGATCGTCGAAGGCGCCGGAGGCGACGAGATACACGTAGAAGTCGGCGAGCGCCACGCTGATCAGGGAGGACCAGGCCAGCAGCATGTGGCGGGCGTTGAGCTTGCCCACCCAGCCCCACAGCCGGTAGCGCACGGGGTGCTTGGAGAAGTGCCGCAGCCGACCGCCGATGATGTGCCGGCAGGAGTGGCAGGAAAGGGTGTACGCCCAGATCAGCACGATGTTGACCAGGAAGATCAGGGAGCCGAGGCCCATGTGACCCCAGGCGTAGTGCTCGTCACGGAAGGAGAGCACGGTGTCGTACGTGAGGATCCCGGCGACCGGCAGCGCGGCGTAGAAGAAGTACCGGTGGATGTTCTGCATGATCAGCGGGAAGCGGGTCTCGCCGGAGTACGTCGTGTGCGGCTCGGCCACCGCACAGGCCGGGGGCGAGGCCCAGAAGCCCCGGTAGTAGGCCTTGCGGTAGTAGTAGCAGGTCAGCCGGAAGCCGAGCGGGAAGATCAGGATCAGCAGGGCGGGGGAGAGGCCCCACCAGCTGCCGAAGATCTCCCAGTTCGGGCCGTGCCGCATGGGGGCGCAGTTCTCCGCCAGGCAGGGCGAGTAGAACGGCGACACATAGGGGGCGGCGTAGTAGTCCGCGTTCGAGAAGGCCCGCCACGTCGAGTAGACGATGAAGGCGAGGAGCCCGCCCGCGGTCACCGCGGGCGCCAGCCACCAGCGGTCGGTCCGCAGATGGCGGGCGGCGATGGCGGCCCGCGAGGCGCCGTGCACCCCGGACGGCCGGGCGCGTGAGCCGCGCCGGGCCGGCCCCTTAAGTTGTGGTGGTTCCGTACCTGGTTCCGTTCCGGTGGCCAAGGAACTCTCCTAGGGGGCGTGCCTGCCGCGGACGCCCAGACCCTCGTCGTCCGAGTCCGTCCACAGGGTGGCGTCGTACGGCGCCTCGGTGATCGTGATGACGCCGGTGACCGTGACGGCGCCGTCGGCGGGGTCGGTGCCACCGGCGGCGCCGGGCGGCTGCGGACCGGCTTCGGCCGTGCGCAGCTGCGCGAGGCTCCGCTCCAGCCGTGCGACGGTGCGGGCCAGGTCGTCGAGACAGTGCCGAACAGCTGTCAACTCGTCGTGCAGTGACATGACTTGCTCTCACTTCCGCGGTCGCGGGTGGCAATGCTCATGCGCATGCGAGTGTCGCGCGTCACATCTCCTTTGGGAAGAGAGCGGGCCGTTCCGTCTTGATCGGACGCTCCGCCGCCCGGGTGAGGTTCGGGCCCGGTGCGCCGTGTCGGTGCCGACTCTCGCGCGTGGGCACCTTCAGTGGATGAGCGGAACCAGTGTGATCAACTGCAAATGCCACTAAAAAGCACAATCCGGCCCATCCGTGCGCGGGTGGACCGGGCCGGCCCCGGAGGTATCAGCCATGTCCCACGTCGGCGTCCCGCGCGGGACAGTCCGAAAGCGCCGCTCGCTCGCGCTCCTCGCGACGGGTGTGCTCACGATCCCCGCGGTGGCCGGGTGCACCAGTTCGGACAGGGTGACCACCGTCGCCATCGTGGTGCCACAGGATGTCGCCGCGGCCGGCCGGGATCTGGTCGCCGACGGAGGCACGGTCAACTGGGCGATCGACGCGATGCCCACCACCCTCAACGCCTTCCAGGCGGACGCCGACGCCGCGACCACGCGCATCACCGGGGCCCTGCTGCCGACGCTCTTCCCGCTGGACACCAAGGGCACCCCCCACATGAACCCCGACTACCTGGAATCGGCGAAGGTCATCGAGCGCGAGCCCAAGCAGGTCGTGCTCTACCGGCTCGACCAGCAGGCCGTCTGGAGCGACGGACGGGAGATCGGCGCCCCCGACTTCGTCGCCCAGTGGCGCGCGCTGAGCGGCAAGGACTCGGCGTTCTGGACCGCCCGCAACGCCGGCTACGACCGGATCGAGCGGATCGAGCGCGGCAAGACCGACCTGGAGGTCCGGGTCACCTTTGCCAAGCCGTACGGGGACTGGCGCTCCCTCTTCTCCCCGCTGTACCCGAAGCAGGTCACCAGTTCCCCGGCCGCCTTCAACGACCGGGCGCGCACCACCCTCGCGGCCACTTCAGGACCGTTCCGGCTGCGCAGCGTGAACAAGGGCGCGGGCACCGTCACCCTGACCCGCAACCCGCACTGGTGGGGCAGCCCGGCCAAGCTCGACTCGCTGGTCTTCCGGGCGGTCAAGCCGCAGGACCGGGTCCAGGCACTGGTCGGCGGCAAGGTCGACATCGCCGACATCGACGCCGCGGCGGCGCACCGGATCGTGGCCGCGGCGCGCGACAAGGGAGGGAACGGCCAGCCGCTCACCCACGGCCCGGGCTCCGCGATCGGCCCCGCCGCCGCACTGCGCTCCTGGGCCCTGGCGCACGGCTCCGACGAGAAGGCCGCGGCGGCCGCCCGGGCGAGCCGGGAGAAGACCCGGAAAGCCGCGGAGGTGTACGCCACCGAGCAGGACGGACTGCGCGACTATGCCGTGCGCAAGTCGCTGGAGCCCGCCTACACGCAGCTCGCGCTGAACGGTGAGTCCGGGCCGCTCGCCGACGAACGGGTGCGCCGCGCCGTGGCCCGCGCCCTCAATCGTCAGGAGCTCGTCGACACCGTACTTGGGCCGCTCGGCCTGCCCGCCGCACCGCTCGGCAGCCACCTCGCGCTGGCCGGACAGCCCGGATACGAGGACAACAGCGGCGCACTCGGTGAGCAGGACACCAAGAAGGCGCAGGCGCTGCTGGCCGACGCCGGCTGGACGCGGGGCGGCGCGATGAAGAAGTCCGACGGTACGAAGGCGGGCAGCAAGGGCGAGAAGGTGAAGGGAGGCGAGCACGGCAAGGCGGAAACGGCCGACAAGGCCGCGAAGGCCGACAAGGCCGACGACAACAAGCCCGGCGACGACAACAAGCCGCGCGAGGACGAGGACACCAGCCCCGGCCACGTCCTCGCCCCCGCTCCGGCCGCCGCCGTCCAGAGCGCCGCCCTGCTGCGCCAGGCCGACGCCTTCACGACCGCCCGCGCCGTCGCCGACACCAGCACCGCCGAGAGCGCCCGCGGCAAGGTCACCGGACAGAAGCGCGGGCCGGGCGGCGCTGCCGGCGCCTATGCCCCCATGGGCACTGCGGCCCCCCAGGCTCCGGCCAAGGCCGCCGACTCCGTCCGTGACACGCTGGGCAAGAACGGCAAGCCGCTGACCTTGCGTTTCGTCCTGCCGTCCGGTCCCGGCTCGGAGTCCCTGCGGGCCGTCGGGGAGAAAATCTCGACCATGCTCGATTCGATCGGCATCCGCACGGAGATCATCAAGGTGGCGGACGCCGGCTACTTCAAGGACCATGTCGCCTCGGGCGCCTACGACCTGGCGCTGTACTCCTGGCCCGCCACCGCCTACCCGGCCACCGACGACCGGCCCATCTTCGCCAAGCCGGTGCCCGCCACCGACGGCTCGCTGCTCGTCGAGCAGAACTACACCCGCGTCGGTACGGACCACATCGACCAGCTCTTCGACGAGGCGCTCTCCGAGCTCGACGAAGGCGCCGCCCAGGATCTGATGAAGCAGGCCGACGCTCGCATCTGGGCCGCCGCAGGATCGATTCCGCTCTATCAGCGTCCGCAGCTGGTGGCCACCGGCAGGAAGCTCGTGAACGTCGGTGCCTTCGGCTTCGGAGTGCCCCACTACCAGGACATCGGTTTCAAGAAGCCGCAAGCGGCCGGTTCCCCCGCGAATCGTAAGAAGTAGCAGGTCAGAACCTCAACTGAAGCTCAGAACTGGCTCAAGTCTCTTGCCCGCCGCGGTCCCGGCGGGCAAGGTCATGAGCACCTGTTGACCCGGGTAGCCGCTCCATCCCCCCACCTCTGAGAGCCCCCCACCCCGGAGCCCCAACTCCTAGCCCGCACCTCAGAGCCCCGCAGCTTCGGAGCCCCACCTCTGAAGCTGCTCAAGTCCCGAGTCCGTCCGCCCCGCCCCGGGGACCATGGCCATGACCACCGGTGAAATTCACCGGAAGACATGACCACGGGGGCGAAAACATGAAGAGGACACTGGCAGCCGTAGCTGCCGCTGCCGTCATGGCGACGGGCATGAGCGCCTGTACGTCGAGTGACGGATCCACCCGCGAGAAGCCGCGGCCGGAGGGTTCGCCGACGGCCGCCAGGACCGGCAAGGGCAACCTTCCCGTCACGGAATCACGGCCCCGGCCCTGCAAAGGTGGCACGTACACCTGGTTTAACACCCAGCGTCGGTGGGTGCTCAACGGGGTCACCGAGCCCCAGCATGTCACCGGCTCCGAGGGAGCCAAGTTCACCGAGCCGATGCGCCGCCTGCGTACGGACATGGCATCCGTACGGACCGAAGGGACCGGCGGGACCTCGCAGGACAACGACGCTGTGCTGCTCGCGCTCGGCGTTCACGTCGGTCTGGCGGAGAAGGGGGACGACACGTCGTCGCTGGGCGAACCAGGGGAGTATGCCCCTGTCGAGAACGCCAGCGGTGGAAGAATCAGTGGCGTTGTCGGTCACTTTGTGGAGTTCAGCTCGGTACAGCTGATCGAGACCGATTTCCGCCACTCCTGCCGTCATGGCAAGCAGCCGGAACAGACCGTCGGGCACGTGGTGAGCTGGACCGCTGCGGGGGGCGGAGACATCAGGTGTGAAACGCCGCTGACCAAGCACGCATCGGCAGCGGCCCGTGAAGCGGTGCGCCTCTCATGTCACTGGTAACACCTGCCCGGGAAGCCGCTACGGCGCCAGCCCCGTACCATGGGGGGTAGCCGTGGCGCGTCCGCCCGGCGGGCGTACCAGGACTTGAGACCGACTAAGACGCCTGATCCCACGATCCGAGAGAAGCGCAAGCCACCCATGCCCACGCGCCACGACATCCGTAACGTAGCCATCGTCGCCCACGTCGACCACGGCAAGACCACGCTGGTCGATGCCATGCTCAAGCAGGCCGGCGCCTTCGCGGCGCACGCCGCCGAGCACCTCGACGACCGCATGATGGACTCGAACGACCTGGAGCGTGAGAAGGGCATCACGATCCTCGCCAAGAACACGGCGGTGAAGTACCACCCGAAGGATGGCGGCGACGTCATCACCATCAACATCATCGACACCCCCGGCCACGCCGACTTCGGTGGCGAGGTCGAGCGCGGCCTGTCGATGGTGGACGCGGTCGTCCTGCTGGTCGACGCGTCGGAGGGCCCGCTCCCGCAGACCCGCTTCGTGCTCCGCAAGGCGCTGACGGCTAAGCTGCCGGTCATCCTCTGCATCAACAAGACGGACCGTCCGGACTCCCGGATCGCCGAGGTCATCGACGAGACGTACGACCTCTTCCTGGACCTGGACGCCGACGAGGACCAGATCGAGTTCCCGATCGTCTACGCCTGTGCACGTGACGGCGTCGCCTCGCTGACCAAGCCGGAGGACGGTACCGTCCCTCCGGACAGCGACAGCCTGGAGCCGTTCTTCAGCACGATCCTCTCCGCGGTCCCGGCCCCGGAGTACGACGACGACGCGCCCCTCCAGGCCCACGTCACCAACCTGGACGCCGACAACTTCCTCGGCCGTATCGCGCTGTGCCGTGTCGAGCAGGGCGAGCTGCGCAAGGGCCAGACCGTCGCGTGGATCAAGCGCGACGGCTCGATGTCCAATGTCCGCATTACAGAGCTCCTGATGACCGAGGCGCTCACCCGTAAGCCCGCCGAGAAGGCCGGTCCGGGCGACATCTGCGCGATCGCCGGTATCCCGGACATCATGATCGGCGAGACGCTGGCCGACCCGGAGAACCCGATCGCGCTGCCGCTGATCACGGTCGACGAGCCGGCCATCTCGATGACCATCGGTGCGAACACCTCGCCGCTGGTCGGCAAGGGCGGCAAGGGCCACAAGGTCACTGCCCGGCAGATCAAGGACCGTCTGGACCGGGAGCTGGTCGGTAACGTCTCGCTCCGTGTCCTGGAGACCGAGCGCCCCGACGCCTGGGAGGTCCAGGGCCGTGGTGAGCTCGCCCTGGCCATTCTCATCGAGACCATGCGCCGCGAGGGCTTCGAGCTCACCGTCGGCAAGCCGCAGGTGGTCACCAAGCAGGTCGACGGCAAGACGCACGAGCCGATCGAGCGCATGACGATCGACTCCCCCGAGGAGCACCTCGGTGCGATCACGCAGCTGATGGCGACCCGCAAGGGCCGCATGGAGACGATGACGAACCACGGTTCGGGCTGGGTCCGCATGGAGTGGATCGTCCCGTCCCGCGGCCTGATCGGCTTCCGTACGGAGTTCCTGACCCAGACCCGCGGCACGGGCATCGCGCACTCCCTCTTCGAGGGCCACGAGCCGTGGTTCGGCGAGCTGCGCACGCGTCACAACGGCTCGCTGGTGGCGGACCGTGCGGGCGTCGTGACGCCGTTCGCCATGGTCAACCTCCAGGAGCGCGGTGTCATCTTCACGGAGGCCACCACCGAGGTCTACGAGGGCATGATCATCGGCGAGAACTCGCGCGCCGACGACATGGACGTGAACATCACCAAGGAGAAGAAGCTCACCAACATGCGTGCGGCTTCCGCGGACACCACGGAGAACGTGGTGCCCGCCCGCAAGCTGTCGCTCGAGCAGTCGCTGGAGTTCTGCCGCGACGACGAGTGCATCGAGGTGACCCCGGAGACGGTCCGTATCCGCAAGGTCGTCCTGGACCAGAAGGAGCGCGGCCGCTCCGCGTCGCGCGCCAAGCGCTGATCTCGTACGCCCCATTGACACCAGGCCCGGGCCCCCGCAGACACTGTGGGGGCCCGGGCTTTTCGTCAACTCGATTTCCTGTCCGGGGTGTCCGGATATCGGGCGTCGCTCTCCGGAACATGTGTTAACGGTCCGTTTCGCGGGTGTCTGTCTGGGATCGCTTTGTCCGGATTTCGGTCAACCATGCCCGGTCGATGTTGTCAAACCGAGACCCTTTAAGTGTGGTTTACAGCCCGGGCGTACTTAATAGTTGGCTCCATTGAGCTCGGGTCAATGGGTCACGCACTGTGGGGAGTGCCGACTCACGAGCACACTCGAGGCACTGAAACGATCACCGTCAGGGGTGTCGGTGTATCACGCCAGTGCCTTTCTTGTAGTCAAAAGTGGACTCATGAGGAGGAAACCCATGCGTGGTGCCAAGAGCGCCAAGTGGGTCGCGGGAGCGGCACTCATCGCCCTGGCTGCGACCGCCTGTGGTGGCGGTAGCGACAGCGGCAAGGGCAACGACGACAGCGGCAAGGGTGCTGTCAACGCCAACGGCATCTTCTCCGTCGAGGTCGGCGAGCCGCAGAACCCGCTGCAGCCGGCGAACACGATGGAGTCGAACGGCAGCATCGTCACCGACGCGATCTTCTCGCAGCTGGTCGACTACGACCCGGCCGGCAAGCTCGTGATGGTCAACGCAGAGTCTGTCGACACCAAGGACAGCAAGCTCTGGACCGTCAAGCTCAAGAAGGACTGGAAGTTCCACGACGGAACGCCGGTCACCGCCGAGTCCTACGTCAAGGCGTGGAACTGGGCCGCGAACATCAAGAACGCCCAGACCAACGCGTCCTGGTTCGCCGACATCAAGGGCTTCGCCGACGTCCACCCCGAGGACGAGAAGGCCAAGCCGAAGGCCGACGCCATGTCGGGTCTGAAGGTCGTCGACGACTACACCTTCACCATCGAGCTCAACAACCCGCTGCCGTACTTCTCGTACAAGCTCGGCTACACGGTCTTCTCGCCGCTGCCCGAGTCCTTCTACGCGGACCCGAAGGCCGCCGGTGAGAAGCCGGTCGGCAACGGCGCGTACAAGTTCGTCAGCTGGGACCACAAGAAGCAGATCAAGGTCGTCCGCTACGACGACTACAAGGGTCCCGACAAGGCGAAGAACGGTGGTGTGATCTTCAAGAACTACACCACCCTCGAGACCGCCTACGAGGACCTGAAGTCCGGCAACGTCGACGTGCTGCGCCAGATCGCGCCGAAGGACCTCCCGGTCTACCGGTCCGACCTCGGTGACCGCGCGGTGGACAAGCCGTACTCCGCGATCCAGACGCTCGGTGTCGCCATGTACACCAAGCAGTGGAAGAACACCGACCCGAAGGTCCTGCAGGGCCTGTCGATGGCGATCGACCGCGACACCATCACCAAGACGGTGCTCCAGGGCACCCGCGAGCCGGCCACGGGCTGGGTCGCCAAGGGTGTTCTCGGCTACCAGCCGAACGTCGCGGGTGACGTCACCACGTACAACCCGACGAAGGCCAAGGCTCTCATCAAGGAGGGCGGCGGTGTTCCGGGTAACAAGATCTACATCCAGTTCAACGCCGACGGTGGTCACAAGGAATGGGTCGAGGCTGTCTGCAACAGCATCACCCAGGCGACCGGCGTCGCGTGCGCCGGTGACTCGAAGGCCGACTTCCAGGCCGACCTGAACGCCCGTGACGCCAAGCAGGTCAAGTCGTTCTACCGCGGCGGCTGGGTGCTCGACTACCCGGTGAACGCGAACTTCATCAGTGACCTGTTCCGTACGGGTGCGGCCGGCAACAACGGCTTCTTCTCCAACAAGGACCTCGACAAGAAGATCGCGGCCGCGGACTCCGCCGCCACGCTCGACGAGTCGGTCAAGGGGTACCAGGAGATCGAGAAGGAGCTGGTCAACTTCATGCCGACCATCCCGCTCTGGTACTACAAGGTCAACGCCGGTTACTCGGAGAAGGTCCAGAACGTCCAGTACGCGCAGGACGGCGACCCGATCCTGACTCAGGTTCAGGTCAAGAAGTAACCACCGACGTAGTCCGCGGGCCGGTGCGGGACCGACACTGACATCGGTTCCGGACCAGCCTGCACGCCGTGGCCGGGGGGCCCTTTCCCGTCACCGACGACCCCACAGGGGGTCGGTGACGGGGGAGGGCCCGTCGGCTGCCGCTTGCCACTTACATGGAGGCACCATGGGGCGCTATGTCGCACGACGACTGCTCCAGATGATCCCGGTCTTCATCGGGACAACCCTGCTCATCTTCCTGATGGTCTACACACTGCCCGGCGACCCCGTGCGGGGACTCTTCGGAGACAAGGGTGCTGACCCTGCCACCCTGGCCGCGATGCGGCACCAACTGGGGCTGGATCAGCCGATCCTGCAGCAGTACTGGAATTACATGACAGGTATCGTCCTGCATTTTGATTTCGGTAATCAGATAGCCAGCGGTCGTCCGGTCACGGACGTACTCGGTGAGGCGTTCCCGGTCACCCTGCGACTGGCCAGCATGGCGTTCCTCTTCGAGATCGTTCTCGGCATCGGCCTCGGCATGATCGCCGGGCTGCGCGCCGGCCGTCTCTCGGACAACGCGATCCTGGTCTTCACCCTGCTGATCATCTCGATGCCGGTCTTCGTCCTCGGCTTCATCATCAAGACGGTGTTCGCCTTCCAGCTCGGCTGGATCGAACCGAACGTGTCGGGCGATGCCAAGTGGGACGAGTTGCTCGCCCCGGCCATCGTGCTGGGATCGCTCTCCCTCGCGTACGTGGCGCGACTGACGCGTACGACGATGGCCGAGAACCTGCGCTCGGACTACATGCGTACCGCCGTGGCCAAGGGACTTCCCAAGCGCCGCATCATCGGTGTGCACCTGATGCGCAACTCGCTGATCCCCGTCATCACCTTCCTCGGTACCGACCTCGGTGCCCTGATGGGCGGCGCGGTCGTGACCGAAGGCCTGTTCAACGTGAAGGGCATCGGCGGCACCATCTACGAGTCGATCGTCCGGCGCGAGGGCACCACCCTGGTGGGCCTGGTCACCGTACTGGTGATCGTCTACCTCTTCATGAGCCTGCTCGTCGACCTGCTGTACGCGGTCCTGGACCCGAGGATCCGTTATGCCTGACGTGATCAAGACCGCACCCGCGACCGAGGACCCGAAGACCGCAGCGGCGGAGCCGGTGGCCGTGAAGGCCGAGAAGGCCCGCAGCCTCTGGGGCGACGCGTGGGTCGACCTCCGCACCAACTGGTACTTCGTCATCTCGTCCGTCCTCATCCTGATCCTCCTCGTGATGACGGTGTTCCCCGGGCTGTTCACCGGCGCCTCGCCCACCTTCAGCGACCTGGCGCACCACTTCCTCGGCAAGCCCGAGCTCGGCAAGGTCGGTTCGACCGAGTGGCTGGGTTACGACGGTCAGGGCCGCAGTGTCTACGCGCGTGTCATCTACGGCGCCCGGGCCTCGGTGACCGTCGGAATCGCCGTCACCGCGCTGGTGACCGTGTTCGGTGGCCTGATCGGCATGCTGGGCGGCTACTTCGGCGGCTGGATCGACGCGCTGCTGTCCGGGTTCACCAACGTCTTCCTCGGCCTGCCCTTCCTGCTCGGCGCCATGGTGGTCCTGCAGGCGTTCACCGACCGCACCGTCTGGAGCGTGACCCTCGCCCTCGCGTTCCTCGGCTGGACGCAGATCGCGCGTGTCATGCGCGGTGCCGTGATCACCATCAAGCAGGCGGACTACGTCCAGGCGGCCAGGGCTCTGGGTGCGGGCACGTCCCGGATCCTGTTCAAGCACATCCTGCCGAACGCCATGGCCCCGGTGATCGTCGTCGCGACCATCTCGCTCGGTGTGTACATCTCGGCCGAGGCGACCCTGTCCTACCTGGGTCTGGGACTCGCCGATCCGGCGATCTCGTGGGGCAGCGACATCGCCGCCGGCTCCAGCCAGATCCGCGTGGCCCCGCACATCCTGCTGTACCCGTCGATCATGCTCAGCATCACCGTTCTGGCGTTCATCATGCTCGGCGAAGCCGTCCGCAACGCCCTCGATCCGAAGTCGCGATAAGGAGGGCGTACGTGACTACCATCGACAAGACCGCCGAAGTCCCGTCCCCGCGCTCGGGTGACGACCACGTCGGCCCGCTGCTCGAAGTCCGTGACCTGCACGTGGAGTTCCACACCCGTGACGGCGTGGTCAAGGCCGTCAACGGTGTGAACTACAGCGTGGACGCAGGGGAGACGCTCGCCGTTCTCGGTGAGTCCGGCTCCGGCAAGTCCGTGACGGCGCAGGCCATCATGGGCATCCTCGACATGCCGCCGGGCAAGATCCCTCAGGGGGAGATCCTCTTCCGCGGCCAGGACATGCTGAAGATGTCCTACGAGGAGCGTCGGCAGATCCGTGGCCAGAAGATCGCGATGATCTTCCAGGACGCGCTCTCCTCGCTGAACCCGGTCCTCACCGTCGGCTACCAGCTCGGCGAGATGTTCCGGGTCCACCAGGGCATGTCCAAGAAGGACGCGCAGGCCAAGGCCATCGACCTGATGGACCAGGTCAAGATCCCGGCCGCCAGGGCCCGGGTCTCGGACTACCCGCACCAGTTCTCCGGCGGTATGCGTCAGCGCATCATGATCGCCATGGCGCTTGCCCTGGAGCCGGACCTGATCATCGCGGACGAGCCGACCACCGCGCTCGACGTGACCGTGCAGGCCCAGGTGATGGACCTCCTCGCGGAGCTCCAGCGCGAGTACAACATGGGTCTCATCCTGATCACGCACGACCTCGGTGTCGTCGCCGACGTCGCGGACAAGATCGCCGTGATGTACGCGGGCCGGATCGTCGAGACCTCCCCGGTCCACGAGATCTACAAGCGCCCGGCACACCCGTACACCAAGGGTCTGCTGGAGTCGATCCCGCGGCTGGACCAGAAGGGCCAGGAGCTCTTCGCGATCAAGGGCCTGCCGCCCAACCTGCTCCACGTGCCCACGGGTTGTGCCTTCAACCCGCGCTGCACGATGGCACAGGACATCTGCCGTACGGACATCCCGGCCCTGCGCCCGGTGACCGAGCAGGACGGCACCGAGCTGGCCGGCCGCGGCAGCGCCTGCCACTTCTGGAAGGAGACGATCCATGGCTGACATCGACAAGGAGCCCGTGGACGCCACCCCGAACGTCACCGAAGTGGAGACGGTCGACGCGGCCACCGAGGCGGAGGCCGTTGCCGCCATCGAGGCACCGGTGTCGCAGGGCGAGCCGATCCTCCAGGTCCGCAACCTGGTCAAGCACTTCCCGCTGACCCAGGGCATCCTGTTCAAGAAGCAGGTCGGTGCCGTCAAGGCCGTGGACGGTATCTCGTTCGACCTGTACCAGGGCGAGACGCTCGGCATCGTGGGCGAGTCCGGCTGTGGCAAGTCCACGGTCGCCAAGCTCTTGATGACGCTGGAGCGGGCCACCGCCGGTGAGGTCTTCTACAAGGGCCAGGACATCACCAAGCTGTCCGGCCGCGCGCTGAAGGCTGTACGCCGGAACATCCAGATGGTGTTCCAGGACCCGTACACCTCGCTCAACCCGCGGATGACGGTCGGCGACATCATCGGGGAGACCTTCGAGATCCACCCCGAGGTGGCACCCAAGGGCGACCGGCGCCGCAAGGTGCAGGACCTCCTGGATGTCGTGGGTCTCAACCCGGAGTACATCAACCGTTATCCGCACCAGTTCTCCGGCGGTCAGCGCCAGCGCATCGGCATCGCCCGCGGCCTCGCGCTCAACCCGGAGATCATCATCTGCGACGAGCCGGTCTCCGCGCTCGACGTGTCGGTGCAGGCGCAGGTCATCAACCTGATGGAGAAGCTGCAGGACGAGTTCAACCTCTCCTACCTCTTCATCGCGCACGACCTGTCGATCGTCCGGCACATCTCGGACCGGGTCGGCGTCATGTACCTCGGCAAGATGGCCGAGATCGGTACGGACACGCAGATCTACGACCACCCGACGCACCCGTACACCCAGGCGCTGCTGTCGGCGGTCCCGGTTCCGGACCCGGAGGCCCGTGAGGGCCGCGAGCGGATCATCCTCACCGGTGACGTCCCGTCGCCGGCGAACCCGCCGTCGGGCTGCCGCTTCCGCACCCGCTGCTGGAAGGCCCAGGACCAGTGCGCGACGGAGGTGCCGCTGCTGGCGATTCCCGAGCGCTTCAAGTCCTCGGACACCCCGGCCGCGCACGAGTCGGCGTGCCACTTCGCCGAGGAGAAGGACGTCGTGCACGCGGCGTAGTTCTGCTCGAAGGCGCAGACACGAAGGCGCCCGGAACCGATCGGTTCCGGGCGCCTTTCCCATGTCCCGGGAACCGGGCTCGCAGGTGGCTCGGGTCAATGGGCCGACGTGCTCGGTTTCTCGGGCCGGAGGGGCCGGGCGGATGGAGGACCGATCGGATCCGTCTCCGCCCGGCCCCTCCGGGGCGAGGGCAGGGGTGTCAGCCCCCGGCCTTGGGGTCCTCGGTGTTCTTCCCGGCCGGGCTCGCCGCGCCCTGGGCCGTACGCGCCCGCGGGACGGACGAGACGGTGCCGGGGCCCTCCGGGTGGTGGCAGGCCGTCAGATGGCCGTCCCGGCTGCCCTCGATGCGTACCAGCGGCGGCGTCTCGCTCGCGCACTTCTCCGTCGCCTTCCAGCAGCGGGTGCGGAACCGGCAGCCCGACGGCGGGTTGACCGGAGACGGCACATCGCCGGCCAGCCGGATCCGCTCACGGGCCGGTACGTCGTCGGCAGTCGCCTCGGGCACGGCGGAGAGCAGCGCCTTCGTGTACGGGTGGCGCGGGTTGCCGTACAGATCGTCCCGGTCGGCGATCTCCACGATCCGGCCGAGATACATCACCGCGACGCGCTGCGAGAAGTGACGTACGACGGCGAGGTCGTGCGCGATGAACAGGAACGCGATGCCCAGTTCCTTCTGCAGCTTCTGCAGCAGGTTCACCACCTGCGCCTGGATCGACACGTCCAGCGCCGAGACCGGCTCGTCGGCGACGATCAGCTTCGGCTCCAGGGCGAGCGCCCGGGCCACCCCGATGCGCTGGCGCTGACCGCCGGAGAACTCGTGCGGGAAGCGGTTGTAGTGCTCCGGGTTGAGCCCCACCGTCTCCAGCAGTTCGCGTACGCGCGCCTCGCGGCCGCCCGGCGGGTCGATGTCGTTGATCTCCATCGGTCCGGCGACGATCTTGCCGACGGTCTGCCGCGGGTTCAGCGAGGCGTACGGGTCCTGGAAGATCATCTGGATCTCGGAGCGGACCGGCGCCAACTCGCGCCGCGAGGCGTGGGTGATGTCCTGCCCGCGGTACGAGATCTTGCCGCCGGTCGGCTCCAGCAGCCGGGTGACCAGTCGGCCCGTGGTCGACTTGCCGCAGCCGGACTCGCCTACCAGGCCCAGGCTCTCGCCCTCGGAGACCGTGAAGTCCAGTCCGTCCACGGCCTGCACCGCGCCGACCGTCCGGCGGATCGGGAAGCCGCCCCTGATCGGGAAGTGCTTGGTGAGTCCGGCGACGTCCAGGAGGGGATCGGTGCTGCTCATAGTGGGGATGTCCCGTCTCTTGTACGTCAGTTGGGCCGGGTGCCGGCGAAGTCGGCGAAGAACTGGGTGCGCTGCTCCGCGGTGAGGTGGCAGGCGGCCCCGCGTCCGGCCACCAGCTCCAGCGGTGGCTGGTCGGTCGCGCAGCGCGCGCCGCCGACCTGCTCGGTGAACGAGCACCGCGGGTGGAACCGGCAGCCGGTCGGCGGGTTGAGGAGGCTCGGAGGGGTGCCGGGGATCGGCGACAGCGGCACGTCGACCGGTCCCTCGAGGGTTGGCATCGACCCCAGCAGGCCCCAGGTGTACGGGTGCTGGGGCGCCCGCAGCACCTCCTTCTTGGTGCCGCGCTCCACACACCGCCCGCCGTACATCACCAGCACGTCGTCCGCGATGTCGGCGATGACACCGAGGTCGTGGGTGATGAAGATGATCGAGGTGCCGGTCTCCTGCTGGAGGTCCTTGAGCAGATCGATGATCTGGGCCTGCACGGTGACGTCCAGCGCGGTGGTCGGCTCGTCGGCGATCAGCAGCTCCGGGTTGCAGACCAGCGCCATGGCGATCATCGCGCGCTGGCGCATACCGCCGGAGAACTGGTGCGGATAGTCGTCGACCCGCAGATCGGGCTGCGGGATGCCCACCTTGGTGAGCATCTCGATCGCCCGGGCCCGGCTCTCCCGCTTGGAGGCGCCGGTGTGCTTGCGGTACGTCTCGGAGATCTGCTTCCCGATGGTGTGGTACGGCGAGAGGGAGGCCAGTGCGTCCTGGAAGATCATGGCCATCTTGTTGCCGCGCAGCCGCTCCAGCTCCCGCTCCGAGGCGGTGAGCAGGTCCTGCCCGTCGAGCAGGATCTCCCCCTCGATCTCGGTGTGCTCGGGGTGGTGCAGACCGAGGATCGTCAGGTTGGTGACGGACTTGCCGGAACCGGACTCGCCGACGATACCGAGCGTGCGGCCCCGTTCGACGTCGAACGACAGCCCGTCGACGGCCTTGACCATGCCGTCTTCGGTGGAGAAGTGCACGCGCAGATCGCGTACGGAGAGGAAGGGGGTGCTCACTGGATCTCTCCCTAGGCGAGGCGGACGCGTGGATCGATGAGGGCGTAGACGGCGTCGACGATGATGTTGAAGACGACGATCGCTGCTGCCGCGACCAGGACGACGCCGAGCAGCAGCGGCAGGTCGTTGTCGAGGACGGCCTTGATGGAGAGTGCGCCGATACCGTGCAGTCCGAAGGTCTTCTCGGTGATGATCGCGCCGCCGAGGAGCAGGCCGAGGTCCAGTCCGAAGATGGTGACGATCGGCCCCATGGCGCCCCGCCAGGCGAACCGGAAGAAGACGGTACGCCGGGACAGGCCCTTGGCGCGTGCCGTGCGCACGTAGTCCTCGCTCAGCGTCTCGACGAGCTGGGAGCGGGCCATGCGTGTGTAGTTGGCGGTGAAGATGAGCGCCAGCACGAACCACGGCAGCAGCAGTCCCTGGAACCAGCCGGCCGGGTCCTCGGTGAACGGGACGTCCTTGGGACGGCTGAGGATGTGCCACTGGTCCGCCAGGTAGTACATGGCGACGACACCGACGATGTAGATCTGCATCGAGGAGAAGATGAGGGAGGCCGAGGAGGCAACCTTGTCGACCGCTTTGCCCTGCCGGACCGCGGCCAGCATGCCGGTGCCCACACCGAAGATCACGAAGATGACGGCGCTGCCCACCGAGAGGGAGAGGGTCGTCGGGAAGCGGTCGATGATCGTGCCCAGGACCGGCTCACGGTTGTGGAAGGAGTACCCGAGGCACGGCGCGGGGCAGTGCCCGAAGGAGGTGTAGTCCCGGCCGACGAAGACGGCACGCAGCCAGTGCCAGTACTGCACGGGCAGCGGGTCGGAGATGCCGAGGTTGCGCTTTACCAGTGCCAGCGTCTCGGGCGTGCACACCTTGCCGCAGGCAACGCGGGCCGGGTCGCGTGGTGCGACGTAGAAGAGGACGAAAGTGATGGCACTGATGATCAGCAGGATGACCAGTGCGCCGATTGCCCGGCGGATGAGGAAGCGGAACATGGCGATGGATTTCCCTGGCAGACGCCGACGAGGGGGAGGGGAGCGGGCGGGGCGCCGCAGGGGCGCCCCGCCTCGGGAGTGTGGGCGTCAGGCCTTCACGAACAGCTTGTAGAAGACGGCCGAGGACCACAGCGGGTGGAACATGGCGCCGCCGACCTTCGAGCCGTACAGGTAGAAGCGGCGCTGGAACGTCTCGGGGATGATCGGCGCCTCCTCCGTCATGATCCGCTTGTCCAGCGCGGCCCAGGCCTTGCCGGCCGCTGCCGGGTCGGCGATGGTGACGTTCTTCTTGATCGCCGCGTCGACCCAGTCGACCTTCAGCTGCGAGATGTTGTTGGAGCCGTTGGCGATGGTGCCGCCGTCGAACAGCGGCTGCACCAGGGTGTAGCCGGTCGGCCAGTCCGGGGACCAGCCGAACCACATCACGTCGAACTTGTTGTCGATCTGCTGGACCTGGTCGTAGTAGCTGGTCGAGTCCAGCGGCTTGATGACCGGGTCGAAGCCCGCCGCCTTGAGTGCGTTCTCGATGACGACCTTGGTCTTGTCGTAGGTGTTGCTCTGCGGGAAGGCGTAGACGACCTTCTGGCCCTCCTTGCCCGCCTCCTTCAGCAGCTTCTTGGCCGCCTCGGGGTCGCCCTGCGGCTTCTTCAGCTTGCCGTAGACGTCGTCATGGGCGTAGCCGAGGATGTCCGGGCTGAGGATGGACGTCGCGTAGTCACCGGCCGACGGGCCACCGTAGATCTTGCGGATCTGCTCCAGCGGCCAGGCGTGGATGAGTGCCTGACGCACCTTCAGGTCAGTGATCCGCTTGGTGTTGATGGCGTAGTAGTAGATGCCGGTCAGCAGACCGTTGAAGGTGCGCTTCTTCAGCTCGGGGTCGGTGAGGACCTTCTGGATGCGCTCGGCCGGGACACCGCTGTACGCCATGACCGCGTACTGGTCGTCGCCGTCGTCGGCGATCATGCGGTCCGTCGCCGGGAGCGATTCCGGACCGAACTCGTACACGAAGCTGTCCGGGTAGGCGTTACGGATCGAGTCCGTGTTCGGGTCCCATTGCGGGTTGCGCACCAGCGTCATCGACTTGTCGACGGCGTGGCTCTTGATGCGGTACGGACCGCACGAGACCGGGTCCTTGTCGTACTTCTCCTTGCTGTCGCCCTTGACCGGGACGGCACCGTAGGAGCTCATCGCGAGGGTGAAGTTGAAGTCCGGACGGGCCTCGGCGAGCTTGAAGGTGATGGTCTTCGCCGCGGCGTCGGTGACGACCGAGTCGAGGTGCTTGCCGCTGAACGGGCCCTTGTACTTCGACCGGAAGTCGGTGCTGCCGGTCAGTGCGGTCTGGGCGTAGGTGGCGCCCTCGGTGGTGAAGCTGGCGAAGCCGCGCTCGATGCCGTGGCGCACGTCCTCGACGGTGAGCTCCTTGCCGTCCTCCCACTTCAGACCGTCCTTCAGCGTGAAGGTCCAGGACTTTCCGCCGTCGCCGATGGTGCCGGCGTCGGTGGCGAGGTCACCGACGAGCTTCATCGAGCCGTCCGCCGCGATCTTGTAGCCGGTCAGGCAGCGGATGAAGAGGTCACCGACCGCGGAGTTCCACGAGAAGTAGATGCGCTGCGGGTCGAGGTGGGAGAAGTCGTCCGGGGCTATGCCGCGGATCGTGCCACCCTTCTTCGCCCCCTCGACCTCGGGTGCGGGACCGGTGGAGTCCTCCTTGGTGCCGACGACGACGGCGCCGGTGTACTTGTCGGCACCGCCGTGCCCGCCACCCTTGTTGCCCTTGCCGGCCGTGCTGCCGCTGCTGCAGGCGGAGAGGACCATCGAGCCACCGGCCGCGACCGACGTGGCGATGACGAAGTTTCTGCGGGAAAGGGACATGGCTTCCTGCTCTGGTCGAGGGAGAGAAACGATGGATCCGGCGGGCCCCGTCGCCCGGTCGGAGGAAGTACGGTTCAGCGCTTGGTCTTCGGGTCCAGTGCGTCACGCACCGAGTCGCCCAGGAGGTTGAAGGCGATCACGAAGATCACCATCGTGACGCCGGGGAAGAGCATGAACGTGATGTCGCTCTGGTAGACGTCCGATCCGCGCTGGATCATCACGCCCCAGTCGGGTGTCGGGGAGGTGAGCCCGACACCGAGGAAGGCGAGGCCCGCCTCGGCCGTGACGTATGCGGGCAGCGCGAGGGTCGCCTGGATGAGGATCGGCGTCCAGAGGTTGGGAAGCAGTTCCTTGAAGATGATCCGCGTCGGCGATGCGCCGGTGACCTTGGCCGCCTCGATGAACTCGCGCTCGCGCAGGGCGAGTACCTCGCCGCGCAGCAGACGCGCGATGGACGCCCAGCCGAAGGCGGTCATCACCGAGATGAGACTGACGACGGTCAGCCAGACCGGGGTGTTCTCCTCCGGCGAGACCAGGATCGAGATCATCACCGGCCAGAAGGCGATGAAGAAGAGCGTGGAGGGGAAAGCCAGCAGGATGTCGATGACCCGGCCGACGAGGTAATCGGTCTTCCCGCCGAGATAGCCCGCCGTGATGCCGACGGCGATTCCGATCGCCGTCACCAGCAGGGTCGTGGCCGCCGCGATGAGCAGCGAGTTACGTATGGCGTAGAGCAGGAACGTGAAGACGTCCCGGCCGAGTCCGGGCTCGATGCCGAACCAGAAGTCGCTGCTGATACCGCCGTTGGGCAGGACCGGGGAGCCGAAGTCGTCGAGCAGGCTCGTGTCGTTCTGGCCGTAGGTCGTGTACGGATCCTTGCCGTACAGCTTGGCGATCAGTGGGGCGCAGAGGGCCACCACGAAGAAGGCGATGACCACGTAGGCAGAAAACATGCCGGTGCGGTCGCGCTTGAAGCGCCGCCAGGCCAACTTCCCCGGCGAACGGCCCTCGCCGCCCTTGGGAGCCGAAGGATCCGGCGCCGGCGGCGCCTTCGCATCCACTACCTCAAGAGGAGCGGTTGTGTGCGGGATTGGAATCGTCATGGTGCTCCTGGCCCGAGGGTCGAAGGACTCCGCAGGGCAACACCTACGGGCTACTCGGACTTTTTCAACGCAATTCACGGAGGGTCAATGAATGTCCGGTTGACTTGAGGTGCTCTTTGGGACCTTGACGGATACATGACCAATGGTTGCCCTCCGCTTTGCCGCCTCATGACTCAATCGAAAGGATGTTCGTCGCATGCGAGGAGGAACCCGGCAATGAGTCCGATATGCGGGCGGCACTGTCTCGGAATTCGTACATCCACCCAATTGGATGCGTGGGTGATGCGCGTTCGATGCGCGGCCGTTATCAACCCGCTGCTCACCGGATTGCGCCCGTGGGGGTACCGCGGCGCTCGGATGGGTGGTGTAAATGTGCAGAAGGTAAGTGATGAGGTGATATTTGACTCCACGTGAGACGGAGCTCGACGAGGAGGCATTTCCATGCGCGGAGCCACACAGGCCAAGTGGGCCGCAGGTGCCGTGACCGTCGCCCTGGTGGCGACGGCCTGCGGTGGCGGCGGCGGGGGCGGCGGTGGCGGTGGTGGCGGCGCCAATGGGATCGTCAGCTCCTCCTGGGGTGACCCGCAGAACCCGCTGGAGCCCGCCAACACCAATGAGGTGCAGGGCGGCAAGGTCCTCGACATGATCTTCCGGGGGCTGAAGGTGTACGACCCGAAGACCGGTGCGGCGACGAACATGCTCGCCCAGAAGATCGAGACCACCGACTCGCAGAACTTCACGATCACGGTGAAGGACGGCTGGACCTTCAGCAACGGCGAGAAGATCACCGCGAAGTCCTTCGTGGACGCCTGGAACTACGGCGCCCTGCTGAAGAACAATCAGAAGAACGCCTACTTCTTCGGATACATCGACGGTTACGACAAGGTCCACCCCGACACCGGCAGTGCCAGCGCCGGGAAGCTCTCCGGCCTCAAGGTCGTCGACCCGATGACCTTCACGGTGAAGCTGACGCAGAAGTTCTCGCTCTGGCCGGACACCCTCGGCTACCCGGCCTTCGCCCCGCTGCCGCAGGCCTTCTTCACCGACCACGCCGGCTGGCTCGCCAAACCCGTCGGCAACGGTCCGTACACCATCGACAAGTACACCAAGGGCTCCTCGATGAGCCTGCGCAAGTGGGACAAGTACCCCGGTGACGACAAGGCGCAGAACGGCGGCATCGACCTCAAGGTCTACACCGACAACAACACCGCCTACACCGATCTGATCGCGGGCAACCTCGACCTCGTCGACGACGTACCGGCCTCTCAGCTGAAGAACGTCAAGGCGGACCTCGGCGACCGGTACATCAACACCCCGGCCGGCATCATCCAGACCCTCGCCTTCCCCTTCTACGACAAGAAGTGGGACACCCCCGGCGGCATCAAGGTCCGCCAGGGCCTGTCGATGGCGATCAACCGCGACCAGATCACCGACCAGATCTTCCAGAAGACCCGCACCCCCGCCTCCGACTGGACGTCCCCGGTCCTCGGCGCGGACGGCGGCTTCAAGGAAGGGCTGTGCGGGGCCCCGTGCGAATACAACGCGGCGAACGCCAAGAAGCTGATCCAGGAGGGCGGCGGCATCCCCGGCGGCCAGCTGAAGATCTCTTACAACGCGGACACCGGCTCGCACAAGGAATGGGTCGATGCCGTCTGCAACAGCATCAACAAGGCGATGGGGAACAACAAGGCCTGCGTCGGCTCCCCGGTCGGCACCTTCGCCGACTTCCGCAGTCAGGTCTCCCAGCAGAAGCTCACCGGCGCCTGGCGCGCGGGCTGGCAGATGGACTACCCGCTGATCCAGAACTTCCTGCAGCCCCTCTACTACACCAACGCCTCGTCCAACGACGGCAAGTGGAGCAACAAGAAGTTCGATTCCCTGGTCGACAAGGCCAACGCCGAGTCCGACAAGGCCAAGGCCGTCTCCACCTTCCAGGACGCGGAGAAGGTCCTTGCCGAGCAGATGCCCGTCATCCCGCTCTGGTACCAGAACGGCAGCGCCGGCTACTCGGAGCAGATCACCAACGTCGCGCTGAACCAGTTCAGCGTCCCGGTGTACGAGCAGATCAAGGTCAAGTAACCCCGCAGGGCCGGATGGCCGGTGCGCTGTGCCGCACCGGCCATCCGGCTTCCCCATCCCCGCGCCACCGACCCCCGCGACCTCCGGAGTCTTCATGGGACGTTATGTGATCCGGCGGCTGCTGCAGATGATTCCGGTCTTCTTCGGCACCACGCTGCTGATCTTCCTCATGGTGAACGTGATGGGCGACCCCATCGCGGGTCTCTGCGGCGATCGCCAGTGCGATCCGGCGACCGCCGCCCAGCTCCGCTCGGAATTCGGCCTCGATAAGCCGGTCTGGCAGCAGTACGCCACCTACATGGGCAATGTCTTCACCGGCGACTTCGGCACCGCGTTCAACGGCCAGAAGGTCACCGAGCTGATGGGCACCGCCTTCCCCATCACCATCCGGCTCACCATCGTCGCGATCGTCTTCGAGGTCGTCATCGGCATCACCCTCGGCGTCATCACCGGCCTGCGCCGCGGCCGGCCCGTCGACACCACGGTGCTGATCCTGACCCTGGTCGTCATCTCCATCCCGACCTTCGTCACCGGTCTGCTGCTCCAGCTCCTCCTCGGCGTGGAGTGGGGCGTCATCAAACCGTCCGTCTCCCCCGAGGCGCCGTTCAACGAACTCCTCGTCCCCGGACTCGTCCTCGCCTCGGTCTCCCTGGCGTACGTCACCCGGCTCACCCGGACCTCGATCGCCGAGAACGCCCGCGCCGACTACGTCCGTACCGCCACCGCCAAGGGCCTCCCCAGGCGCCGGGTCGTCCTCCGGCACCTGCTGCGCAACTCGCTGATCCCCGTCGTCACCTTCATCGGTACGGACGTGGGCGCCCTGATGGGCGGGGCGATCGTCACGGAGCGCATCTTCAACATCCACGGCGTCGGCTACCAGCTCTACCAGGGCATCCTGCGCCAGAACTCCCAGACCGTCGTCGGGTTCGTCACCGTCCTGGTCCTCGTCTTCCTGGCGGCCAACCTGATCGTCGACCTCTTGTACGCCGTACTCGACCCGAGGATCCGCTATGCCTGAGCAGACGCCGGACGAAGCGATCTCCCCGGGCGGGGCAGGAGCGGCCATGGATCTCGCCATGGCGCAGGGGGAGACGCTGGAGAAGACACCGGGCGGCCCCGAGGGCACCGGACCGGCCGAGAAGCCCCGCAGTCTCTGGTCCGACGCCTGGCGCGACCTGCGCCGCAACCCGGTCTTCATCATCTCTTCCCTGATCATCCTCTTCCTGGTGATCATCTCGATCTGGCCGTCGCTGATCGCGGACCAGGACCCTCTCAACTGCGACCTGGGCAAGGCGCAGGAGGGCTCCCAGCCCGGCCACCCGTTCGGCTTCGACGGCCAGGGCTGCGACGTCTACACCCGTACCGTCTACGGGGCCAGGACATCGGTCACCGTGGGCGTCTGCGCCACCGTGGGAGTCTCGATCCTCGGCGGCATCCTGGGCGGGCTGGCCGGCTTCTTCGGCGGCTGGTGGGACTCGTTCCTGTCCCGTATCACCGACATCTTCTTCGGCATCCCGGTCGTCCTCGGCGGCCTGGTCTTCCTCTCCGTGGTGACCAGCTCGACCGTCTGGCCGGTGATCGGATTCATCGTGCTGCTGGGCTGGCCGCAGATCGCCCGTATCGCCCGTGGCTCGGTCATCACCGCCAAGCAGAACGACTACGTCCAGGCGGCCCGCGCGCTCGGCGCCTCCAACTCCCGGATGATGCTTCGCCACATCGCCCCCAACGCGGTCGCCCCCGTGATCGTCGTCGCGACCATCGCCCTGGGCACGTACATCTCTCTGGAGGCGACGCTCTCGTTCCTCGGCGTCGGTCTGAAACCGCCGGCAGTCTCCTGGGGCATCGACATCTCGGCAGCCTCCCAGTACATCCGCAACGCCCCGCACATGCTGCTCTGGCCCGCCGGAGCGCTGGCGATCACCGTGCTCGCGTTCATCATGCTCGGCGACGCGGTGCGCGACGCCCTCGACCCCAAGCTGCGCTGAGGAGCCCGTTGCCATGTTGCTCGAAGTGCGCGATCTGCACGTGGAGTTCCACACCCGGGACGGAGTGGCCAAAGCCGTCAACGGGGTCAACTACTCGGTGGCCGAGGGTGAGACGCTCGCCGTCCTCGGCGAGTCCGGCTCCGGCAAGTCGGTCACGGCACAGGCGATCATGGGCATTCTCGACATGCCACCGGGGAAGATCAGCAGCGGCGAGATCATCTTCAAGGGCCGCGATCTGCTGAAGCTCAAGGCCGACGAGCGCCGGAAGATCCGCGGCCAGGAGATGGCCATGATCTTCCAGGACGCGCTGTCGTCCCTCAACCCCGTGCTCAGCGTGGGGGACCAGCTCGGCGAGATGTTCGTCGTGCACCGCGGGATGTCCCGCAAGGATGCCCGGTCGAAAGCCATCGAGCTGATGGACCGGGTCCGCATCCCGGCCGCCAAGGAACGCGTCGGGAACTACCCGCACCAGTTCTCCGGTGGCATGCGCCAACGCATCATGATCGCCATGGCGATGGCGCTGGAACCCTCGCTGATCATCGCGGACGAACCCACCACCGCCCTCGATGTGACCGTCCAGGCCCAGGTGATGGACCTGCTCGCCGAGCTCCAGCGCGAGCTCAACATGGGACTCATCCTGATCACCCACGACCTGGGCGTGGTCGCGGACGTCGCCGACTACATCGCCGTGATGTACGCGGGCCGGATCGTGGAGTCGGCCCCCGTCCACGAGATCTAC
This sequence comes from Streptomyces sp. NPDC051664, assembly GCF_044453545.1. Classification (NCBI taxonomy): domain Bacteria; kingdom Bacillati; phylum Actinomycetota; class Actinomycetes; order Kitasatosporales; family Streptomycetaceae; genus Streptomyces; species Streptomyces sp. NPDC051664. Next base: position 649,758 of record NZ_JBITCU010000001.1, on the reverse strand, counting down.
AAGGCCCCCGCCCACCCGTACACCAAGGGCCTCCTCCAGTCGATCCCACGGCTGGACCAGAAGGGCCAGGAGCTGTACGCGATCAAGGGGCTGCCGCCCAACCTGCTGCACATCCCGCCCGGCTGCGCCTTCAACCCCCGCTGCCCGCTGGCCCAGGACATCTGCCGCGGCGAGGTACCGCCGCTGTTCGAGGTGGCCCAGCACCGCGAGAGCGCCTGCTACTTCTGGAAGGAGACGCTCGATGCACGCTGAGCAGGGGAGCATCCGCGCGGGCGGCGAACCCATTCTGGAGGTCCGCGACCTCGTCAAGCACTATCCGCTGACCCAGGGCATCCTGTTCAAGAAGCAGGTCGGTGCGGTCAAGGCGGTCGATGGCGTCTCCTTCCAACTGGCCGCGGGCGAGACCCTCGGCATCGTGGGGGAGTCCGGCTGCGGCAAGTCGACCGTCGCCAGGATGCTCGTCCATCTGGAACAGCCGACGGCCGGCTCGATCAAGTACAAGGGCGAGGAGATCACCAAGCTGTCCGGCCGCGCGCTGAAGGCCGTACGCCGGAACATCCAGATGGTGTTCCAGGACCCGTACACCTCGCTCAACCCGCGGATGACGGTCGGCGACATCATCGGGGAGCCCTACGAGATCCACCCCGAGGTGGCACCCAAGGGCGACCGGCGCCGCAAGGTGCAGGACCTCCTGGATGTCGTCGGTCTCAACCCGGAGTACATCAACCGTTATCCGCACCAGTTCTCCGGCGGTCAGCGCCAGCGCATCGGCATCGCCCGCGGCCTCGCGCTCAACCCGGAGATCATCGTCGCCGACGAACCGGTCTCCGCGCTCGACGTCTCCGTGCAGGCCCAGGTGATCAACCTGCTCGACCGGCTGCAGGCGGAGTTCAATCTGAGTTACGTCTTCATCGCGCACGACCTGTCCATCGTCCGGCACATCTCCGACCGGGTCGGCGTCATGTATCTGGGCCGATTCGCCGAGATCGGTACGGACGAACAGATCTACGACCACCCCACGCACCCGTACACCCAGGCGCTGCTGTCGGCGGTCCCGGTGCCCGACCCGATGGCGCGCGAGCACCGGGAGCGGATCGTCCTGCACGGCGACGTGCCGTCCCCGGCCAACCCGCCGTCCGGCTGCCGCTTCCGCACTCGCTGCTGGAAGGCCCAGGAGCGGTGCGCACTGGAGGTGCCGCTGCTCGCGGTCCCCGCGGTCTTCCGGCTGACGGACACCCCGGCCCATCACGACTCGGCGTGCCACTTCGCGGAGGAGAAGCAGGTGGTGCCGCCCGGCGAGGAGCCCGCCCAGGAGCCCGCCGAGCAGCCGGAAGGACCGAGGGAGGGGCTCGAAGAGCCGGGGGAGCCGGGCGCCGGCCCCCGCATTCGTTAACGCATGGGCAACTCGGCTGTCGCACGTCCGATATACGAACGCGCCAGCATGAACGGTGTACGGCCGTGCGGGTGCCGTGAACCGGCCGGGAGGGCTTTCGAGTCCCCCGGCCGGTTGCCCGTCGACCACGGCCCTGCAGTGTCGGACCGAGCGGCCGCAACTACTCGCTCAGCCCCAGCGACCGCTTCAGGAAGTCCACCTGCAGCAGAAGCAGATTCTCCGCAACCTGCTCCTGCGGAGTCATGTGTGTCACCCCGCTGAGCGGCAGCACCTCATGCGGCCGCCCGGCCGAGAGCAGCGCCGACGACAGCCGCAGTGAGTGGGCGACCACCACGTTGTCGTCCGCCAGACCGTGGATGATCATCATCGGCCGGACCTGGTCCGCGGCCTCGGACAACCCCTCGTCGGTGAGCAGCGAGTTGTACGCGTACACCTCGGGCTGTGTCGTCGGGTCACCGAGATAGCGCTCGGTGTAATGGGTGTCGTACAGCCGCTGATCGGTCACCGGAGCACCCACGACCGCCGCGTGGAAGACGTCGGGCCGTCGCAGTACGGCCATGCCAGCGAGATATCCGCCGTACGACCAGCCGCGGATCGCCACCTTGGAGAGATCCAGCGGGAACCTTTCGGCGAGTGCGTGCACGGCCTCCACCTGGTCGTCCAGGGTGAGGACCAGGTTGTCCCGGATCGCCTTCTCCCAGGCGGGGGAGCGCCCCGGAGACCCGCGGCCGTCCGCGACGACCACCGCGAAGCCCTGGTCGGCGAACCACTGCGAGGTGAGGTGCGGATTGTGCGCGGCGACGACCCGCCGGCCGTGCGGCCCACCGTACGGATCCATCAGGACGGGAAGCGGACCGTCCGACTCCTGATAGTCGGTGGGGAGCAGCACGGCGCACGGAATCCGGTGTGCGCCCCCCTCGGTGAGCTGCACCCGCGGCGACAGAACCGGCTCCTCCGCATATGTCGCGACCGTGGCGATCTGCTTGCCGTCCCGCAGTACCCGCACCGCGGCGCCGGGCCGCTCCAGCGAGGTGGAGACCAGCACGGTCACCCCGCCCGCCCGGACCGCCGAGTGCACTCCCGCCCCCTCGGAGACCCGCTCCACGCCCAGCTCGTTGACCCGGTACACATGGCTCTCGCCGATCTCCGGCTCCGCGGCCTCCTCGCCCGCCGACGCCGTCACCAGGACATCCGATTCACCGATGTCCAGGACCGCCAGGATCTGCAACTGCGCCCCGGTCAGCGGCCGGTCTCCGACCGAGAGCACCCGCGCCCCGCCCTCGTCCACGATCCGCACCAGCCGCCCGTCCGGCGCCCACGCGGGCACCCCGGCGAAGAGGTCCAGCCACACCGGGTCCTCGTCGACATGGACCGTCCGCGTCGTACCGCTCTCCGGGTCCACCGCGAGGAAGAGCTGACTGCGCTGGTCACGGGCCTGGACAAGGATCAGCGGGGCGCCCTGGGACGACCAGTGCACCTGTGCCAGATACGGATGGCGTGCCCGGTCCCACACCACTTCGGTGCGGGTGCCGTCCAGCCCCAGCACCAGGAGCCGCACGTCGGCGTTGGGCGTCCCCGCCGCCGGGTACGCCACCTCGGCGGGCTTGCGGTCCGGGTGCGCCGGGTCGGCGATCCACCACCGCTTCACCGCGCTGTCGTCGACCCGGGCGACCAGCAGCCGGTCCGACTCCGGAGACCACCAGAACCCGCGCGAGCGCTGCATCTCCTCGGCCGCGATGAACTCCGCGAGACCGTACGAGATGTGCGCGTCCTCCGGCTCCGCGAGCGCCCGGTCCCCGTCACCCTCCGCCCCCACGACCCGCAGTGCGCCTTTCGACACGTACGCGACGTGGCGCCCGTCGGGCGACGGCCGGGGGTCGAGCACCGGACCGGGAACCGGCAGTGCGCGCGTCGAACCGGCCCGCAACTCGGCGACGTAGACCTTCCCGGAGAGCGCGAACGCCGCCAACTCGGCCGCCGAGTCCACCGCGTAGCCGACGATCCCCGAGGACCCCTCACGGCTCCGCTCGCGCCGCGCCCGCTCCTGCGCCGACAGCTTCTCCGCCGAACCGCCCAGCAGCGTCCCGGGGTCGGCGACGACCCGCTCCTTCGGCGTGCCGTCGGCCGCCAGGTCCAGCATCCAGAGCTTGTTGGACCGGTCCGTGCCGGAGGCCGACCGCAGGAAGATCACCCGCTGCCCGTCCGGCGAGACGGTGAACGCACGGGGAGCGCCGAGGGTGAACCGCTGAGTCCTGGCGTGCTGTCGGGGAAACGAAAGCTTCTGCAAGGTCATAACCCCGAACCCTAGGGCCTGATGGGGCGTCGGTCCCCGGACCCGACAGAGCACCCGACCACCCGGTCGTGCGCCCCTCGTGCTGCTGTGCCCCGATCAATGCGGTGGCACGGATAGTTATGATCCGTAGCGCTCGGTGGGTAAGAACCTGCTGGCTCCATGCGTGCTGCCTGTCCCCGACCGTACTGATGGAGGTGAACCGCCGTGGCACTCTCGATTTCGGCGGTGGTGCTGCTGGCGATCGTCGTCTTCCTGCTGATCCGGAAATCCGGACTGAAGGGCGGACATGCGGTGGTCTGCATGCTGCTCGGTTTCTATCTCGCCAGTTCGTCCATTGCGCCCACCATCTCGGAACTGACCACGAATGTGGCCGGCATGATCGGGGGCATCAAGTTCTGACCCGGGGCCCGGGCCGCCCGCCACGGTCGGACCGTGGGCCGGTCGGCTCGTAGGGTGGGTCCCATGACGGACCTTCCCGCCCGTCGTCTGCTCCTGGTGCACGCGCACCCCGACGACGAGTCGATCAACAACGGCGCCACCATGGCCCTGTACGCGGCCCAGGGCGCCCAGGTCACCCTGGTGACCTGCACGCTCGGCGAGGAGGGCGAGGTCATCCCGCCCGAGCTCGCGCACCTCGTGGCCGACCGGGACGACACCCTGGGCACCCATCGCATCGGTGAACTCGCCGCCGCGATGAAGGAGCTCGGGGTCGCCGACCACCGGTTCCTCGGCGGACCCGGCCGGTTCCGCGACTCCGGAATGATGGGTGCCGAGCAGAACCACCGGCCCGGCGCCTTCTGGAACACGGACGTCGACGACGCCGCCGCGTACCTCGTGGAGGTGATCCGCTCGGTACGCCCGCAGGTCCTCGTCACGTACGACCCCGACGGCGGCTACGGGCACCCGGACCACATCCAGGCGCACCGCGTCGCGATGCGCGCCGCGGATCTCGCGGCCGATCCCGCCTACCGCACCGGGCCCGACGCCCCGCAGGCATCCCCGGACACCTCGCCGCACACCATCGACAAGATCTACTGGAACCGGGTGCCGCGCTCCGTCGCCGAGCAGGCCTTCGCGCGACTGCGTGCCACGGCCCCCGACTCCTTCCCGGGAATCGCCGCGATCGACGACCTGCCGGGTGTGGTGAACGACACGCAGATCACCACGGAGATCGACGGCGCGGCCCACGCGGCTGCCAAGACGGCGGCGATGCGGGCACATAGCACCCAGATCGCCGTGGACGGCCCGTTCTTCGCCCTTTCGAACGATCTGGGACAGCCCGTCTTCACCATCGAGTACTACGAGTTGGTGCGCGGAGCCTCCGGAGCGCCCGAGGGCGTACGGGAACACGATCTCTTCGCGGGCGTACCGGGCGCACCGGAAGCACAGTCGGGAGCACGTCCATGAGCAACGGCAAGCAGCGCCCGCCCCGAACCGATATCCCGCCCGGAGAGCCCGTGCCCACCGGCCTCGCCGCGCCCCTGAACCCCGGCCGCATCGGCGCCTACCTGGGCCTCGCGGTCCTCGGCGTGCTCGTCGGGATCGCCGGAGCGTTCGTCCAAGCCGCCTGGTTCCCCGGCGGTTTGCTGCTCGCCCTGGTGGCCGCCGCCGGACTGTTCCACGGCGGCCGGCTGCTCACCGGCACGCAGATCGGCGCCCTGGCGCCCGCCGCGGGCTGGCTGGTTTCGGTCGTCGTTCTGCTCGGCGGACGGCCGGAGGGCGACTACCTCTTCGGCGACGAACTGGGGCTCACCCTCTTCATGCTGGGCGGGATGGCGATCGCTGTGATGTGTGCCACCATGTCGCGGTCGCCTCGACAAGGTGCCGACAGCGGTCGACCTGGCAAGTAATGTGCCACGTCCGATCCCGTAATGCCCCCTGTTCGTCCGGGGGGTGCGCCGCCGTCTCCCCCGGTCGCGGGGTGCCCGGCGGCGGCGGCCAGTATGGTGGTTCGCGCGCCGAGCCGTCCCCTGGCCTGCGGCATGGGGGAAGTACGGGCGGCGGAGCCAATCGGGAGAACCTGCTTTGAGTCGTGAAACTGACAGTTCGTCCTCCGGGCCCCAGGGGCGCGGGGGAGCCGCGTACCCGTCGGGTACGCCGCCGTACGGATCACGCCAGTATCCGTCGCTGCACCCTTCGCAGGACGCCCCTGAGGAGTCCCCGGAGTCTGCGGATGCGCCTCAGCCCGAAGAGCCGAGGACCGAGACGACACTGACGACGCGTATCCGGATCAACATCCCCGGCTCGCGCCCCATCCCGCCGGTCGTCATGCGTACGCCGATGAGCGACGCCGAGGCGGACGCCTCGCGTGAGCGCACAGGCAGCACGCCGCGTCCGGGCGGGCCCGCATCCAGCGGCGCACCGGGTGCACAGGGTGAACCGGCCGACGAGGCGTGGGACGGAGCGGCGGCCGCGGAACCGGCCGCCGACAAGCCCTCCAGAGAGAAGAGCGGCAGCGACTGGTTCGCCCCGCGCAAGGCTCCGACGAACACGTCGGTGGTCGGCGGCGCGGGCGCACCGGCCGGCGGTGGCCCGGGCGTGGGCACGGGTGCCGGTACGGACGTGGACGCCGGCAGATCTGCCGGGCCCGCCGGACCGCCCCCGCCGCGCGCCGACCTTCCGTACTTCTCGGAGGGTCCGCAGCGCGCGGGCGACCAGGGGGCGCCCCGCCCCGGTGCCCGTGACGAGTTCGGTGGGGACGAGATTCCCGGGCCGCGCGCCACGCCGAACCTCGGTGTGCGTACGCCGGGCCCGTCCGGTGCCACCACCGGTCCGGTCAGCGGCACCTCGCCGCTCACCCCGAACCTCGGTGGGGCGGACGGATTCGCCGGACGCCCCGGTGGCCCGTCCGGCGTGTCCGGTCCCGGTGCTCCCGGTGGTGTACCCCCGCGGATGTCCGACGACACGGCCGTCCTGACGCCGCAGTTCGCGGCGCCGGGCTCCGGTGCCAATGTCTCCGGGGACACGCTCACCAGTGGCATCCCGGTCGTCCCGCCCGAGCACCGTTCGCCGTCCGCCCCGTCGCCGTTCGCACGGCCGGGCGCTCCCGGTGGTCCCGGCGGTCCGGGGGGTCCCGGTGTGCCGGGTCCCGGCCCGACGCCCGGTCTCCCGGACAGCCCGACTGGTACCGGACCGGGTGGACCGGTTCGCCCCGTCGCCTCGGCACCCACCGCCGCCGCCCGCCCTGCCCCGGCCCCCGTGAAGAAGGGCCGCTCCAAGCTGGTCCTGCTCTGCGCGGGAGTCGTCGGTCTGGCCGGAGTCGCGTACGGCGCGGGCCTGCTGATGAACCACTCCGAGGTTCCCAAGGGCACCACCGTTCTCGGCGTCGACATCGGCGGCGGCACGAAGGAGGCGGCCGTCGCCAAGCTGGACGCGGCGCTCGGCACGCGCGCCAAGACGCCCCTCCAGCTGTCCGTGGACGGCAAGAACACACAGCTCGCGCCGGAGAAGGCAGGTCTCTCGCTGGACAGCCAGGAGACCGTGCGCGGTGCCGCGGGCAGCGACTACAACCCGGTGTCGGTGATCGGCTCCCTCTTCGGCGGCGAACGCGTGGCCGACCCGGTGATCCCGGTCGACGAGGAGAAGCTCGGCGTCGCGCTGACCGATCTGGCGGGCGCCTCCGGCTCCGCCAACGACGGCACGATCAAGTTCGAGCCGGGCAAGGCCGTCCAGGTCCCCGGCAAGGTGGGCAAGGCGCTGGACGTCAACCGGTCGATGATCTCGGTCCGGGACGCGTACCGCGCCCAGGTGCAGACGGGCAAGCCGGCCACGGTCGAACTGCCCGTCGCCACCCGCGAGCCCACCATCGACCAGGCCGAACTGGACCGGGCCATGAACGACTTCGCGAAGCCCGCGATGTCCGGCCTGATCACCATCAAGGCCGGGCCCAAGGAGATCCAGTTCGGTCCCGCCAAGTCGCTGCCGCAGATCCTGTCCATGAAGGCGATCAACGGCCGGCTGGTCGAGGTCTACAACAAGACCGCAATCGACACCCTCTGCGACGGTGTCTTCGACGGCATCATGATCACCAAGGGTGACGGCAAGAAGCACCAGCTCAGTGCGGACGACGTGGCGCATGCCATGCAGAGCGCGCTGCTCGGCAAGACCCCCGCCGAGCGCACCGCCACGATCGCCCTCGACGGCAACGGATAGCACCACCCGTACCGCCGCAGCACGGCGCCCGCCCCCGCCCGGACCTCCGGCCGGGGGCGGTGCCATGCGTACGCCACGGCGGCGGCACACGGGCGGTGTCACGCGTCCGGCATGACATCTGTCATCCTCGATTCACGACCCGTGACCCTGCCGGGCGGACACCCCGCTCCGCCAGGCTGGGCGCATGACAACGACAGTCACCGAAGCCACCACCGCGCAAGCGGCCGTGGTCAGCTTCGACCAGGTCAGCAAGGCATACGGGGACGTGCGCGCCGTCGACGGGCTCTCCCTCGACCTGCACCCCGGCGAGACCGTGGCGCTCCTCGGCCCCAACGGCGCCGGCAAGTCCTCCACCCTCGATCTGCTCCTCGGCCTGCGCACCGCGGACTCCGGCACCGTCCGGCTCTTCGGTACGTCCCCGCAGGAGGCGATCGCCCGGGGCCGGGTCGGCGCGATGCTGCAGAGCGGCGGCCTGATGGAGGACGTCACGGTCGAGGAGCTCGTCCGGCTCGTCTGCCGGCTGCACCCCCGCCCGTACCCGGTCTCCGACGTCCTGGCACGCGCGGGCATCGCGTCGATCGCCGACCGGATGGTCAACAAGCTCTCCGGCGGCCAGGAGCAGCGCGTACGGTTCGCGCTCGCCACCGCCGGGGCCAACGACCTGATCGTCCTCGACGAGCCGACCACCGGCATGGATGTCACCGCCCGCCAGGCCTTCTGGGCCACCATGCGCGAGCAGGCCGAGCAGGGCCGTACCGTCCTGTTCGCCACGCACTACCTCGAAGAGGCCGATGCGATCGCGGACCGCGTCCTCGTCCTCCACAAGGGCCGGCTCCTCGCCGACGGCACCGCGGCCGAGATCAAGGCGAAGGCCGGGGCCCGCCGGATCTCCTTCGAGCTGGAGGGCCCGATCGACGAAACGGCCCTGCGCGACCTGCCGTTCCTGTCCACGCTCGACATCAGCGGCAACAGGGTCCGTATCCAGTCGCACAACGCCGACGCGACCGTCCACGCGGTCTACGCGCTCGGCCTCTACCCGCGCGAACTCGAAGTCGCAGGACTCGGCCTGGAGCAGGCCTTCGTCGCCATCACCGAGGCCGAGGAGGCCAGGACCGCATGATGAATTTCTTCTCGTGGACACTCATCAGGCTCGAAGTGACCCGCACCCTGCGGAACAAGAAGTTCATGTTCTTCTCGATCATCTACCCGTCGGTGATCTACCTGCTGATCTCCGGCACGCAGAACACCACCGACAAGGTCCCGCACACCGACCTGACGCTGCAGGCCTTCTTCATGGTCTCGATGGCCTCGTTCGGGGCGCTGACCGCCGTACTGATGGGCAACAGCGAGCGCATCGCCAAGGAGCGTGAGAAGGGCTGGGTCCGCCAGCTGCGCCTGACCGCGCTGCCCAGCCGCGGCTACGTCATTGCGAAGATCGCCAGCGCCGCGGTGGTCACCCTGCCGTGCATCGTGGTCGTCTTCCTGGTCGCCGCTGCCGTCAAGCACGTGCGGATGGACGCCTGGCAGTGGTTCGCGCTGGTCGGGGTCATCTGGGCCGGTTCGCTGGTCTTCGCCGCGCTCGGGGTCGCCATCGGCTACATCGCCAGCGGCGACGCGGTCCGCCCGATCACCATGATCATCTACTTTGCGCTGTCGATCCTCGGCGGCCTGTGGATGCCCAGCGCGACCTTCCCGCAGTGGCTCCAGAACATCTCCGAGTGGCTGCCCACCCACGCGTACGCTTCACTCGGCCAGGCCGTCGAGATGGGCGGCTCGCCGCACGCCAAGGACGTCGGCATCCTCTGCGTCTACTTCCTGCTCTTCGCGGGTGGCGCGGCCTGGCTCTACCGGAAGGACACCCTCAAGGCGTGAACGACGACGCGACGTTCGTAGGGATCGGGCGCCCGCCGACCAACCGCCGCCAGGTGGGCATCAAGCTGCTCTGGATCGGCATCTGGCTCGCGTTCATGAGCGCCCCGGTCAAGGACCTCATCGACGGCAACCACACGCCGTGGGCCACCGCGCTGGGCGCCCTCGGCCTGGTGGTCTTCGTCGGGACGTACCTGGTCCTCGTCTTCCGCCACACGTCGAAGGCGCTGGACCGTCGCCGGGTCGGGACGACGATCGTCTTCCTCGGCGCCCTGGCCGTCGCCCTCTCCCTCACGCTGGGCACCCCGTGGCTGGTCCTCTTCGTGTACGTCTCCGTCACCGTCGGAGCCACCCTGCCCCTGCGGACCGCCGGGTGGCTGATCCCCGCCGTCACCGCCCTACTCGTCGGCATCGGCCTGACCGGCGACCACCCGCGCGAGATCATCACCGCTCTGGTCGTCCCCGCACTCCTCGGCGGGTTCGCGATGACCGGCGTACGGCAGATGATCCGTACGACGATCGAGCTGCGCGAGGCCCGCGCCACCGTCGCCCAGCTCGCCGCCAACGAGGAGCGGCTGCGGCTCGCCCGCGATCTGCACGACCTGCTCGGCCACTCGCTCTCCCTGATCACGCTCAAGAGCGAGCTGGCCGGACGGATGCTCCCCGACCACCCCGACCAGGCGGCGCTCCAGGTCGCCGACATCGAACAGGTCAGCCGCCAGGCCCTGGTGGACGTACGCAGCGCTGTCACCGGCTACCGGCGGCCGACGCTCCCCGGCGAACTGGCCGGAGCCCGTACCGCACTCGCCGCCGCCGGCATCACCGCCGACGTCCCGACCGATCCCCCCGACGACCTTCCGGAGAAGCCGGAGGAAGTCCTCGCCTGGGCGCTGCGGGAAGCCGTCACCAATGTCGTACGCCACAGCGGCGCCCGCCGCTGCACGGTCACCCTCGCCCCACGCCAGACCCTCGGCGGCCGGATCCTGGAACTCACGGTGGCTGACGACGGCCGGGGCGGCTCCGGTACGAAGCCGGGCAACGGCCTCACCGGTATCACCGAACGGCTCGCCACGGTCGACGGCACGATGACCACCCGGCCCACCAACTCCGCTTCCGGTAAAGGCTTTACCCTCACCCTCAGTGTTCCGCTCGGATCCGGCCTAGGATCCGGGGAATGAGCATGATCAGACTCCTCCTCGCCGAGGACCAGTCCATGGTGCGCGAGGCCCTCGCGGCGCTGCTCGGTCTGGAACCCGACATCGAGGTGGTGGCCCAGGTCGCCCGCGGTGACGAGGTGCTCGCCGCGGCCCGCGAGCACGCCGTCGATGTCGCGCTCCTCGACATCGAGATGCCGGGCATGACCGGAATCGAAGCGGCAGGACTGCTGCGGAGCGAACTCCCGGCCGTGAAGGTCGTCGTCGTCACGACGTTCGGCCGCCCCGGCTATCTGCGCCGCGCGATGGAGTCGGGCGCGCACGCCTTCCTGGTGAAGGACGCCCCCGCCGCCCAACTCGCCGAAGCGGTACGCAAGGTGCTCGCCGGGGAACGCGTCATCGACCCGACGCTGGCGGCGGCCGCGCTCGCCGACGGGGCCAGCCCACTGACCGAACGCGAACGCGATGTCCTGCGCACGGCGGCCGACGGCTCCACCAACGCGGAGATCGCCACCGCGCTCCATCTCTCGCAGGGCACGGTCCGCAACTACCTGTCCACGGCGATCCAGAAGATGGCGGCGCGGAACAGGGCGGAGGCGGTGCGGATCGCGAGTGAGAAGGGCTGGCTGTAGCGTCCCGCAATCAGGCCTCGCGGGTGGGGGCGGGGCGGCCCGGGCCGACCGCCCCCTGTACACGGCACCGCCGATTCGGAGATCCTCGGTAACCGTGACCGACAAGACAAGCAATCCTGCGTGGCCCAGGGGCATCGGCGCCCTCACCCTGTTCGTCGAGGACCTGGACACCACAAAACGTTTCTACCGGGAGGCCTTCGGGCTGCCGGTGATCTTCGAGGACGACAACTCGGCCGTATTCGGCTTCGGGGACACCCTCATCAACCTGCTGAGGACCACCGAGGCGCACGAGCTGATCGAGCCCGCGCGCGTCGCGTCGCCCGACGCCGGATCCCGTTTCCAGCTCACGCTTGCCGTGGACGACGTGGACGCGATGTGCGAGGAGCTGACCGCACGAGGCGTGACGCTGCTGAACGGGCCGATGGACCGCCCCTGGGGAATCCGGACCGCCAGCTTCCGCGACCCTGGTGGCCACATCTGGGAGATCGCGAAGTGACCGGGGAAGCGCCACCGAACGGCGAGATCAGGGCGCTCCTCAGGGCCTTGGAAGGGCAGCGGCGCCACATCGTGGGAATCCTCGACGGGCTGGACGCGGATGTGCTGCGGCAGGCCGTGCTGCCGTCCGGATGGAACTGCCTGGGACTCGTGCAGCACCTTTCGCTGGACGTCGAACGGTTCTGGTTCCGCGCCGTCGTCGCCGGTGAGAAGGACGTCGTCCGAGCCCTGGACGACAGCGACGACGCCTGGCAGGTAGGCCCCGACCTGACGGCCGCCGACGTCCTCGGAAGGTACCGCCACGAGACGGACCTCGCAGATGCCGTCATCGCCGCCACAGCCGCGGACACCGGCCTGGCCTGGTGGCCGCACCACCTCTTCGGCGAGCCGCACCTGCACAACCTGCGGGACGTTCTGCTGCACGTCATCACCGAAACCGCGTGCCACGCCGGCCACCTCGACGCGGCACGAGAACTCATCGACGGCCGACGCTGGATGGTCCTGACCTAACGGCTGTCCCGTAATCCCTGGCGGGCGCACGACGACAGCTACGGCACCTCGCTGCGTTGTCGGAACGCCCGAATACGCCCGGTACGATGACGCTCCTCCGCCTTGCGATGCACCGCATCCGACGCCGCGAGCTGATCCACCAGGGATTACGGGACAGCCCTCAGGGCCTCTCGTTCGGATCATGCTGGGCTCGCGGGGTCCGGCACGCACATCTGCGGCGTTGTCGTCGGTCTTCCCGGAGCTCTCGGCTTCGCTCGAGCAGGGGAGACCTCATTCGCTCCGCGTGGGCTCCTTCCTCCGTCTTGGAGCTGCACGCGCCACGGTGACATCAGCCGCTCCGCGGCGGCCCGCTCCCTGATCCGGCCTGATCCGAACGAAAGACCCTAGGGCGTCCTGCCGCGTCGACCGACCGCTCCCGCTCTCAGCGGAGGGCGCGCACCATGACGGCGAACAGTGGGCTGTCGGGAAAGGGCCGCTGGTCGCCTATGTGGGCGTATCCCCACGTCTCATAGAGCGCCTTGACCCCGAGGTGTTCCCGCTCGCACAGCAGCGTGACCCGTTGCTCCGTGCGGCGACTGAGCAGTTCCTCATGAATGGCGTGCGCGGTGCCCGTGTCCCGCCACGGCTTGCGCACCATCAACTCGAACAGGGCGAGCGTGCGGGCCCCGGTCTCTTTGGTGAAACCTTCGGGCAGGGGGGTGGTCATGTGTGTCCACCAGCGGGCGTCGTCGGGCAAGGGCGCGGCGTAGGCGTAGCCGACGGGTTCGGTTCCGGCATAGCCGATCACCGCTTCCCAGCCGGTGCCTCTGGCGTGATTCGTCAGTCGTTGATCGAAACGCTCAAGGCTGGTGAACGGCACGTCCAGTTGACCGGCGTACACCTCCGCGTACACGTCCAGGAGGACGTGGCGGATGCCCGGCAGTTCGCTGTCCGCGCAGTGCCGCAGATCGAGGGTCATTCGGCGGTCTCCTTCACGGTCGTGTGCCGCAGCCATTCGCTTGCGAGGGAGGAGGGATGCGTGGTCAGCCGACGGCGGAAGTCGTCGAGGAGACTGCTGATGCGGTGGCTTCCGGGCGCGGTTCCGGCTGTGGTGAGCGCGCGGTCGGCCGTCGCGCACGCCGCCTCGATGTCGTCCTGATCGAGCTGGGCGAGAGCGAGTTGGGCGGTGTAGTACACCCGGTTACGGGTGAGTTCGGGGCTGAGCCGCGCAAGTGCCTGATGGGTGCGGGCTTCGGCCTGCTCGGGCCGGCCGAGCCGCTGGTGAACGATCCCGGCCAGGCCGTGCAGTTCCGCCCCGTCGTAGTAGGCGAGCCAGGTGGGGCGGTGGGCCGGATCGGTGCGGGCGAGCGCGTCCTCCGCGTGGCCCAGGGCGCGTAGCGCGGGCTGTTTGTCGCGGATGCGCGCATGGGAGAGGGCGATCCGGACGTGGGCGTGGGACGCGTACAGAGGATCGCGCCGCGCCATGCCCGAGTCCCGCGCTGCCTGCGCGGCATGCAAGGCCTCGATGGGGCGTCCGCGTTGCCCCGCAAGCATGGCGACGTTGTTCCACGCCCGGTGAACGGCTTCGGGATCTCCGGACAGGCCGGCCAGAGTGACAGCACGCTCGAGATGCTGCGCGGCCCGCTGCTGGTGGTGCGAGTCGAGAGCGGCCCAGGCTGCGGTGCTCGCCGCGTTCGCGGCCGTGGCATAGAGCAGGGAACGTACGCGGGCCGAGGCGAGGCCACTGTTGAGCAGGGACAGGGAATGGTTCATCCAGCCCAGGAACTGGGCTTCGATACGACTGGTGCCGCCGAGCTTGTTCTCTTCCTGGTACAGAGCGTCCAGGGCTTGGTCGATGCGTCGGACGTCGCTGAAGCCGATGCTGTTCCGCGCTGCGGGCAGGACAACGCCTGCGGCTGCCACCGCAGCCCTGGTGGTGAAGGCTCGTCGCTCCACGGAATCCTCCGGTGTCGCTCGGACGGCAGCCGAGGAGGAGCCCTGCCGGGGGACGAAGCCGAGCTCTTCGGCCGTGCAGCCGAATTCTGCCTCCAGAGCCTGCCGTTGACGGCTGTGCGGCCAACGGGTTCTTCCGGTCAGGTAGTTCCGGATATGCCGGTCCTGAAGGGTTCCGGGCCGGCCGGTCAGCCGCTCGATGTGCTCATTGAGCCGGGCTGCGAGTTCGTGCTGCATCAGACCCGCAGCATTCATACGATCGGCCAGTACGGCGTTGCCGGTCTTTCCCGTCATGAACTCACGTTAGCGACAACCGGCACCGGCAGTGGGGCGATCGGGCGCCAGAAATTTCCGGTCGTCCGCAAGCGGGCCGCACCTCGAATTGCCTTCTGCGGAGGTTCATATGGGGATCTCCTTGGAACACCATTCCTCGGAGATCTGTAGGCAATCGGGTGTGCTCCCGGCCGCCGGTAGGAGGACCCGTGACCGGGACCGAACCTCACGCCGCTCCTCAGCACGCGCTCGCCGGCACCGGCGTCGATCTCGATGCGATCGCCCGGGCCGTCGACCACGCGCTGGCGAAACGCCCGACACGTCCCCGACGTGACGTCATCGACACGGGGACCAGTGAACTGATCGGACATCTGCGGACCTTGATGGCCGTCGAGGACTACGGCTACGACCAGGAAGGCCGTGGCGGCGTCCGGGCGCTGTTCCGTGTCGCGTACCGGAACCTCGATCTGGCCGTACGGCCGGACGGCGCCACGTCCGACGCCGTTGCCTTTACGTACTGGCGGATGATCGCGAGCCTGACCGCGGCGTTCCGCGACCTGTACGCGGCCCTGCCGGAGGAACCGGCGCCCTGATCGGTCCGGCCGTCGCGACGTGATCCCGGCGGCCGGCCGCCGGGAAGTGAGCTGCGCGAAACGGACAGCGGATCTTCCACTGTGACGTGGTGTGGAGCCGCGAAGGAGCGCAACTCCGACTCGGTGCAGTGATGTCGGACGTCTACGTGGTCGTGCGCCTGCGGGCCAGTTCTCTGCTCTCCTCGGGCAACGCGTCGGCGACCAGCAACCGCGGCAACAGTTCCGGTTCGAGCGTCATCGCGCGGAAGGACAGCGCCACGCTCACATCGTGGTCGGGCCGGTGCACGATCTCGACGGGGTCGCCGGCACGGATTTCCCCCGGCTCGATCACGCGCAGATACGCGCCCGGCAGTGCGGCCTGCGTGAACCGTCCGATCCAGCCCTCGCGCTCCAGCCAGCCTTGGAACGTGGCGCACGGGATCCGTGCGCACGACACCTCCAGGACCACGTGCGGCCCGATGCGCCAGCGCTCACCGATCAGGGCGTCGTTGACGTCGAGGCCAAGTGTCGTGAGGTTCTCGCCGAAGGCGCCGCCGGCAATCGGCCTGCCCAGCTCGGCCTGCCACCCGTCGAGGTCCTCGCGGGCATAGGCGTAGACGGCCTGGTCCGAACCACCGTGGTGCTTCACGTCATACACGCGGTCGCCCACGAGACCGACCGTGCCGGTGCCCTTCGGGCCGGGGGCGATGACGGAGACGGGACCATCAACCGGCCGCTTGTCGATCCCTGTCGCGCTGAGGCCCTTCCACGGGTTGGGCCGGGGCCTGCCGACATTGACGGAGAGCAGCTTCATGCGGGCGAGGCTACGGTCCCCGGCAGGCCGGGGCGACACATTTGTCCGCCACCCTCGGAATCGAGTGGTGATACGAGAGGGGGACGGTCGCCTTGCCGGACTCGGCGGTCCGGTCGCAGCGGGTGGCGATGGAGCGGCACTGCTTCAAACGGTTGACGGCCACGGGTGTCGAGTTGCGGACGATGCGGTCATCGCACTCAGTGGGGGTGTGAGGTGATGTCCTGGCAGACGTCCTGCCGTACGAAGGAAAGGCACACGACTGTGCGATCCATCGGAGCCCGCGCGACCCGCCGGACGATCCTGGCCACAGCGGCCGGGGCGGCCCTGGCCGCTGTGCCCCTGCCGTCTCCCGCTCACCCCGCCTCAACCGTGCACACTTCCTCTACAGCGTCCGGCGCGGCGGCGCGGGCGGCC
The DNA here is from genome assembly GCF_044453545.1 of Streptomyces sp. NPDC051664. Taxonomy (NCBI): domain Bacteria; kingdom Bacillati; phylum Actinomycetota; class Actinomycetes; order Kitasatosporales; family Streptomycetaceae; genus Streptomyces; species Streptomyces sp. NPDC051664. Next base: position 633,255 of record NZ_JBITCU010000001.1, on the reverse strand, counting down.
CGGGCCGCCCGGGAGCTGCGCGACCTTGAGCGGGAGCACTCCGCCCGGCTCGGCGCTTATGCCCATGACACCGCCACGGGCCGCACGGTGGTGTATCGACCGGACGAGCGCTTCCCGATGTGCTCCCTGTTCAAGACCATCGGCGCGGCGGCGGTCCTTCGTGATCTGGACCGCAACGGCGAGTTCCTGGCCCGCCGCATCCGCTACACCGCGCAGTACGTCGAGGCCTCGGGCAACTCGCCGATCACCGGCAGTTCCGAGAACCTCTCCCGCGGGATGACGGTCGCCGACCTGTGCGCGTACTCCATCACGCACAGCGACAACACCGCGGCCAACCTGCTCCTCCGAGAACTGGGCGGCCCCGGCGCGGTCACCCGCTTCTGCCGCTCCATCGGCGACCAGGTCACCCGCCTCGACCGCTGGGAGCCCGAGCTGAACTCGGCGGAGCCATGGCGTGAGACGGACACCACCACGCCTCGTGCCGTCGGACGCACCTACGCGCGCCTCGTCCTGGGAGACACGCTCGTTCCCTGCGACCGCCGGCTGCTCACCGGCTGGCTGCTTGCCAACACCACCAGCGGAGAACGCTTCCGCGCCGGGCTTCCCACCGACTGGACCGTCGCCGACAAGACCGCCGGCGGCAGCTATGGGGGCAACAACAACGCCGGCATCGCATGGCCGCCCGGCCGCCCGCCGGTCGTCCTGGCCGTGATGACCACCAAACCCGATCGGGACGCCCCCGCCGACAACCCCCTGGTCGCCAGGACGGCCGGCGTTCTGGCTGCGGCCCTGAGCTGACCGCCGACGGCTGCACCGGGGGAGGCGGGCTCTGGCACCGGCCCGACCAGGGCAGACTTCGGTTTCGCGTGATCCGTGATGCTGGCACACTCATGCGTCATGACGACTGGACACAGCGTGGACGCGACCCTGCGCGTGGGTGCGGAGGACCCGGTGCTCTCCACCCGGCTGAGTGAAGAGCTGACCGCGTTCAACAACGATGCGACCGGCGCCCACGACGACCGCGGCCTCTCCGTTCGGGTCACCGATGAGGCGGGCGAACTGGTGGCCGGGCTGGTCGGCTGGAGCTGGGGCGGTTGTGCCGGGATATCGGAAGTGTGGGTGCGGGCCGACCGGCGTCACGAAGGCTGGGGGACCCGCCTGGTGCGCGCCGCCGAGGACGAGGCTGTGGCGCGCGGCTGCACATCGATGATCGTCTCGTCGATGTCCTTCCAGGCGCCCGGCTTCTACCGTCGGCAGGGCTATCTGGAGACCGGCAGCGGTGGAGGGATTCCGGGCGGCCACACCCGGCATCACTTCTTCAAGGAGTTGGGGCGGACGGAGACAGTCCGCTAGATCAGGGGCGCTTCGTCGAGTCGAGATGGGCGAACACCACCACGTTGTCCTTGTAGTCCTTGGCCTTCCTGTCGTAGGTGCCGCCGCACGTGATCAGTCGCAGCTGCGCGTCCGGGGTGTCGGCGTACACCAGGTCGTTGGGGAAGTTCGCCTTGCTGAACTTCTCGACGGAGTCGACCTTGAACGTGGCGACGCTGCCGTCCGCCCTGGTGATGTCGACCGTGGCTCCTTGCTTCACGAACTGGAGCTGAAGGAACACCGCCGGTCCGGTCGTCGTGTCGACGTGGCCGGCGACGATCGCCGAGCCGCGCTCACCCGGCGTCACTCCGCCCTTGTACCAGCCGACCAGATTGGTGTCGTTCGGCGGCGGGGCGTTGAGCTGCCCGTTCGCGCCGATGGTCAGCGGTGTGAAGGGTGCGCTGACCGCGATCGACGGGATCTGAAGCTTCGTCGGGTTGGAACGCGGCATGAACAGCCCCGTCGGGCTGGGGGAGGCGGCGGCCGACGGAGCGGCAGGGGCGGCGGGGGCGGCGGGAGCGGCGGCGGGGGCGGGAGCTGCCACCGACGGGGCGGTCAGCGGCTTGTTGTCCTCCGCAGTGCCGAACGAGTTGAAGATCATGAGCAGGCCCAGTCCGGCTGCTGCTGCGGGCCAGAGCAGGGTGCGGCCGAAGGTGAAAGAGCCGGTGCCGGATGCGGAGGGGTTCGAATCGGACGACTGCGGGGCGGCCATCGGAGCGTGCCTTTCTTCCGTGCGTCATCAGTCGGTCGGGCGGTGGGTCGGCCGGCCGGTGGGGCGGGAAACGCAGCCGCCGCGGCCGCCGCCCCGAGGGACGGCGACCGCGACAGATGCGGCAACCCGCTGGCCGTTCAGTTCGTTCAGGCCACCGCACCGCCCGTGGCCTGACGGCGGCGCATCTTGTACGCACCGACGCCGAGCCCACCGATCAGCAGTGCCGAACCGGCGGCGAGACCGCTGCCGGCGGTCGTGGCCGTTCCGCCACCACCGGTGCGGACGCCGCCGCGCGGCCTGTCGCCGTTGTCGCCCCTGCTGCCCTCGTCGCCACTGTCGTCGCCGTAGCCGCCCTCTTCCCCACGGCCGCCCTTGTCGCCGTGGCCGCCTTCTTCCCCACGGCCGCCCTTGTCGCCGTGGCCGCCTTCTTCCCCACGGCCGCCCTTGTCGCCGTGGCCGCCTTCTTCCCCACGGCCGCCCTTGTCGCCGTGGCCGTCGTCGGACACGACCATGGCCATGGCGCCACCACCGGTGCGGACGCCACCGCTGGGCTTGCTGCCGTTGCCGCGGCTGCCGTTGTCGCCGTGCTTCTCGAGGTAGCCGCTGCCCTTCTTGTCACCGCCGTGCTTCTCGAGGTAGCCGCTGCCTTCCTCGCTGCCCTCCTCGCTGCCGTAGTCGCTGCCGTCCTCGCTGCCGTCCTCGTCGCCGGCCTCGTCGCCGTGCTTGTTGAGGTAGCCACTTTCGTCCTCGTCGGCGAAGCCGGTGCCTGCGTCCTCCTCGCCCTCGCCGCGGTGGGACTTCCCGCCGTGGTCGGACTTGTTGCCGTGGCCTTCGTCGCCGTCCGCCTTCATGGCCAGGGCGCCACCACCGGTGCGGACGCCGCCACTGGGCCTGTCTCCGTCCTGGCGACCGCCTTCGTCGCCGCGGTTGCCTTCGTCGCTGCCACGGCCGCCTTCGTCGCCGCCGCGGCCGCCGTGCTCGTGGCTGCTGTGGGAGGAGCCGCCGCCGTCCCGGTCGGCCACGGTCATCGCGAAGGCAGCTGGTGTCGTGATCGCCAGGACCGCACTGATGGCGGCCGAAGCGAACAAGGTGCGGGCAGAGCGCATCTGAACACGTTCCTTTCGGCGCAACTGCGGGAGTGACTGGCTGTCGACTCGGTGTGACGCAGTAGCGACGTGTTCCACCGTCAATCGAAAAGCGACTCCGCGCCATTAGGCAGCTCCGCGTCGGAGCCAATGCGTGGTCTCTTCGGGTGGCGAAAAGCTAATAATCACCCGTTGGACTGTATGCAACGCCGCACCGAGGTTTGGGGTTCGCCGACCCACTCGTTTGCTGACTGTGCCTCATGGTGACGGGGCGTCCGGTGGAGCCGGCGGGGCTCGCGCGCAACACTTGAACTGGCCTGAATCGGAGGTGAGTTGGAGGTTGCGTGGCCCCCGACTCCGCCCGTGGCCGGACCGTTGCCCCGGTCTCCGGCCTCACGATCCGCGCAGAAGATCGGGGCATCCGGTGGTTCCGGCTGGTAATCCGGGCATAAATGAGTTGTCCGCCGGGGTGGCTTCCTGCTGTACTCCCGGCATCGGCCGGCCGGCCATCAGTAAATCGAGACCCAGGAGACGATCATGCGCGGAACTCTCGTGTTCATTCAGACGGAAATTGCCACCGATCTTGAGGACATGAAGCTCCGTGCACATGCTGAACCTGGGAATTCTGGCGCATGTCGACGCCGGTAAGACAAGCCTGACCGAGCGGCTGCTCCACGCCGCCGGGGTCATCGACGAGATCGGCAGCGTCGACGACGGGAACACCCAGACCGATTCTCTCGCGCTCGAACGACAGCGCGGCATTACGATCAAGTCGGCCGTCGTCTCGTTTCCCATCGACGACATCACGGTCAATCTGATCGACACACCCGGTCACCCGGACTTCATTGCCGAGGTGGAGCGGGTATTGAGCGTGCTCGACGGCGCGGTGCTGGTCGTGTCCGCCGTGGAGGGTGTGCAGGCGCAGACCCGCGTGCTGATGCGGACCCTGCAACGGCTGCGCATTCCCACGCTCATCTTCGTGAACAAGATCGACCGCGGCGGTGCGCAGTACGCGTCCGTCCTGCGGACCGTCTCCGAGAAGCTGACCCGGGACGTGGTCGCGATGGGGTCGGTCGACAGGCAGGGGACGCGGAGCGCCCGCTGCACGCCGTACACGGACTCCGCCCCCGGCTTCACCTCCCGGCTGACCGAGCTGCTCGCCGACCGTGACGACGCTCTCCTCGCCGCGTACGTCGACGGCGGCGCGCCGCTCCCGTACAGCACGCTCCGCAGTGCGCTGGTCGAGCAGACCGGGCAGGCGCTCGTCCATCCGGTCTACTTCGGCTCGGCCATCACCGGGGCGGGTGTGGACGCGCTGATCGGCGGGATCAGGGAGCTGCTGCCCGCGGCCGAGGGCGACGTCGACGGGCCGGTCTCGGGCACCGTGTTCAAGGTCGAGCGCGGTTCGAGCGGCGAGAAGATCGCGTACGTCCGGATGTTCTCGGGAACGGTACGGACCCGCGACCGGCTGCCGTTCGGCCGGGGCGGCGGACGCGGTGACAGCGTCTCGCCGGGCGAGCGAGGCGGGCGCGACGACGGCAAGGTCACCGCCATCGGCGTCTTCGACCAGGGCTCCACCGTCCGTGCCGCATCGGTCCGTGCGGGGCAGATCGGGAAGCTCCGGGGGCTCGGCGACATTCGGATCGGTGATTCGGTCGGCGTGCCGGGCACCGCCACGACCGGTCACTTCTTCGCCCCGCCGACGCTCGAATCGGTCGTCGTTCCCCGTGCTCCGGCCGGCCGGGGCGAACTCCATCTCGCACTCGCCCAGCTCGCCGAACAGGACCCGCTGATCAATCTGCGTCAGGACGACATCCGGAAGGAAGTGTCCGTATCGCTCTACGGCGAGGTGCAGAAGGAAGTCATTCAGGCGACGCTGGCGGACGAATTCGGGATCGACGTCACCTTCCGGGAGACCACCACCATCTGTGTGGAACGGCCGATCGGCAGCGGATCCGCTTTCGAGGTCGGGGACACGGAGCACAATCCTTTCCTGGCGACCATCGGGCTGCGCGTCGATCCGGCCCCGATCGGCAGCGGAGTGGAATACCGGCTGGAGGTGGAGCTCGGATCCATGCCGTTCTCATTGATGAGGGCGGTCGAGGAAACGGTCCGTTCGGCGCTGCGGCAGGGAATTCGCGGCTGGCAGGTCACCGATTGCATTGTCACGATGACACATTCCGGCTACTGGCCCCGGCAGAGCCATTCGCATGCCGTATTCGACAAATCCATGTCGAGCACGGCCGGGGATTTCCGTAATCTGACACCGCTGGTCCTGATGGCCGCGTTGCAACAGGCCGGCACCACGGTGTACGAGCCGATGCACCGGTTCCGGCTGGAACTTCCGGCGGACACGCTCGGCCCGGCCCTGCCCGTACTCGCCCGTCTGCGCGCGGTGCCGCGGACGCCGGCCGTGCAGGGAGCGTCGTGCCTACTGCAGGGCGAGATTCCGGCGGCCCGGGTCCATGAGCTGCACCAACAGCTTCCGGCGCTCACGCGCGGCGAAGGCGTCCTGGAGACGGCCTTCGACTCGTACCGGGCGGTCGTCGGTACGGCCCCGGACCGTCCGCGTACCGACCACAACCCGCTCAACCGCAAGGAGTACCTGCTGCACACGGTGCGCAGGATCGCCGGGCAAGGGGATCCCCGGTAGCCGGTGCCGGGGCGGGAGGGGATCCGGGTCCGGCGTACCCCCGGACCTGCGCGGCTCCCCTTCCGTCCCGATGTAGGGCACCCTTGGCTGCCGCCCACCACCGCCCGCAGGGAGTCAGTGCACCGTTGTCCACAGCTGAGATCGCACATGAGCAGGACCATCTCGACATGCTCCACGCCCGCGTGGCGGCCCTCCGCGAGGATGCCCGGAACCAGCTGACCGGCGTCCTCCGGGAGACCGGCGGGACCCGGCAGGGGCGGCTGGAGCGCGAGGCGGCCGCCGCCCGGTACGCCGGGCAGGTCGCTCGTTACGACGCCGCCGAGAACGGGCTCTGCTTCGGGCGGCTCGACCTGCGGGACGGCGATCGGCACTACATCGGGCGCGTCGGACTGCCCGCCGAGTCCGCCGTCGACGATCCGCTGCTGCTGGACTGGCGCGCACCCGCCGCCCGCCCTTTCTACGTCGCCACGCCCGCTGCCCCGCACGGCGTCCGCAAGCGTCGCCACATCACCACCCGCGGGGACCGGGTCGTCCGGCTCGACGACGAGGTTCTCGACCGCGACGGGGTGCCGGTCGGCGAGCTGACCGGCGAGGCCGCGCTGCTCGCCTCGCTCGACGCCGGGCGCACCGGCCGCATGCACGACATCGTTGCCACGCTCCAGGCCGAGCAGGACGCGATCATCCGCTCCGACCACCGCGGGGTCCTGGTGGTGCAGGGCGGCCCCGGCACCGGCAAGACCGCGGTCGCGCTCCACCGTGCCGCGTATCTCCTCTACACGCACCGGCAACTGGCCTCCCGGGGCGTGCTGGTCGTCGGACCGAACCCCACCTTCATCGGGTACATCGGCCAGGTGCTGCCCGGTCTCGGTGAGAACAGCGTGCTGCTCTCCACCGTCGGCGAGCTGTTCCCGGGCGTCCGCGCCGACCGGACCGAACCGTCGGAGACCGCCGAGCTCAAGGGGCGTACGGAGATGGCGGCCGTGATCGCGGCGGCGGTCCGGGACCGGCAGGTGCCGGCGGGCACCGGGCTCGAGGTCGAGTTCGACGGCGATGTCGTCCGCCTCGACCACGAGGAGTGCGTACGTGCCGCCGACGCCGCCCGCGCAACCAGGCTGCCGCACAACAGGGCCGCCCCCGTCTTCCGGCGCGAGATCGTCGCCGCGCTGGCCCGGCGGTCCGTCGAGGACACCCGCCACCTCGCCGACCGGCTGGAGGCGGACATCGCCGAGGTGCTCGCCGAGGCCGATCTCGACCGTGCCGTACGCGCCGACCTGGACGCCCTGCCGGGGCCGCTCGGCGAGGAGGACTCGGCCGCTGCCCAGGAACGGACCGAGGCGCAGGACATCGCCGACGTACGGCGGATGCTCGCCTCCGACACCGACGTACGGGCCGCGCTCGACGCCCTGTGGCCGCCGCTCACCGCACAGCGGTTGCTGACCGACCTGTACGGCGAACGTGCACGGCTAGCTTCGGCGGCACATGAACTGACCGATACGGAACGGGAGTTGCTGTACCGGACGCCGGGGGACGGCTGGACCGCCGCCGACGTGCCGCTGCTCGACGAGGCCGCCGAACTGCTCGGTCAGGACAACCGTGCGCCCGAGGCCGCCGCCGCGGCCGAGCGGGCGGAGGGCGTCGCGTACGCGCAGGGCGTCCTCGACCTCGCGGCAGACGACGGTGAGGACGAGGAGAGCCTCACGGGCATGCTCGACGCCGAGACGCTCGCCGACCGCCACGAGGAACACATGGTCCGCACCGTCGCCGAACGCGCCTTCGCCGACCGGGGCTGGGCCTTCGGGCACATCATCGTCGACGAGGCGCAGGAGCTGTCCCAGATGGCCTGGCGGCTGCTGATGCGGCGCTGCCCGACCCGCTCCATGACCCTGGTCGGTGACGTCGCGCAGACCGGCGACGCGGCGGGTGCCTCTTCGTGGGCGTCCGCGCTCGCCCCGCACGTCGGCGACCGGTGGCGGCAGGTGCCCCTCACGGTCAACTACCGCACGCCCGCCGAGATCATGGCATCCACCACGGAGGTTCTCGCGGCGCTCGGCCCGGGGCTCCAGCTGCCGCGCTCGGTACGGGAGACGGGAGTGGAGCCGTGGCGCATGCGCACCGAGCCCGGCCTGCTGGCCCGCACCCTCGCCGACCGGGCGGCGAAGGACGCTGCCGCACTGGAGGACGGCCGGCTCGCGGTTCTCGTCCCTGACGCCCGCCGTGACGAACTGGGCGCCGCGGTCGCCGAGTCGGTCCCGGATGCGGTGTACGGGGACGAGCCCGACCTGGAGAGCCGGGTGGTGGTGCTGGGGGTACGACAGGCGAAGGGCCTGGAGTTCGACGCGGTGCTCATCGCCGATCCGACGGAGATCCTGGCCCGGTCGACACGGGGTCTGAACGACCTGTACGTGGCACTGACCCGGGCGACACAACGCCTCGGGATCATCCACGGGGGCCCGGCCCCCGCGGTGCTGGAGGGGACGGTCACGGAACTCACCTGAGGGTGGGCGGCACACCCCGCGAAGGGATCGCGATCCGGAGCCGTCAGGGGATCGCGAGCCGGACCCGTTCCGTCACGACCGCCAGGTCCTCCTCGATCGCGGCCGTCGCCGCCGTGAGCGCGGGCAGCACCGCTTGCCGCACGTCGTCCAGGGTGCCCCGGCTGGCGTGGGTGGAGACGTTCACGGCGGCGACCACGCGGCCGGTGCGGTCGTGCACGGGCACCGCGATCGACCGCAGACCCTCCTCCAGCTCCTGGTCCACCAGGGCGTGACCGTCCCGTCGTGCCTGCGCCACGGCCTCGGCAAGATCGGCGGCGTCGACCCGGGTGAACGGCGTCAGCGGCCGCACCGAGGCGCGGGCCAGTCGCTCGGCCGCCTCCTGCTCGGGCAGACCGGCAAGCAGCACCCGGCCCATGGAGGTGGCGTAGGCCGGGAAGCGGGTACCGACCGTGATGTTGACACTCATGATGCGCACGGTGTGCACCCGGGCGACGTACATGATGTCGTCGTCGGCCAGCACCGCGACGGACGCCGAGTCGTGCACCTGCTCCACCAGCCGGGCCAGATGGGGCTGCGCGATCTCCGCGAAGCTCAGCCGGGAGAGGCGGGCATAGCCCAGTTCCAGCACTGTGGGCAGCAGCGTGAAACGGCGTCCCTCACCGGCCGGGGCCGCATACCCCAGCTGCTGGAGGGAGAGCAGCGCCCGGCGGGCGGTGGCGCGGGCCAGGCCGGTCGCCTCCGCGGCGCCGGAAAGGGTGAGCCCACCGGGTGCTGATCCCAGGGCGGTGAGCACGGCCAGCCCCCGGGTCAGCGACTGCAGGAATTCCGGACCCAGCTCCGCCTTGGCGGCGCGCGAGGTGTCCGGGCCGCCGGGCGCGGGCGGCGTGGCCGCCGGTGCGGGGGAGGCCAGTGCCGCCTCCATCCGCGCCCCGTACTCCCGCAGCCGGGGCAGGGCGTGCTCGGCCAGCGACCGAGCGCTGTGCCTGCTGGTGTGACTGACCACGCTGAGCGCACACACCGTGCTGCCGTCGGGGGCGTGCACGGGGACCGCGACGGCGACCAGACCGGGCTCGATCAGCTGGTCGTCGGCGGCCCAGCCGGCGCCACGGGCGTCGGCCACCCGCTGCCGGAAGGCCGACTCCACCTCGTCGGGGGCCGGTGGCGCCGAGCGGGGCGGAACGGCGGGGAAGCCGGCGTCACGGGGGTCGTCGCGCAGCCGGCTGCGCCAGTCGGCTTGCTGCTCGGCGCTCCACCCGGAGGCGAAGAGGGCACCCGGGGCGCACCGCTCGGCGGGCAGCAGATCACCGATCTGGAAGGCCAGCGCCATGGTGCGCCGCCGGGTGGACTGGCTGATGAACCGCACCCCGGCCCCGTCCGGCACCGCGAGGGAGACCGACTCGTCCAGCTCGTCGGCCAACGCGACGGCGAGCGGTTCCAGGGCGTCGGGGAGACCGCAGCAGGTGAGGTAGGCATTGCCCAGCTCCATCAGGCGCGGCGCGAGCAACACGTCGCGGTCGTCCTCGATACGCAGATGTCCCAGGTGGGTGAGGGTGGTGACGATGCGGTCGACGGTGGAGCGTGCCAGGCCGGTGGCGCGGACCAGATCGCCGGGGCGCATCCGTGGTCCTGGGTGGGCGGCCAGGGCGCGCAGCACGGCCAGACCGCGCTCCAGCGGTCCGACCGGCTCGCCGCCGGGTGCTGCGGCGTCCGCCTCGGATGCGGTCGCGGCATGCGGCATGCGGTCCTCCTCGTCGAGCCTCCGGGGTGTGCGGAAACCGTACCCGCCGGACCCTGCGGCCGCGCGGGGCGGCCAGGCCCTGCGCACCCGCTCCACCTGCGCCGACGGGGTGATGGGCACCCGCCCGCGGGCAACGCCTGCGGTGCGCGGCGCTCTTCGGGACCCCGCACCGCCGCTGCGTCCGCAGGAGCTCAACCGATGTGCAGACCCGCGTAGTTCTCGGCGAGCTCCGCAGCCGCGTGCCGGGACGACGACACGCGGTCCAGCTGGGAGACCTGGAGCCGGGTCTCGAACGCGCTCTGGCCCGGGTCGGTGTGCAGGGTCGTCGTCATGAAGTACGAGAAGTGCTCCGCGCGCCACACCCGGTGCAGACAGGTGTCCGAGTACTCGTCGAGCAGCTCGGTGGAGCCGCTGTCCTTCAGGTGGGCAAAGGCCCGGGCGAGCACGACGACGTCGGAGACCGCGAGGTTGAGCCCCTTCGCACCGGTGGGCGGGACGATGTGCGCGGCGTCGCCGGCCAGGAAGACCCGGCCCCAGCGCATGGGTTCGGTGACGAAGCTGCGCATCGGCAGCACCGCCTTGGAGGTGATCGGGCCACGTTCGAGCCGCCAGTCGCCGTCGGTCGCGAAACGGGCGTCGAGCTCGTCCCATATCCGGTCGTCCGGCCAGTCGGCCGGGTCGGTGCCGTTCGGGACCTGCAGATAGAGCCGGCTGACCGTGGCGGAGCGCATGCTGTGCAGGGCGAAGCCGCGCGGCGAGTGGGCGTAGATCAGCTCGTCGCACGACGGCGGGACATCGGCCAGGATGCCGAACCACGAGTAGGGGTAGACCCGCTCGAAGGCGCTCATGATGCCGTCCGGGACCGCCTTGCGGGTCACGCCGTGGAACCCGTCGCAGCCCACGACGTAGTCGCACCCGAGAGTCCTGTCCTGTCCCTGGTGGGTGTAGTGGATGACGGGCCGGTCCGTGTCGGCTCCCACGACATCGTTCACCTGGGCCTCGAACAGCAACGGGGCGCCGTCCGCCGTCTGAAGGGCGATCAGGTCCTTGACGACCTCGGTCTGGGCGTACACCCACACTTTGCGGCCGCCGGTGAGCGACGGGAAGTCGATGCGCTGTGCCCGGCGGTTCCAGCGCAGCTCGATGCCGTCGTGGACCAGACCCTCGCGGTCCAGTCGCTCGCCCGCACCCGACTCCCGCAGGACGTCGACCGTGCTCTGCTCGAGGATGCCGGCGCGCTGGCGCTGCTCGACGTAGGTGCGGTCCCGGCTCTCCAGAACGACGCAGTCGATGCCGGAGTTGTGCAGGAGCCGGGCGAGCAGCAGCCCTGCGGGGCCGCCGCCGATGATGCCGACTGTGGTGTGGTCCATGGCGGTCAGTTCTCCTCTTCGAGAATGCGGTTCGCGATGGCGAAAGCGGCGTTCGCCGCGGGCACGCCGCAGTAGACGGCCGACTGGAGCAGGACTTCGTGGATCTCCGCGGAGGTGAGACCGTTGCGCCGAGCGGCCCGCACATGCATCGCCAGTTCCTCGTGGTGCCCGTGGGCCACCAGCGCGGTGAGGGTGATGCAGCTGCGGGTTCTGCGGCTCAGCCCGGGCCGGGTCCAGATCTCGCCCCATGCGTAGCGGGTGATGAAGTCCTGGAAACCGGCGGTGAAGTCGGTGGTGCGGGTGATCGCCCGGTCGACGTGCTCGTCGCCGAGCACGGCGCGGCGCACGGCCATACCGGCGTCGTGCCGGGAGGCGTCGTCGGCAGGCGGTGCGGCATCGGCCGCGAAGTGTCCCAGCAGCGCGGCCAGCACGGGCACCGGACGCTCGACGTTGGCGAGGTGCGCGGCGTGCGCCACCTCGGTCAGGGCCGCGCCGGGGATGCCGTCAGCCAGCTCGCGGGCGTGCGCGACGGGCGTCGCCAGGTCCTCGCGGCCCGCAACGACCAGGGTCGGCGCGGTGATACGAGCCAGCTCGGCGCGCAGGTCGAGGCCGGCGAGTGCGTCGCAGAGCCCGGCGTAGGCCCCGGGATCGGCCGCGGACAAGTCGTCGATCATCGCCCGCGCGGCCGGGGAGGCCGCGAAGGACGGGGTGAACCAGCGGGCGGGGGCGGTCTCCGCGACCGGGCCGGTGCCCTCGGCGCGCACCAGCGCCGCGCGGTCGGACCAGCCCTCCGGCCGTCCGAAGTGGGCCGAGGAGCAGAGGATCGCGAGCGAGGTGACCCGCTCGGGGTGGTGCACGGCGAGCCAGGTGCCGACGGCGCCACCCAGCGAGATGCCGGCGTAACCGAACTCCTCGATGCCGAGCGCGTCGGCGAGGCCGAGGACCAGCTGTCCGAGGTCGGCGACGGTGCCGCCGTCGGGCAGCAGGCCGGCCGGGGAGCCGCCGTGGCCGGGCAGGTCCCAGCGCACCACTCGGTGGATCCGGGCCAGCGACGGGGTCTGGGGGTCCCACACGGCCAGCGAGGTGCCGAGCGAAGGGCCCAGGATCAGCGGCGGGGCGGAGTCCCGGCCGTCCACGCGGTGGTGCAGCAGACGCTGCGACGGGGCAGAAGTGCTCATGCGGTCTCCTCGTGCTGGTGGTGCGGGGCCGCCCGGCGGGCGGTGGGGCGCGGACGGCCGGGGGCCGCCGGTCGGTGCGGTGGGGCAGGGGGCCCGGCGCCGTCGATGTCCGACGCTGTATCAGATCGGGTCCTGAGCAACGCCGACGCCGCGTCAGATCGCGGCCTGGGCAGAGCCGGTGCGGTGTCAGGGTCGGGTTCCGGGCGGCGCCGGTGCGGTGTCAGGTCGAGTTCTGGGCGCCGCCGGTGCGGCGCAGGGCGCGGTCCACGAGGGCGCCCGCGGAGCCCGCGTACTGTGTCGGGTCGGTCAGTTCGCGCAGCCGGTCCTGCGGGAGGGCGCCGGCGATGCCGGGCTCCTGCCGGAGGGCCTCGTCGAGTTCCATGCCCTGCTCGGCGGCGCGGCGGGAGGCCCGGGACAGTGCCTGCCTGGCCTCGCCGCGGCCGATCAGGGCCGCCAGCACCGCGGCGAGCCGCTCGCTGATGATCAGGCCGTCGGTGGCGTCGAGGTTGTCGCGCATCCGGTGCGGGTGGACGCGCAGGCCTTCGGCCAGGTCGGCGGCGTCGCGGGCGGCTCCGCCGGCCAGACGCAGGGCCTGGCGCAGGGGCTGCCACTCGGCGTGCCAGGCGCCGGCCGGGCGCTCGTCCTCGGCGGCCAGCCCGGCGTAGAGCACGGAGGCGAGGGCGGGGACCTGTCGGGCCGCGGCGGCGATCAGCGTGGCGCGGACCGGATTGGCCTTGTGCGGCATGGCGGAGGAGCCGCCACCGCTGCTCTCGCCGAGTTCGCCGACCTCCGTACGGGACAGCAGCAGGACGTCCGCCGCGAGTTTGCCGAGTGCCCCGGCGGTGAAGGCGAGGGCGCCGGCCAGGTCGGCGACGGGGGTGCGCAGGGTGTGCCAGGGCAGTGTGGGCTCGGCCAGTCCGGTCTCGGCGGCGTAGCCGGCGAGCAGCCGCAGGCCCAGATCCGGCTCGGGATCCGGGCCGGCGGTCGAGCCGTCGGCCTCGGCGAAGGCGTGAAAGGCCGCCAGGGTGCCGGCCGCTCCGCCGAGTTGTGCGGGCAGCGCTGCCCGGACGGCCGCGAGGCGTTCGTGGGCGTCGAGCACCAGCGAGCGCCAGCCGGCGGCCTTGAGGCCGAAGGTGGTGGGCACGGCGTGCTGGGTGAGCGTGCGTCCGGCGATCGGTGTGTCGCGGTGCTCGGCGGCGAGCCGCGCCAAGGCGTCGGCCGCGCGTCCGAGGTCGGCGAGAACGGGTTCCAGGGCGCGGGCGGCGACCAGCATTGCGGCCGTGTCCAGGATGTCCTGGCTGGTGGCGCCGCGGTGCACATGGGCGGCGGCCTGCCGGTCGTGCTCGGCGACGGCCGCGGTCAGGTCGGCGACGAGCGGGATGACAGGGTTGCCGCCGGAGCGGGCGCGCAGCGCGAGATCCCGGACGTCGTAGCGGGCGGTCTCGGCGGCCGCCGCCGTGACGGCCTGCGCCGCCGCGGCGGGGGCGAGGCCCAGCGCGGCCTGCGCGCGGGTCAGCGCGGCTTCGGCATCCAGCATCGCGCGCACGTACGCGGCATCGCCGGTGGCGGCCTCGACCGCTGACCCGGCCTGCCCCGGGGAGAGCAGGCCGAGGTCCTCGGCGGGGTCAGTCGAAGGCAAGGAAGACCGTCTCCTCGTGCTCACCGTCACCCTGGAGCCGGATGTCGAAGCGGTGCAGTCGCTCTCCGTGCGGGACGGCGAGGAGCGTGGCGCGGCGCTCGGGCTCCAGGCCGGCCAGCAGCGGGTCGGCCGCGGTGTCGGTCAGGCCGGGCAGGTAGATCCGGGTGTGCAGATGGTGCAGCAGACCACGGGCGAAGACGATCACCGAGAGGTAGGGGACGCCGCCGGGCGGCAGCGTACGCAGCTCGTAGTGGCCGTCCGCGTCGGTCCCGACGCGGCCGAAGCCGGTGAAGCCGACGTCGGTCCGGCCGATGACCGCTCCGGTGACGGGGTCGCGGCGCAGCGAGCCGGGCGCGCCGCGGCGCGAGCCGTCGGGTGCGGGCTGCCAGATCTCGATCAGGGCGTCGGGGACGGGAGCCCCGGCGCCGTCGTAGACGTGGCCGTGGACGGTGAGGGCGTCGGGGTGTCCGGCGGGGGCGATCTCTCCGCCCTTCGCGAACGGCAGCGCGTAGCCGTAGAAAGGGCCCACGGTCTGCGACGGGGTGGTGGACATCAGCGGCCCTCCTCGATCCAGGTGGCGGCCGGGCCGTCGAGGACGATGTCCCAGCGGTAGCCGAGCGACCATTCGGGGGTGGACAGGCCGTGGTCGTACGTCGCGACGAGCCGCCGGCGCGCGGAGTCGTCGGTGACGGACTGGAGGATGGGGTCGTAGGCGAAGAGCGGGTCCCCCGGAAAGTACATCTGGGTGATCAGCCGCTGGGTGAAGGCGTTGCCGAAGAGCGAGAAGTGGATGTGGGCAGGACGCCAGGCGTTGACGTGGTTGCGCCAGGGGTAGGCGCCCGGCTTGACGGTGACGAACTCGTACGCGCCCTGGTCGTCGGTCAGGCAGCGGCCCACACCGGTGAAGTTGGGGTCGAACGGGGCGGGATGGTCGTCGCGCTGGTGGGCGTAGCGGCCCGAGGCGTTGGCCTGCCAGATCTCGACCAGCTGGCCGCGCACCGGGCGGCCGTCCCGGTCCAGCACCCGGCCGGTGACCCTGATCCGCTCGCCGAGCGGCTCGCCCTGGTGACGGCGGGTCAGGTCGTGGTCGAGGGCGGTGACATCGGTGACGCCGAAGACCGGGCCGGAGAGCTCCACGGCCTCGGGGTCGTGCAGGGCGACCAGCGGCTTGCCGGGGTGGCGCAGGACGCTGCTGCGGTAAGGGGCGTACCCGCGGGCGGGGTGGCTCCTCGTGGGCGCACCGGCGGCCACGGCCTTGGCGTAGGCGTCGCGCTGCTCGGCTATCTCCTCGGAGATCCCAGCTTGGGTCAGAGGGGTGGTCATACGGGGTTTCCTACCTTTCCAGGACCAGGGCGAGGCCCTGTCCGACGCCGATGCACAGGGCGGCGAGGCCGGTTCCGGAGCCCGCGGCGGCGAGCTGGTGGGCGACGGCTCCGGCGATACGGGCACCGGAGGCGCCGAGCGGGTGGCCGATGGCGATGGCTCCGCCGCGCGGGTTGACGACCGCGGGGTCGAGGCCGGGCCATTCGGCCAGGCAGCCCAGGGACTGGGCGGCGAAGGCCTCGTTGAGTTCGAACGTGGTCAGGTCGTCGAAGCCGCGGCCGGCCCTGGTCAGGGCCTTCCTGACGGCCTCGACGGGGCCGAGGCCGAAGTACTGCGGCTCGACGGCGGTGACGGCCGAGGCGCGGACGCGTGCCAGCGGCTCACGGCCGGTGGCCCTCAGGCCCTCCTCGTCCACGAGCAGCAGGGCGGCGGCGCCGTCGTTGAGCGGAGAGGCGTTGCCGGCGGTGACCGTGCCGTCCGGGCGGAAGACCGGCTTCAGCCCGGCCAGCGACTGGGGCGAGGTGTTGTCCCGAATGGTCTCGTCGCGGGTGAGGCCGACGCCCTCGACGGGCACGACCTCGCCGTCGTACAGGCCGTTCTTCCAGGCGCGGGCGGCTTTCTCATGGCTTGCCACGGCGAAGGCGTCCTGCTGCTCGCGGGTGATGCCGTACCGGTCGGCGATCAGTTCGGCGCCCTCACCGAGCGGGACGGTCCACTGCGGCTCCAGGCGCTGGTTGACCATGCGCCAGCCGATCGTGGTGGAGAACAGCTCCTGGTTGCCGGCCGGGAAGGCACGCGAGGGTTTGGGCAGCACCCAGGGGGCGCGGCTCATCGACTCCACGCCGCCCGCGACGGCGACGGAGGCGTCGCCGACCGCGATGGCGCGGGCGGCCTGGACGACGGCTTCGAGGCCGGAGGCGCACAGCCGGTTGACGGTGCTGCCGGGGACGGTGACGGGCAGTCCGGCGAGCAGCACGGCCATCCGGGCGACGTTGCGGTTCTCCTCGCCGGCGCCGTTGGCATTGCCGAAGAGGACGTCGTCGATCCGAGCCGGGTCGAGGTCCGGTGTACGGGTCAGCAGGGACCGCAGCACTCCGGCAGCGAGGTCGTCGGGGCGTACGCCGGACAGGGCGCCCCCGTACTTGCCGACCGGGGTGCGTACGGCGTCGACGATGTAGACATCGCGCAGCTGACGGGTCATCGCGTGCTCCCTTCGACGGCCGCGGCGATCCGGACCGGGGCGGCGGTCAGGTGCTGGATCTCCTCGGCGGTGACGCCCGGGGCACTCTCCACCAGGAGGAGGCCGTCGTCGGTGACGTCCAGGACGCCGAGGTCGGTGATGATGCGGTCGACACAGGTCCGGCCGGTGAGCGGCAGCGTGCACTCCTCGACGATCTTCGGGCTGCCGTCCTTGGCGGTGTGGGTCATCGTCACGATGACCCGCCGGGCCCCGTGCACCAGGTCCATGGCCCCGCCGATGCCGGTGACCAGCTTGCCGGGAACGGCCCAGTTGGCGAGGTCGCCACGGGCGGAGACCTGCATGGCGCCCAGTACGGCGGTGTCGATGTGGCCGCCGCGGATCATTCCGAAGGAGAGCGCCGAGTCGAAGAAGGAGGCGCCGGGCAGGACGGTGACGGTCTCCTTGCCGGCGTTGATCAGGTCCGGGTCGACCTCGTCGTCGCAGGGGAACGGGCCGGTGCCGAGGATGCCGTTCTCCGACTCCAGGACGACCTGGACGCCGTCGGGGAGGTGGTTGGGGATCAGTGTGGGCAGCCCGATGCCGAGGTTCACGTACTCACCGTCGCTCAGCTCGCGGGCCGCGCGGGCGGCCATCTCGTCTCGCGTCCAGGCCATCAGGCCGACACCTTCCTGGTCGTGCGCTTCTCGATCTGCTTGTCCACGGCCTGCCGGGGAGTGAGCGGCACCACCCGCTGGACGAAGATGCCCGGCAGATGGACCTGGTCCGGGTCGATCTCGCCCGGCTCGACCAGCTCCTCGACCTCGGCGATCGTGATCCGGCCGGCCATGGCTGCCAGCGGATTGAAGTTGCGGGACGACTTGTTGAAGACCAGGTTGCCGTGCCGGTCCCCCCTGGCGGCCCGGACCAGTGCGAAGTCGGTGGTGATACCCCGCTCCAGCACGTACTCGAGACCGTCGAACTCGCGGGTCTCCTTGCGCGGCGATGCCACCGAGACCCCGCCCGCGCCGTCATAGCGCCAAGGCAGTCCGCCGTCGGCGACCTGCGTGCCGACGCCGGCCGGTGTGAAGAAGGCGGGGATGCCGCAACCGCCGGCGCGCAGCCGCTCGGCCAGGGTGCCCTGGGGGATGAGCTCGACCTCCAGCTCACCGGCGAGGTACTGCCGGGCGAACTCCTTGTTCGCGCCGATGTAGCTGCCCGTGACCCGGGCGATCCGGCCCGCCGAGAGCAGGACCGCGAGACCGGAGTCCATCGCGCCGCAGTTGTTGGAAACCACACCCAGTCCGCAGACTCCGGTGTCGTACACCGCCTGGATCAGCGTGTTCGGTACGCCGCTGAGGCCGAAGCCACCGACCGCGAACGACGCACCGTCGTGGACATCTGCCACGGCCTGTGCGGCCGAGGCGACCACCTTGTCCATGCGCCCGCCTATCCGTCGTGTTCGCCAGATGAACTTAAGTTCACATTGCCCCTGATTCTGATCCCCCGACACCTGGTTCGTCAACGGCTCGGGTGGCAGGGTTTCCGGGCGCACCCGCCGCATCGAACGGGCGCGCCCGCGGAACGCCCGGCGTCGGCCGGGGTTCCGCGGGCGCGTCCGATCACGTCACTCGCGAGGCGAGGCGGGGCAGGGCGGGGCGGGGTGGGGTGTCAGTCGGTCGCACCGGCCAGTGCCGAGGTCTGCTGTGCAGCCGCCCCGCGCCGGGCGCGGCGAGCCAGTGGCACCAGGCAGATCGCGGCCGCGCCCAGCACGGCGGCGCCGGCGAAGGTGGTGAATCCGAGGCCGGCGTTGCCGCCCTCGATGACGGCGCCGCCGAGCCAGGGGCCGACGACCGCGCCGGTGCGGCCGATGCCGGTGACCCAGCCCAGGCCGGTGGCCCGCTGGGCGGGCGCGTACACGCTCGAGGTGGCCGAATACACCATGGCCTGGGCGCTGAAGAGCCAGATGCCGGTGATGAAGACGACCGTGTAGGCGACGCCGAGCGGCAGGTGGGCCCTGAGCAGGAAGGTGCCGCAGGCGGTCAGGATGAACCAGATCGCGGAGACACGTACGGCGCCGAAGCGGTCGGCGGCGCGGCCGGCCAGGAGCATGCCGACGATGCCGCCCGCGTTGATGATCATCAGGAAGGTGACGGAGGAGGAGAGGGAGTAGCCGGAGGCCCGCATCAGCTGAGGCAGCCAGGTGGAGACGCCGTAGACGAGCAGCAGACCTGCGAAGGAGGCGACCCACAGCAGTGGGGTCGCGATCCGCGAACCGGGCGCGAACAGCGACGCGACTGCGGCGAAGCGCCCCCTGGCGCCGGCCTCGGGTGCCTCGGCCGCGGTCGGCGAGGGCAGGCCGTAACGGGCGGCGACGGCCTCGGCGTCGGAGGCGCGCCCCTTGGCGAGCAGCACCCCCGGCGACTCGGGCAGCCACTTCAGTACCAGCGGCACCGCGATCAGGGCGGGCAGCACACCGGCCCAGAAGACGGCGCGCCAGCCGAAGTCCGGAGCGAGGGCGAGGCCGAGGCCGGTCGCCACCATGCCTCCGGCGTGGTACGAGGTCATCATCAGCCCGATGGAGAGCGCGGCCCGGCGCGGCGGGGCGAACTCGGTGACGACCGCCAGGGCGATCGGCATCAGCCCGCCCAGGCCAAGGCCGGCCAGGAACCGCCCGGCGCCGAAGGCGGTCACGGACGGCGCGAGCGCGCACAGCGCGGAGCCGACGGAGAACAGCGAGACGCTCCAGACCACGACGGGCCGGCGACCGAGCCAGTCGGTGAGCGTGCCCGCGGTCAGGGCGCCGATCAGCATGCCGAAGGTGGTCCAGCTGCCGACCGTGCCGGCGGTCGAGGCGGTGAAACCGAGGGAGGAGTCGTCGAGCAGGTGCGGCATCACGGCGCCGTAGATGTTGACGTCCATGCCGTCGAAGAACACGGCCAGCCAGCACAGGGCCATGACGGCACCGACGGTGCGGAACGAGCGCTCAGGTGGGGCGGAGCGGGTAGTCACTGATACTCACTTCTCTCACGTCGTCGCGGTACCTGCGCTGCATGCGCTGCACGCCGAAAGGAGGCGGCGCGGCCTCCCTGTCGCCGAGGCCGGAGCGGGCCCCCTGGAGCTCGCGTTCGCTGAGTGAACAATGGTTCGAGCGGTGACGTGAGTTTCGTAAAAAATAAACGGCCTTGTCAATGGTTCGGACAGCGAATGTGCCGCGCGAATGAGGGCGTGCGAGAAGCCCGGAGGGGATCCTCCGGGACCGGGGGTGAAGACCGCCGCGCGCGCACGCTGTCCGGCGGCACGCAACTCGGCGTCGCGTCCGGGGCGACTTCCGTCCGCCGGAAGCCGGTGGTGAATACGGCGGCCTGCGTACGGCCCGTCCAGGGTCCTGCTCCCGGCAGTCAGGACGGGCCGGCACCGCCGCGCCTCTACGGCTAGTTCAGCAACGCCCTCGCCGCGCGCGCCCGCCCTCTGATCGCCTCTGCAGCCGTTGGTTCCACCGCCCCGACCAACTCCGCGTACTCCTCCATCTCGGCCGCCCCGCGAAGGAACTCCCCGCTCTGCACGAGCAGTTGAGCCCGCTCGTAGCGCAGCCTCGCCGGATGGGACGGCAGCAGCAGGGACAGTTCCACCGCCCAGAGCGCCACCCGCGTGCTCTCCGGGCGGACCGCCGCCCACGCCCTGATGTTGTTCAGGATCCGCAGCACGATCTCCAGCGGGCGGGCCGGTACCAGCATCGTCGGTTCCAGCGGCGCTCCGGTCGCCCCCGTCACCAGCAGCTCCGCGTCCTGCCCGGTCATCGGCCGGCCGCCGGCGAACGGGTCGGCCAGCACCCGTTCGGCCGGATCGCCGAACCCGACGACGAAATGACCCGGCAGCGCCACCCCGTACACCGGGGCGCCCGCCCGCCGCGCGACCTCGATCCACACCACCGACAGCAGAATCGGCAGTCCGCGCCGGCGCCGCAGCACGTGGTGCAGCAGAGACGACTCCAGCCGCTGGTAGTCCGCCGAGGAGCCCGCGAACCCGCACCGCTCACCGAGCAGTTCGGCCAGCGCCGAGGCCCAGGCGTGCCCACCCCGTACCCCGTACGGAAGCAGGCCCGCCAGCCGGTCCAGCTCGATCTGCGCCGCGTCGATCCCCTCCCCGTCCAGTGCCGGGTCGGCCTCCGCGGCCAGCAGCAGGCAGAGCAGCGCCAGGTCCGGCCGTTCGGCGCGCGCCTCCTCGGCGAACCGGCGACGGAGCTCGTCCCGCCCGGAACCCGACGGGTTCTCGGGGTCCGGAGGGTTCGGAGGGTTCGGAGGGTTCATGGGGGACACGTATGTACCTTCCCCGGTTACGCCGACCGGAAGTGGTGATAGAGGTGATGCGTCTCGAACCCCATCCGGTCGTAGAGCGCACGCGCTCCCTCGTTGTCCGCCTCCACCTGCAGCCAGGCCGCCGACGCGCCCTCGTCCAGCGCCTGGCGGGCCAGGGCGGTCATCACGGCGGTGGCGAGCCCCCGGCGCCGGTAAGCGGCACCGACCTCGACGGCCATGAAGCCCGCCCAGCGGCCGTCCACCACACACCGCCCGATCGCGGCGGGCGCCTCGCCCTCCGCGTCACCCGGCACGGTCGCGAACCACACCGAGGGCCCGCTGCCCAGCACCTTCAGCACATGAGGGCCGGGGGTGTCGAACCGCTGGTAGCGCGAGAGCCACCCCTCGTCGATCTCCCGGCCCAGCCGCACCGGCGCGACGTCCGCGTCCAGATCGCCGATCGGGGCCAGCGCCGCGATCCGTACCTGCGCCGTCACCTCACGCCGCCACCCGTGGCGCTCCAGCTCCGCGCACAGCTCCTCCTGCGTGCCCTCGGCGCCGGTCGCGGTCTGGATGTACGCGGGCAGGCCCCGGTCGTCGTACCACCGCTTCACCCGTGCGAGCGCCTCGTCGAGCGGGATCCCCGGGTCGCCGAGCGGCAGCACGGAGTTGGCGCGCCGGGTGAAGCCGGCCGCCGAGCGCAGCAGCCAGTCGCCGAGCGATTCGCTCTCCACGGGCTGCCAGGCACGGGCACAGACGGGGGCGAGCTCCGCGAACGTGGCCGCCGGGCCCCGGCGCCGGGCCGGTGCGGACGGCACGACCTTGCCCGCCACCAGCGACGATTCCGCGATATGGACGGACTCACCGCTCTTCGGTGTGATCGACAGCACACCGGCGTCCCATGATGTGAGAACGCCTACCGTGTCGGTGAACTTCGATCCTGCCGCGTCGCCCTTGGAGCGGCGGCGGACTGATACCCGTTTGCCCACGTCAGCTGGTGTAATTCGGACCTCAAGCCATCCGCCGACGGTGAATTCCACAGCTCTGTCCGCCCCTCCTGTTCGGTTCGTGCCCAGGAACGGAGATACTAGGGGTGGGCATCGACGACGCCGCGCTCCCGCGCGAGAGCCAACGCCCTACCGAGGAGGAACGACAGCGTGACCTACGTCATCGCGCAGCCTTGTGTCGACGTAAAGGACAAGGCCTGCATCGAAGAGTGCCCCGTCGACTGCATCTATGAGGGCCAGCGGTCCTTGTACATCCACCCGGACGAATGCGTCGACTGTGGAGCCTGTGAGCCGGTGTGCCCGGTCGAGGCGATCTTCTACGAGGACGACACCCCGGAGGAGTGGAAGGACTACTACAAGGCGAACGTCGAGTTCTTCGACGACCTCGGGTCGCCCGGTGGTGCCTCCAAGCTGGGCCTGATCGAGCGCGACCACGCGTTCATCGCAGCACTGCCGCCGCAGAACCAGTAGGCAGCGACCGGCACGTGCGCCGCCTCGGTCCCGTACGGCTCGTCACCGTGCGGGGCCGAGGTGTTTTCCGGCCCGAACCACCGGCAGTCCCCGAACCACCCGAACCACCCGCATCACCCTCGTAACCCTCGTACGAGAAAGCAGAGATCCGTGTCCCCAGCAGTCTCCTCCCGCCTGCCGGTCTTTCCCTGGGACAAGCTCGCGCCCTACAAGTCGACCGCTGCGGCCCACCCGGACGGCATCGTCGACCTGTCCGTCGGCACCCCCGTCGACCCCGTGCCCGGTCTGATCCAGCAGGCGCTCGTCGCCGCCGCGGACAGCCCGGGCTATCCGACGGTGTGGGGAACGGCCGAACTCCGCGACGCCCTCACCGGTTGGGTGGAGCGGCGCCTCGGCGCGATCTCCGTGGCGCACGAGAACGTGCTGCCGGTCCTCGGCTCCAAGGAGCTCGTGGCCTGGCTGCCGACCCAGCTCGGCCTCGGCGCGGGTGACAAGGTGGCGTACCCGCGGCTCGCCTACCCGACGTACGAGGTGGGCGCCCGGCTCTGTGGCGCCGAGCCCGTCGTGTACGACGACCCGACCGAGCTCGACCCGGCCGGCCTCAAGCTGCTCTGGCTCAACTCGCCGTCCAACCCGACCGGCCGCGTCCTGTCCAAGGACGAGCTGACCCGGATCGTCGCCTGGGCGCGCGAGCACGACGTGCTGATCTTCAGCGACGAGTGCTACCTGGAGCTCGGCTGGGAGGCCGAACCGGTCTCCGTGCTCCACCCCGACGTCTGCGGCGGTACGTACGAGGGCGTCGTCGCCGTCCACTCGCTCTCCAAGCGCTCCAACCTCGCCGGATACCGCGCGGCCTTCATCGCGGGCGACGCGGCCGTCCTCGGCGAGCTGCTGCTGATCCGCAAGCACGGCGGAATGATGACGCCTGCCCCGGTCCAGGCGGCCACCATCGCGGCGCTCGGAGACGACACGCACGTCGCCGAGCAGCGGACCCGGTACGCGGACCGGCGCGCGGCACTGCGCGCGGCGCTGGAGGCCCACGGCTTCCGGATCGAGCACAGCGAGGCGAGCCTCTACCTGTGGGCGACGCGCGACGAACCGTGCTGGGAGACCGTGGCGTACCTTGCGGAGCTCGGCATCCTGGTGGCGCCGGGTGACTTCTACGGACCGGCGGGCGACCGCTTCGTACGCGTGGCGTTCACGGCGACGGACGAGCGCGTCGAGGCAGCGGTCAAGCGGCTGTCCTGAAACGGGACGACAGGACCGGCACCGCATGATCTGAACGGCATGATCCGAACGACATGCGAGAGGGCCTCGGGAGTGCACACTCCCGAGGCCCTCTCGCATGTGCCGTGCCGGCTGGATCAGGCGATCGGCAGGCCCTGCGTCGGCAGACCCTGGGTGGGCAGGCCCTGCGTCGGCAGCCCGTGGGTGGGCAGGCCCTGGGTGGGCAGCCCGTGCGTCGGCAGGCCGCCGGTGAGGCTGTCGGTGGGCAGACCGCCCTTGGGCGAGGCACCGGTGGCCCCACCGACCAGCTCACCGGCGCTGCCCGCGGCCTCACCGGCGGCCTTCTGCGCGGCGGGGGCGACCGTGCCGCCCGTCTTGACGACGGTCTTGCCCGCGGCCGGAAGGGTCGTCCCGACGATCTTGCCGCCGGTGGCGCCCGCGGCCTTGGTGCCCTGCTGGGACGCGCCGTCGACGGCCTTGTCGAGGCCCGCGCCGTCGACCGTGGTCAGACCGCCGAGCTCGGGGGTCTGCGGGAGCTCCGCGGCACCTGCGGCGCCGGCCGCACCGACCACGGGGGCTGCACCCGCCGCGATCAGCAGCGCGGCACGGGCGATCCGACGGGTCAGGGGGAGGGACATGATGCTCCTTCGACGGTGTGGATTCTGTCTGTCCGTTGACCGGACGCAGTGACAACCGTCGTGGGGGAGGGAGAGGTTGCGGTGTGCCGAGGTAAAGAGTCGGTAATGCGTCACATAATCGGCAACGGAGGAACCCGGGCAAACATTGCATTCGCCGAGTGTTCGATGAACCGTCACTTCTCTTTGTTCCCACGGAATTTGGACAACGGAGGGAGGGGTGTCGGAAGTGTGTGGTGACCACCGGTTCGGGAAGGCCGGATGGCCCGTACGGGGGACCTTCCGTACTAGCGAACGAGCCCTATGCGGACCTCTGTGGTGCCCGATTCCGTACGCTCCGTCCGCCAGCCCGACCCGGACTTCCACAGCCGGCCCGCATACGCGACCTCGTCGATGTCCAGTGCCTCGGCCTGCGCCACCGCCCAGTGCGTCAGCTCCCAGCCGCGCTGCGCCGTGCCGCCGTCCCCGGCGGTCCGGGCGGACTTCTTCACCGGCACCGAGAGCGTGCCCGCTGCCGCCCCGCCGTGCGTCCCGCCCGCCGACTCCCCATCCTTCGCCTCGCCCGCGGCGGGCAGCACGCCCTTGCCGAAGGTCCGCACCAGTTCCGTGCGCACCTTCGCCGCGTCGGCCGCCGCGACCGCCGTCCGCGTCGGCGTGCAGTTCAGCGCCGTGGGGGTACGGCCGGTCATCGCGGCGGCCAGCAGCGCGGCATCCGGCTCGTGCTTGGCGTACGCCTGCGGGTAGCCACTGCGCTGCACACGCTGCGCGGCGACGGTCAGAGGCAGGCGCGAATAGCCGGGGACCTCGGCCAGATGCTGATAGAACTCCCCGGCCGAGTAGACCGGGTCGAGGATCTGCTTCTCGGTGCCCCAGCCCTGCGAGGGGCGCTGCTGGAACAGCCCGAGCGAGTCACGGTCGCCGTGCTGGATATTGCGCAGCCCGGATTCCTGCAACGCCGTCGCCAGTGCGATCGTCACCGCACGCTCCGGCATCCCGCGGGAGGTGCCGACCGCGGAGATCGTCGCGGCGTTCGCGGCCTGCTCCGGACTCATCCGGTACGTACGCCCCCGGCCCTCCGAGCCGTCGGCGGACTGCACCGTGCACCGCTCGCCGCCCTTGTTGCCGGTGACGTACTGCGCGGTCAGGTAGCCGGCCACGGCGAGAAGTACGGTAAGGGCCGCCGCGATACGGAAGGGGCGGCTGCGGCGGGTGTGTCGGCGGGTGGAGGAGGCGGTCCGGGGCACGGCCCCACCGTACTGGAGGGGCCGAGCGGGCCCGAGACCGAAGTCCCTTAGGGTCGGTTCCATGCCCGAAAGCACGCTTGACCTCACCCTGGACGGCCCGGCGCTCACCGCCCGGCTCGTCGACTTCCCGTCGGTCAGCGGGGACGAGAAGGAGCTGGCCGACGCGATCGAGGCGGCTCTGCGCGCCCTCCCGCACCTGGCCGTCGACCGGCACGGAAACAACGTCGTCGCCAGGACACAGCTGGGCCGCGCCGAACGCGTGGTGCTAGCCGGACACATCGACACCGTCCCGATCGCCGACAACGTTCCGTCCCGGCTCGACGAGAACGGCGTGCTCTGGGGATGCGGCACCTCCGACATGAAGTCCGGCGTCGCCGTCCAGCTGCGGATCGCGGCCACCGTGCCCGAGCCCAACCGCGATCTGACCTTCGTCTTCTACGACAACGAAGAGGTCGCCGCACACCTCAACGGGCTCGGCCATGTCGCCGACGCCCACCCGGACTGGCTGGAGGGCGACTTCGCCGTCCTCCTCGAACCGTCCGACGCCCAGGTCGAGGGCGGTTGCCAGGGCACCCTGCGGGTCTTTCTCCGTACGGAAGGGGAGCGCGCGCACTCCGCACGCAGCTGGATGGGGTCCAATGCCATCCACGCGGCCGCCCCGATCCTCGGCCGCCTCGCCGCGTACGAACCGCGCCGGCCGGTCATCGACGGGCTGGAGTACCGCGAGGGCCTCAACGCCGTGCGGATCGAGGCGGGCGTCGCCAACAACGTCATCCCGGACGCCTGCACCGTAGTCGTCAACTACCGGTACGCCCCTGACCGCAGTGCCGAAGAGGCCCTGGCCCACGTCCACGAGGTCTTCGCGGACTGCGGCGTCGTCGAGTTCACCGTCGACGACCACTCCGGCGCGGCGATGCCCGGCCTCTCCCACCCGGCGGCCGAGGCGTTCATGGCGGCGGTCGGTGGCACCGCCCAGCCCAAGTTCGGATGGACGGACGTCTCCCGTTTCGGCGCGCTCGGCGTCCCCGCGGTGAACTACGGACCCGGCGACGCGCTTCTCGCGCACAAGCGCAACGAGCACGTGGCCGTCGACCGGATCACCCACTGCGAGGAGCGGCTCCGCTCCTGGCTCACCGGCTGACCCACAGCATTCCCCTCTGCGTAACCTCCGTAGATCTACCCTGACCTGACACACAACGTCGGCATGTCGTCGGAGGGAGCAGGTCATGGGCAACCCCGAGGAAGCGCACGTCCCCGAGGAGCAGCGGCTCGGACCGGTACTGCGCCGCAGGGAACAGGTACAGCCCGGCACCACCGATCAGCGGCTGCTGGACACCGAGGGCGACTCCGAGTGGGTGCACACCGACCCATGGCGGGTGATGCGCATCCAGTCGGAGTTCGTCGAAGGATTCGGCGCCCTCGCCGAGCTGCCCAGCGCCATCAGCGTCTTCGGTTCGGCCCGCAGCCCGGTCGGCGGACCGGACTACGAGGCGGGCGTACAGATCGGCAAGGCGCTGGTCGAGGCGGGCTTCGCGGTGATCACCGGCGGCGGTCCCGGAGCGATGGAAGCGGCGAACAAGGGGGCACGGGAGGCGAAGGGCGTCTCGGTCGGCCTCGGCATCGAGCTGCCCTTCGAGTCCGGCCTCAACCCGCACGTCGACATCGGCGTCAACTTCCGCTACTTCTTCGTCCGCAAGACGATGTTCGTGAAGTACGCGCAGGGCTTCGTCGTCCTGCCCGGCGGCCTCGGTACCCTGGACGAACTCTTCGAGGCGCTCACCCTCGTCCAGACGGGCAAGGTGACACGCTTCCCGATCGTGCTCTTCGGCACCGCGTACTGGTCCGGGCTCGTCGACTGGCTGCGGGACACGGTGGTGGCGCAGGGGAAGGCGTCCGAGCGGGATCTGCTGCTCTTCCACGTCACGGACAGCGTGGAAGAGGCGGTCACCCTGGTGACGAAGGAAGTCGGCCGGTAGGACGGCACGCGGGCGCCGCTCAGGCCTCGCGGCGGGGTCCGGGGCGGAGTCCCCGTTTCGGGAAGGGACGGGCAGGGGACAAGGCCCGCCGCAGGCCCCCGCCGCCTCACGCCCCGGCTACGCCAGCCCCCTCCGCGCCACCGCCGGCGCGCGATGCCCGGCAATCGACGCCACCATGTCCAGCACCTGTCGCGTCTCCGCCACCTCGTGCACCCGATACACCCGCGCCCCCAGCCAGGCCGACACCGCGGTCGTCGCCAGCGTCCCGACCAGCCGTTCCTTCACGGGCCGGTCGAGCGTCTCCCCGACGAAGTCCTTGTTGGACAGCGATACGAGGACGGGCCAGCCGGTCTCCGACATCTCACCGAGCCGACGCGTCGCCTCCAGCGAGTGCCGGGTGTTCTTCCCGAAGTCGTGACCGGGGTCGATCATGATGCCGTCCGGCCTGACCCCGAGCTCCACGGCCCGCTCGGCCAGCCCCTCCGTCACCCGCAGGATGTCCGCCATCACGTCGTCGTACACGACCCGGTGCGGCCGGGTCCGCGGTTCGGCGCCGCCCGCGTGCGTGCACACCAGCCCCACCCCGTACCGCGCGGCGACCTCCGCGAGCTTCGGGTCGACCCCGCCCCAGGCGTCGTTCAGCACATCCGCACCGGCCTCGCAGACCGCCTCGCCGACATCGTGGCGCCAGGTGTCGACGCTGATGACGACATCCGGGTGGCGGCGCCGCACCTCGGCGACGAACCCGACCGTGCGTCGGGCCTCCTCCTGGGCCGTCACCTCCTCGCCGGGACCGGCCTTCACCCCGCCGATGTCGATGATCGCGGCGCCGTCCGCGACGGCCTGCTCGACCCGGGCGAGCGCGGGCTCGTCGCGGAAGGTCGCGCCCTGGTCGTAGAAGGAGTCCGGAGTGCGGTTCACGATCGCCATGATCACCGGCTCGTGCGCCCCGAATTCGCGCCGCCCCAGCCTGAGCGCACCGCTTCGCATCCCGTGTTTCTCCTCTGGTAGATCGCCCCGTGGGTCGCCTGCGACCCTAACTGTCGGCACCGCATGGCACGATCGGAGCCGGACAGGTTTTCGCTCCCGGGGAGATGCGCGTGTTCTGGTTCTTGCTGCTGGCGATGGTGGTGGTCGTGGCCGCGGTCACCCTCGCGGTGGTCGGCGGAGGGAAGAGTGCCGTCCTGCAGGACGTGGCGCCCGAGCAGCTGACCGACCCGCTGCCCGCGAACCGGCCGGTCGGCCGCGCGGACATCGAAGCGATGCGACTGCCCGTGGTGGCCCGCGGCTACCGGATGACGGACGTCGACGACGCCCTCGGCCGGCTCGGCGCCGAGCTCGCCGAACGGGACGCGCGGATCGCCGAGCTGGAGTCGGCGCTCGCCGGTGCGCAGGCGACGGCGGTGGGCGGCAAGGGGCTCTTCAAGGAGCCGCAGAACCGGCCGCGCCTGGAGCGGTCCCCGTGGGAACCGCCGCACCCGCCGCTCCCTGAGCGGTCGCATCCGCCGCGCTCCGAGCGGTCCCCGTGGGAGCCGCCGCACCCGTCGGCGCCGTCCGGCCCCCCGCCCGGACCTTCCGGGCCGCAGTCCGGGCCCTGGTCCGGCGAGGAGCCGCAGCGATGAGCGGCGCCGGCGTCGAAGCCGCGACCGACGGCAGGCCGCGCTGCTCCTGGGCACTGTCCACCGACGACTACCTCGTCTACCACGACACCGAATGGGGCCGCCCCGTCCACGGCGACGACGCCCTCTTCGAACGGCTCTGCCTGGAGGCGTTCCAGTCCGGACTGTCCTGGCTGACGATCCTGCGCCGCCGGGAAGGGTTCCGCAGCGCTTTCGCCGGATTCAAGATCCACGCGGTCGCCGAGTTCACCGACGCCGACAAGGAAGGTCTCCTCGCCGACGCCGGGATCATCCGCAACCGCGCGAAGATCGAGGCGACCGTTGCCAACGCCAAGGTGCTGGCCGACTGGCCGGACGGCGAGCTGGACGCACTGATCTGGTCGTACGCCCCCGACCCGGCCACCCGCCCCGCCCCCCGCACCCTCGGCGACGTCCCGGCGGTCACCCCGGAGTCCACGGCTCTCGCCAAGGACCTCAAGAAGCGCGGCCTGCGCTTCATCGGCCCCACGACGGCCTACGCCCTGATGCAGGCGTGCGGCCTGGTCGACGACCACCTGGCCGAATGCGTGGCCCGGGGCACCGCGGCGTAGCGGAGAGCTACTTCCCCAGGTACTTCGGCTTCGCCTTGTCCAGGAAGGCCTGCACCGCGATCGTGTGGTCCTCCGACGCGCCCGCCTTCGTCTGGAGCTCGTCCTCCTTCTCCAGCGTCTCGCTCAGCGTGTGGCCGGCACCGTAGGCCAGGGACGCCTTGAGCGCGGCGTACGCCACCGTCGGACCGTCCGCCAGCCTGCGGGCCACCGCCAGGGCCTCCGCGGCGAGGTCGTCGGCGGGCACCACCTTGTTCGCGATGCCCAGCTCGTGGGCGTCCTGCGCGGAGATCGAACGGGGGAAGAGCAGCAGATCGGCCGCGCGGCTCTGACCGATCAGCCGGGGCAGCGTCCAGGAGACGCCCGAGTCGGCGGTCAGGGCGACCCCGGCGAACGAGGTGTTGAAGGACGCGCTGTCGGCCACCACCCGGTAGTCGCACGCGAGCGCGAAGCCGAAGCCCGCACCCGCCGCGACACCGTTGACCCCGGCGACGACCGGCTTCTCCATCCCGGTGATCGCCCGTACGACCGGGTTGTAGTGCTCCTGCACGGTGCTCAGCGCATTGCCCGTGCCGGACTCGCGGGTGGCGGTCAGCGTGGCGACGTGTTCCTTGAGGTCCTGGCCGACACAGAAGGCGCGCCCGGTCGCGGTGAGCAGAACGGCCCGCACGGCGGTGTCGGCGGCGGCCGACTGCAGCGCGTCACGGAGCGCGACCTTGGCCGCCGTGTTCATGGCGTTCATCGCGTCGGGCCGGTTGATCGTGATCGTCGCGAGACCGTCAGTCACTTCGTAGAGCACCGTGTCGGCCACGTTGTCCGCCATTTGCTGTCCCCTTTGCGCCTCGGGCAATGCCTGTCGAGCCAAGCATGGCCGACATCACGGAGGGCGAACATGTGACCTGCGTCTAACAATTGCACCCCGATGCAGGGGGGAAGGCGACGGAGTATCGCAGCCGGATCGCCGAATTGAGTGGTTTTGAGAGAGCGCGTTGCGCAAGCGATGCAGACCGATGTTGGTCATCGGGGTCTGTGATGCGGGATAATGGCCTGGAAGCAATGTGTTCGATGCCGGTGACACAGCGCCTGTCATGGGGCCGCCGGTTGATATGAGCTGGTTTCAGGAAGGGGAACGAGCATGGCGGCCATGAAGCCGCGGACGGGCGACGGCCCGCTCGAGGTGACAAAGGAGGGGCGGGGCATCGTCATGCGCGTTCCGCTCGAAGGCGGCGGTCGGCTTGTCGTGGAGCTGACGCCGGACGAGGCCGATGCGCTCGGCGACGCCCTCAAGAAGGTCGTCGGCTGACGCGGAGGCGCCCACACTTCACCACTGCCCCGCCACGGAGCCCGTGCCGGGGCAGTGCTGCGTCCGGGACACCTCGCGGCCCCGGGCGCGGGGCGAGGACCGGTGGACGGTCAGCCGCGCCGGACCGCGCACAGCAACCCGTCGCCCACCGGCAGCAACGTGGCCATCAGC
The DNA here is from genome assembly GCF_044453545.1 of Streptomyces sp. NPDC051664. Classification (NCBI taxonomy): domain Bacteria; kingdom Bacillati; phylum Actinomycetota; class Actinomycetes; order Kitasatosporales; family Streptomycetaceae; genus Streptomyces; species Streptomyces sp. NPDC051664. The sequence goes on along the minus strand of NZ_JBITCU010000001.1, from coordinate 601,976 downwards.
TCCTGGCTCTCCCGCACCGCCCGCAACAGCTCCCGCAGCCTCAGCACCTCCGCGGGCTGCGCCGCCGAGTCGACCGTGCGGCCGTCCGCGAAGACACCCTCGAAGCAGACCAGGCCACCAGGTCGCAGCAGGCGCAACGATTCAGCGAGGCAGTCCAGGCTCTCCAGCCGGTCGCCGTCGCAGAACACCAGGTCGTATCCGCCGTCCGCGAGTCGCGGGAGTACGTCGAGGGCGCGTCCCGGGATGAACCGGGCCCGATTGGCGGCGAACCCCGCGGCCCGGAACGCCTCGCGGGCGAACTGCTGACGCTCCGGCTCCGGATCGACCGTGGTCAGCACGCCGTCGGGTCGCATCCCGTGCAGCAGATAGATGCCGGAGACGCCGGTTCCGGTGCCGATCTCGGCCACCGCCTTGGCGTCCGTCGTGGCAGCGAGCAGGCGCAGCGCGGCGCCGGTGCCTGGTGACACCGAGCGGAGACCTGCGTCGCGGGCCCGGTCCCGGGCCCAGCGCAGTGCTTCGTCCTCGGCGACAAAGGCGTCGGCGAACGCCCAGCTCGTCTGCCGGTTGGCGGTGATGACCCTCTCCTGTCCCCGTAGTTGGCGCAACGGTGACTGTATCCGCTGTACCCGGGAACCCGCAGATGGGACCGGGCGTTATCAAGGGGCAGGGGAAAGCGCGTGGACAGGGCCCGCAGATCGGGCCCGGGAATCCGCGGCCGGCGGTTCCGGGGTGGCCCCCGGCCCCAGCAGGAAAAAGGCTTATCCGGAGCTAACGGGCGAGGTGGCTATGGTAGGGGCTCCACTGGACACCACCAGAGCCGACAGGGGAGGTGCGGCTGCGCCTGTGGATCGGGGAGGAGTGCTGCGGCGCTTCCTCAGGTCGGCGGGTGAGCCGAAATCCGTGACCAACATTGCTGACCGTTCTTCCAGCGACTCCGCACCGACCGCGACCTTCGCCTCGGATGCGGACTCCCAGGCTTGGATGCCGCCCTCATGGGAAGAGATCGTCAGCACGCACAGCGGTCGTGTCTACCGCCTTGCCTACCGACTGACGGGTAACCAGCACGATGCCGAGGACCTCACCCAGGAGGTCTTCGTCCGGGTGTTCCGTTCGCTGTCGACCTATACGCCCGGCACCTTCGAGGGCTGGCTGCACCGCATCACGACCAACCTGTTCCTGGACATGGTCCGTCGTAAGCAGCGGATCCGTTTCGACTCCCTCGGCGACGACGCCGCCGAGCGGCTGCCGAGCCGTGAGCCGTCCCCGCAGCAGGTTTTCAACGACACCCACTTCGACGCGGACGTGCAGCAGGCGCTGGACACCCTTGCGCCCGAGTTCCGCGCCGCGGTCGTGCTCTGTGACATCGAGGGACTCTCGTACGAGGAGATCGCCGCGACACTCGGCGTGAAGCTCGGCACCGTGCGCAGCCGCATCCACCGCGGACGCTCGCACCTGCGCAAGGCGCTGCAGCACCGCTCTCCCGAGGCCCGCGCCGAACAGCGCTCGCTGGCGGGCGCGATGGTGGCGGGGGAGGGCGGATCGGCGTGAGTGGCACGGGTCCGACCCCTGCGGAACAGCATCTGGGGGACCGGCTTGCCGCGCTTGTCGACGGTGAGCTCAAACATGACGTCCGTGACCGGGTGCTGGCCCATCTCGCGACCTGCACCAAGTGCAAGGCCGAGGCTGCTGCCCAGCGGCGGCTGAAGAGCGTCTTCGCACAGTCCGCCCCGCCTTCGCCGTCCGAGGGGTTCCTCGCCCGGCTGCAGGGCCTTCCCGGGGGACCTGGTGGTGACGACGACATCCAAGGAAGACCATTCGGCGGCTCCGGGCGCTTCGCCGACGGACTCTTCACCGCGATCCAGCCTTCCGGCAGCCGCACCGATTCACCTTCGGGGAGCTCGCCGCTCGACCGCTTCGGCTATCTCCCGACACCGCACGGCTCGGCCGCGGCGCTTCCGGGTGCCGCATCGCGCTCCGCGTTCCCCATCCATGAGGTGGGCCGGGACGCGGACCGTTCGCCGTGGCGCGGCCGCAGGTTCGCCTTCGCGGCGGCCAGCGCCGTCTCGCTGGCGGCCATCGCGCTCGGCGGTGCCCTGCCGACGGACGCCGGTCCCGACGCCCCGGTCCGTGCCGGGGGCGCCGGCAACAATGTGACACCCCTCGATGCCGACGCACGCGCCGAGCGCGGCGGCGTGACCAGCCGCCGTGGTGGTGGCATCGGCACGTCGGCCGCGCCCCACAGCAGCCGCACGGTCGCCGCCGCCACGCCGTTCCAGCCGACGAACGGACGTGTACCCGCACTGTTGGGCACGGGTCTCGCCACGCCCAACCCCTTCATGGTCCCGGTGCTGACCAATGTGTCCGCGCCGCCGCTGATACGTCCGACTGCTACCAGTCCCCTGTTCACCCGGGCGCTCGGCAGCGGACTGACCCCCACGTCCCCCGCGCCCTCGCCGGCCTCGTCCTGGACGCCCACATCGGCCTCGGCCCTGCCGAGCTCCGCCGATCACGGTCTGCCGCTTTCTCCCCGGCGCTGACCGGGGTCTGCGCAGCCATTCGCAAACCTGGTTGAATCCCGGGAGGAATTCCCGGAGGGACGTCCCTCGCGGGCGTGCAGAGGGCCAGTTGCGGCAGTTGCGGGGAGAACATGGACGACGGAAAGCCCACCGGGCCGAAGGCGAAGTGGTGGAGCCGTCCCACGCCGGGGCACACCACCACTTCAGCGCCGGAGAGTGCAGCCGCCGCGGTGGATGCACCGGTCGAGGACGCGCGGGCCGCGGACACATCCGCACGGCCCGAGCCCGTGACGCCCGCGCAGTCCGCAGCACCCGAGCCCACAGCACCCGAGCCCGTGGCGCAGGCGCCCGCAGCCCCGGCGCCGACTCCCGCAGCCCCGGCCCCCGCACCGGCGGTCCACGCAGCCGCTCCCGCCTCGGCGGTGAAGCCACTGCACGAGCCCGATGAGTACAGCACCCCGCCGTACGGCGGCCCCGGGCCCTGGGCGCCCGCACCCCCTGTGCAGCGCCCGGTCCCGACGCCGGCCCACGGCACCCCGGTGCCCCCGATACCCCCGGTGCCGCCGTACGCGGGCACGAACGGTGCGGACATACCCACCGGGCCCGCCCCCACCCCGGGCCCCGCCCCCGCCCCCGTCCCCACCCCGGCCTTCACGCCCCCGCCCCAGCCGCCCCAGTCCACGCACTGGCTGCAGTACGACCCCTGGGGTGGGTACCGGCAGCCACTGACCCAGCCCGGCCAGCCGCTCGATTCCGACGGCGGACGGGGGAAGAACCGGCGCGGCTCGCTGCTCGTCGGCGCGCTGCTGCTCGCCCTGGTGGCGGGCGGCATCGGCGGTGGCATCGGGGCCTACATCGAGCGCAACGGCGGCCTGACCACGGTCGAGCTCCCGCAGGCCGCGAAGAACAGCGGCGGCCGCGCGCCCGACAGCGTCGCGGGCATCGCCGCCAGCGCCCTGCCCAGCGTGGTCACCCTCCACGTCAGCGGCACCACCGAATCGGGCACCGGCACCGGCTTCGTCCTCGACGACGAGGGCCACATCCTCACCAACAACCATGTGGTCGCCCCGGCCGGCCCCTCCGGCGACATCACGGTGACGTTCAGCGGTGGCGAGACCGCGAGCGCCGAGATCGTCGGCAAGGACAGCGGCTACGACCTCGCCGTGGTCAAGGTCAAGGGCGTCTCCGGGCTCAAGCCGCTACCGCTGGGCAACTCCGACAACGTGCAGGTCGGCGACCCGGTCGTGGCCATCGGCGCCCCCTTCGACCTGTCCAACACCGTCACCTCGGGCATCATCAGCGCCAAGGACCGGCCGATCACCGCGGGAGGCGAGAAGGGCGACGGCAGCGACATCAGCTACGTGGACGCGCTGCAGACCGACGCCCCCATCAACCCGGGCAACTCCGGCGGCCCGCTGGTCGACACCGACGCCCACGTCATAGGCATCAACAGCGCCATCCGCGCCGCCGACAGCGGTGCGACGACCGAGGGCGGCCAAGCGGGTTCCATCGGCCTCGGTTTCGCCATCCCGATCAACCAGGGCAAGCGGGTCGCCGAGGAACTGATCAACACCGGAAAGGCCACCCATCCGGTGATCGGCGTCACATTGGACATGAAGTACACCGGTGACGGCGCCAAGGTCGGCGCGAAGGGCGCCGACGGCAAGCCCTCGGTGACACCGGGCGGTCCCGGTGCGAAGGCCGGCATCAAGCCGGGCGACATCATCACCGAGGTGGACGGACAGCGGGTGCACAGCGGCGAGGAGCTGATCGTGAAGATCCGCGCACACCGTCCGGGCGACCGTTTGGACCTCGGCCTGACCCGCAGTGGTAAAGACCTGTCCATGACTTTGACCCTCGGGTCCGCAACGGGCACGTGACGGCACCGGGACGCTACCGCCCGGACAGTTCCGCCGGGTACCGTGGGCCGGGGCCGGACCTCATCCGACCTGGTCCATGGTCTCGGAGAACACGAGGAGCAACTAGGTGTTCAATGACATAGGCGCACTCGAGCTGGTGACGCTCGTGATCCTCGGTGTGCTCGTCTTCGGCCCGGACAAGCTGCCCAAGGTCATCCAGGACGCCTCGCGCTTCATCCGAAAGGTCCGTGAGTTCTCCGAGAGCGCCAAGGAAGACATCCGTACGGAGCTCGGCCCGGAGTTCAAGGACTTCGAGTTCGAGGATCTCAACCCGAAGACGTTCGTCCGCAAGCAGCTCATGGACGGCAACGACGATCTCGGGCTGAAGGAGATCCGCGAGAGCTTCGACCTCCGCAAGGAGATGGCGGAGGTCACCGACGCGGTGAACGGGCGCGAGACCACGGCTGTGGAGTCCGCGGGCGGCGTGTCGGGCGGCGCGGCCATCACCGCAGCGAACGGCTCCCCCGGCGCTCCCGACCTGCTCAAGAAGCGTGAACAGCCCGCGAAGGACGACCGCCCGCCGTTCGACGCCGACGCCACCTGACACCGGTCAATCCCGACTCGTCCGGACGGTATGGCTATTCTCCATCTGTCCGGTTGCGAGGCTGCCCGAGGGGGGCGGGCCACTCCGGACCTTAGGGATCGAGGAGGCGGCCGGGCAGATGGAGACGACAAGTCGGGCAGGCGCGGAAGGTGCGTCCAGCGCAGTCACCGAAGAGGAGGTGCCGGCGGCCCGGCGTACGGTCGACGGCTATCTGCAGGCGTCGTTCCCCTGGTACGGACTGGACGAGGCCTTCACCGGTCCGCGCTGGCTGATGCAGGTCGGCACGGCGGCGGACGGCACGGTGCAGCACGGATCGACCGGGCACGGTGACGAGCCGCTGGTCCGGAGCGACTCGGGCGGTGACAAGCAGCGGTTCGCGGTCGTGGTGACCGTGGGGAGCAGCCCTGTGCGGCACAGCGGCGACGGTACGGGAGTCCTGGACGCGACCACGGTGTCGTCCGCCGCCTGGCTGGCGGGCTCGGGCCTGCTGTCGTACACGTGGCCCCAGCAGCTGGACCACACGCTGCGCGACGACTGGCTGGACCAGCAGACGGAGACGGCGTTCGAACTCGCCGACGATCTGGACGGTCCCGCGTGGTCGGTGCTGTCCCTGCCGGTGGACGGGGCTCCGGTGCCGTTCCACTACCGCGAGTCCGAGTACGGGTGGGTGCTGGCGGGGTCGGCGCGCGGCGGGGTGCACATCGGGGCGTACGGGCGTGGGATGAGCGCGTACGGACTCGGGTTCTCGGTGGTCGCAGACATCGCCACGTACGCGTAGCGGCTCGATCGGTGCGGTGAGCCGTGACCGGACGTGTCCGGTTCGCCGCACTCTCCCCGATCGCCGGACGGGCTTCTTCTTCCGTCGCGGCGATCGAGGACTCGGGCTGTCGTCAGAACTTGTTGCGCGGGGTGATGCCCAGAGACATGCCCGACAGGCCTCGCTGACGGCCGCCCAGCCGCTCGGCGATCGCGCGCAGCGCCTTGCCGGCCGGGGAGTCCGGGTCCGAGAGGACCACGGGCTTGCCCTCGTCGCCGCCCTCGCGCAGACGTACGTCGATCGGGATGGAGCCGAGCACCGGCACCTCCGCGCCGACCGTCTTGGTCAGGCCCTCGGCCACCTTCCGGCCGCCGCCCGTGCCGAACACGTCGACCATTTCGTCGCAGTGCGGGCACGGCATGCCCGACATGTTCTCGACGACGCCGACGATCTTCTGGTGGGTCTGCACCGCAATCGAGCCCGCGCGCTCGGCCACCTCGGCCGCTGCCTGCTGCGGGGTCGTGACGACCAGGATCTCCGCGTTCGGCACGAGCTGTGCCACGGAGATCGCGATGTCACCGGTGCCCGGCGGCAGGTCGAGCAGCAGGACGTCGAGGTCGCCCCAGTAGACGTCGGCGAGGAACTGCTGCAGTGCTCGGTGCAGCATCGGGCCACGCCACACCACCGGGGCATTGCCCGGGGTGAACATGCCGATGGAGATGACCTTCACGCCGTACGACGACGGCGGCATGATCATGTTCTCGACCTGGGTCGGCTTCCCGTCCGCGCCGAGCATCCGCGGCACGCTGTGCCCGTAGATGTCCGCGTCCACGACGCCGACCTTGAGGCCGTCGGCGGCCATCGCCGCCGCAAGATTCACTGTCACGGACGATTTGCCGACGCCACCCTTGCCGGACGCCACCGCGTACACCCGGGTCAGCGAGCCGGGCTTGGCGAACGGCACCTCGCGCTCCGCCGTGCCGCCGCGCAGCGACGACGCGAGTTCCTTGCGCTGTTCGTCGCTCATCACGTCGAGCGTCACGTCGACGCGCGTGACGCCTTCGACCTTCGCGACCGCATCGGTCACGTTCTTGGTGATGGTCTCGCGCATCGGGCAGCCGGACACCGTGAGATACACCGTGACAGCGACCGCACCGTCAGCGGCGATCTCGACCGACTTGACCATGCCGAGTTCGGTGATCGGTCGGTGGATCTCCGGGTCGTTCACTGTCGCCAGTGCTTCGCGCACCGCGTCTTCGGTAGCCATACGACGATGTTACGGCGCCCGTGCCCGCCGCCGGGATGGGCCGTCAGCGGTCTTCGTCACTCTCGGCAGGAAATAGTGCGCGCCGGTCGTTCATGTCCTTCACCATGTCCTGGAGTTCCGAGCGGATCCAGTCGCGGGTGGCGACCTCGCCGAGCCCCATCCGCAGGGACGCGATCTCCCGGGTGAGGTACTCGGTGTCCGCGATGGAGCGCTCGTTCTGCTTGCGGTCCTGCTCGTGGGTGACCCGGTCGCGGTCGTCCTGCCGGTTCTGCGCGAGCAGGATCAGCGGGGCCGCGTACGAGGCCTGGAGCGACAGCATCAGCGTCAGGAAGATGAACGGGTACTCGTCGAAGCGCAGGTTCACCGGGGCGAAGATGTTCCACAGCACCCAGACGATGATGATCAGCGTCATCCAGACGATGAACCGCCCGGTGCCCAGGAAGCGGGCGATCCGCTCGGAGAACCGGCCGAACGCCTCGGGGTCGTACTCCGGCAGCAGCCGCGGCCGCAGGTCCTTCGGCTGATCCAGCCTGCCCCTGGCGGTGCGCGTCATCGCCGACGACCCCGTCGACGACAACCCGGGTCCCGACGCCCGGGAGCGGTCCTCACCCGCCATGGGCCACCCACTCCTCGCCGTGGAAGTCGGTCTCCCGCCAGTCGTCGGGCAGCAGATGGTCGAGCACGTCGTCGACGGTCACCGCACCGAGCAGCGACCCGCTCTCGTCCACGACGGGTACCGAGACCAGGTTGTACGCCGCCAGGTAACTGGTCACCACCGACAGCGGGGTGTCCGGGGTCAGCGGCACGAGGTCGCTGTCGACGATCGAGCTGACCAGGGTGAACGGCGGGTCGCGCAGCAACCGCTGGAAGTGCACCGCGCCCAGGTACTTGCCGGTCGGCGTCTCGTCCGGCGGCCGGCACACGTACACCTGCGCGGCGAGCGCCGGGGACAGGTCGGAGCGGCGGACCCGGGCGAGCGCGTCGGCGACCGTGGCGTCCGGCCGCAGCACGATCGGCTCGGTGGTCATCAGGCCGCCCGCGGTCCGCTCCTCGTACGACATCAGCCGCCGCACGTCCGCCGCGTCGTCCGGCCGCATCAGCATCAGCAGCCGCTCCTTGTCCTCCTCCGGCAGTTCGGAGAGCAGGTCGGCCGCGTCGTCCGGGTCCATCGCCTCCAGGACGTCGGCGGCGCGCTCCTCCTTGAGCTTGCCGATGATCTCCACCTGGTCGTCCTCGGGCAGCTCCTCCAGGACGTCGGCGAGCCGGTCGTCGTCGAGCGCGGCGGCCACCTCGGCGCGCCGCTTCGGCGACAGATGGTGCAGCGCGTTGGCCACATCGGTCGGGCGCAGCCGCTCGAACGTGGCGACGAGCGACTCGGCGCCCTGCCCGTGCTCCTCCAGCGAGAAGCCGCTCACCGCCGACCAGTCCACCGTCAGGGTCTCGCCCTTGCGGCGCAGCGCCCCGCCCTTGCCCTTGCGCACGAAGTACTTGACGATCTCCCAGTCGCGGCGGGCCGGGAGCTGCTGGATCGCGACGTCGAGGATGGTGACCTCCTCGTCGGTCTCCACCAGCCGGACCCGGCGGTCCAGGAACTCGCCGAGGATCAGGCGCTCGGTGGGGCGCTGCTCGAAGCGCCGCATGTTCACCACGCCGGTGGTGATGACCTGGCCCGAGTCGATGCCCGTCACCCGGGTCATCGGGAGGAAGATCCGGCGCCGGCTGACCACCTCGACGACGAAGCCGAGCAGCCGTGGCGGACGGCCGCCGACCCGCAGCATCGCGACGAGATCGCGGACGCGGCCCACCTGGTCGCCGTTGGGGTCGAAGACGGGCACACCGGAGAGGTGCGAGACGAAGACCCGGGAGGCGCCTGCGGCCATGGTGTGTGCCTCCTTCCGTCCTGTCGACGCGGAGCCGGTCCGTTAAGCCGGTTATGTGCTGTCATGACGGGATCAGGCTAGCCCGTACCGCTCCGGGTCGGCCCGTGGAGCCGTCCGTACGGCTCTGCGCCGGACGGCGTACCCGGCACCGGTACGCTGCCGTCAGCCACCCCCACACGCAGATGAGAGGCAGTGCGCCCGTGACCTCTTTTGTCCCGCCCGTCGCTCCCCGCCGCCGGACCGCTGTTGCCGTCCTGCTCTGTGCGGGCCTGACCGCAGCCCTGACGGCGTGCGGCAGCGAGGATCCGGACAAGGGGACCAACGGCGTCGGCAGACTCTCGGCGGCGGAGATCGAGAAGCGGGCACAGAAGGCGGCGGACTCCGCGGACGCGGTGCGGCTGGCCGGCACGCTGGTCAGCAAGGGCGGCACGTACAAGATCGATATGCGGCTCAAGGAGGACGGCGGCACGGGCTCGCTCACCTCGAAGAACAGCACGTTCGAGCTGCTGCGGATCGGTGACGAGGTCTACCTGAAGGCCGACTCCGGCTTCTGGAGCCACGACGAGAAGGGCAGCAAGGACAGCAAGGGTGACGCAGGTGCCGCGGCCGGGGACAAGCTCCAGAACAAGTACGTGAAGGTCCCCCAGGGCGACCCCACGTACAAGCAGCTGCGCGGCTTCACGGACATGAAGACCCTGCTCGACGGGATGCTCACACTGCACGGCAAGGTCAACAAGGGCGACCACGGCAAGGTGGGTTCCGTCCGTACCGTCCAGATCCTCGGCGGCAAGGGCGAGGGCGGTGCGCTCGATGTCTCGCTGAAGGGCACGCCGTATCCTCTGCGGTTCGCCCGTGGCGGTGGCGGCGGCATTCTCACGCTCGCCGACTGGGGTCTGGACTTCGAGCTGAAGGCCCCGCCCAAGAGTGACACCGTCGACTACGGGCAGCAGCTCCCCAAGTCCACCTCGTAGCGCCCTCCGGCCGCCGTCAGCTCTTGCGGCGGCGCTTCAGCAGCAGCCGCGGGAGCGCGTCGGGCGCGGGGCGGCGGGTGGTCGCCGGGGTCGGCAGCGGCGCCGCCGCGTGCGAGGTGTCCGGCAGGTCCGTACGGGATTCGCCGGGTGTCAGCCGCAGTACCCGGCACTCGCGCGCCCACCGCTCGGTCATCTGCTCGGCGTCCGGCGCGTTCAGCCGCTTCCCCTTGAGCTCGGCGACCGCCGCCTCCCACTCCTCGGAGTGCGGCGCGAGCTCCGTCACGGCGGCGGTCCAGGCGACCAGCCGACCGCCCTTGTCCTTGCTGCGTACGGTCACCTCGGCGGCGGATCCGTCGGTGAGACCGGCCGGCAACGGCTGCTCGCCAGGGCCGTCCCCGACGAGATGGGCCGCCCCCTCGTGCCATACGTGCCACAGCGCCCGCGCGGGCCCGGTGCCGCGTACCCAGATGAGGCCGGACTTCTTGGTGGCCTCCTCGACGAGGGCCGGTCCGAACAGCGAGTCAGCGGCAGCAGCAGTCATGGGCCGAACTCTATTAGAGCCACCCGTTGCGCTTGAGCGAGCGGTGGATGGAGAAGCAGACGACGCCGATGACGCCCATCACCATCGGATAGCCGTACGTCCACCGCAGTTCCGGCATGTGGTCGAAGTTCATGCCGTAGACACCGCAGATCATGGTCGGCACGGCGATGATGGCCGCCCAGGACGTGATCTTGCGCATGTCCTCGTTCTGGGCGACGGTCGCCTGCGCCAGGTTGGCCTGCAGGATCGAGTTCAGCAGTTCGTCGAAGCCGATGACCTCTTCGTGCACCCGCGCCAGGTGGTCGGCGACGTCCCGGAAGTACTTCTGGATGTCCGGGTCGACCAGCCGCATCGGCCGCTCGCTGAGCAGCTGCATCGGCCGCAGCAGCGGCGAGACGGCCCGCTTGAACTCCAGCACCTCACGCTTCAGCTGGTAGATCCGGCCGGCGTCCGAACCGCGTGGGCTGCCCTTCGCGGGGGTGGAGAAGACCTCGATCTCCACCTCGTCGATGTCGTCCTGGACGGCGCCCGCCACCGCGATGTAGCCGTCCACGACATGGTCGGCGATGGAGTGCAGAACGGCCGACGGCCCTTTGGCGAGGAGCTCGGGGTCGTCCTGCAGCCGGTGCCGCAGCGCACGCAGCGAGCCGTGCCCGCCGTGCCGGACGGTGATGACGAAGTCCCGGCCGGTGAAGCACATCACCTCACCGGTCTCGACGACCTCGCTGGTCGCGGTGAGCTCGGCGTGCTCGACGTAGTGGATGGTCTTGAAGACGGTGAACAGCGTGTCGTCGTACCGCTCCAGCTTCGGCCGCTGGTGGGCGTGGACGGCGTCCTCGACGGCGAGCGGGTGGAGACCGAACTCCCGGGCGATCCCGGCGAATTCGGCCTCGGTCGGCTCGTGGAGGCCGATCCAGGCGAAGCCGCCCTTCTCCCGTACCCGGAGCATCGCCTCGTGCGGTGTCAGGCAGCTTCCGCTCTCCTGGCGCCGCCCGTCGCGGTAGACCGCGCAGTCGACGACCGCGCTGGAGGCGGACGGGTCACGGGTGGTGTCGTAATTGCTGTGCAGGACGTTGGTCTTGCGCAGGGACGGGCGCACGGCGGCGCGCAGGTCACGGATCATCGACATGGCTGGCTCCTCACGGAGGGCCGTCGTCGGGCGCGTGGAACAGCCCGGAATGGGGACGTGTGCTCACATCCGCAAAGCGGGCGGCACCACGGCGGCACGATGACGGCGTTCGCTACAGACAGGCAAAAAAGGAGTGCTCTTCCGTCGTGCGCAATGCCCCGGGCCTTGACCGAGAAGGCTTCAGATCACCGAAGAAAGGTGTCGGGCGGAAGAGCGATCGGTACTGCACGATCGACTTCGATCCATTGCAGCCCCACCTCCTCCAGCCGGTCCCCCGTGGGGGATGACGTGTCGTCGGAACTGAGAGCGACGCTTCTGCGTGCTGTCCGACCAGCGGCCAAGACTATCAGCCGACACAGGGCCAATCCCTTACTTTGCCCGTTCGATACGCGTTCTATGCTCGCCACATGGGAGAAATTCTTGCTCTGGTCGAGGCCCGTCTCCGGACGGCTCTCGGTGAACCGGACGCACGCGCCGCGGTGACGTTCCTCGGTACGGACCGGATCGAGGTGCTCCGTTTCGTCGACGGCGATGTGGTGCGCTACGCGACGCTCGGCATGTCCGCCCAGCCGATGGCCGACCCGACCGCTGCCCTCGCGGACCCGGTGAAGGGGCCACGCGCCGAGCTGGTCCTCTCCGTGCGGGCCGGTCTCGCCGACACCGACAAGGTCCTCCGCGGGCTGGCGGTGCTGGCGGCCTCGCCGCAGGTCGAGGGGCTGATCGTGGCGCCCGGCGCCTCGCTGGACCTCGGTGAACCGCTGTGGCCCGGGGCGCCGTTCAGCTCCGTGCTGGTCGCCGAGTCGGGCGGTCTGGTCGAGGACCTCGAACTGGACGAGCCGATGGAGCCGGTGCGGTTCCTGCCTCTGCTGCCGATGACGCACAACGAGGCGGCGTGGAAGCGGGTCCGCGGGGCGCAGGAGCTGCAGGAGCGGTGGCTGTCGCACGGGACGGATCTGCGTGACCCGCTGCGTACCTCCGTAGCCCTGGACTGAGACGTACGTCATACAGGATGCGGGGAAGCCCGCCGCGCGGCCAGGAGGGAGAGCCGCGGGCGGGGCGGAACAGGGTTGACCCGGACGTCAGTTGGCGAAGACCGTGACTCCGTCCTCGGTGGCGTGCTTCGGCTCCAGCTCCTCCGCCTCATGGGTCAATGCCGTACGCCGGATCCGGACGACGAGCGCGCCGGCCACGGCCGCGAGCGCGGCGACCACGAACGGGACGTGGATGTTGCTCCACTCCTCGATCTTCGGGGCGAGATACGGGGCGGCAGCCGCGGCGAACCAGCGGACGAAGTTGTAGCCCGCGCTCGCCACCGGGCGCGGCGCGTCCGAGACGCCGAGCGCCAGCTCCGTGTAGACGGTGTTGTTCATGCCGATGAAGGCGCCGGAGACGATCGTGCAGACAACCGCCGCGGTGTGGTTGCCGTAGCCGAGGATCAGCAGGTCGACGGCGAGCAGGACCAGCGAGGCGCCGAGCACCTTGAGCGAGCCGAAACGCTTCTGCAGCCGGGGTGCGACGAGCACCGAGAAGACGGCGAGCAGCAGACCCCACGCGAAGAAGACCGCGCCCGACTTGTAGGGCGTCATGTTCAGCACGAACGGGGTGAACGCCAGGATCGTGAAGAACGCGTAGTTGTAGAAGAACGCCGAGGCCGCGACCGAGGCGAGGCCGCCGTGGCCCAGCGCCCTGACCGGATCGAGCAGTGAGGTCCTGCGGGCCGGCTTCGGCTGTTCCTTGAGGAACGCCGTGATGCAGATGAAGCCGATCGCCATCAGCGCCGCGGTGCCGAAGAACGGGTAGCGCCAACTGGCGTCACCGAGCAGCGCGCCGAGCAGAGGCCCGCAGGCCATGCCGAGGCCGAGCGCCGACTCGTACAGCAGGATCGCCGCGGAGCTGCCGCCGGCCGCCGCGCCGACGATCACGGCGAGCGCCGTCGAGACGAAGAGCGCGTTGCCGAGCCCCCAGCCGGCCCGGAAGCCGACGAGTTCCGCGACGGACGACGAAGTGCCGGAGAGCCCGGCGAAGACGACGACGAGCGCGAGGCCGGTCAGGAGTGTCTTACGGCCGCCGATCCGGCTGGAGACGAAACCGGTGACCAGCATCGCGACCGCGGTGATCAGGAAGTACGAGGTGAAGAGCAGGGACACCTGGCTGGGCGTGGCCTCGAGTCCCTTGGCGATGGACGGCAGGATCGGGTCGACCAGCCCGATCCCCATGAACGCGACGACCGAGGCGCCCGCGGTGGCCCAGACGGCCTTGGGCTGGCGCAGGATGCTGCCCGTTCCCTGATCGAAAGGATCCTCTGCCGGCATGGGGGTTCTCGCTCTCCAGTAGATCGATGCGTTGTGCAGAGAATAAGTTAGGTAATCTAATGAATGCAAGCTACATCTATTTATCCTGGTTGGAGCCACGCTGCGGACGGGTGATCGTCCTTGACGCGGCGACAGCCGGGGAGGACCGTTGGGCGCTATGAGGGGCGAACCCAGTTGCCCGAAGTGCGGTGGCCGGGTCAGGGCGCCCGGTCTTTTCGCCGACACCTGGCAGTGCGCCGTGCACGGCGCCGTGTATCCGTTGCAGCCGGTGATCCCACCCAGCGTCGAGGCGCTCGGCGTGGTGGTGCACCGTGCCCGGGTGCCGGTGTGGATGCCCTGGCCGCTGCCGGTCGGCTGGCTGTTCACCGGTGTGGCGTACGCGGGGGACGACCGCAGCGGCGGCCGCGCCACCGTCGTCGCCTGCTCGGGACCCGGTCCGCTCGGCGGGGTGGGCGAGATGCTGCTCGTCGCCGAGGAGCTCGGGGTCGGCCTCGGCGCGCGTTACGCCGGGATCGACGGCCCCGACCCGGGCCCGTACCTCCACGTCGACGGCCCGCCCAATGCCAAGGTGCTGGCCGCCGGACGGCCCACTCCGCTCTGGCAGGTCAAGAGCGCCCCCGAGGACCGGGCGGTCTTCGCGGGCGAGGCGCGCGGGCTCTGGCTGTGGGCGGTCGTCTGGCCCGAGCAGTCCGCGCTGCTCATGTACGACGAGCTGATACTGACCGATCTGCGCGACGCCGGCGGAGAGGTCGACCTCGTGCCCTGCGGGGCGCTCAGCCCACGACTGCTCAGTCAGCCCTGAGGCCGCGGCACACGGTCCCGTCCGCACTGCTGCGCGGCCCACTGTCCTGCCGTCCTGACCGGGCGGTGTTCGAATGCCGGTTATCCTTGGGCATCCCCCCTGTCCGGCTGAGAGCACTGGAGTACGCGTCGTGCACATCGACCTGCACACCCACTCCACCGCGTCGGACGGCACGGACACCCCCGCCGAGCTGGTGCGGAACGCCGCCGCGGCAGGGCTCGACGTCGTCGCTCTCACCGACCACGACACCGTCCGCGGCCACGCCGAGGCGATCGCCGCGCTCCCCGAGGGCCTCACTCTCGTCGCCGGTGCCGAGCTCTCCTGCCGGATCGACGGCGTGGGCCTGCACATGCTCGCGTACCTCTTCGACCCCGACGAGCCCGAGCTGGCGCGCGAACGCGAGCTGGTCCGCGACGACAGGGTGCCGCGCGCGCAGACGATGGTGCGCAAGCTCCAGGCGCTCGGCGTTCCCGTCGAGTGGGAGCAGGTCGCCCGGATCGCCGGCGACGGATCGGTCGGCAGGCCGCACATCGCCACCGCGCTCGTCGAGCTCGGTGTCGTCGAGACCGTCTCCGACGCCTTCACCCCCGAGTGGCTCGCCAACGGTGGACGCGCGTACGCCGAGAAGCACGAACTCGACCCCTTCGACGCGATCCGGCTGGTCAAGGCCGCCGGTGGCGTCACCGTCTTCGCCCACCCGCTCGCCGTCAAGCGCGGTGAGGTGGTGCCCGAGGCGTCGATAGCCCGGTTCGCCGCGGCAGGCCTCGACGGCATCGAGGTCGACCACATGGACCATGACGAGCCGACCACGGCCCGGCTGCGTGGGCTCGCCAAGGAACTGGGACTGCTGGCCACCGGTTCCAGCGACTACCACGGCAGCCGGAAGACCGTACGGCTCGGCGAATACACCACCGATCCGGAGATCTACGGCGAGATCACCCGGCGCGCCACGGGGGCCTTCCCGGTGCCGGGTGCCGGCGGACCCCGCCCCGCGTAGCTCCCCGCCCGCGCGCCTCGCGCACTTCATCGCTTCCCGCGTACGTCGCGTACGTCACCCCCTCACTCTTCGCGTGCCCGGCCGGACCTGGCCGTGGGCTGCGTGTGTCCTGTTCCGACCCGCTCTCCTCTCGCAAGGCCTCACTGTGTTCGACGTTGCTGTCTTCGGATCCCTTTTTCTCACGCTTTTTGTGATTATGGATCCGCCCGGGATCACCCCGATCTTTCTCGCCCTGACCGCCGGACGGCCCGCCAAGATCCAGCGCCGGATGGCGTTCCAGGCGGTTGCGGTCGCCTTCGGTGTGATCGCCGTCTTCGGCGTGCTCGGCCAGCAGATCCTCGACTATCTGCATGTCTCCGTCCCCGCCCTGATGATCGCGGGCGGACTTCTCCTGCTGCTGATCGCGCTCGATCTGCTGACCGGCAAGACCGACGAGCCGACGCAGACGAAGGACGTCAACGTGGCGCTCGTACCGCTGGGCATGCCGCTGCTCGCCGGACCCGGGGCGATCGTGTCGGTGATCCTGGCGGTGCAGCACGCCGACAGCTTCGCCATGCAGATCTCCGTCTGGACGGCGATCATCGCCATGCATGTCGTGCTCTGGCTGGCCATGCGCTATTCGCTGCTGATCATCCGTGTGATCAAGGACGGCGGTGTCGTGCTGGTGACGCGGCTTGCCGGCATGATGCTCTCCGCCATCGCCGTGCAGCAGATCATCAACGGGATCACCCAGGTCATCCAAGGCTCCTGACGGCGTCCGCAGATGCCACAGCGCCCCCGTACGGACAATCCAATCCGTACGGGGGCGCTTCGTCTTTGTGCGTCGTCAGGTGTTACGAAGCCGAGGTCTCGGCCGGGCGGATATAGATGCGCTGGCCTGTCGCGGCGGCCTGCTGCACGATCCGGTTGACGGAGGCGGCGTCCACGACGGTGCTGTCCACGGCGGTACCGTCGACATCGTCGAGTCGCATGATCTCGAAGCGCATATGGCTTCCCTTCGTCTGATCCTCCTGCTGGAGAACTACTGGGAGGACGGATGGTCCGTCCGCAAGGATGTGGAGCACCAGACATCGGTGTCTCGCGCTCCACATGGTGTACAACGGCATGCTCTCTGCAAACATTCCCTACGCTAAGGAAATTTTTTGGATGTCTAAGTATCAGTGGGTAACGGGTCGTGCGCGGACGATGAGGTTCGCATGAGCGAGGCAGAGATCGCTGAGATCGGCGAGCGCCTGGACCGCACCAACGAGCTGCTCAAACGCGTGCTCGCCGAGGTGTCGAAGACCCCTTCGACCCACGCGATCTTCGTGGACGCGGGCTATGTGTACGCGGCGGCCGGGCTGCTCGTCACCGGCACCGAGGACCGGCGCTCCTTCGACCTCGACGCGGAGGGGCTGATCGAGGCGTTCATCGACAAGGCCCGCACGATCTTCGCGGACAGCAGACTCCTGCGCGTGTACTGGTACGACGGCGCCAGGCGCCGGATCCACACCGTCGAGCAGCAGTCCATCGCCGAACTCCCCGACGTCAAGGTCAGACTCGGCAACCTCAACGCCAACAACCAGCAGAAGGGGGTCGACTCACTCATCCGCACCGACCTCGAATCGCTCGCCCGGCACCGCGCCATCAGTGACGCGGCGCTCGTCGGCGGCGACGAGGACCTGGTGTCGGCGGTCGAGGCGGCGCAGGGGTACGGGGCCCGGGTCCACCTGTGGGGCATCGAGGCCGGAGAAGGCCGCAACCAGGCCGAACCGCTGCTCTGGGAAGTGGACAGTCAGCGCACCTTCGACCTCGACTTCTGTCGCCCGTACGTCACCAGACGCCCCGTCACCACATACGAGGACGACACTCCGGCCCCCTCGCGCGACGACGTCCGCTTCGTCGGTGCGCAGATCGCTGCGGCCTGGCTCGCCGCCCGCGGTCGCGAGTCCCTCGCCGATCTGCTGCCCGGACATCCCTACCTGCCGGGCTCCGTCGACCAGGATCTGCTTGTCGAGGCCGAACGACTCCTCCAGCACTCGCTGCGCGGCCACGCCCACCTGCGGCGGGCGCTGCGCGACGGCTTCTGGCAGCACCTGCAGGCGCAGTACTGAGCTACACGCCGTCCCAGAAGGAGACGAGCGCGGCAGCGGTCTGCTCCGGGCGGTCCGTGTTGGGGGAGTGCTCGGCGCCCGCGATCCGGGTGCGGTGCGCGCCGAGGCGCTGCGCCATCGTGTCGAGCAGGGGTACCGGCCAGGTGTCGTCGCGCTCGCCCGAGAGCACATGGACGGGCAGCTGTACGGCGGCGAGCTCGGCCACCCGGTCCGGCTCGGTCACCAGCTGCCGGCCGGTGGCGATCAGCTGGGCGGCCCGGTGCCGCAGCCAGCGCCGACGCAGGCCCTCGCCGTCCGTGGCCGCGTCCTCCGGCGGGTCGAGGGCGCGCATCGCCTCCCAGACCTCGGCCATGCTCAGCGTCGCGAGCGCGTCGCCGAGCATCTTCACCTTGAGCTGCTGTGCCTCGGTGACCTGGGCGGGGCCGGAGGACATCAGCGTCAGTGAACGGAACGGCGAGGCGTCGAGCAGTACGGCCGCGCGGGCGATCTGGCCGCCGAGCGAATGCCCGAGCAGATGAACGGTGCCGTCACCGCCGGCGTCGAGCTCGGCGACCTGAGCGAGTACGTCACGAGCCAACTCGCCCTGGGCGTACGCCTCCTGACGGTCAGTGCCCTCGGTCTCGTACTGTCCGCGCCCATCGGCGGCGACGATGCGGTAGCCGGCGGTGGACAGCGGTTCGAGGAGCGCGATGAAGTCCTCCTTGCTGCCCATGTAACCGGGCAACAGGAGGGCGGTGCCGCGCGGTTCGGCGGGTGGCAGGGCTTCCAGCACGGCAAAGTCCCCGCGCGCGGTACGCAGCGGGTGGACGCGGGCGCAGGGAGGGGGAGTGAAGGTGTGCGGCCGACTCATGGAAAGAGGCTATGTCCTCGAACGCCGCACGGGCTGAATCGGGTGTCCTCAAACGCCGGACGGGCTTGAGGTTGCCCTCAAGCCCGTCCGGCAGTTCAACGTCCGGGGCACAGCCCCTGATCAACCGACCTGGTGCGATCAGCTCTCGGTGGTAGCCGTCCGCGCCCGGCGACGCCGCGGCTTCGCCTCGCCCTCGGCGACCGGAGCCTCCACCACGGTCTCCGCCTTCGGCTTCGCCGCAGCCCGCGTCCGTCGGCGCGGCTTGCTCTCCGGCACCGGTTCGGCGATCGGCGCGATCTGGAAGTCGACCTCGTCCGCCGGCTTGGCGACGACCCGGGCGCGACGACGCGGCTTGGTCACCGCCTTGACCTCCGGCATCGGTTCGGCGATCGGCGCGGTCTGGAAGTCGACCTCGTCCGCCGGCTTGGCGACGACGCGAGCCCGGCGACGCCGCGGCTTGGCCTCGGCCACCGGCTCCGCCTCGACCGTCACGGGTGCCTCGACGACGGCGGCCGGAGCCTCCGCCACGGCCACCGCGGCCTCGGCCGCGACATCCGGGGCCCCGACACGGGTACGACGGCGGCGACGCGGCGTACGCGGCTCGGCCGGCGCGTCAGCGACCGACACGGCCTCCGAGGTCTCCGAGGCCGGCGCCGGCACCACAGCGGCGGCGCCGTCCGCGGCCGAGGACCCGCCCCGGGTACGACGACGCTGACGCGGCGTACGCGGCGCCCGCTCCTCAGCCGCCGCAGGCGCCGAGGACGCGGCGGACGACTTGCGGCCACGGCCGCCCGTCTCGCCCAGGTCCTCGATCTCCTCGGCCCGAAGACCCGCACGGGTCCGCTCGGTGCGCGGCAGCACACCCTTGGTGCCGGCCGGGATGTCGAGCTCCTCGAAGAGGTGCGGCGACGTGGAGTACGTCTCGACCGGGTCGGGGAACTTCAGGTCCAGCGCCTTGTTGATCAGCTGCCAGCGCGGGATGTCGTCCCAGTCGACCAGCGTGACCGCGATGCCCTTGGCACCGGCACGGCCGGTCCGGCCGATGCGGTGGAGGTACGTCTTCTCGTCCTCCGGCGACTGGTAGTTGATGACGTGCGTGACGCCTTCGACGTCGATACCGCGGGCTGCGACATCGGTGCAGACGAGCACGTCCACCTTGCCGTTGCGGAACGCGCGCAGCGCCTGCTCACGGGCGCCCTGGCCGAGGTCGCCATGGACCGCGCCGGACGCGAAACCGCGCTTCTCCAGCTGATCGGCGATGTCGGCGGCCGTCCGCTTCGTACGGCAGAAGATCATCGCGAGTCCGCGGCCGTTGGCCTGCAGGATGCGCGAGACCATCTCGGGCTTGTCCATCGAGTGGGCCCGGAAGACGTGCTGCGAGGTGTTCGCGACGGTCGCGCCCTCACCGTCGGGCGAGGTGGCACGGATGTGCGTCGGCTGCGTCATGTAACGCCGCGCGAGGCCGATGACCGCACCCGGCATGGTCGCCGAGAACAGCATGGTCTGGCGCTTGGGCGGAAGCATCGTCATGATCTTCTCGACGTCGGGCAGGAAGCCCAGGTCGAGCATCTCGTCGGCCTCGTCGAGAACGAGCGAGCGCACGTGCGACAGGTCGAGCTTGCGCTGTCCTGCCAGGTCGAGCAGTCGCCCCGGGGTGCCGACAATCACATCGACGCCCTTCTTGAGGGCTTCGACCTGGGGTTCGTACGCACGGCCGCCGTAGATGGCGAGAACGCGGACGTTACGCACCTTGCCGGCCGTCAGCAGGTCGTTGGTGACCTGCTGGCAGAGCTCACGGGTGGGGACGACGACCAGTGCCTGCGGGGCCTCGGTCAGCTGCTCGGGCTGGGCCCGGCCTGCCTCGACGTCCGCGGGGACGGTGACGCGCTCCAGCAGCGGAAGACCGAAACCGAGCGTCTTGCCGGTACCGGTCTTGGCCTGTCCGATCACGTCGGAGCCGGAGAGTGCGACGGGGAGCGTCATCTCCTGGATGGGGAACGGGGACACGATGCCGACGGCCTCGAGGGCCTCGGCCGTCTCGGGAAGAATCCCGAGGTCTCGGAACGTAGTCAGGGTGCTGCCTCTTCTGTGAGACGCGGTCCGAGGCGAACGCTGGGGGTCGTACCGTGCCGGGGTTGGTCATCCGGCCGTGGATGGGCCGGGTGGCGCGGGACCACTGCCGTCGCTCGAGCGCTCGTGCCGCTGAGGGGGCCCCTCATCTGCGGTCGTACGTGTCGTACGCCCCGCGTGGAGGGCTGTCGGGTCGGAGCCGATCGGGCCACCGACCGGGCATCCTCATTCATTTCGCGCCACCGGCACATACAAAATGCTCTGTCGGCGCAATATCACTGTACCCCGGATTCGCGCATGTGTGTTGGGCGAATTCATCGGAACGGTGTGATGTCGGTGGCTGACCAGGCCCTTCCACCCCCTGTCGGGCGGGCTATTCTGCGGTTCATGGAGACGCCTGACAACGCCACTGAAGCCCCCGCACCCACCGGAATCGCCGCCCAGGACTGGGCCACCGCATCGGCGGAACCGCAGTACCGCGCCGCGGTCGTGGATCTGCTGGGGGCGCTCGCATACGGAGAGCTGGCGGCCTTCGAGCGGCTCGCCGAGGACGCCAAACTCGCGCCGACGCTGGCCGACAAGGCGGAACTGGCAAAGATGGCGTCCGCCGAATTCCATCACTTCGAGCGGTTGACGGACCGGCTGACGGCGATCGACACGGAGCCGACCGCCGCGATGGAGCCTTTCGCGAAGGCGCTCGACGACTTCCACCGTCAGACCGCCCCGTCGGACTGGCTCGAGGGCCTGGTCAAGGCATACGTCGGCGACTCGATCGCCAGTGACTTCTACCGCGAGGTGGCCGCCCGCCTCGACTCGGACACCCGCTCGCTCGTCCTCGCTGTGCTCGACGACACAGGCCACGGCAACTTCGCCGTCGAGAAGGTGCGCGCCGCGATCGAGGCCGACCCCCGCGTCGGCGGCCGGCTCGCCCTGTGGGCCCGCCGGCTGATGGGCGAGGCGCTCTCGCAGGCCCAGCGGGTGGTAGCCGACCGTGACGCGCTGTCGACGATGCTGGTCGGTGGGGTGGCCGACGGATTCGACCTGGCGGAGGTCGGCCGGATGTTCTCGCGGATCACCGAGGCGCACACCAAGCGGATGGCCGCGCTCGGACTGGCTGCCTGACCCCGGCCGCTGCCTTACCCGGACCGGCCGGCCGATCCGGTCGGCCGGTCTCGTACGAGGTCAGGCCGCCGCTGATCGGCTCAGGCGGCGGCTGCCCGGACGGAGCAGCAGGGAGAGCGTCACCGCTCCGATCAGCACCGCGCCGATCAGGGTGGCCAGGACATGGCCCGGCCCCAGCACCGAGTGCGTCAGATACGCGCCGAACAGGGCACCCAGAGCGCCGGTGGCAAAGACGGTACGGCGGGACGGGAGGCGACCCGACAGCGAACGGAGCGCCGCCCAGGAGAGGGCGAGTCCGAGCACGGCGGAACCGAGGGATTCCCAGATCACAGACGTTCACCTCGCGGGTTGCGGAGGGGGATATCCCCTGCTCGTGGAGCTGTGGGGGCAAATCGGTCGTAGGCGGTCCTACCCGTGGGCCGTGGAATGCAACCCTCCTGCGACATTTTTCGCACAGGTGTCGCACAGGTGCCAGTGGCTGTGAGCAGGCGGGAAACGACGAAGCGGCCCGGCGGGGATCCCCGCCGGGCCGCTTCTCGCTGCCTTGCGTCGAGCGCGCTCCTACAGGGCGCCGAACCCGACCCGCCGCGTGCTCGGCTCGCCGATCTCCACGTAGGCGACCCGGTCGGCCGGCACCAGGACCTTGCGGCCCTTGTCGTCCGTGAGGCTGAGCAGCTGCGCCTTGCCGGTGAGAGCCTCGGCGACCGCGCTCTCGACCTCCTCGGCGGAAAGCCCGCTCTCCAGAACGATCTCCCGGGGTGCGTGCTGCACGCCGATCTTGACCTCCACGGCTATGTCCCTCCGACGGTCAGTCCTCTGCGCGTGAGCCGCGCCGTACGAACCACACATTAGCCCGGTGAGGGGAGCTGCCAGGGGTCGGCGGGCCACGCCCGCAGCGAACAAGGCCGGACGGTCAGTGCTGATCGATGCCGTGCAGCGGGAACCCGGCGATGCCGCGCCAGGCCAGCGAGGTGAGGAGCTGCACCGCTGTGTCGCGCGGGATCGCCGACCGACTGGACAGCCAGTACCGGGCGACCACCTGGGAGACACCGCCCAGACCCACCGCGAGCAGCATCGACTCGTCCTTGGACAGCCCCGTGTCACCCGCGATCACGTCGGAGATCGCCTCCGCGCACTGCAGCGAGACCCGGTCGACCCGCTCGCGTACCGCCGGCTCGTTCGTCAGGTCCGACTCGAAGACCAGTCGGAAGGCGCCGCCCTCGTCCTCGACGTACGCGAAGTAGGCGTCCATCGTCGCGGCGACACGCAGCTTGTTGTCCGTCGTCGATGCCAGGGCCGTACGGACCGCCTGCAGCAGCGACTCGCAGTGCTGGTCGAGCAGTGCCAGGTAGAGCTCCAGCTTGCCCGGGAAGTGCTGGTAGAGCACCGGCTTGCTGACACCGGCCCGCTCCGCGATGTCGTCCATCGCGGCGGAGTGGTAGCCCTGCGCGACGAAGACCTCCTGCGCGGCGCCCAGCAGCTGGTTGCGTCGGGCGCGGCGAGGCAGGCGAGTGCCCCGCGGGCGCGCCGCCTCTGTCTGCTCGATGGCTGTCACGCCGCCTCCCAAATTTGTGATCGAACGCAGCCGTTGCGTACGCGCTGCGCCGTTCGGCCATCGTACTTTTGAGTAACCCGGGTGCGCGCGGCGCGGACGCAGAATTTCACGGACCGGACCGCTGCGGTAGCCACAGATTCTTTGAAATGCACGGCAAAACGGGATGTATCAGCGGTAGTCGTCCTCGTCCTGCGGGACGACGCGGTGTTGCTCGGCAGCATCTGCCTCATTTGCGGTGGCCCGGTCGATGTCCGTCAACGGATCGTCGCTCTTCTGCTGGAGATCGGCGTGCTGCTCGACGGCATCCGCCTCGGGCGTCTCCTGGTCCGGTTCGTCCGGCTGAACGTCTTCGAAAGTCTCCGGGTCACTGGGGTCGACCGTCATGGTGACTCCCTTCCTTAGCTTCGAGCGTAGGAGCTACCCCTTCATGGCGCTATGCGATCTGTGACGGCGAACACACGAACCACGGTGTGATCGTCTCGTAACATTGGCGCATGTCTTCGACCGAGCTGCCGGGAGCCCGCGCCGCCGCCGCTGCGGTGGCCCCCACGGTGAGCCCCGTCCGGGTCGCGGAGGGGGAGAAACTGCGCTCCGTCGCGCTGCCCGGCCTGACGCTGAACGTCCGCACCCGCCCGCCGGAACGGTCCGGACTGCCGCCCGCGCTCTACGTGCACGGGCTCGGCGGCTCCTCGCAGAACTGGTCGGTGCTGATGGCGTTGCTCCAGGACGTGGTGGACGGCGAGGCGGTCGACCTGCCCGGCTTCGGGGACTCCCCACCGCCGGACGACGGCAACTACTCGGTCACCGGGCACGCCCGTGCGGTGATCCGGCTCCTCGACGCGGAGGAGCACGGGCCCGTTCATCTCTTCGGCAATTCACTCGGTGGTGCAGTGGCCACCCGGGTCGCGTCCGTCCGTCCGGATCTGGTGCGCACGCTCACCCTGGTCTCGCCCGCATTACCCGAGATCAGGGTGCAGTGGCCTGCCGTACCGACCGCGCTGCTCGCCGTTCCGGGTGTCGCATCCCTGTTCTCCCGGCTCAGTAAGGACTGGACCGCGGAAGAACGCACCCGCGGAGTCATGGCACTCTGTTACGGCGATCCGGCACGTGTCTCCGATGAGGGCTTCCGCGATGCGGTGGCCGAAATGGAGCGACGGCTGGAGCTGCCGTACTTCTGGGACGCGATGACGCGCTCGGCACGTGGCATTGTCGATGCCTACACGCTGGGCGGGCAGCACGGGCTGTGGCGCCAGGCCGAGCGCGTGCTCGCCCCGACGCAGCTCGTGTACGGCGGACGGGACCAGCTCGTCTCGTACCGGATGGCACGCAGGGCGTCCGCGGCCTTCCGCGATTCGCGGCTGCTGACACTGCCCGATGCCGGGCATGTGGCGATGATGGAGTACCCGGAGGCGGTCGCCCAGGCGTTCCGGGAATTGCTCGACGAACGCGGCGGGAGCTGATCCGGGGCGTGGGACGACACAGCCGAAAGGGCCCTCCACCCAAGGGACCCGAGAGCGACGCCGCCGCGAAGGCGGTTGGCGGTCGCGAGGGGGTGCGGCCGGATCCCGGCAGCGGACGGCGCAGGAGGGCGGCCGATACGCCGCCCGGCACGGACGGGCACACCCCGTTCCAGGGGATCCCGCAGGTGCGTGGCGGCCATCCCGAACTGCGTGAACCGGGTGGTGGCTGGGGGGCGGGAACGCGGCAGCGGTACGGCGACTGGCGGATCCCGGCTCCAACGGATGCCGGTGGCCAGGGGCGACGGCCGGGGGCACCTCGGCCGGCCCCCCAGCAGCAGTCGATGGTCCAGCGGACGCCGATGCCGCAGCGCCCTCAGCCGATGTCCCAGCAGCAGGCGGCCGGTGAGCGGCCGCTGATACCGGGGCCGCGACGGGAGTTCGTCGACGCCTTCGACGTGCCACCCGCACCGCGCTCCCCGTCCGCCCCACCGGCCCCGCCGGCCGATCCGTTCGGCTCGGTCGTCGAGTGGGACGAGCGGCCCCCCGGCGGGGACAGGGATGCGGCTCCGGGCACCGCCCCGGACACCAAGGACGGCAAGGGCGCCAAGGGCCGTACCTTCACCGGCATTGCGGCCGCCGCGGTGACCACCGTGCTCGCGGTCGTCGTCGCGGGGCAGGTCGCCCATGACGGCGGTGGGGCGCGGGCCGGTGCCGCCGCGCCGACGGGCGTGGACCGGGACGGTGGCCACGACATCTCCTCCCGCTCGGACGACCGGCGGACGCCCGCACCGGCCGTGGTCAAGGCCCTTTCGTACGGGCAGAAGATGGCCAAGGGGTATCCACTCGCCCCGGACCTCCAGGGCTCCGGGCATTTCGAGGTGGTCCCGGGCGGGGCGAAAGCTCCGGGCAGAGGGCATAAGTACCGCTATCGGATCGATGTCGAAAAAGGTATCGGTCTCGATGCCGGACTTTTCGCCGAAGCCGTTCAGGAAACCCTTAATGACGACCGGAGTTGGGCACACGACGGCGCCATGACTTTTGAGCGGATCTCTTCGGGCGACCCCGACTTCGTGATCACGCTGGCCAGCCCGGGGACCACCGGCGACTGGTGCAAGAAGTCGGGCCTCGATACGACCGAGGACAATGTCTCGTGCGATTCCGCGGCGACCGAGCGCGTGATGATCAACGCCTATCGCTGGGCGCAGGGGTCGTCGACGTTCGGCCCCGGGAAGCTCTTCGCCTACCGCCAGATGCTGATCAACCATGAGGTCGGCCACCGGCTGGGGCACGACCATGTGACGTGCCGCACGCCGGGTGCACTGGCCCCGGTGATGCAGCAGCAGACCAAATCCCTGGACATCGATGGGATCAAGTGCCGCCCCAACCCCTGGGTCTACCCGGCCGGTTGAGCCGGAGCGGGACCTCGGTCCGTTTTTGCCCGGCCCCCCTTGATCGGCCCCTGCTGAGGCCCGCGCCCGGGCCGGGAGGGCGGCCGTCCGAAACGCTGTCCAGTATCTGAGACCGGTGTCTTGTCCGGCGTTGACATCGCCGATGCGGTCCCGCATATTTCTCGGCATGTCACGCAGCCCTGTCACCTCCGAATGCGCCGCCATAGTGCTGGCGCTCATCGGCGTGACCGGGCACAGCGTCGCCGACATTCACTGTTGCTGACACCTGCCTGAGCGCGCGTCGGCCCCTTTCTCCGAGCCCTGGTCTCGGTCCGAACGGCCCTTCCCGACTGCCGCGCCCCGGCGTTCTCACGTCCGCAGGCGCGGCAGTTTCGGTGTTCCGGTCCCCTTTTCGCTTTCCGACCGGTCGTTCCACCCCACCCTCGCTGCAGCCTGCACGGACCCACCATCCGGTTTTCACCGCAAGCAGCACTCCGAGAGGTCATCTTCCGATGCGTCAACCGTCCGTCATATCGCGCCGCCTGGCAGCGGCCGTCGTGGTTCTCGTCGTGGGTTCGGGCGCCGCCGCGTGCGGGCCCCAGGACAGCAAGGGCAGCGACGGCAGCTCCGGCGCAGCGGGCAAGCCCGCCAAGGGCGGCACGCTCACCGTCCTCAACAGAGCCGCGCAGGAGGACTTCGACCCCGCGCGGCTCTACACCTCCGGCGGCGGCAACGTCCCGTCCCTGGTCTTCCGTACGCTGACCACCCGCAACCGGGAGGCCGGCGCTGCCGGCGCGAAGGTCGTCCCCGACCTGGCGACCGACCTGGGCACGCCCAGCAAGAACGCCACCGTCTGGACGTACACGCTCAAGGACGGCCTGAAGTACGAGGACGGCACCGCGATCACGAGCGCCGACATCAAGTACGGCATCGAACGCTCCTTCGCTGCCGAACTTTCCGGCGGCGCGCCCTACCTGCGCGACTGGCTGATCGGCGGCGCCGACTACCGGGGTCCGTACAAGGACAAGAAGGGCCTCGCCTCGATCGAGACGCCCGACGCGAAGACGATCGTCTTCCACCTCAACAAGCCGGAGGGCGAGTTCCCTTACCTGGCGACGCAGACCCAGACGACCCCCGTGCCGAAGGCCAAGGACACCGGCACGAAGTACGAGAACCACCCCATCTCCTCGGGTCCGTACAAGGTCGTCAAGAACGAGGGCGACGGCGAGCGCCTCGTCCTGGAGCGCAACAAGTTCTGGTCGGCCGCGACCGACGAGGAGCGCAAGGCGTACCCGGACCGGATCGACGTGCGCTCCGGGCTCGACTCCGCCGTCATCAACCAGCGGCTCTCCGCCTCCCGCGGCGCCGACGCCGCCGCAGTCACCACCGACACCAACCTCGGCCCGGCCGAGCTCGCCAAGGTCACCGGCGACAAGAAGCTCGCCGCCCGGGTCGGCACCGGCCACTTCGGCTACACGAACTACATCGCCTTCAACCCGAAGGTGAAGCCGTTCGACAACCCGAAGGTGCGCCAGGCGATCTCGTACGCCGTCGACCGCACCTCGGTCGTCAACGCGGCCGGTGGTTCCTCGCTCGCCGAGGCCGCCACCACCTTCCTGCCGGAGCAGGCGTCCTTCGGCTACAACGCGTACGACGCCTTCCCGGCCGGCAGGACGGGCAACGCGGCCAAGGCCAAGGAGCTGCTGAAGGAGGCCGGTTACGCCAAGGGCCTGACCATTACCCTGACGCACTCCAACGACAAGAACTTCGCCACCAGCCCGGAGATCGCCACCGCGATCCAGGAGGCGCTGAAGAAGGCCGGGATCACGGTCAGGCTCCAGGGGCTGGAGTCCAACGCGTACTCGGACAAGATCTACAACGTGAAGAGCGAGCCCGGCTTCTTCCTCACCGGCTGGGGCGCGGACTGGCCGTCCGGCGGTCCGTTCCTCGCACCGATCTTCGACGGACGCCAGATCGTCAAGAACGGCTACAACTTCAACGCCTCCCAGCTCGACGACGTCTCCGTCAACAAGGAGATCGACGAGATCAACAAGCTGACCGACCTGAGCGCGGCCGCGAAGCGCTGGGGCGCACTCGACAAGAAGATCGGTGAGCAGGCGGTGACCGTGCCGCTGTTCCACCCCGTCTACAAGCGCCTGTACGGCGAGTCCGTCAAGAACGTCGTCATCAGCGACTGGACCGGTGTACTCGACATCTCGCAGGTCGCGGTCAAGTAACCATGGCCGAAGCTCTGCTGGTCAAGGAGGCGGGGGCTGTGCACCCCGCCTCCGGGGCCTCCTCGTTCTGGCGGCGGCTGCGCGCACGGCGCTCCGCCGCAGTGGCGGCCGTGGTCGTCGCCCTGCTGGTCCTGGTCGCGCTCGCCGCCCCGCTGCTGGCGGGCATCGAGGGCCAGGACCCCACCACGTACCACGCGAACCTCGTCGACTCCGCGACCGGCGGCGTACCGCTGGGCTCGTTCGGCGGGATCAGTGCCGACCACTGGCTCGGCGTCGAACCGCTCACCGGCCGCGATCTCTTCGCCCGCGTCGTGTACGGGGCCCGGGTCTCGCTCGGCGTCGCGCTGGCCGCGACCCTGCTCCAGGTGATCATCGGCGTGGCCGTCGGGCTCGCCGCCGGACTCGGCAACCGCCTCGTCGACCAGGCGCTCAGCCGTGTCACCGACGTCGTCGTCGCCCTGCCCGTCATGGTGATCGCGCTCGGCGCGCTCGCCGTCGTCCCCGCCGACTTCCCGCGTCCGGTGCTGATCGCCGCGATCGTCGGCCTGGTCGGCTGGTCCGGCATCTCCAAGATCGTGCGCGCCCAGACCCTCGCGCTGAAGTCGCTCGATCATGTCGCGGCCGCCCGGCTCAGCGGCTGGAGCGGCCGGCGGATCGCCCGGCGCGAGCTGCTGCCCGCGCTCGCCGCGCCCGTCATCACCTACGCCGTGCTGCTCTTCCCCGGCAACATCGTCGTCGAAGCGGCGCTGTCCTTCCTCGGCGTCGGCATCAAACCGCCCACGCCGTCCTGGGGACAGATGCTCAGCGACGCCGACACGTGGTACCAGGCGGCGCCCACCTATCTGCTGATCCCCGCCCTGCTGATCTTCATCACCGTGCTGGCGCTGACCGTCCTCGGTGAGGGCGTGCGCAACGCACTCGACCCGCGCGTCGCCTCCCGGCTGCGGATCGGCACCGGACGCAAGAAGGAGGCCGGAGCATGAGCCGGTTCCTGTTGCGGCGCATCGGCGGGGCGCTCTTCGTGCTCCTCGCCCTCAGCGTCGTCGTCTACGCCGCCTTCTACGTCGCCCCGGGCAACGTCGCGCAGATCGCCTGCGGTCCGCGCTGCTCGCCCGCCCAGGTGGCACAGGTCAGCGACCAACTGCGGCTCGGCGACCCGCTGTACCTGCAGTACGCGCACTTCCTCCAGGGGATCTTCGCCGGCCGCGACTACTCGACCGGCACCGGAATCCTGCACTGCCAGGCACCCTGCCTCGGACGCTCCTACCAGAACGACGAGCAGGTCACCCAGATGATCCTCACCAAGCTCCCGGCCACCGCCTCACTCGCCATCGGCGCCTTCGTGCTGTGGATCGTGCTCGGCGTCGGCACCGGGCTGCTCTCGGTCTGGCGGCGTGGCCGCGCGACCGAGCGGCTCCTCACCGGACTGACCCTGGCCGGCATGGCCACGCCGGTCTTCGTGGTCGGTCTGCTGCTGATCATCGTCTTCTGCTCGGCGCTGCAGGTGCTGCCGTTCCCCGACTACGTGCCGCTCACCGAGAACCCGGAACAGTGGGCCTGGAACCTGCTGCTGCCCTGGGCCTCACTGGCCCTGGTCTCCGCCGCTCCGTACGCCCGGATGACCCGGGCGTCGATGCTGGAGACCCTCGCCGAGGACCATGTGCGCACCTTCCGGGCGTACGGGGTGAGCGAGCGGAAGCTCGTCGGGCGGCACGCGCTGCGCGGCGCGCTCGGCCCCGTGATCGCGCTCGGCGCACTGGACATCGGCTCGATGTTCGGCGGCGCCGTCCTCACCGAGTCGCTCTTCAACATCCCCGGCGTCGGACGCGAACTCGTCGACGCCGTGAAGAACGTCGACCTGCCGGTCGTCGTCGGCCTGGTGCTCGTCACCGGCTTCTTCGTCGTCCTTGCCAATGCCGTCGCGGACATCCTGCAGGCGATGGCCGACCGTCGGGTGGTGCTGGCATGAGTCTGGTCGAGGTTTCCGATCTGACCATCTCCTTCGACGGCGCGGACGGCGTACGGGCCGTGGACGGCCTGTCCTTCACCCTGGAGGAGGGCGCCGCCCTCGGCGTCGTCGGCGAGTCCGGCTCCGGAAAGAGCGCGTCCGCGTACGCCTTGCTGGGGCTGCATCGCGGTACGGGCGCCCGAGTCGGCGGCTCGATCCGGGTTGCCGGCGTGGACGTACAGGCGGCGGACGACGCGGAACTGCGGGCGCTGCGCGGGGCGAAGGCCGCGATGGTCTTCCAGGACCCGCTGTCCTCACTGGACCCGTACTACGCGGTCGGTGAACAGATCGCCGAGGTGTACCGGGTCCACACGCGCGCCTCCGGGCGGGCGGCTCGGGCGCGGGCCGTCGACGTGCTCGACCGGGTCGGGATCCCCGACGCGGTGCGGCGGTCACGGTCCCGGCCGCACGAGTTCTCCGGCGGGATGCGGCAGCGTGCGCTGATCGCGATGGCACTGGCCTGTGAGCCGCAGCTGCTGATCGCCGACGAGCCGACGACCGCGCTGGACGTCACCGTCCAGGCCCAGATCCTGGACCTGCTGCACACGCTGCGCCGGGAGACCGGCATGGGGCTCCTGCTGGTCACCCACGATGTGGGCGTCGCGGCTGAGAGCGTCGACGAGGTGCTGGTCATGCAGTCGGGCCGGGAGGTGGAGCGCGGGCCGGTCGCCGAGGTGCTCGGCGCGCCCCGGCAGCCGTACACGCGCGAACTGCTTGCCGCCGTACCGCGGGTGGACACGAAGCGCCCGGAGCCGGTTCCGGCGGCTCGCCTCGCGGACGCGGGCACGCCGAGGCTCGACGCCGACGTGTCCCGCATCGCCCAGGCGGGCGAGCCGCTGCTCGAAGCCATCGATCTGCGACGCGAATTCGGACGGGGCCGCAGCCGGATCACCGCTGTGGACGGCGTATCGCTCACCGTCCACCCCGGCGAGACACTCGGCATCGTCGGCGAGAGCGGCAGCGGCAAGACGACGCTCGGCCGGATGCTCGTCCGCCTCCTCGACCCGAGCGCGGGCCGGCTCCACTACCGGGGTACGGAGATCGGATCGCTGTCGGACAAGGCGCTGCGCCCGCACCGGCGCGAGCTCCAGATGGTCTTCCAGGACCCCGTCGCCTCGCTCAACCCGCGCCGCTCGATCGGTGAATCCGTCGCCGATCCGCTGCGGGCGGCAGGCGCACTCGACGACACCCGGATCCGGGCACGCGTCCAGGAACTGCTGGAACGCGTCGGCCTCGACCCCGACCGGTACGACCGCTACCCGCACGAGTTCAGCGGCGGACAGCGCCAGCGCGTCGGCATCGCCCGCGCGCTCGCCGCCGACCCCAAGCTGATCGTCTGCGACGAACCGGTCTCCGCGCTCGACGTCACCACCCAGGCACAGGTCACCGCGCTCCTCGCCGAGCTCCAGCGCGAACTCGGCCTCGGACTGGTCTTCATCGCCCATGACCTCGCGGTCGTGCGGCAGGTCAGCGACCGGGTCGCGGTGATGCGGCAGGGCCGGATCGTCGAACAGGGCAGTGTCGACGAGGTGTACGGGGCGCCCCAGGATCCGTACACCAAGCAGCTGCTGGCCGCCGTGCCTGCCCTCGATCCGGCGCTCGCGGCAGCGCGCCGCACAGCCCGCAAGGAGCTGGCCGCAGCCTGACCCTGCGTAATCGATCACCCTCATAGCGCGACGGAACGCTACCGGGGCGGGAAAGTTACGACGGTTCACCCCTTTCGGTGGCGCGATGGACAACCGTCCGTCGCGCCACCGGCGTATCCGCTTACGGTCGTCCCGCTGCGAGTCGCCATTTCAACGGCGGCCGCCCACAAGGGAGATCGGGGGTGTGCTCGTGCGGATCGGACTCCTCACCGACGGTGGTTATCCGTATGCGACCGGTGAGTCCAGACTCTGGTGCGACCGTCTGGTGCGCGGACTGACGCACGAGTTCGATCTCTACGCGCTCAGCCGCTCCGCCGAGCAGGAGGCGCAGGGCTGGGTACAGCTCCCGCCCCAGGTCAGCCGGGTGCGGACGGCACCGCTGTGGATGGCCGACGAGGACATCCTGGGCGGCCACGCCCCCAAGGGGCTGCTCGCCCGGCTGCTGACCGGCGGGGGCGCGCGGCCGTACGGACGTCGCGAACGGCGCCGCTTCACGGCGCACTTCACGGCGCTCGCGACATCCATCTGTACGGCGGACGTGACGCGCGACGAAGCGGACGGCGTACGTCGTACGGATGCCTCCGGGACCGCCGACGCGCAGTTCACGGACGGGCTGTACGGACTCGCCGAACTGGCCCGCGAACACGGCGGACTTCCCGCGGCGCTCCGCTCCGAAACCGCCGTCCGCGTACTCGAAGCCGCCTGTCGCGCCCCCGGCACCGGCCGCACCGTCCAGACCGCGAGCGTCCCTGACCTCCTCGCCTTCGCCGCGGAGCTGGACCGCGTCCTGCGTCCGCTCTCCCTCGACTGGTACGACGAGGAGAGCCTCGGCGCGGTCGACCTCTGCCACGCCACGTCCGGCGGAGCCGCCGCTCTGCCGGGGCTGTTGGCCAAACGCTTCTTCGGGGTGCCGCTGCTGGTCACCGAGCACGGTGTGCAGCTGCGGGCGCACTACCTCGCCGGGACCGGCACGCCGCTGAGTGCGCCGGTACGCGCCCTGCTCGCCAACTTCCTCGGACGGCTCGCCACCGAGGTGTACCGGCAGGCCGCGCTCATCACCCCGGGCAATACGCACGCCCGCCGCTGGCAGGAGCGGTGCGGCGCCGACCGGGCCAAGGTGCGCACCGTCTACCCCGGCATGGAAGCGGCCCGCTTCGCCGCGCTCGGGGAGAGCGGCGACGACGGCGGACCCGACACGCTGGTGTGGGTCGGCAGGATCGAACCCTCCAAGGACCTGGTCGCGCTGCTGCACGCATTCGCCGAGGTGCGGAAGGCCGAACCGGACGCGCGGCTGCGCATCATCGGCGCACCGGCGCCGTGCGCGGAAGGCACCACATACCTCGCCCAATGCCGGGCGCTCGCCGCCCAGCTCTTCCCCGACGAGGCCGCCGACGCGCACGCCATCGGTGACAACCCGGTCTCCTTCGAGGACATCGGTGACGCCGAGCTGCCGGACCTGGCGGAGGCGTATGCGGCGGGCGGGATCGTGGTCCTCTCCAGCGTCGTCGAAGGCTTCCCGATCAGCCTGGTCGAGGCGATGTTCTGCGGACGTGCCACGGTGTCGACGGACGTCGGCGCCGTCGTCGAAGTCATCGGCGGTACGGGGCTGGTGGTGCCCCCGCGCAACCCCCGGGCGCTCGCCGACGCGTGCATCACGCTGCTGCGCGACCCCGAGCGTCGTGCACGCCTCGGCGCGGCGGCCCGTGCCCGTGCGCTCGAACTCTTCACCGTCGAACAGAACCTCGCGGCATTTCGCGGCATTTACCTGGAGCTGATCTCGCACTCCCCGGTGCGCAGAGACACGCATGCGCTGAACGCGGACGGTGCCCCACGCCCGTTCGCGACACCACCGGAGGCCCATGTGCTGGGCAGCTGGACGGCCCACGTCCCGCTCACGGCCGGGCACACCCCGAGCTGGGCTGCCGAGGGCGTGTGCGCGGGCGCGCGGCGAACGGGGGACGGCGATGTGTGAGCAGGAGACGGACATGAGGGCGGGCCGGCCGGGTACACCCGCCGGCCGGTCCCGCGGACTTGGCGAAGAACACGGAGGAACCCCCATGGGCGGCCGCCCGACCGAGGCACCTGATGCCTCGGGCACACCGATGCTCGACGCGAGCTGGGACTCCCGCTCGGAGGCCCTGGTCTCCGAGGCACGGGTCGCGGAGATCTCCGCACCGGCTTGGGGCCTGCCCGCATCCGGGACGGGGCGCGCACCGGTGGTGCCGGGCCTCGCCGGGAAGGGGCGCACGCCGGTGGTGCCCGGCCTCTCCGGGAAGGGGTGGCCGGCGTCGGTCCTGGGGCATTTCATGAGGCGGGACGGGAGCTCCGACCGGGGCGAAGGCCCGCACGCCCCGGAGGTGGACCCGGCCACGTCCCAGGCGCCGGACGCGGTCGGCAGTCCGGAAACAGACCACCCTCCGACCGTGGGGCCGGATCCGGCCGCGGACCCGCATGGGGCCCCGGCCCTGGATCAGACACCGGCCCCGCATCCACCCCCGCCCACCGACCCCGTCCGCCCGCCGAAGGCGACCGTCACCCCGGACCGGCTCCCCACCGAAGAATCGCAGCCGGAGGTGGCCGAGGCCGGAGCCAAGGCCGCGGCCGACGCCGCCCCCATCGCCCGCGCCCCCGAGATCGCACACACCCCCGCCGTCTCCGCGCGCAAGCCCAGCGCGGCCCGGCGTGGACCCATCGACCCCGTGAAGACGCTCATGCACCGGCACCGCGAGCTCTGCGAACGTGCCGTCGACCCCCTGGAGATCGCCGCCGGGCTCGAAGCCCATGGGGTCACCGACCGCACTGCCGCCCGCTACCGGCACCGCGACGTCTTCTCGCTCGCCGAGGAGCTCTACGCGCGGGTGCCCGCCGTCGCGGGCGAGCCCGGTCGCGCGACGGCGCCCGCGCCGATGCGCGACATCGAGACGCGCGCCGCCTGGTCGCTCCGCGCGCTGCTCCCCGGCGCCGCCTGCACCGCGACGGCCGTCGTCCTCGAACTCACCGACGGGGTGCTCGGCGGCGGTGAGCGGCTCACCGTGGCCCTTGTCGGGGCGCTGGCCGCACTTCTCGGCCTCGGCCTGTGCCTGCGGAGCGGCCCCCTGCACGCCGCCGAAGGACGCTCGTCGGCTGCCGCCGCGGTCTACGGGTATTGGCTTCTCGGGTACGTCATGTACGGCGACGCCCTGCTCGACCAGGTCCTCAGCGGCGGTCCCGAAGGGCCCTGGGCGATCACCCCCGCACCCCTCCTGGGGCTCGCGCTCGCCGTCGCCCCGGCCGCCTGGTGCGCGCACCTCTTCTCCGTACACGCACAGCGCAAACTCGTCGGCAGCCGTGCGCTGGAGGAGTTCGCAGCAGGTGTGCGCCCCCTGCTCTTCGGGACCGTCGCGCTCTTCCTGTGCGTCCTCACCGGGCTGCTCCACCTCGCCGACCTCGGATACGGCGGTGGCGGCGCGCCGGTTGCGGCCGCCGCCCTCGGCGTCCTGCTCCTGCTGGCCCGGCTGCTGACCGTCCATGGCTTCCCCGAGCCCGCCACCACCGGACTCGCCGCAGCCTGCGCCGTCGAAGCGGTCGCGCCCGCCCTGGTCCTGGCCGGGCGGCTGCCCGGCCTGCACTTCGTCGCCCAGCCCGTCTACACCGTCGTAGCGGCGGCCGGCACCGGAGCCGTACCCGCCATCGCCTGCGGCGCAGCCGCGCTCGGGCTGCTGATCCACGCCACCGTCGCTCTCTCCAGGGCCTCCGCCCACACCCGCGCGTAACCCCGCACGAACCCCGCGGAGCCGACGCCGCGGGTGCCTGTCCCGTAACGCTCGCAACCTCCCCAAGGAGACACCGGACATGACCCCCCAATCCCCCGCACCGGCAGCCCGCCGTCGGCACGAAGGGGGCACCCGATGAGGGTTCTGCTGCTCGGAGCCAATGGATTCCTCGGTCGGTTCGTGGCCGACCGGCTGCTCGCCGACCCCGCCGTGCACCTGACCGCGCTCGGCCGCGGCGACGACGCCGACGTACGGTTCGACCTGGCCGGTGGCAGCCCAGGAGCACTCACCCGCTTCCTGGACGCCGTCCACCCCGGGGTCGTCGTCAACTGTGCGGGCGCCACCCGCGGCGGCGCCCGCGATCTGACCCGGCACAACACCGTCGCCGTCGCCACCGTCTGCGAGGCGATGCGCCGCAGCGGCTGCAGCGCCCGTCTCGTCCAGGTCGGCTGCTCCTCGGAGTACGGGCCCTCACAGCCCGGATCGTCGACCGCGGAGGACGCCGTGCCGCGCCCCGGCGGCCCGTACGGCGTCTCCAAGCTCGCCGCCACCGAACTCGTCCTCGGCTCCGGCCTCGACGCGGTCGTGCTGCGGGTCTTCTCGCCGGTCGGCCCCGGCACCCCGGCCGGCTCACCGCTGGGCCGGCTCGCCGAGGCGATGCGCCGTGCCATGCAGTCAGGCGACGGCGAGCTGAAACTCAGTGGCCTCGGCGTGCAGCGCGACTTCGTCGAC
Source organism: Streptomyces sp. NPDC051664 (assembly GCF_044453545.1). NCBI lineage: Bacteria > Bacillati > Actinomycetota > Actinomycetes > Kitasatosporales > Streptomycetaceae > Streptomyces > Streptomyces sp. NPDC051664. Next base: position 565,428 of record NZ_JBITCU010000001.1, on the reverse strand, counting down.
GTACGGGATGTCGCCCGCGCCGTGCACGCCGCGTCGCTCTCCGCCGCGCAGGGCGTCGTCAACATCGGTACCGGCCGGGCGGTGCGGCTACGCGACGCGGCCGCCGTGCTCGCCAAGGTCGCGGGTTATCCGGGTGCCCTGCACGAGCTGGACACACCTCCCGGCCGGCTCCCCATCGGCGCCCCGCGCACCTCCGCCGAGTCCGTCATCGAACACCTCTCGGCGACCCCGTCCCCGTACCCGGACGGCTGTGGCGCCTGGCAGCAGGCGGATGTCCGCACCGCCCGCGACCGGCTCGGCTGGCGCCCCCGGATCAATCTGGAGGAGTCCCTCGCCGACATCTGGATGGAGGCGGCATGCCGCATCTGACCAGCGCCGGTACCGCCCGCCGGACCAGTGGCGCCGAGCAGCTCGGCTTCGGCGTCCCGGGGTACGCGCACCCGTTGCTCGCGCCCACCGAGTGGGCCGAGCTGACCCGCTCCGGCACCCCGCTGCACTGGGCGGTCCTCAACATCGACAACGGCCCCGGCGCGCGGCCCGACCCGCACTGTCTGGAGGCCGCGGGCCGACTCCGCAACGCCCGCGAACGGGCCGTGCACGACAGGGCCGCGCAGGACGCAGTCCGGGCGGGCGGCGGCCTGCTGCTGGGCCATCTGGATCTGACCTTCGGCAACCGGCCGTTCGGCGAGCTGATCGCCGACGCGCAGTCCTTCCTCGACTGGTATCGGGTCGACGGCTTCTACCTCGACCGGTGTCCGGCCGAGCGCGCCGACCTTCCGGCGGTCCGCCGCCTCACCAGTACACTCGCCGCGCTCCTGGAGGAGGGCGAGGACAGCGGGGACGAAGAGGCCGGGAGCGAGCTGCTGGTGCTGGGGCACGGGACCCACCCGTATCCCGGTTACGCCGAGACGGCCGACCAGCTGGTCACCTTCTCCGGGGCGTGGACCGACTACCGCTGGTCGCAGGTGGCGGAGTGGACCGCGGACTACCCGCCGGAACGCTTCGCGCACTTCGTGCACGGCGTCCCGCGCACCCACCTCGACGAAGCCATGCGGATCGCCCGCTGGCAGGGGGCCGGGACGATCTTCTTCACCGACCGCACGATCCGCACCGATCATGGTGGACAAACCGACCCATTCGCGGCGCTGCCCGGGTACTGGGACGAAATCGTCTCGCGGATCGGACCTGGTATCTCGGAATGAGGAGGGGCGTGGCAGTGTTGCGGGTGAACAACCGTACGTAGATGAAGTACGTAGAAACCGACCACCTGCATTGTTGAGGTTCCTGTGTCGCTGCCACCCCTGGTCGAGCCAGCTGCTGAGCTCACCGTCGACGAGGTCCGCAGGTACTCCCGCCACCTGATCATCCCGGATGTCGGGATGGACGGACAGAAGCGGCTGAAGAACGCGAAGGTGCTCTGTGTCGGCGCCGGCGGTCTCGGCTCGCCGGCCCTGATGTACCTGGCCGCGGCCGGTGTCGGCACGCTCGGCATCGTGGAGTTCGACGAGGTCGACGAGTCGAACCTGCAGCGCCAGATCATCCACAGCCAGGCCGACATCGGCCGTTCCAAGGCCCAGTCCGCCAAGGACTCGGTCCTGGGCATCAACCCGTATGTGAATGTCGTCCTTCACGAAGAGCGGCTCGAAGCCGAGAACGTGATGGAGATCTTCGCCCAGTACGACCTGATCGTGGACGGCACGGACAACTTCGCCACCCGCTATCTCGTCAATGACGCCGCGGTGCTGCTGAACAAGCCGTACGTGTGGGGTTCGATCTACCGCTTCGACGGCCAGGCGTCCGTCTTCTGGTCGGAGCACGGTCCCTGCTACCGCTGCCTCTACCCGGAGCCGCCGCCCCCCGGCATGGTCCCGTCCTGCGCCGAGGGCGGCGTGCTGGGCGTGCTCTGCGCATCCATCGGCTCCATCCAGGTCACCGAGGCCATCAAGTTGCTCGCCGGCATCGGTGACCCGCTGGTCGGCCGGCTGATGATCTACGACGCCCTGGAGATGCAGTACCGCCAGGTCAAGGTCCGCAAGGACCCCGACTGCGCGGTCTGCGGCGAGAACCCGACCGTCACCGAGCTCATCGACTACGAGGCCTTCTGCGGCGTCGTGTCCGAGGAGGCCCAGGAGGCGGCGCTCGGCTCCACGATCACTCCGAAGCAGCTCAAGGAGTGGATCGACGCCGACGAGAAGATCGAGATCATCGACGTCCGCGAGCCGAACGAGTACGAGATCGTCTCGATCCCCGGCGCGAAGCTGATCCCGAAGAACGAGTTCCTGATGGGCAACGCCCTGCAGGACCTCCCGCAGGACAAGCGCATCGTCCTGCACTGCAAGACCGGTGTCCGCAGCGCCGAGGTCCTCGCGGTCCTCAAGTCGGCGGGCTTCGCCGACGCCGTGCATGTCGGCGGCGGCGTGATCGGCTGGGTCAACCAGATCGAGCCCGAGAAGCCGGTGTACTGAGCCGCTGTACCGAGCCTCCGTACGGGGGCTGAACGCTTCGAAGGGGCCGGTCCGCACTGCGCGGGCCGGCCCCTTCGTCGTATCCGTCGACCTGTTCTACGAGCAGGTCCTGCCGTTCGCCGGAACCTTCCCGTCCAGGAAGTACGCGTCCACGGTCGACGTCACACACGCGCTCTCGCCGTATGCGCCGTGTCCCTCGCCCTTGTTGGTGAGCATGATGCCGACGCCCTTGCCCAGCTCGTCCGCCATCTTCTGTGCACCCTCGTAGGGCGTCGCCGGGTCACCGGTCGTCCCGACGACCAGGATCGGACCGGCACCCGGAGCACTCGCCTCCGGGGTGTCGTGCTCACCCTTCACCGGCCAGTCGGCACACCAGCCGGCCGTGTCCCACGCCAGGAACGGGCCGAAGACCGGCGACAGCTTCCGGAACTCGGGCAGCAGCGCCTTCGCGTCGCCCGCCGTCGGCCGGAGCTTGCTGTCCGCGCAGGAGATGGCGCGCTGCGAGTGGCTCTGGGTGTCGTAGTGCCCGTTCTCGTCACGGCCGTTGTAGGAGTCGGCGAGCTGGAGGAGAAGGTTGCCGGTGCCCTGGTTCTCGGCCTCGTCCAGCGCCTGCGTCAGAACGGGCCAACTGCTCTTGGAGTAGAGCGGCGTCACGATGCCGGTGATAGCCAGCGTCTCGTTGAGCTTGCGGCCCGAGCCGGTCGGCAGCGGCTTCCCGTCGATCCGCTCCAGCAGCCGGGCGATGCGCCGGGTGCCCGCCTTCGGGTCCTGGCCACGGTCCTTGAGGTAGTTCTCCAGCGCCCGCTGGAAGCCGGTCGCCTGGTTGCGGGCGTGCCCGATCGTGTCGGCGGTCGGGTCGACGACCGCGTCGACGACCGCGTCGAGGACCGTGCGTCCCACGTTCTTCGGGTAGAGATGCGCGTACGTACCGCCGAGCTCCGTGCCGTACGAGATGCCGAAGTACGTGAGCTTCCTGTCGCCGAGTACTTCGCGGATCAGATCCATGTCCCGCGCGGCGTTCGTCGTGCCGACGTACGGGAGGACCTTGCCCGAGCTGCGCTCGCAGCCGGCGCCGAAGGCCGCGCCGTCCTTCATGAACGCCGCCTCCTCCGCCGCCGTGTCCGGAGTCAGGTCGATCTTCCGGTTGGCGTCCTCCTGCTCCCGGTCGGTGCGGCACTTCACCCCGGAGCTCCCCGCGACTCCGCGCGGATCGAAACTCACCAGGTCGTAGCGGGTGTTGAGCTTCCCGTACGATCCGGCGGCGCGCGGCAGTATCGAGACGCCGGAGCCACCGGGGCCGCCGAAGTTGAACAGCATCGAGCCGAGCCGACGGCCCTTGTCCCGGGCCTCCTTGCGGATCAGCGCGATCCCGATCGTGTCGCCGGCCGGTTCGGTGTAGTTCAACGGCACCTTGACCGTCGCGCATCTCCAGCCGGACGCCGGTGCGCTCTCGCCCCCGACTGCCTTGCAGCGGTTCCAGACCGGCCGCTGGGAGGTGAGGTCCGCGGGCAGGGCGGGCAGGGCGCCCGGCTTTCCGTCCGGTCCGTCGGACGCGGCCCCGGACGCCCCGGTGGACGAGGGGGCCGGGCTGCGGCCCGCCTTGCCGTCCGCCTTCGCGTCCGCGCCCCCGTCACAACCCGCGAGCACACCCGTCAGCAGCAGTGCGGCAGCGGCCAGCGCCCCGGCGCGAGCATGGTGAACCACCTGTACGTCCCTCCCCCTTGTGCCTGTACGTACGGCGTGCGACGCGCGCTATTTGTCGCTGCCGCCAGCCCCTGAGCCACAGACAGTACCGGCCGTCGGAACTTTGCCGTCCAACAGATAGTCGCCCACTGCCTTCTGCACACAGGCGTCGCCGCTGTTGTACGCGCCGTGTCCCTGGCCCTCGTACGTCACCTCCACCCCGACGCCCTTGCCCAGCGCGTCGACCATCGCCTTCGCGCCCTCGTACGGGGTCGCCGGGTCTCCCGTGTTGCCGACGACGAGGATGGGGGGCGCGTCCGGGGCGCTGACGTCCGGGGTGTCCCAGGCGCCCTTCACGGGCCAGCCGGTGCATGCCAGCAGGCCCCAGCCCAGATAGTCACCGAAGATCGGCGACGCCTTCTGGAACGCCGGGAGCTTCGCCTTCGTCTCGTCGACGCTGAACCGCTGCTTGGTGTCGACGCAGTTGATGGCCGTGTTGGCGGCCGTCGAGTTGTCGTAACGACCGTCGTCGGAGCGGCCGTTCAGCGAGTCGGCGAAGGCCAGGAGCAGCGCGCCGTTGCCGCCGTCCGCCTCGTCGAGCCCCTCTTCCAGCAGCGGCCAGTTCTCCCGGGAGTAGAGGGCGGCCGCGATCCCGGTGATGGCCTGGGACTGCGTCAGCTGCCGGGTGCCGAGCCCCGAGATCGGCTTCTTGTCCAACCGCTGGAGAAGATCGGCGATCCACAGCTCGACCTCCTTCCCGGTGGAACCGGGGAGCTTGCAGGCGGCGCCGCGGTTCACGCAGTCCCTGGTGAAGTTGTCCAGGGCCAGCTGGAATCCCTGCGCCTGGCCGAGGGAGGACTGTTCGGTGTCCTCGGTCGGGTCGACGACCGCGTCGAGCACCATCCTGCCGACACTCTTCGGGAACAAGTGGGCGTAGACGCCACCCAGTTCGGTGCCGTAGGAGAAACCGAGGTAGTGCAGCTTCTCGTCGCCGAGCACCTGGTGCATCAGATTCATGTCGCGGGCGGCGTCGGTGGTGCCGACGTAGGGGAGTTCGGAGCCGGAGTTCTTCTTGCAGGCCGCCACATACTTCTTCTGCTCGTCGGCGTAGGCCTGCACCTCGGCGGCGTCGTCCGGGGTGAGGTCGCTCTCGAAGCGCGAGTCGAGCTGCTTGTCGTTCTCGCACTTCACGCCCTCGCTGCGGCCGACCCCGCGTGGATCGAAGCTCACCAGGTCGTAGCGGGCTCGGAGCTTGTCGTACGTGGTCCCGAACTCAGGCAGCGTGGCGACGCCGGAGGAGCCGGGGCCACCGAAGTTGAAGATGAGTGAGCCGATCCGTTTGCTCTGGTTGATGGCCTTGGCACGGATGAGCGCCAGTTCGATCGTGTCGCCGTCCGGCTTCGCGTAGTCGAGTGGGACCTTCATGGAGGAGCACTCCCAGGCGGTGCCACCGGGGAGCGGGGTGGGGGCGGTGCCGCCGCCCTGTGCCGCGGAAGGGGCGGGACAGGGCTTCCACTCCAGCTTCTGGGAAGCCAGGTCGGCCGGTACCGACGTGTCGGCGGCGTTCGCCGCGTGCGGAGAGTTCCGGGTGCGGTCCGTGTCGGCCGCACCGTCGCCGCTGTCCGAACAGGCGGTGAGGGGCAGCAGAACGGTCACGGTTGCGGCGAGGGCCGCGGCGCGCAGGGCAGGGGGGGTCCTCATTGCTCCATCGTGCGATGGGGTGCGGGACTGCGCGCGGGACGCCGGTCCAAGCGGGTGGCGGCGGGGTCCGGAGACCGGATGCCGGGACGGCCCTCAGAGGGCGCCTTTACGGGTGAGGTGGTTGAAGCAGAGCCAGCCGGGAAGGACCGGCAGCCACAGTGTCATCAGCCGGAACAGCAGCACGGCAGGCGCCGCGACCTCCTTGGGCAGACCGACCGCGATCAGCCCCAGCGTCAGCGCACCCTCGACCGCCCCCATACCGCCCGGCGTCGGCGCCGCCGAACCCAGCGCGTTGCCGGCGAGGAAGACCACCGCGATGCTCGCGTAGCTGAGCTGCGGTACGTCGGGACCGCTGAACGCCCGGATCGACGCATCCAGACACATCACGAACAGGCCGGTCAGCAGCAGCATGCCGCCGATGCCGGTGAGCAGCTTCTGCGGCCGCTGCACGACGTCGAGCATGCGCGGTACGACCCCGGCGAACAGCGACCGTACCCGCGTCACCACGAACTTCCGCAGGAACGGGATCGCGGTCACCACCAGCACCAGCACCGCGACGGTCAGCAGTCCGGCGATCACCGTCCTGGACGGGGTGAGCGACGACGGGGTCTTCTCGGTACCGGTCAGATAGCCGAACGCGCCCAGCAGCAGCACATGGCAGCCGAGCCCGAACAGCTGCGAGGCGCCGACACTGGCGACGGCCAGCCCCGGGCGCACCCCGGAACGCTGCAGGAAGCGTGTGTTCAGCGCCACCCCACCGACCGCGGGCGGCGCGACGATCTTCACGAACGAGCCGGCCACCTGCGCCAGCACGGTCTTGCCGAACGGCACCCGCTCCGGCACGAACCCCAGCAGGCTCATCGCGGCCGCGATGTAACTCAGCGCCGAGAACCCGAGCGCCGCCGCCACCCAGCCCCACTCCGCCTGCTCGACGACCGCACCGAAGTCGGCCTCCGTGACCTGGGAGATCAGGAAGTACGCGGCGATGGCACCGGCGATGAAGCTGAGCAGGGTGCGCGGCTTGATCCGCTCCAGCCGAACCGGCTCGACGGGCGCCTGCGGTCGGATGAGCAGCACCTGGCGGCGGATCTGGGTCAGCAGATCCTCCTCGCGGGCCTCGTCGAGCGCATCGTCTATCGCCCGCTTCTCGGCGCGCTTCTCCGCCTGCTTCTCATTACGGAGCGCCTTGCGGTCGGCGGGGACCGAGGGGACCCCTTCCGTCTCCGGCACCTCGGACTCCTGGGCCTTGGCATGCTTGGCGGCGTCCGACGCTTCGAGCACCGCCTCCCGCTCGCGCTGCGACCGCTCCCGGGCGAGCCTGCGCAGCGCCGCCCGGGTGGAGCGGCTGAGCGCGATCGGCTGGAGCAGCGGCAGACAGTTGGCGACGGCGTCGGGACCGAGTACTTCGAGCGCGACCGCGACGGCCCGCTCGGCGCCCACCCGCAGACCGGTGGTGGTGAGCAGCTGGGCGATGTCCATCCGCAGTACCAGATCACCGGCCGCGATCTCCCCGCCGCGCAGATCGGTGACGAACACGGTGCCAGAAGGCTCCACCAGGATGGCGTCGCCGGTGAGCCGGCGGTGCGCGATCCGCCGCGACTGGAGCGCCTTCACCTGCCGCCAGGCACCGCGCACCAGATCGTCGGTGATCTCCACGTCCTCGAGCGCGTCGAGGGAGCGTCCGCCGATGTGCTCGTACACCAGCATCACGGCGTCGGGACCGAGCTCGGAGGTGGCGATCAGTTTGGGGGCGTTGGCCCCGGCGGCGATCGCCGCGTACGCGAGAAGCGCCTCCTGCTCCAGGGCCTGGCGCAGCGACTGGATGGAGCGGCGCTGGGTGAAGGCCCGCAGGGTGAGTCTGCGCCATACCCGGTAGAAGAAGCCCTGCGCCTGCTGTTCCCGGTCGACGACCGTCACATCCAGCGGTGGACCGTCCTCGAGGGAGACCAGATAGCGGCGTCCCCGGTCGCTCTGGTCGCCGGAGTCGAGGGCGTCGTCGGCGCGCATCGCGGTGACCGGGCGGAAGCCGACGTGGCGCAGACCGGCCATCAGATGCTGACCGGTCGGCCGGACGTTCGGCGAGCCGACCGCGTACAGCGTGCCGTAGGCCACGGTCCAGCCGATCAGCACGGTCAGGATGATCGAGAACGGTGTCGTGTAGCCGCCGACCAGCATGGCGAAGGCGTCGAGCAGCAGCACCACCCACAGCACGACCCGCCAGCGCGGCCGTCTCGCCATGCCGACCGCCGTCATATAGGCGATGACGGGCGCGAGATAGCCGTGGACGGGATCGGTGAGGGCAGCACCGGGCTGCGGCTGGGTGAGGGCGTCCTGGATGGTGCCGGAGGCGGACTTGGCGACCCACAGGTCCGTGGCGAGCGTGACCCCGTGCGCGAGCACGGCGGCAAGAACCCCGTCCGCGATCCGCAGTCCGTCGCGTTTGATCAGTCGCTCGATGGCGAAGGCGACGGGTACGAGCAGCACGGCGATGCTGGAGACCAGACCGGCGATCTTGATGAGGACGTCGGGCGCCTGGTCCGTGCCCTTGTTGATGTCGTTCTCGAGACCGGTGGTCGTGCCGTGGGCGAACGCGGCGATGGAGAACAGGATGGCGATCGCCAGAACGCCGACGAGGAGCCGCATGAGGTCGGAGGGGCGGTGCACACGCGCCGGGAGCAGCGGTTCGTCCCCGGAGACACGGTCGGCCTCTTCGGCCGCGCGGACGGTGGAGAGGGTGGAGCCGACCAGATGGTGCGGGCGGGCCTGCTGCGCAGGCTCCTGGTCGTGCCCCTGCTTCCGCTCGCGCTCCGTCCCGGAAGACGGCTTCTGCTTCTGCTCCGGTGCCGGCTTCTGCGCCGGTGCCTGAGCCCGGTCCTGGCCTTCTTCCGGGCGCGGCTCGGCATCAGAGGCGTCCGCCGCCTTCGGTGGCTGCACGCCCTGCTCCTTCGCCTCTGATTGGTCTTCGTGTTCTCGTATCACCGGTCACCGCCCGCATGATGGTGGCACGGCCTGGAGACAGAGGGGGGCATCAGGGTGCATTGCACGGTCGCGCGATGGGCAAGATACGCTCCTTTGCTCCTTCGTGCACACTCGGTGAGCGGATGCATACGTAGCGGTTGCCCGCGATCCGGGCCGGGCTGTCGGTGGCGTACGGCACCATGGGTCGGATGAGCGAAGACCGGACGGGCGACGACGGCGCAAGGGACGAACGGGCGCCCGACGAGCTGCCCGAGTACGCGGAGCGCGTGCTCGATGTCGCCGACCTGATCCCACCCGGCCGTGTCATGACATACGGCGATATCGCGGAGTGGCTGGGTGAGGGCGGGCCGCGCCAGGTCGGCCGGGTCATGGCGCTGTACGGCGGTGCGGCGCCGTGGTGGCGTGTGGTGCGCTCCGACGGGGCACTGCTGCCCGGCCATGAACTGCGGGCGCTGGACCACTACCGCGAGGAGAGCACCCCGCTGCGCGAGGCGTCGCGCAGCGCGGATGGTCACATACCGCGCCTCGACATGAAGCGCGCACGGTGGGACGGCGCGACCGGTGGTCACGGCGGGGCCGAGGGCGCGGACGGAGGGGCTCACACCTGACAGCTTCCGCCATTCGGTCCCACGACGGGAGCAGCCGGGACCGCAGGACGTGCGAGAAGTGCCATGCGATCTGCTGCCCGACCTGCTCCGAGACTCTCCGCGCACGTTGCCGGGCGGCCTGCGGTGCGACATGGAACGTGACGATCGCCGCAGCGGACTCGCCGCATCCGACCCCTCCGCTGGCGTAGCGTCGACAGTTCGCGGCGCGTACCCCCGCCCCCTCACCACCAGCACCCCCACCAGGACCGGCGATCCACGTGAGCTCCTCCTCCTCCACCCGGAACAGTCCGGACCGTCAAGCACGGCAGGGGGTCCCTCCACGCCCGCAGGGGCGTAGGGGGAGGACCACGGGCGCGTACCGACTGGTGCGTACCCGGCCGGGTTCCGTGGACCCCCCTCTCCTGGACGCGGCGCAGCAGGCGGTGGTTGATCACCCCGGCGGTCCGCTGCTGGTCCTCGCCGGGCCGGGCACCGGGAAGACCACCACGCTCGTCGAGGCGGTCGCCGCCCGCGTCGCCCGGGGCGGCGACCCGGCCCGCATCCTCGTGCTCACCTTCAGCCGCAAGGCCGCGGTGGAGCTGCGCGACCGGATGGCCGCCCGGCTCGGCGCCGCCCGCGGCCCGCAGGCCACCACGTTCCACTCCTTCTGCTACGCACTGGTCCGCGCCCACCAGGACGCCGACCTCTTCGCCGAACCGCTGCGGCTGCTCTCCGGACCGGAGCAGGACGTCACCGTCCGCGATCTCCTGGCCGGCCAGCTCGAACTGGAGCAGGAGGGCCTCGCGCACATCCGCTGGCCCGACGAGCTGCGGGCCTGCCTGACCACGCGAGGCTTCGCCGACGAAGTACGCGCGGTACTCGCCCGGAGCCGCGAGCTGGGCCTCGGCCCGAACGCCCTCGCCGACTTCGCGCGCCGCACCGGCCGCCCGGACTGGGGTGCGGCCGCCGAATTCCTCGCCGAGTACCTGGACGTACTGGACGCGCAGGGGGTACTGGACTACGCGGAGCTGGTCCACCGGGCGGTGCTCCTCGGCGAGCGCCCCGAGGTGTCGGCGCTGCTGACCGGCGAGTACGACGCGGTCTTCGTCGACGAGTACCAGGACACCGACCCGGCGCAGGTGCGGCTGCTCCACGCGCTGGCCGGCAACCGGGGGATCGGGCCGGGGGCCGGCGGCGGCCGGGACCTGATCGCGTTCGGCGACCCGGACCAGTCGATCTACGCCTTCCGGGGCGCCGATGTGAACGGCATCCTCGACTTCCCGGAGACGTTCCGGCGAGCGGACGGCGCCCCGGCCCCGGTCGGCGTCCTCACCACCTCGCGCCGCTCCGGCGAACAGCTGCTGGCCGCCACCCGGCTGCTCACCCGCCGGATGCCGCTGACCCGCCTGCCGTCGGCGAAGGTGCGCGCCCACCGCGAGCTCGCCGCGGTCCGCGAGGGCGGCCGGGTGGAGACGTACACCTACCCGACCGCGTCCACCGAGCTCGACAACATCGCCGACCTGCTGCGCCGTGCCCATCTGGAGGACGGCGTGCCGTGGGACGAGATGGCGGTGCTGGTACGCGCCGGCGGCCGCACGATCCCCGCGATGCGCCGGGCGCTCACCTCGGCGGGCGTGCCCCTGGAGGTCGACGGTGACGACCTCCCGCTGCGCCACGAACCGGCGGTGGCCCCGCTCCTCACGGCGCTGCGCACGGTCGCCACGGCGGCGCTGCACCGGACGACGACTCCGAAGAAGACACCGGGAGCGGACGCGGCAGCGGATCCTGCCCCGGACCTCGCCCCGGACCTCGCCCCGGACCTCGCCCCGGATCCTGCCCCGGATCCTGCCCCGGACCTCGCCCCGGACCTTGCCCTGGACCTCGCCCCGGACCTCGCCCCGGATCCTGCCTCCGACGAGCCCCCTGCGCCCTGGCTCGACACCGAGACCGCTCTCACCCTCCTCGCCTCGCCTCTCGGCTCGATGGACGCCGCCGACCTGCGCCGGCTCGGGCGGGCGCTGCGCGACGAGGAGCGGGCCGCCGGGAACCGCGTACCGGCGCCCTCCGGGGAACTGCTGGCCCGCGCACTCGCCGAACCCGAGCGCCTCGTCGCACACGACCCCGCGTACGCCCGCGGTGCCCAGCGTCTCGGCGCGCTCCTGCGCAAGGCCCGTGAGCTCCTCGAAGGCGGCGGCACCGCCGAAGAGGCCCTGTGGGAGCTGTGGGCCGGCACCCCGTGGCCGGGACGGCTCGAGAGGGCCGCGCTGCGCGGCGGCGCCGGCGGCCGCAACGCCGACCGCGACCTCGACGCCGTCTGCGCGCTCTTCGACACCGCGGCCCGCGCCGAGGAACGCACCGGCGGCCGCGGCGCGCTCAACTTCCTCGAAGAGGTCGACGCCCAGGACATCGCCGCCGACACCCTCTCCAAGCGCGTCGTACGCCCCGACGCCGTACGCCTGATGACCGCGCACCGGTCGAAGGGGCTGGAGTGGCGGCTGGTCGTCGTCGCAGGCGTGCAGGAGGGCCTCTGGCCGGACCTGCGCCGCCGCGGTTCACTCCTCGAAGCGGACCGGATCGGCCGCGACGGACTCGCCGAACCCCTCACCCCGGGCGCACTGCTCGCCGAGGAACGCCGCCTCTTCTACGTCGCAGCGACCCGCGCCCGGGAACGCCTGATCGTCACCGCGGTGAAGGCCCCCGCCGACGACGGCGACCAGCCGTCCCGCTTCCTCACCGAGCTCGGCGTCGAACCGCGCGACGTCACCGGCCGCCCCCGCCGCCCCCTCGCCGTCGCCGCGCTCGTCGCCGAGCTGCGCGCCACCACCGTCGACCCGGATGCCTCCGACGCCCTGCGCGACGAGGCGGCCCACCGGCTGGCCCGGCTGGCCGCACTTACGGACGACGAGGGCCAGCCGCTCGTACCGTCGGCCCATCCGTACCGCTGGTGGGGCCTGTACGAGCCGACCCGCTCGGCCGTCCCGCTCCGCGACCGGGACCACCCCGTGGCGCTCTCCGGCAGCGCACTCGACCAGCTCGCCAACACCTGCGCCCTGCAGTGGTTCCTCGGCCGCGAGGTGAAGGCGGACGCCCCGGCGACGGCCGCGCAGGGATTCGGCAACGTCGTGCACGTACTGGCCGACGAGGTGGCCTCCGGCCGCACCCCCGCGGATCTGGCGGTCCTGATGGAACGCCTCGACTCCGTCTGGGACGGGCTGGTCTTCGACGCCCCCTGGAAGTCGCAGCAGGAGAAGGAGCAGGCGCGGGTCGCCCTCGAGCGCTTCCTTCGCTGGCATGTCATGGACCGCACCGGCCGCACCCCCGCCGCGAGCGAGCACGACTTCGACGTGACGCTCGAAGCGGGGGAGTACGAGGTACGGATCCGCGGCTCCATGGACCGCGTCGAACGGGACGCCGACGGCCGGGCGTACGTCGTCGACTTCAAGACGGGAAAGCAGGCTCCGACGAAGGACGAGGTCGCCCGGCACCCCCAGCTCGCCGTGTATCAGCTGGCCGTCCGGGAAGGGGCGGTCGACGAGATCTTCGACGGCCACCGTCCGGCGCCCGGTGGCGCCGAACTCGTACAGCTGAGGCAGCCCGCCCCCAAGAAGGAGGGCGGCGACACCCTGCCCAAGGTGCAGGCCCAGGAGCCGCCCACCACCGAGTGGGTCTCCGACCTGCTGGCCACGGCCGCGGGCCGCGTCCTGGACGAACGCTTCACCCCCACGACCGGCCAGCACTGCACCCACTGCACGTTCCGGGCGTCCTGCAGCGCGCAGCCGGAGGGCCGCCACATCCTGGAGTGACGGCGAGAACGAGAGCGACCGGCCTGTCGAAGTCGAGCGTCCGGCGTGCTTCCAGGAGGATCTTCGCGGGGTCGCGCAGGTCGGCTTCGATGTAGTCCGTCCTGCCCTCGGCGCTGCTGGTGAGCAGGGCCTGCGCGTGGACCAGGACGACCGGGTCGTGGTCGACGTAGACGATCCGGGACTCGGGGGCGATGTCCTGGACGATCTGGTGCACGTTCTGCCGGGTGGGCAGCCCCGCACCCACGTCCAGGAACTGCCGGATGCCGGCGCGCGTGGTGAGCTCGGTCACGGCCCGCCGTACGAAGTCCCGGTTGTGCCGGACGTCGAGGTGCCCCCGCGGATTGGCCGCCGGCGCCATGGCCGCGGCCTCCCGGTCGGCGGGAAAGTTGTCCGTGCCGCCGAGGGAATACGTCATACACCCGGGCCGGATGCGCCTTCGTCGTATCGATGCGCCTCATGAGCCCGGCGGAGTCCGGTCCGGAGTCCGACCCGAAGTCGGGAGCGGCTGCGTCGGGGCTCATATGACCTTCCTCGTAAGGTCGTTGATGCGATCCCATGCGGTCGGGACCGATCGGCCTTCAACCTGGACCGGTCAGCAACGCCCGGACGAGGCACTTCCCGGCCACCGGCCGGTCCGGCTCATCGCGCCGCACACTGTCGGTCCGTCCGGTTAGCCTCTGTGGAGTGCCCTCACGTATCACCGATCCCGAGCAGCTCAAGGAGCTCCTCGGGATCCCCTTCACCCCGGAGCAGACGGCCTGCATCACCGCGCCGCCCGCCCCGCAGGTGATCGTGGCCGGAGCCGGATCCGGGAAGACCACGGTGATGGCGGCGCGCGTGGTGTGGCTGGTCGGGACCGGACAGGTCGCCCCCGAGCAGGTCCTCGGGCTCACGTTCACGAACAAGGCGGCGGGCGAGCTCTCCGAGCGCGTCCGCAAGGCCCTCGTCGCCGCCGGGGTCACCGATCCGGAGGTCATCGACCCGGACAACCCCCCGGGCGAGCCCAGCATCTCCACCTACCACGCCTTCGCCGGACGGCTCCTCACCGAGCACGGACTGCGGATAGGACTCGAACCCACCACCCGCCTCCTCGCCGACGCCACCCGATACCAGCTGGCCGCCCGCGTGCTTCGCGAGGCCCCCGGCCCGTACCCGGCCCTGACCAGGTCGTTCCCCACCCTGGTCAGCGATCTGCTGGCACTCGACGCCGAACTCGCCGAGCATCTCGTCCGCCCCGAACAGCTCGCGGAGTACGACACCGAACTCCTCCGCACGCTCGCATCGGCCCGGCTCAGCAACGCCGAGCTGCGCAGGATCCCCGAGACCGCCGAGGCCCGGCGCGAGCTCCTCTCGCTGACCCGGCGCTACCGGGACGCCAAGCGCAGCCGCGACCTCCTCGACTTCGGCGACCAGATCGCGCTCTCCGCCGAGCTCGCCCTCACCCGCCCCGAGGTCGGCGCGATCCTGCGCGACGAATATCGGGTGGTCCTGCTCGACGAGTACCAGGACACCTCCGTCGCCCAGCGGCTGCTGCTCTCCGCCCTCTTCGGCAGTGGCCCCGACGGCACCGCCTCCGGGCACGCCGTCACCGCTGTCGGCGACCCCTGCCAGGCGATCTACGGCTGGCGCGGCGCCTCCGTCGCCAATCTCGACGACTTCCCGCGCCACTTCCCGCACGCCGACGGCACCCCCGCCACCCGGTACTCCCTCAGCGAGAACCGCCGCAGCGGCGGCCGGCTGCTGCACCTGGCCAACGGGCTCGCCGAGCCGCTGCGCGCCATGCACGAGGGTGTCGAGGCACTGCGCCCCGCCCCGGGCGCCGAGCGGGACGGCATCGTCCGCTGCGCCCTCCTGCGTACCCACACCGAAGAGATCGACTGGCTCGCCGACTCGATCGCCCATCTCGTACGGACCGGGAAGGCACCCGGCGAGATCGCCGTCCTGTGCCGAACCGCCGGCGACTTCCCGGAGATCCAGGCCGCGCTCGTCGCCCGCGACATCCCGGTCGAGGTCGTCGGTCTCTCCGGGCTGCTGCACCTGCCCGAGGTCGCCGACCTCGTCGCGGTCTGTGAAGTCCTCCAGGACCCCGGGGCGAACGCCTCCCTGGTCCGGCTGCTCACCGGCCCCCGCTGGCGGACCGGCCCCCGCGACCTGGCCCTCCTCGGCCGCCGCGCCCGCCTCCTCGTCCACCACGCCGCCCACGCCGACGACGAGGACTTCGACCCCGACCGCCGGCTCGCCGAAGCCGTCGAAGGCATCGACCCGGCCGAAGTCATCTCGCTCGCCGACGCCCTCGACACGTTCCTCGAATCGAGCGGTACGGAGGACGACGGGCTGCCGTTCTCCACCGATGCCCGCATTCGCTTCGCCCGCCTCGCCACCGAACTGCGCGACCTGCGCCGCTCGCTGGCCGACCCCCTCATGGACGTCCTGCACCGCGTCCTCGCCACCACCGGTCTCGACGTCGAACTCTCCGCGTCGCCGCAGGCCCTGGCCGCCCGCCGCCGGGAGACCCTCGCCAACTTCCTGGACGTGGCGGCCCGCTTCGCCGCCGTCGACAGCGAGGCCACGCTCCTGGCCTTCCTCGGCTTTCTGCGTACCGCCGTCCAGTACGAGAAGGGCCTGGACAATGCGCTGCCCGGCGGCGAGAACACCGTCAAGGTCCTGACCGCCCACAAGTCCAAGGGCCTGGAGTGGGACGTCGTCGCCGTGCCCGGCCTGGTCGCCGGTCAGTTCCCCAGCGGCCAGTCCCGCGACGCCTGGACCTCCCAGTCCAAGGTTCTCCCGCACGCCCTCCGCGGCGACGCGGCCACGCTCCCCGTCGTCCACACCTGGGACGCCCAGGGGCTCAAGGGGTTCAAAGCGGAGATGAAGGAGCACCAGCACACCGAGGAGCTCCGCCTCGGATACGTCACCTTCACCCGGCCGCGCACCCTGCTGCTCGGCTCCGGCCACTGGTGGGGCCCGTCCCAGAAGAAGCCGCGCGGCCCGTCCGACTTTCTGCAGGCGCTGTACGAGCACTGTGCGGCCGGACACGGCGAGATCGAGGCCTGGGCGGACGCGCCGGCCGAGGACGAGGAGAGCCCGGCACTGGCGGCCACTGCAGCCGCCGACAACGCCTGGCCGCTCCCTCTGGACGACACGGCACTCGCCCGCCGCCGGGCGGCCGCGGACACGGTGCTGGCTCATCTGGAGAAGCTGGCGACGGCGGGGAGCGACTCGGTGCCGGGGGCGTATCCCGCCGCACCGGACGACGACGCGTTCCCGTCCCCCTCCGCGGACGACGACGCGTACGCCGACGAGGCCCCGTACCCGGACGAGGACCTGTATGACGAGGCCGCGGACTGGGACGCCTGGTCGACCGAACCCCCCGCGGCCCCGGCTCCGGCTCCGGCCCTCGCGCCACACGCCCCCGCCCCCCACGTCCCCGCGGCCCGAACCCCCTCACGGCTCACCCCGGAGGATTCCCGCACCCTCGCCTCCTGGGACCGGGACCTCGACGCTCTCGCCGGTGAGCTGCGCCGCGCCCGCGCCACCGTGCGCGAGGTCCTCGTGCCCGCCTCGCTCTCCGCCACGCAACTGCTGCGTCTCGCCGACGACCCCGACGGCTTCGCCCAGGAGCTGGCCCGCCCCATGCCCCGCCCGCCCGCACCGGCAGCCCGCCGCGGCACCCGGTTCCACGCCTGGGTGGAGGCCCGCTTCGAGGAGCTGCCGCTGCCCATGCTCGGACCCGACGAGCTGCCCGGCGGCGACGAGAGCGACGCCGACATCGCGGACGAGCGCGACCTCGCTGCGCTCAAGGAGGCCTTCGAACGCACCCCGTACGCCCACCGCACCCCGTACCGCGTCGAGACACCGTTCCGGATCACCCTCGCGGGCCGGGTGATCCGCGGCCGGATCGACGCCGTGTACCGCAACGAGGGCCCCGACGGGTACACATACGAGATCGTCGACTGGAAGACGACCCGCAATGTGCCCAGCAGCCGCGAAGGCACCTCGGGCACCCCCGCAGCCGACCCGCTCCAGCTCGCCGTCTACCGCCTCGCCTGGGCCGAACTGCACGACATACCGCTCGACTCCGTCACCACCACATTCCTTTTCGTCCGCAGCGGGGAAGCCGTCCGTCCCGACCACCTGCCGGGCCGTGCCGAGCTGGAGCAGGTCCTCCTGGACGAGCCACCTCCGACGGGCCGATAGGCTCAAGACCATGAGCGACACCCCGGACAGCGCCGTCCGTACGTACACCGAGCAGCACCGCACAGCCTTCCTCGACGACCTCGCCGAGTGGCTGCGGATCCCCTCCGTCTCCGCCCAGCCGGAACACGACGGAGACGTACGGCGCAGCGCCGAGTGGCTGTCCGCCAAGCTCAAGGAGACCGGCTTCCCGGTCACGGAGATCTGGGAGACCGCAGGTGCGCCCGCGGTCTTCGCCGAGTGGCCGTCCGACGATCCGGACGCTCCGACCGTCCTCGTCTACGGGCACCACGACGTGCAGCCCGCAGCCCGGGAGGACGGCTGGGACACCGATCCGTTCGAACCGGTGATCCGGGACGGCCGGATGTACGGGCGCGGCGCGGCCGACGACAAGGGCCAGGTGTTCTTCCACACCCTCGGCGTCCGGGCCCACCTCGCCACCACCGGCCGCACCACCCCCGCCGTACATCTCAAACTCCTCGTCGAGGGCGAGGAGGAGTCCGGCTCCCCGCACTTCCGCACCCTGGTCGAGCAGCAGGCGGCGCGTCTCGCCGCGGACGCCGTGATCGTCTCCGACACCGGCATGTGGGACGAGACGACCCCGACGGTCTGCACGGGCATGCGCGGCCTCGCCGAGTGCGAGATCGAGCTGTACGGCCCCGAGCAGGACATCCACTCCGGATCGTTCGGCGGCGCCGTCCCCAATCCGGCGACCGCAGTGGCCCGCCTCGTCGCCGCGCTGCACGACGCGGACGGACGGGTCGCGATCCCCGGCTTCTACGACGGCGTGACGGACCTCACCGACACCGAGCGCGCCCTCTTCGCCGAGCTCCCCTTCGACGAGGACACCTGGCTGCGCACCGCCAAGTCACAGGCGACGACGGGTGAGGCCGGCTACTCCACGCTGGAACGCATCTGGGCCCGCCCCACCGCCGAGGTCAACGGCATCGGCGGCGGCTACCAGGGCACCGGAAGCAAGACCATCATTCCGTCCTCCGCCCTCGTGAAGATCAGCTTCCGGCTGGTCGCCGGCCAGCACCCCGACCACGTCCAGCAGGCCGTCCGCGCCTGGGCCGAGGCGCAGTTCCCGGCCGGCATCCGCCACCGGATCACCTTCGCCCCCGCCACCCGCCCCTGCCTGACCCCGCTGGACCACCCCGCCCTGCAGGCCGTGGCCCGAGCCATGGGACGGGCCTTCGGCCAGAAGATCCTCTTCACCCGCGAAGGAGGCTCGGGACCCGCCGCCGACCTGCAGGACGTGCTCGGCGCACCCGTCCTCTTCCTGGGCATCTCCGTACCGTCCGACGGCTGGCACGCCCCCAACGAGAAGGTCGAACTCGACCTCCTGCTCAAGGGCGTGGAGACCACCGCCCACCTGTGGGGCGAGCTGGCGGCCGCACTCCGCTGAATCCTCTGAACACCCGAACCGTCCCGGGGGAGTAGGAAGCACCTGTGAGCACCTTCGACAACGCCACGACAGACCGGCCCATCGGTCTCACCGCGCCCAGCGGCATCGACCGCGCCGCGCACCACCGCCTCGACGAGGCCTGGCTCTCCGCCGCCTGGAGCCACCCGACCACCCGCGTCTTCGTGGTCTCGGGCGGGCAGGTGCTGATCGACGACACGGCCGACGGCGGTACGGAGATCGTCATGACCCCGGCCTTCGAGGCCCCGGTCACCGAGACCCACCGCTACTTCCTCGGCACCGACGAGGACGGCGTCAGCTACTTCGCGCTCCAGAAGGACTCCCTGCCCGGCCGCATGGACCAGCCGGCCCGCCCGGCCGGCCTGCGCGAGGCCGGGCTGCTGCTCGGCCCCCGCGACGCGGGGCTGATGGTGCACGCGGTGGCGCTGGAGAACTGGCAGCGGCTGCACCGCTTCTGCTCCCGCTGCGGCGAACGTACGGTCATCGCGGCGGCCGGCCACATCCGTCGCTGCCAGGCCTGCGGCGCCGAGCACTACCCGCGCACCGACCCCGCGGTGATCATGCTGGTCACGGACGACCAGGACCGGGCTCTGCTGGGCCGTCAGGTGCATTGGCCGGAAGGCCGCTTCTCGACGCTCGCGGGCTTCGTCGAGCCGGGGGAGTCGATCGAGCAGTCCGTGGCCCGCGAGGTGTTCGAGGAGGCGGGCGTCACGGTCGGCGAGGTCGAGTACATCGCCAGCCAGCCCTGGCCGTTCCCGTCGAGCCTGATGCTCGGCTTCATGGCCCGGGCCACGTCGTCGGAGATCAATGTGGACGGCGAGGAGATCGAGGAGGCCCGCTGGTTCTCCCGCGAGGACCTGACAGCGGCCTTCGAGTCGGGCGAGGTCCTGCCGCCGTTCGGCATCTCGATCGCGGCACGTCTGATCGAACTCTGGTACGGCAAGCCGCTCCCGAGGCCGGGCAGCGCAGGCTGACGCGCGCTGCTCGGCGTGCGACCGAGGCCTGCGCGGCCCGGTCGCACCTTCAGGACCGCGCCGGTTTCTCCCCGGAAGGACGATCGCGCAGTAATCTGGCTCCGGGCCGTGACTGGCGCTGAGGTGGAGCACCACCGGGGAGCGGTCCGACGGAACTCTCGACAACCGTCGATGCCGTGCGCCTGGGCGACACACCGTGATCTTCGCGATCCTCGTGACACCCAGGAGCGAAACGTGGCCCAACCTCAGACAGCCCGTCCGATGGACGGCACCGCCCTTGCCCGCAGGATCATCGAAACCAGCTCGGCGACGGCAGCGGAACTCCGGCTGCGCACCGGGACGGCACCCTGCCTGGCGACGGTGCTGGTCGGGGAAGACCCGGCCTCGGTGACCTACGTCCGGATGAAGCGCCGCCGGTGCGAGAGCGCGGGTATCGAGTCGCGGCACGTGGCCCTTCCCGCCACCTCCACCACGCAGGATGTGGTCGATGCCGTCACCGCGCTGTCGGTCGACCCCGGTGTCCACGGCATCCTGCTCCAGCACCCTGTGGGACCGCACATCGACGAACGCGCCGCGTTCGAAGCGATCGATCCGGCCAAGGACGTCGACGGGGTCACCATGCACTCGTTCGCGACGATGAGTTTCGGCCTGCCCGGCTTCGTCTCCTGCACGCCCGGCGGAATCATGCGCCTGATGGACGAGTACGACGTCGACCTCGCGGGAAAGAAGGCGGTCGTCGTGGGGCGCAGCGCGATCCTCGGCAAGCCCGCCGGGATGCTTCTGCTCGGCCGGGACGCCACCGTGACGTACTGCCACTCACGCACGGCGGACCTCTCGTCGATCGTGCGGGAGGCGGACATCCTGCTGGCCGCGGTCGGCAAGCCGCGCTTCATCGCCGGTGCGGACATCAAGCCGGGTGCCGTGGTGATCGACGCCGGCTACAACGAGGGCAACGTCGGCGACGTCGACTCCGGGGCGGCCGCCGAGCGGGCGCGGCTGATCACCCCGGTCCCGGGCGGTGTCGGACCGATGACCATCGCGGTCCTTCTCGAGCAGACGGTCGCGGCGGCGGCCCGGCAGCTCGGCGTCGCGGCGGCGTGACCCGAAGCCGGCTTCCGGGTACGCGAACGCCCGCCGTCCTCCGGGGCGACCGGAGGGCAGCGGGCGTTCATGCGGGCTCTCGGTGCCGGCTCTTCGTGGGGGCTCGTCGCCCTGACACCTCGTGCCGGCGCGAGTGGCCTCTGCTCGGGCAGTGGCGAGGAACTGTTCCTTCACCGCCTCCGAGACGCCGAGCGCGCACAGGATCAGATCGACGTCCTGCACGGTGGGCAGGGTCCGGCCGTTCTCAATCTTCGAGAGCTTCTCGGCGGACATGGAGGACCTGCGGGCCACCGTGTCACCGGTCGATCCCGATGCTTCGCGCAGTGCCCGCAGGGCTCTCCCGATTGAGTCCTTGGTCAGTGATGCCGCTCCCAGTAGGCCGCGAACGGCATGGCGCGGGTGAGCGCCAGGTCGCGGTAACCCTGGTACTCCGTGAGCCGTTCGGCAGGCAGGAGTTCACCGCCGATGAACCCTCGGGGGTGTAGTGCATGCGGTGCACGTCGTGGTCGTCGAAGAGCCAGAAGTCGTGATCAGGCAGGCCGATCAACTCCTGATCGCCAAGGTCGATGATCCCGATGGACTCCCCGGCCTTGATGTTGCCGGGGTAGGCCGACAACTCGTAGCGCAGGTAGTCGGTCGGAGGGGAGCGCAGGACATGAACGCGGGACACGCTCTTGCCCTTGTCGGTCATCGAGCGCACCCATGGGTTGTCGTCCCACTCCGGGCCCATGTTCTCGCCCGCGAGGAACCGCGCGATTTCGTCCTGCTCCTCTTCCACGTCGTACACGTCCAGCGTCTCCAACCGGAACGCGGTCCGCTCGAAGATCTCGAGGAGACGGCCGAACTCCTCACCGCTGAGCACGGAAGAACTCCTCAAGTACGGCGGTCGGGACCATGACGGCCGTCTCCCCCTCAGGAAGATCGAGCTGTGCCAGCCGCTCAGGGGCAGTGATCACGTAACCCTGCACCACGTAGTTCTTGCCCGTCGTCCGTACCCCACAGCGTGGGACACGTGCCGTTCTTGCACTCCGGGTCTCCCGACAGCTTCCGCAACGGTGCACCCACGTCTTCCCCCTCACGTCGACAGTCCTTGTCACGTTCGATGCTTTCGACCTGCGGACAGCAAGGTCAAGATGCCCGACTTTCCGGAACGGGAAAGTCGCACACCTGGCGTCCGGCGTCGGTGTGGTCCCGGTAGTCCTCGGCAGGTCTGAGGGGGATCAGCGCCCGAGCACGTCAGTCCAGCAGCGCGACAGAGAACGTCTCGCGGTGGCCGGTCAGCCAGACCTGCATGCGATCCCAGCGTTCCCATCCGCCACGGTCGGCCAGCGCTTGGAGGTAGACAGGATCACCGTCGGCCACGCGGCGGGCGACGAAGGCCCGGCAGATCTCCGTGGCCTGTTCGATCACCCCGGGCAATTCGGCGCGCTCTCCCGCCGAGAGACCGTAGCCGTCGGCGAGGATCCGCAGCCGTGCAGGCGCATCCAATCCGGCGGGATACACGGCAGCTGCGGATACCGGATCAAGCATGGGAACCCAGTAGCGGGCGGCCATGGCTACGTCCCAGAGAGGACGGCCCGGAGCCGCCAGGTCGAAATCAATCAAGGCGGCGGCACGACCGTCGCGGAAGACGACGTTCTCCGGGCACACGTCGTTGTGGCACAACATCGTTCCTCCCTCCGGGTCGGCGAGGTCCTGGGGCCACTCGACGTCTGTGTCGACCGCGATGGTCGCGCTGGCCTCATGCACGCGGCGCAGCAGGATCCCCACCGATTCGAGAGTGGTTGTCGTCAGCACCCAGGGCGGGAACGGTGGCAGAGCCACGTCGCCAGGAATGAAGGTCAGCTGCTCACGACCGTCAGCAGTCAGACCCACGGGAGTCGGAGCCGCGTCGAAGCCGTGCTCTTTCAGCGCGAGGAGGTGGGCATGGAGGGCGTGTGCGTTGTGCGGTGCCGGGCGTTCCACCAACGCACCCCGGCGGAAGACCGCGCCCGCGTTCGCCATGCCTCCGACCAGCGCCTCACATTCCGCCTCGTCCTCGGTCGTCATGTCGATCACGCTACCCGCCAGGCCGCCTCGTACAGCCTGGGCATACAAAACCCCCGATCCGGCGCCAGGCCGGTCGGGGGTCGTGGGCGTCATGTGATTCAGACGCCGAGCGCCTGCTTCACCTGGGCAAGGCTCGGGTTCGTCATCACGACCTCAGCACCACCGTTGGAGGAAACCACCTGAACGGTCGGAACGGTCTGGTTGCCCCCGTTGGCCTTCTCGACGAAGGCCGCGGACTCCGGGTCCTGCTCGATGTTGATCTCGTTGTACGTGATGCCCTCGCGGTCCATCTGGCCCTTGAGCCGACGGCAGTAACCGCACCACGTGGTGCTGTACATCGTCACAGTGCCCGGCATGTTTTCCCGCTCCTCTGTTTCGTTCGTCTCGTCACGTTGCGTTGCCGCGTCTCGCGGAAAAGCTGGAAAGGTGCCCCCCGCAGGGAGTGGAACGTACGTCACCTGGCCGCCATTCCCGCAGCCGCCCCTGCATTAGTACGACGGATGCCGCTCCCCTGTGGACAACTTCCACGTCCGCCTCTCCCGACCTGGCAGCATGGCGGGGTGACATCAGCAACGCATTCCTCTCTCTTCCCCCGGGTCCCCGAGTCGGCGGACGCGGTGCTCGACGGGCTGGACCCCGAGCAGCGCGAGGTCGCCCTGGCCCTGCACGGCCCGGTGTGTGTGCTGGCCGGAGCCGGTACGGGCAAGACGCGCGCGATCACGCACCGCATCGCGTACGGGGTGCGTGCCGGGATACTTCAGCCGACGAGTGTGCTGGCTGTCACGTTCACCAACCGGGCCGCGGGCGAGATGCGGGGCAGGCTGCGCCAGCTCGGCGCCTCCGGGGTGCAGGCACGGACGTTCCATTCCGCCGCCCTGCGCCAGCTCCAGTATTTCTGGCCGAAAGCAGTCGGTGGTGATCTGCCGCGGCTGGTGGAGCGCAAGGTCCAGCTGGTCGCCGAAGCCGCCGCCCGCTGCCGCATCCGGCTCGACCGCAACGAGCTGCGGGACGTCACCAGCGAGATCGAGTGGGCGAAGGTCACCCAGACCGTGCCGGCCGACTACCCGGCCGTGGTCGCCAAGACCCAGCGGGACGCGCCGCGCGATCCGGCCGAAATCTCCCAGATCTACGCGATGTACGAGCAGCTGAAGCGCGACCGCTCGGTGATCGACTTCGAGGATGTGCTGCTCCTCACCGTGGCGATCCTCCAGGACCGCCATGACATCGCCGATCATGTCCGCCGCCAGTATCAGCACTTCGTGGTCGACGAGTACCAGGACGTCAGCCCGCTCCAGCAGCGACTCCTCGATCTCTGGCTCGGCGACCGGGACAACCTGTGTGTCGTCGGGGACGCCGGCCAGACGATCTACTCGTTCACCGGGGCCACCCCTGACCACCTGCTGAATTTCCGCACCCGCCACCCGAACGCGACCGTGGTCAAGCTGGTTCGGGACTACCGCTCCACGCCCCAGGTCGTCCATCTTGCCAACGGCGTGCTCGGCCAGGCCCGCGGCCGCGCCGCCGAGCACCGGCTCGAGCTGGTCTCGCAGCGCGAGCAGGGGCCGGAGCCGGCCTATACGGAGTACGCGGACGAGCCCGCCGAGGCCGAGGGCACCGCCCGCCGGATTCGCGATCTGATCGCTGCGGGCGTCCCGGCCGGCGAGATCGCCGTGCTCTACCGGGTCAACTCCCAGTCCGAGGTCTACGAGCAGGCCCTGTCCGACGCGGGCGTGCCGTACCAGTTGAGGGGAGCGGAGCGCTTCTTCGAGCGCGCGGAGGTACGGGAGGCGGGCGTCGCCCTGCGCGGCGCCGCCCGCGCCGGGGGTAACGACTCGTTGCTCGACGACGCGGAGGGGCTGCCCTCGCAGGTGCGGGCGGTCCTCTCCACCAAGGGTTGGACCACGGAGCCGCCCGCCGGCTCCGGGGCGGTGCGCGACCGCTGGGAGTCCCTGGCCGCTCTGGTCCGGCTGGCCGAGGACTTCGAACAGGCCAAGCCGGGGGCGACGCTCTCCGACCTGGTGGCGGAACTGGACGAGCGGGCGGCCGCCCAGCACGCCCCCACGGTCCAGGGAGTCACGCTGGCGTCACTGCACTCGGCGAAGGGCCTGGAATGGGACGCCGTGTTCCTGGTCGGGCTGACCGAGGGCATGATGCCGATCACGTACGCCAAGACCGACGAGCAGATCGAGGAGGAGCGCCGGCTGCTGTACGTCGGCGTCACCCGGGCACGCTTCCATCTCTCGTTGTCCTGGTCGCTGTCCCGGTCGCCCGGCAGCCGCGGCGGACGGCGCCCGAGCCGCTTCCTCAACGGGCTGCGCCCCGGATCGGCGGCGCTCGGCGGTGGCCGTGGCGCGGCCGGCACAGGGGGGAGCGGCGGGGGAGGTATCGAGCGGCCGGCGGTGGCCAAGCGCAGGCGCCGTGGCCCTGCCCTGTGCCGGGTCTGTGGCAAGACCCTCACCGACGCGGGGGAGATGAAGCTGATGCGCTGTGAGGACTGCCCCTCCGACATGGACGAGGGGCTGTACGAGCGGCTGCGCGACTGGCGTGCGGAACAGGCCAAGGAGATCGGCCAGCCGGCCTACTGCGTGTTCACCGACAAGACGCTGATGGCGATCGCGGAGGCGGTCCCGGCCGGCGACGGTGAACTGGCCAGAATCTCCGGGGTCGGTGTCCGGAAGCTGGACCGGTTCGGCGCCGCCGTGCTGGCCATATGTGCAGGTCAGGACCCAGACGAGGGGCTCGGAGGAGCTGACGAGGAGGTGTGAGAAAAACTCGTCGAAAAAATAGTTTGCGCCTGCCCCAGTCATCACCATAGGTTCTTAACCACGGGAACAGCGACTTCTCTGAAGCCCTCACCCCGTGCTGTACTTATCCGAATACGCAGGACCGGCGAGACCGGTCCCCCCGAGACGCCGAGAGGAGGCGATTGTCGTGATCAGCATCATCGAGACCAACAAAATGACCGATCTGTCGGTCGTCTCCGCCTGCTCGCTCGGCCTCGCCTGCTCTTCGGAATCTTCGCTGCGTGTCACCGGTCTGTCCGGCATTTCTGCCGCCAGCCCGCTGTCCCTGGCGAGCCTCCCCGTGCGGGAGCGCAATGAGCGACCGACCCAGGCACCGACAGCAGCAGTAGCGAAGGGACAGGCCAAGGCGGCCTATGCCTTTGCGGCAGTCGGTGCCGGAGCCGAGCAGCAGACGACGCACCACCACAAGATGTGGGCCTTCCGTGGGCCTGAACCCTGGAGTGATCCAGCCTGATGGACCATCAGGCCGGCGCCTTCAGGGCCGCGGAACCCCACTCGGGATCCGCGGCCCTTTTGTTTTGTCCAAACGGACGACACAGCGAGAAGGCGCCTCGGGACAAGCAGCACCCGGTACCAGCAGCCACCCGGCCGACCGGCCGGAACGACCAGACGAGGACACCACCACCGTGCAACTCGAAGCGCACGCCCCGTCCGTACCGCCTTCCGAAACGATCCCCCCGCCCGGCCTCACGGAGGACTCCACCTTGATCCCCCTCACTGCGCTCACCGCGCTCGACGACGCCATCGAGAACCTCGGCGTGCCCGTCCCCTGCCGTTCCTACGACCCGGAGGTCTTCTTCGCCGAGTCGCCGGCCGATGTCGAGTACGCCAAGTCCCTCTGCCGCACCTGCCCGCTCGTCGAGGCCTGCCTCGCCGGCGCCAAGGAGCGCCGCGAGCCGTGGGGTGTCTGGGGTGGCGAGCTCTTCATCCAGGGTGTCGTCGTCGCTCGCAAGCGGCCGCGTGGCCGTCCGCGCAAGAACCCGGTCGCGGCGTGATCGCCGGCCTGGGGGTCACGGCCCCCAAACCCATGAAGCGCATCGGAACCATCGACCGTCCCCGAACCCACGATCCACGAAATCAGGCACCAATGTCCGTCCCCACGAATGAGCCCGTCGGCTCCGCGACACCGAACGTCACAAGCATCGGCGCGAACGACTCGCGTCAGAACAGGACCCGCGAAATGCAACTCATCCCAGAAGCTCTGGCTCGTGCGCATATGCACGACCGCCTGAGGGAAGCCGATGCGGAGCGCCAGGCCGTGCGCCTGGTCTCCGCCCGGCGGATGCAGCGCCGGGCGGAGCGCGCTTCGATGCGCGCCCGCCGCGCGCTGGCCATGGCGGTCATGCAGTAGTCAGGCCGAAGAACCGCTCCACCCGCTGCCGGACAGCCGCTCTGCCCGGCAGCGATCAGTACCTCTTGTCAGTACCCCTTCCGCGGGGCCGGTCCGGACGGACCGGCCCCGCGGTCGTGCTGTGTGGTGACGTGCCGCGCGGCGGGGACGGAGTTATCGTCACGAGGTGAACGAGGAGACTCATCACCCCGCACAACCGGTCGGCCATGTCGTGGTGTGCGCCCGGTGCGACACCGCCGCCGACAGCGAGTACGCGCCGCCGACCTGGGTCTGTTCCGTGGAGAACGGCAGACGCCAGTACTTCTGTGACAACTGCGCCCGCAGCCATATCAGGGCGATCGAAGGCCGCCTCGACTCGCCCTGGTGGTGACAGGCCCGCCACGGACCGGTCCGGGGCCTATGCCTCGGCTGCCGCGTCGCCCACCCGCTGCTCCTGCTCAGGCAGGTCCGCGACGGGCAGGTCCGCGACGGGCAGGTCCTCGACGGGCAGGTCCTCGATCGGCAGGAACCCAGGGACCCAGGACTCCAGTTCGTCCCGCAGCCGCACCGTCGCACCCAGCTGACACAGCACCCCGATCGTGCTCAGCGTCACCCTGTGTATGAGCAGATAGGCGGGCGGCAGGTTCAGCTGCTTGCCCAGCTGATGGGCGGGGGAGCGGAGATCCGCTATCCGGGCCGCCTGATTGCGCATCCAGCTCCGGGTGAAGGTGAACTCCTCCACCTGCGCCGGCTCGATGATCGGCAGCAGATAGTCGAGTACCGCATTCGGGTCGAGGTCGATCGACTCCTTCACGAAGCCTTCCTCGCGCAGCAGCTCGTACACCGCTTCCGCGTCACCCGCCAGCGTGAGCCGCAACGAGTCCCCGATCGGCTGCGGCAGACCGCCCGGCAGCCGGTCCACCGTGCCGAAGTCCAGCACCCCGAGCCGCCACTGCCCGGCCTCGCCGTCCCCCGTTTCCGCGGGCAGCAGCCGGAAGTTGCCCGGATGCGGGTCCGCGTGCAGCAGACCCGTGCGCGCCGGACCCGAGAACAGGAATCGGGCCAGCAGCTGGCCCGCCCGGTCCCGCTGCTCCTGCGTGCCGTCCGTGATCACCTCGGAGAGCGGCACACCGTCGATCCACTCCGTCACCAGCACCTGGTCCGACTGGTGCACCACATCGGGGATCACCACATCGGGATCGTCCGCGAACTCCTCGGCGTGCTCGTGCTGGGAACGCGCCTCCAGTTCGTAGTCCAGCTCCTCCGACACGCGGTCGCGGAGCTCGGTGATGAGCGGTTTGATGTCCATCCCGGGGATCAGCGGGCCGAGCAGTCGGGCGAAACGGCTGAGTTGGGTGAGATCCGAGAGCAGGGCCTCCCCGGCGCCCGGATACTGCACCTTCACCGCGACCTCGCGACCGTCGTGCCAGACCGCCCGGTGCACCTGCCCGATCGAGGCGGCGGCCGACGGCTTGTCCTCGAATTCGAGGAACAGCTCCCGCCAGTCCTCACCGAGCCGCTCTTCCAGCACCGCGTGGACGGTGCGCGTCGGCATGGGGGGAGCGGCTTCCTGCAGTTTGGTGAGCGCCGCCCGGTAGGGCCCGGCAACCTCCTCGGGCAGCGCCGACTCGAAGACGGACAGGGCCTGACCGAGTTTCATGGCGCCCCCCTTCAGCTCCCCCAATGTCTTGAAGAGCTGGTCCGCCGTCCGCTGCTGGAGCTCTCGGGCCACTATCTCCGCGGACCTGCCGCCGATCCGCTTGCCCAGACCCCACGTGGCCCGGCCGGCGAAGCCGAGTGGCAGCGCGGCCAACTTGGCGGTACGGGTGACCGCTTTCCGGGGTAGATCAGACATACGCCCCTCCAAATCCCAGACTGCCGTGCCGCGTGCGGCGGTTACCCGGCCATTGTGTCCTGCGTCGTGCCGAGCCCAGAGGTGCGCTCCCCCACAGTGTGCCCACCCGCCCCGCAGGAACAGTCGAGGTGCGCCCCGACCTGTTCCGACCGCCAGTCCAACAGCGGCAGAGCAGCCTCCCACCTGGCCCCCGTGCTGGCGGGCAGTTCGCCGTCCAGAAAAGTCAGCGCATGGGCCGCGGCGAGACCGGCCACCGCTGTCGCGAGCCCCAGGTCGCACGCCTGCACCGCATTGCGTCGCCCGGACCGCCACTGCGTCAGCATCCTTGGCCACTGCGGATCCCGGTCCGTGCGGGTCAGCGCCAGGCATCCCGCGCAGGCCGTGCCGCCGGGCAGGACCAAGGGGCCGACCACACCGGTGGCCTCGATCACCCCGGCATAGAGATGAGGAATGCCCGCCGCGATCCACGGTTCGGCGGCGCGGGGGTCGGGGGCGTACACCGCGAGACCGTCCCGAGGGGCGACCACGACCAACGACAGCCCGGGACCACCACTCGCTGAGGGGCCACCCGCTGAGGTGCCACCCGCCGCGGCGTCTGCTGTCCCCGTCGCCCGCGCAGTGGAGCCGACGGCCGAGCGACGGACCAACTGCCGGGCTGCGGTGTCCCTGCGCTCTCCGACCGCCGCTGCCGGAAGCCCGCCCGGTGCGATGTCCGAGGGCTCGGTGACCCCGCCGTCCAGGACCTCGACCCGGCCCACTCCGGACCCGGCCAACACCGCGGCGATCGCCGCACCGACCCGGCCGGCGCCTCTCACCTGGACCCGCATCGCACGGCGGGCCGCCAGTCTGCGCATCCCACCGCCCGGTTCGGGGTGGATGACCGAGAGTGACGCGAGGTCGGGGCGCTGCCGTTCCAGGACGGCGGCCCGGTTCCGTAACGCTGCGGCTTCCGGGCCGCCGGCCCGTACATCGTCGATCAGCCCCGCGTTCGCCAAGCGCCTCACCAGCGTGTCCACTTGATGGTCCGCCAGGTCCAGCGCCCGCGCCTCTTCGCGCAGCAGCGGGAGGCCGCGCGTTCCGTCGAGCAGTTCCAGGAAACTTCCGGTGGCGATATCCACCGGGCCGAGCTTCACCGCGTGAGCGCGTGTCACTCCGAATTGCACGGTGTTCCTGCCACGCCAGGCGCGGCGCAGTGCGGGCTTCAGCATCGGATGCATGGATTCCCCCGGTCTCTGTCCGTCGTGCCGTCCAGCGTCGGTGCGGTCTGTGCACGATCTCTGTGCCGTCTCTGCGTGATTGCTCTGCGGTCCCTGTGCGCGAGGCGTGGCCGGAGCTTCGCGAGGTCCGTTGCCAGAATGCGGGCAGGCGTCGAAACGTGCAGAAAGTTATCCACAGGTGGGGGTATTAGTCGTTCAAATGGTGCATGCCGTGGAGTGGATCAAGCGCCAACCGCCCCGGGGGCGGGACTTCCCCCACTGACAGCGGGTAACGTCGTGGCGTGCCCGCCGACCCGTCACCCGGCTTCGCCGGCGAGACCTCCGCGCGCAGCGCCGGACATCATCAGCGCAGCGCGGCCAGCCATCCGCCCCGCGTCTCGGCGACGAGCGCGGTCGAGGTCCGCAGGAGCAGCCGCCGCAGCAGAACGGTCTCCGCGTACCGGGAGGGCGACCGCACCATCGTGCTGATCCCCGCCCGGATGTCGGAGGCGGAGGAGCAGCGCTGGGTGAGCGTGATGCTCGACAAACTCGCCGCCCAGGAGAGCAAGCGCATCCTCGGTGACAGCGAACTCGCAGAGCGTGCCGAGCGGTTGTCCGACCTGTATTTCGACGGCCGGGCCAGACCTGCGTCGGTGCGGTGGGTGACCAATCAGAACACCCGATGGGGGTCCTGCACGCCGGCGGAGGGCAGCATCCGTCTGTCACACCGGTTGCAAGGCATGCCGGAGTACGTCGTCGACTACGTGCTCGTCCATGAGCTCGCGCATCTCCTGGTCCCCGGTCATGGTCCGCGGTTCTGGCGGCTGCTGGAGGCGTACCCGCGAACCGAGCGGGCTCGTGGCTACCTCGAAGGAGTGGTGGCGGCCGACCGGTTGCCGCATCTGCCGGCCGCCCGAAGCGAGTGACGTTCGGTGATTCTGTACCGGGTGTGTACCGACTTAGCTCAATGTCGGAGTTTGCGGCTAGCCTGGCGCGACGCATTCACATTCGGGATGGGGGACGGTCGTTACGCATGGCAAGGGAATTCCAACGCGGCCACAAGGCCAAGATCAGCGATCTCACGCCGGGGACGGACCTGTACGTAGGTGTGCAGATCTCCGGCCCGGGACTGACCTTTGACATCAGCTGCTTCGGCCTCGATGCCAATGAGCAGCTCTCCGACGACCGGTATTTCATCTTCTTCAACCAGCCGAAATCGCCCGAGGAGTCCATTCAGCTCCTTGGTGCCCAGGCCGGTGACACAGAGTCGTTCCGCGTCACGCTGGACCGCATTCCGGCGAACATCCACAAGCTGTCGTTCACCGCGACCATCGACGGCGCGGGGCAGATGTCGCAGGTCGGTCCGGGGTACATCCGGATCGTCGCGGGTGGTGAAGAAGTCGTCAGGTACGCCTTCACCGGCTCCGAGTTCACCACCGAGCGTGCGGTGATGCTGGGCGACTTCTATCTGAAGGACGTCTGGCGGTTCGCTGCCGTCGGCCAGGGATTCGACGGTGGCCTCGACGCGCTGCTGAAGAACTTCGGCGGTGAGGTCGCCGAGGATGCGCCCGCCGCGCCGCAGCAGCAGGCAGCCGCCCCGTCATTCGCCCCGCCGCCGCAGGCGACCGCCCCGGCCCCGTCCTTCGGCGCACCGGCTGCCCCGCAGGCCCCGCAAGTCCCGCAGCCCGCACCGTCCTTCGGGGCTCCGGCCGCGCCCGCCCCGGCCCCCACCCCGCAGCAGCAGATGCACGCCGCGCCGACGATCGCGGCGCCGATGGCGCCGATGGGTGGCATCGTGCCGCCGCCCGCGCCGGCCCCGGCTCCGTACGGACAGCCGGGCCAACCCCCCCAGCAGCCGCAGTTCGGACAGGTCCCGGGCCAGCCCGTGCCCGCCGCCCCCTACGGGCAGCAGGCTCCGGCTCCGTACGGGCAGCAGCCCCCCGGCATGCCCCAGGGTGTACCGCAAGGGGTGCCGCAGGCCGGCGCCGGCCTGCAGGCCGCGCTCCAGCCGTACAAGGAGACGGCCACCGGGCAGCGTTGGACCCCGCAGAACCAGCAGCTCATGCGGGTCGACCTCACCATGGGTGGTACGCCGGTGCTCGCCCGCCAGGGCTCCATGGTGATGTACCAGGGCAAGGTCGACTTCAGCTACAAGGGCGCCGGTTTCGCCGGCCGCATCGTCGGCAACGCCACCGGCCAGGAGATGCAGCTGATGCGCTGTACCGGCCGGGGACAGGTCTTCCTCGCCGAGGACGGTTCCCATCTGCACGCCATCGAGCTGCAGGGCGACGGCATCTGCGTCTCGGCGGAGAGCGTTCTCGCCTTCGACGAGTCGCTGCAGCACGAGGTCCGCAGGATCGAGGGCCACGGCATCCCCGGCGGCGCCCTGTTCACCATGCAGTTCCAGGGCACCGGGACGGTCATCGTCAAGACCCACGGCGTACCCGTCGTCCTGCCGGTCACGCCGACCACGTTCGCCGACTGCAACGCCGTCGTGGCCTGGTCGTCGGCGTCCCAGGTGATCATCTCCAGCCAGGTCCGACTGCGCCGCAACGCGTACCCCGGGCACAGCGGAGAGACCGTGAACCTCCAGTTCCGGGGAGCTCCCGGCAACTTCATCGTCGTCCAGCCCTACGAGGTCTGAGGGAGCCCGTCATGAACCAGCAACTCGCGGGCTTCGCCCCGACCCCCGTCACGGCCCGGATGGAGAACCACGGCCGCACGATGCTCAAGGTCGCCATGGCCACCGGCCAGGACCTCTTCGCGCGTACCGGCTCGATGGTGTCGTACGAGGGCTTCATCCAGTACGAACCGAATCCGCCCGCCGTCCGTCAGATCGCCTCCCAGTGGATCACCGGCGAGGGCGCACCCCTGATGAAGTGCGCCGGTGACGGGCTGCTCTACCTCGCCGACTACGGCGCCGATGTGGTC
Organism: Streptomyces sp. NPDC051664; assembly: GCF_044453545.1. Classification (NCBI taxonomy): domain Bacteria; kingdom Bacillati; phylum Actinomycetota; class Actinomycetes; order Kitasatosporales; family Streptomycetaceae; genus Streptomyces; species Streptomyces sp. NPDC051664. Next base: position 532,350 of record NZ_JBITCU010000001.1, on the reverse strand, counting down.
GTCATCAATCTCAACAACGACTCGCTCTCGGTCAACGGCACCAACGTCCTGGCTTTCGACGGCCACCTCACCTGGGGCGTCGAGCGGGTCAAGGGGCTGGCCAAGTTCGCCGGCCAGGGCCTGTGGAACGTCTGCATCGCCGGCACCGGATGGGTCGCCATCACCTCGCGCGGCACGCCGATCGTCGTGGACTGCGGACGCGGCGACGACGAGACCTACGTCGACCCGGACGCCCTCGTGGCGTGGTCCCCGAACCTCAAGGTGAAGGGCAAGCGCAGCTTCAAGGCCTCTTCGCTCATCGGGCGCGGAAGCGGCGAGGCGTACCAGATGGCGTTCTCCGGCCAGGGCATCGTCGTCGTCCAGCCGAGCGAGGACAGTACGGACCGCCTGCGGATCCAGAACTGAGGGGGAGGGAGAACACACCATGCAGAGTCCGCTTTTCAGCTACACGGAACAGCAGTCCCAGGAGCGGTACACCGTGCAGAACCCGCAGCTCCTGCGGGTCTCGCTGACCGGTCGCGACGACGTCCTCGCCCGCAAGGGCGCCATGGTCGCCTACCAGGGGCTGATGGAGTTCGACGGCGAGTACCAGTCGCACGGGCAGCGCCGAGCCCGCGCGACCACCGGTGAGGGCCTCGACCTGATGCGCTGTTCCGGGCAGGGCACCGTCTACCTCGCCAACCTGGCGCAGTACGTCCACGTCGTGGACGTGGACCATGACGGAATGACGGTGGACAGCGCCTACGTCCTGGCGCTCGACTCGTCGCTGCACACCGAGGTCATCGCCGTGGACAGCCAGTACGGCATCTCGGGCACCGGCAAGTACCAGCTCAACATCTCCGGCACCGGAAAGGTTGCCCTGATGACCTCCGGCCAGCCGCTGATGATGCAGGTCACGCCCGACAAGTACGTCAACGTCGACGCCGATGCGATCGTCGCCTGGTCCAGCTCGCTGCGGGTGCAGATGCAGGCCCAGACGCACTCCTCCGGGGTCTGGCGGCGGCGGGGCAACACCGGCGAGGGCTGGGAGCTGAGCTTCCTCGGACAGGGCTTCGCCCTGGTCCAGCCCAGCGAGGTACTGCCCCCGCAGAGCGCCCAGATCGGCCAGGGGCTGCGCGCCCAGTACGGCATGGGCCAGCAGGGAACGCACGCCCAGAACCAGAACAACGCCTGGAACTGAACCGCACCGCATGGACACGGGTAAGGGGCGACCTCCTGGGAGGCCGCCCCTTACCCGTTGCGGTCCGTTACGGCTGTCGGCCGTCCTCCAGGGCCGCGCGTGTGCGCGCGACCAGGCGTACGACCGAGGCATCGGCCACCTCGGCCACCTCGTCGTACGGGAACCAGTGCAGATCCAGCGACTCGTCGCTGATCTGCGCCGTGGCACCCGACGGAGCCAGTGCCGCGTACTGCACATCCAGATGCCAGTGGCAGGGCGCCGGGATCGCATGCCGGTCCAGCGCCACCGGGCCGCCCGACAGCAGCGTCAGTCCGCTGATGCCGGATTCCTCGGTGGCTTCACGCAGCGCCGCGGCAGCCAGCGTGTCGTCCTCGGGCTCGCAGTGCCCGCCCATCTGCAGCCACATCTGCAGCTTCCGGTGCAGCGTCAGCAGAACCCGGCCGCGCTCCGGATCGACGACCAGTGCGCTGGCTGTCAGATGCCCGGCCCCGCAGGCCTTCCACATGCCGTCCGGGTGCCGCGACAGATGGTCCAGATAGACCTGGCGCAGCTGCTCCTGGTCCGGGTCGGCCGATGACTCGTACCTCTTCAGTACGAGGACCGCGTCGTCGTACAGGCTCACTGGTCGGTGTCGTCCTTGCCGTCGCTGCCGCTCTTGCCGCCCTTGCCGTCCGCGTCGCCCCGGTCACCGGCGTCGCCCTGGTCGTCCGTAGGCGTCTGGGTACCCTTCGCGGCATCGCCGAGCATCTTGTCCAGCTCGGAGAAGTCCAGGTGCTCGTGGTGCACGAACCCGTCCGGGTCGTCCAGGTCACCGGCGGTCGGCAGCATGTCCGGGTGCGCCCAGAGCGCGTCGCGACCGTCGAGACCGCGCGCGTCCGTGAGCGAAGCCCACAGCCGGGAGGCGTCCCGCAGCCGCCGCGGCCGCAGCTGGAGGCCGATCAGCGTGGCGAAGGTCTGCTCGGCCGGACCACCGGAGGCGCGCCGCCTGCGCATCGTCTCGCGCAGTGCGTCGGCCGACGTCAGCCGGGCTTTCGCGGCCTCGTGCACCACCGCGTCGACCCAGCCCTCGACCAGCGCGAGCGCCGTCTCCAGCCGGGCCAGCGCGGCCTTCTGCTCCGGCGTGTCCTCCGGCTGGAACATGCCCTGCTGAAGGGCGTCCTGCAGCTGCTCGGGCTGCGACGGGTCGAACTGGCCGACCACGTCCTCCAGCTTGCTGGTGTCGACCTTGATGCCGCGCGCGTAGCCCTCGACCGCGCCGAACAGGTGCGAGCGCAGCCACGGCACATGGGCGAAGAGCCGCTGGTGGGCGGCCTCACGCAGGGCGAGATACAGCCGCACCTCGTCCTGGGGCACGCTCAGGTCCTTGCCGAATCTCTCGACGTTCAGCGGAAGCAGGGCGGCCTTTCCGGACGGGCCCAGCGGCAGCCCGATGTCGGTCGAGCCGACGACCTCGCCCGCCAGCACGCCCACGGCCTGCCCGATCTGCTGGCCGAACATCGCGCCGCCCATCGACCGCATCATGCCGATCAGCGGGCCGGCCATCGCCTGCATCTCCTCGGGCAGCACATCGCCCATGGCAAGGCCGACGCGCTCAGCCACCGGGTCGACCAGCTTCTGCCAGGCGGGGAGAGACGCCTCGACCCACTCCGCACGGCTCCACGCCACGGTCGAGACGGAACCGGACGGCAGCGACGTCACCCCGTCCAGCCAGAGATCGGCCAGCCGCAGCGCCTCGTCGACCGCGGCCCGCTCCGACGGACCGACGCTCGCGTCCTTCGTGCCGTCCGGAGTGCCCTGGGCGACCGTCTGGCGGGCGATCTGCTTGGCCATGTCCCAGTTCACGGGACCGCCCTCGTAGCTCAGCATCTGGCCGAGCTGCTGGAAGGCGGCTCCCAGGTCGTTCGGGTTCATCGTGCCGAACATCGCCGCGAACGGGTTGTCCCCGCCCGCGCCCGGCCCGAAGCCGAACGGGTTCGCAGGCCCGCCCGAACCCTGCCCACCTCCGGCGGGGTCCTTCTTCTTGCCCTCGTCGCCGTCTTCCGGCTCCTCCGGCGGAAGGCCGAATCCGAATGGGGTGTCACTCACGGGTTTCCTCGGCTCGTAGGGCCGCCGGCTCGAACCGACGGCGACTGCCCGACATCACCATCCAGCGTAGACACCAAGCCCGCTCGGGGCCTCAGTGCTCCGCCGACTCCCGGCCTGCGGCAGGATGGACGCCACCTGGTACGTACGCGTCATTCGGGTACGTACTGAAGACAACCGCTGGAGACGCCCGGTGAGTTCCCCAGATCCTCAGGTTCGCGCAGCGCGAAACCTGGCCGACCTTTCGCCCGAGAGCAAACCCTCGAAGAGCCGCTCCAAGAGCCGCGGCCCCGTCGTCGCGGTCACCGGTGCCGCGACCGGCGTCGGCGAGCTGCTCACCGCGCGCCTCGCGGCTTCCGAGGAGATCAAGCAGGTCATCGCCATCGACGAGCGCCGCGGCGAGGTCTCCGAGGCGATCTGGCACATCCTCGACGTACGGGACCCCGCCATCGCCGAGAAGCTGCGCGGCGCGGACGTCGTCGTCCATCTGGCACTCGATCTCGACCTGGAGACCGACCCCGCCGCCCGTACCGCGTACAACGTCCGCGGCACCCAGACCGTGCTGACGGCCGCCGCGGCCGTCGGGGTCCACCGGGTCGTGCTCTGCACCTCGGCCATGGTCTACGGGGCGCTTCCCGACAACGACATCCCGCTCGCCGAGGACGCCGAACTGCGTGCCACGGCGGAGGCCACCGGCGTCGGTGACCTCCTGGAGATCGAACGACTCGGGCGTCGCGCACCCCGCGCCCATCCCGGCCTCAATGTGACCGTGGTCCGCCCCACCGTCCTGGTCGGTGGTACGGACACGGCGCTGACCCGCTACTTCGAGTCGCCGCGCCTCCTGGTCGTCGCCGGATCGCGCCCCACCTGGCAGTTCTGCCACGTCGACGACCTGGTCACGGCCCTGGAGTACGCCGCGCTGGAGAAGATCGACGGAGAGTTCGCGGTCGGCTGCGACGGCTGGCTGGAACAGGAAGAGGTCGAGGAGCTCAGTGGCGTCCGCCGGATGGAACTGCCCTCCGCGGTCGCCCTCGGCGCCGCCGCCCGGCTGCACCGGATCGGCCTCACCCCGTCCCCGGCGGGAGACCTCGCGTACACGATGCACCCCTGGGTGGTCAGTGTGAGCCGTCTGCACGATGCCGGCTGGCGTCCCGGGTGGACCAACGAGGAAGTGCTCGCCGCCCTCCTCGAAGAGGTCGAGGGCCGCCACACCGTCGCGGGGCGCAGGCTCGGCCGCAAGGATGCCACCGCCGCCGGCGCCGCCGGTGCGACCGTGGCGCTGCTCGGCACCGCCGCCCTGGTCCGCCGCGCCCGCAAGGCCCGCCGCCGCATCTGAGATGTATCTGCCCGCGGTGTGTCAGACAGCACCGGGCCAGGGCGCCGCGGGGCTGTAGAAGGCTCCAAGGCGGCCGGCGGCCCGCCGGTGGAAAGCGCTATTCCGCGATGTCGGTGCCGTGCGGCACCATGGGCGCCATGGCACCCACCCATGACCACCCCGGTGAGCAGGCGGCGCAGGACCCGATCCGGCTGCTGGAGATCCGGGACACCCCGCTGTCCGTCGACGAGATCTTCCGCGCCGCCGGGGACGCCGCCGCAGGGGGGACGGCGCTCTTCGTCGGTACGGTGCGCAATCACGACGGCGGCCAGGACGTCGGCGCGCTCGGCTACTCCTGCCATCCGTCGGCGCAGGACGAGATGCGCCGGGTGGCCGAGAAGGTTGTCGCCGAGTTCCCGGTCCGGGCACTGGCCGCTGTCCATCGTGTGGGTGAACTGGAGGTCGGAGACCTGGCCGTGGTCGTCGCCGTCTCCTGCCCGCACCGTGCGGAGGCATTCGCGGCGTGTCGCAAGCTCATCGACGACCTCAAGCACGAGGTTCCGATCTGGAAGCACCAGCGGTTCTCCGACGGTACGGAGGAGTGGGTGGGCGCCTGCTGAGCGCAAACCGGACCGGCGACATCCGCCCCGATTTGCGTAACCGCACCCCTGCCCTGAGCGTTGGATCTGCAGAAGACTAATCTGCTCATCGGTCAGTTGCGGTCGCTCATGGCGTGGGGAGGTAGTGATGGCAGCACTCGCCTGGTTGCTGATTCCGCTTTTCGCTGCTTTCGGTGCTGCGATATGGGGAAGCTGGGCCGCCCGTAATCGCACGACCGGTGATGTCACCGAACTCGCCGGATATGCCCGGTTCCGTGAAGCGATGGAGAGATCCGACTCCGGTTCCGACGCTGCCTGACGCAGCACCGAACGTACGCAGTCGCAATCCGTATCCCGGCACCGACTGCCCCGCCACTCGGCACAGCACGACGCCCGGCCCTCCGCCCCGTACGGACCGGCCCCGGCGGTGCACTGACAGACCCTTCCCGTACTGTCGTTCCATGCCACGCCGCACCGCGACGATGCTCGCCTCCACGCTGATCCTCATCGCGCTGCTCTGCGCGGGCGTGCTGATCCCAGTGCCGTATTCGGAGATGTCTCCCGGGCCGACGGTGAACACGCTCGGCAAGGTCGGCGGCGAGCCGGTCCTGCAGATCTCCGGGCATCGGACGTACAAGACGTCCGGCAATCTCAACATGACGACGGTCAGGGTCACCGGCGCCGACTACAACATGAACCTCGTCGAGGCCGTCTACGGCTGGCTGGCCCACGACAGCGTGGTCGTTCCGCACGACACGCTGTACCCGGGCGGCAAGACCGAGGAGCAGTCGACGCAGGAGAACGCCGAGGAGTTCAGCCAGTCCCAGGAGAGCGCCAAGGTCGCCGCCCTGACCGAACTGGGCATCCCGGTGACGTCGCGCGTCGTGGTCTCCACGGTGATCAAGGACAGCCCCGCGCAGGGCAAGCTGCACGCCGGTGATGTGATCAAGGCGGTCGACGACACGGCGGTCAAGCACCCCGAGGACGTCGCGAAGCTCGTCACCAAGCACAAGCCGGGGGAGAACGTCACCTTCACGGTGATCCCGGCCAAGACGGCGGCAGCGGCCGAGAAGGCCGGCAAGCAGCCTGAGGGCACCGAGAAGATCACCATCACGACCAAGAAGGCACCCAAGGAGAACCGGGCGATCGTCGGAATCCAGGCCGGGACGGACCACACGTTTCCGTTCGAGATCGACATCAAGCTCGCCGATGTCGGCGGCCCGAGCGCGGGCCTGATGTTCTCCCTCGGCATCGTCGACAAGCTCACGCCCGGTCAGCTGACCGGCGGCAAGTTCGTCGCGGGCACCGGCACCATCGACGACCAGGGCAAGGTCGGCCCGATCGGCGGCATCAACATGAAGCTGGTCGGCGCGCGCAATGCGGGTGCCAGGTACTTCCTGACGCCGGGCGACAACTGCAAGGCCGCCGCCTCCGACACCCCCGGCGGGCTCACCCTGGTCAAGGTGAAGACGATCGACGACGCGAAGAAGTCGCTGGAGAAGATCCGCGCGGGCGACACGGCCGGCCTGCCGAGCTGCTCGGCAGGCTGACCGCGCCGCCCCTGGCGGGGGAGCGGGCGGTTCCGCCCGCTGCGGTCAGGACTCGAACGTGGCGGCCAGCGCCTCGGCCAGCCCAGGCACCAGGCCGGCGCCGGTCAGCACCTCGGTCGGGGAGTCCTTCTCCCGCAGCCGTACGGCCGACTCCCGCGCACCGTTGCGCAGGACGGCCACGGTCATCCGCACCTCCTGCCGGTCGGGGTGCTTGGCGACCCACTTGGTCAGCTGGGCGTCGCTGAGCCCCTCCGGTACGGAGGACTCGGCGGACGGCGGCAGCATCAGGCGCTCCACCGTCATGGCGCAGCCTGCGACCGCGTCGGGCCAGGCGATCGTGGCGAGGAACTCGTCCAGCGCCTTTCCGGGGGGAAGCTCCTCCTGCTCGATGGGGGTGAGTGCGGCGGTCGTCGAATCGGAGCTGTCGAGACCGAGCTGGGCGGCGAGGCCGGGCTCCTGGACCCGCAGCTTGGCGGTGTCGACGAGCGCGAAGAGCCGGGCCGGCTGGTCCCAGCCGAGGCCGGAGGCGTACTCGTCGATTTCGAGCACGGCGACGGTGAGGGGGCTCGCGGCCATCGGGGGGCCTGAGGGGGAAACGTTGGACATGCTCAACATCCTCCCTCCTTCTGCCCCGGGAACGGGAACTAGGTAAAGCCTCAGTAAGTTGCATAGGTGGGCTCTACGATCGCTGGGCCTGCATCACACGACCGCGAACTTCGAGGGGCGCACGTTGGCTTTCCAGATGCCGGACCGCGGCGGGGGCCCGACCGGGCCACGGATCAGAGTCGGCCGCCCGTCCCGGCGCGCCCGTACCCTGCTCATGACACTGGGCGTCCTGGCGATTCTCGCCATGGTGTTCGTCATGTTCTCCGGGTTCTGGACGGACTGGCTCTGGTACCGGTCGGTCGCGTATTCCTCCGTCTTCACCACCACCCTGTGGACCAAGATCGGGCTGTTCCTCGTCTTCGGACTGCTGATGGCGATCGCCGTCGGCGTGAACATCTGGCTCGCGCACCGGCTCCGGCCGCCGCTGAGCGCGATGTCGCTGGAGCAGCAGAGCCTGGACCGCTACCGGATGAGTCTCGCTCCGTACAAGAGGTGGGTGCTGCTCGCGATCACCGCGCTCGTCGGGCTGATCGCCGGAGCGTCCGCCTCGGGCCAGTGGCGTACGTGGCTGATGTACGTGAACGGCGTGTCGTTCGGGCAGAAGGACCCCCAGTTCCACCTGGACGTGTCCTTCTACGCCTTCGACCTGCCGTGGTACCGCTTCCTGCTGGGCTTCGGCTTCGCGGCCACGGTGCTCTCGCTGATCGCCGCCGCCCTGACTCACTATCTGTACGGCGGGCTCCGCATCACCAGCCCCGGCGCGCGGGCGACCGGCGCGGCCACCGGCCACCTGTCGGTGCTGCTCGGCGTCTTCGTCTCGCTGAAGGCCGTGGCGTACTGGCTCGACCGGTACGGCCTCGCCGTGAAGTCCAGTGACTTCAAGGCGACGGACAACTGGACGGGCCTGCGGTACGTCGATGCCAACGCCTACCTGCCGGCGAAGACGATCCTGTTCTGCATCGCCGCGATCTGCGCCGTGCTGTTCTTCGCGACGCTGTGGCGCCGCACCTGGCAGCTCCCGGTGATCGGTTTCGGCCTGATGGTGCTCTCCGCGATCCTGATCGGCGGGCTGTACCCGGCGATCGTGCAGAAGTTCCAGGTCCAGCCGAACGAGCAGGCCAAGGAAGCCCCGTTCATCCGGAAGAACATCGAGGCGACGCGTGACGCGTACGACATCGATGACGCACAGGTGGACGACTACACGGGCAAGAGCACCACGACCGACGACGCGAAGCTCCGGGCCGGCGCGGACGAAGCGGCGAGCTACCGGGTGATGGACCCCAACGTCGTCTCCCCGGCCTTCCAGCAGCTCCAGCAGAAGAGGAACTACTACCAGTTCCCCAAGACGCTGGACGTCGACCGCTACAAGGACGCCGCCGGCAAGGACCAGGACACGGTCATCGGTCTGCGCGAGCTCAATCTGGACGGCATCCCCAAGCGCAACTGGATCAACGACCACTTCACGTACACGCACGGCTACGGTGCCATCGCCGCCCGGGGCACCACGACGGGCACGAACCCGAAGGGCTCCCCGGACTTCACCGAGTCCGGTCTGCCGACCACCGGCCAGCTCGGCTCGTACGAGCAGCAGGTCTACTACGGCGAGAAGACCGAGCAGTACTCCATCGTCGGCGGGCCCCAGAAGGAGCTCGACTACGAGGAGGACGGCGAGAAGACCACCAGCTACAAGGGCAACAGCGGGGTCAGTCTCGGCAGCGCCTTCAACCGCGCCGCGTACGCGGTGTCGTTCAGCGAACCGCAGATCCTCTACTCGGGGGCCATCGGCAACGGCTCGCGGATTCTGTACAACCGCACGCCCAAGGAGCGCGTCGAGGCGGTCGCCCCATGGCTGACCATCGACGGCGACGCCTACCCGGCCGTGGTGAACCACCGCATCCAGTGGGTCGTCGATGCGTACACCACCACCAACGGGTACCCGTACGCCTCGCGTACGACGCTCGGTGACACCACGGCCGACTCGCTCACCACCAACCAGCGTGCGGTCGTCGCCCAGCAGAACCAGGTCAACTACATCCGCAACTCGGTGAAGGCCACCGTCGACGCGTACGACGGCAAGGTCAAGCTGTACGAGTGGGACACCAAGGACCCGGTCCTCAAGACCTGGCGCAAGGCGTTCCCGGGGACGGTGGAGCCGCGGGCCGACATCCCCAAGGACCTGATGGACCATCTGCGGTACCCGCAGGACCTGTTCAAGGTGCAGCGCGAGCTGCTCACCCGCTACCACGTCACCAACCCCGCACAGTTCTACAGCGGCAGTGACGCGTGGCAGGTCCCGGACGACCCGACCAACAAGGAGTCCGGCGCCGTCCCGCCGTACTACCTGAGCATAAAGATGCCGGACCAGACGGCCCAGAAGTTCTCGCTGACCACCACCTTCACCCCGAAGGGGCGGCCCGACCTCGGGGCGTTCATGGCAGTGGACGCGGATGCGGCCAGCGAGGACTACGGCACGATAAGGCTGTTGAGAGTCACCACGACGGTGAAGGGACCCGGCCAGGTACAGAGCGAGCTCAACGGCAACGACGATGTCGCCGAGTTCGTGAGAAACCTCAAGGGCACCGACTCCGACATCGAGTACGGCAACCTGCTGACCGTGCCGCTCGACGGCGGCTTCCTGTACGTCGAGCCGGTGTACACGCGCGGTGGCACGCAGAACTATCCGCTGCTGCGCAAGGTCGCCGCCTCGTACGGTTCGAAGACCGTCTTCGAGAACAGCCTCGGGGAGGCGCTCAACGCGGTCTTCGGAGTGGAGGACACCGGCACCAGCCAGCCGCCGGCGGAGACCACCCGGCCACCGGGCACGAAGCCACCGGCCACCGGTGACGCCGCGCTGAAGCAGGCGATCGCCGATGCGCAGAAGGCCTATACCGAAGGCGAGGCAGCCTTGAAGAAGCAGGACTGGACCGCCTACGGCAAGGCCCAGACGGATCTGGAGAACGCGCTGCGGCGTGCGGCTGCGGCGCAGCCCAGGACGGAGAAGGGCAGCTGAGCGGGGCCGGTACAAACGGGTGAAGCGCCACCTTCGCGTCGTGGTACGGTTTGAACACAACGACGCGGGGTGGAGCAGCTCGGTAGCTCGCTGGGCTCATAACCCAGAGGTCGCAGGTTCAAATCCTGTCCCCGCTACTGAAAGACGAAGGCCCGGATCCTTTCGAGGATCCGGGCCTTCGTCGTGTCGCGGAGACTTTCTCGCGCGAAGGGCCTGAAGTGCGGTTCGTAGGGCACGTGTTGGCTCCGAACGTGTTTGACTTATCACTCTGTGGGCATGTCGACAAAACGCTGAAGTGACCTCACTGGCCGCGATATACCAGGTGTACGCGGGTTGCAGGTGGTGGGACGATGGCATTTATGGGGGACAGGGCAACTCTGTTGGAGACAGGGCGGTTTGTGCAGCGGCGCGTCCATGAGATGGAAAACATGGCAGATGCGGCTTTTGCCGTCCATGCCGCAGACGACGCCGAGGCTGTCCAGACTTTCGAGAACGGTGGGACCGCCGGGGACACGGAACCGTCGCACAGCGCCGAGAGCATTCAGGGCATCGAGAACACCGAGAGCACGGAGACCGCCGAGAGCGAGGCGCGGCACCGTCGCGCCGCCGATGCCGGCGACACCGCGTCGATGAGCGTCCTCGGTGCGCTGCTGCTGCGCCGAGGCGACCTCAACGGCGCCGAGCCCTATCTGCGTGCGGCCACCGCCGACGGCGACCGGGCCGCCGCCAACAACCTGGGCGTCCTCCTCCACCAGCGCGGCTACGCCGACGAGGCGGCCGGCTGGTGGCGTATCGCCGCCGTCGCCGGTTCCGCTGCCGCGGCCCATGCGCTGGGCCGCCACTACCGCGAGCGTGGCGACGAGCCGGGCGCCGAGTACTGGCTGCGCCAGTCCGCCGAGCAGGGCCATGCGCTGGGCGCGTACGCCCTCGCCGACCTGCTGGAACACCGCGGTGACGTCGGCGCCGAGCGCTGGCTGCGCGCTGCCGCCGAGCAGGGGCACCGGGAGGCCGCGTACCGCCTGGCACGCACCCTGGAGAGCAAGGCCGCCGACGACCCGCACGACGCGTTCGGCCGCCCGGGGGTGGACGCCGGGCTGGGGACGGGCCTGCCTGCGCGCAGTGGCGCCGCCGACGGCACCGGAACCGGGACCGGTGCGCGCAAGGCGGGCCGTGCGGACGGGCGCAAGGGCGACGGACCCGTGGCGGGTCCCGCCACCGGGCGCATCGATGAGGCCGAGCAGTGGTACCGGCAGGCCGCCGCGCGCGGTCACCGCCGTGCCGCCCTGCATCTCGGCGCCATTCTGGAACAGCGCGGCGAGCTCAAGGAGGCCGGCCGCTGGTACCTCACCTCCGCCAAGAGCGGCGAGGCCCGGGCGGCCTGCGCGCTCGGTTTCCTGCTGCGCGACGCGGGCGACGAGGAGAGCGCGGCCGTGTGGTGGCTGCGTGCCGCCCAGGAGGGCGACGGCAACGCGGCCAATGCTCTGGGCGCCCTGCACGCCGCCCGTGGCGAGCAGCAGACCGCCGAGCGCTGGTACCGCGCGGCCATGGACGCGGGCGACGTCAACGGCGCGTACAACCTGGGGCTGCTCTGCGCCGCCCAGGACCGCACACCGCAGGCCGAGCAGTGGTACCGCCGTGCCGCCTACGCCGGTCACCGCGAGGCCGCCAACGCCCTGGCCGTGCTGCTGCTCCAGGCGGGCGACGCGACCGGCGCGCAGCCCTGGTTCTCCAAGGCCGCCGAGGCGGGCAGCGTCGACGCCGCCTTCAACCTCGGCATCCTGCACGCCGGGCGCGACGAGGACCGGGCAGCTCTGACCTGGTACGAGAGGGCCGCGGCTGCCGGGCACACCGAGGCCGCGCTACAGGTCGGCATGGCCCTGCTGCACCACGGCGAGGAGCAGGAGGCCGAACGCCATCTGCGCTGCGCCGCGGGCGGCGGCAGCGCCGAGGCGGCCTTCCGGCTGGCCGGGGTGCTGGACTCGCGCCAGCCGCCGCCAGGACCGCCCGGGCTCGGTGAGCCGATGCCGGAGAAGACCGAGTGCGAGGCCTGGTACGAGCGGGCCGCCGAGCAGGGGCACCGCCGCGCCCAGGTGCGCGTCGGCATGCTCGCCGCCTCCCGCGGTGACCTGGAGAGCGCCGCGCGCTGGTACCGCGAGGCGGCCGAGTCGGGCAGCCGTAACGGTGCCTTCAATCTGGGGCTGCTCCTCGCCCGCGAGGGCAGCGAGCGCGAGGCCGCTCTGTGGTGGAGCCGCGCCGCGAACGACGGCCACGGCCGGGCCGCGCTGCGGCTGGCCCTGCTCGCCGCGCGCCGCGGCGAGCTCACCGAGGGGCAGCGCTGGTGCGCCCGTGCGGTCGAGCTGGGCCCGGCGGAGGTCGCGGAGCGGGCCGCCAGGCTCCGTGAGGCCTTGCACCAGGAGCTGACCGCGTAGCGGTGTGCGGGGGGTGACACGGGCGTCCCAGGGGCGGCGTGGCCCCTCGGCACCGCGCTCCCCTCAGTCGGCAGGAACGGATTTGCGCTGGTCCAGGGCGTCACGTAATGTTGTGTTCACGACGCGGGGTGGAGCAGCTCGGTAGCTCGCTGGGCTCATAACCCAGAGGTCGCAGGTTCAAATCCTGTCCCCGCTACTGAAGACAGAAGGCCGGATCCTTTCGAGGATCCGGCCTTCTGTGCGTGCCGTGCCTGCGCATGGCGTACGGGCGCGGCGTCAGAGCCTGTGGCCCACCGCCTCCCCGTACATCGCCCGGTCGACGGCCTTCTCCTCCGGTACCGGTGGCTTGCCCTCCGAGACGCCCGCGTCGCTGTACGCCTGCTGCAGCCGGTCCGTCGTGCCCTTCCGGATCTCCCAGTCCATCCGCATGGACGGCGTCGACCGCAGCGTCGCCTCGTCGATCTTCATCAGCTTCGCCAGCTTTGTCACGAACGCGGGATCGGACTTGTAGTCCCCGGCGAAGTAGGTGTTCACCGTCCGGATGTAGGCGCGGAGAAAGGCGACACCCGCGTCCGGGTCCTCGGTCAGCAGCGTCGGGCCGAAGAGCAGACCGCCGAGCGGTTCGCCGACCGGCTGGCCGCCCAGGAACGCGTACCGTTTGTCGCCGTCCACCTTGCGCCAGACCGGGTCGAGCAGCCAGGCGGAGTCCACACCGCCGTTCTGCAGGGCGGTCAGTACGTCCGCGGAGCCGAGCTGCTGGAAGCTGATCCTGTCGAGGCCGCCGCCGTGCTTCTTCAGCGAGGTGTCCATCGGATACGCGATGACCGAGCCCTTGCCGATCATCGTGCCCATCCTCCGGCCCGCCATGTCGACGTGTTCGGCGCTCTCGCCCTCCTTGAGGCGCACCCAGAGGCCGCTCCTGGAGGTGGGATCGGGGGAGAAGTTCCCTGCCACCCACTTGATGTCGAAGCCGCCGTCGATGCCGTTCATCACGGCTGCCTCGGGGGCTGCCCACTGGGCGTCGACATCGCCCTTGGCGAGCAGTGGCAGGGCGTCCGGGGTGGGAAGCACCTTCAGTTCGACGTCCAGGCCCTCCTTGGCGAACTCGCCCTCCGCCACGGCGACCTGGAGCGGGGCGACGTACTCCGCACTGAGGGTGCCGGTGGCGACGGTGATCTTCCGCTTCTTCGCCAGCGGTTGAGGGGCGGGCGCGCCCTTGTCGCAGCGAGCCGGTCTGCGGTCGGCCGCCAGATCGGCCGGGTCGGTCCAACTGCCCGCGCCGCAGCCGGCGACGGGCTTGACGGTGCGCGGCGCGGCATCGGCGCCGCCGCTGCCGGAATCGTTCTTGGCGCAGCCCGCCGCGGCGAGCAGTGATGCCGCGACGAGCGCGACGGTGCAGGTGAGAGGGGTACGTGTGCGCACAGTGCCTCCGTACGAAGAACTCGGTGGAGCAGGTGGGGTGCCGTTCACGACTGGCTGCGGCCGCGGTCGCGCGGGGCCCACGGGGTGAGCAGCCGTCCGGCGATCCGCACCACTTCGGAGAAAACGACGCCGAGCACCGCCACGCAGACGATGCCGACGAACATCACGTCGTTCTGGAACAGCGCCCGGGAGTCGAAGATCAGATGGCCGAGCCCGTCGGCCGCCGCGATCTGCTCGGACGCCACGATGACCAGGACGGCCACGCCCGCCGCGATCCTTGCGCCGACCAGCACCGCGGGCAGCGAGGCGGGCAGCAGTACGTGCCGGAACATCTGCCAGGGCGAGGCCCCGAAGACCTGGCCGGCGTCGCGGTGACCGATCGGGACGGCGAGGACGGCCGCCATGGTGGAGATCCAGACGAAGAAGAAGACCGTGGCGGCGACCAGAGCGATCTGCGGCCCTTCGCCGAGGCCGAACATGTTGAGGAAGACCGGCAGCAGAGCCAGCTTCGGTACGACGTACAGGGCGTCGAGCAAGGGCTCCAGCGCCGCGCGTACGAGCGAGAGTGACCCCATCAGCAGGCCGAGCGCGTATCCGGCGACGGTGCCGATCGCATAGCCGCCGAGGACTCGCTTGAGTGTGGCCCACACATCCGGCCACAGATCGCCGTCGGCCGCCCGGTCCCAGCCGTCCGCAAGGATGGTGGACGGGGCAGGGTAGACGCGGTCGTCGATCCAGGACCGGGCGGCGGCCAGCTGCCAGAGCAGGACGAGGACCAGCGGCACGGCGACGGCGAGCGCCAGCTCCAGGGTGCGGCGCCTGCGATGGGTGCGTACGGGATCCAGCTCCTGCGGGCCCGGCCTGCGCACCAGGACGGTTCCACCCTCGTGAGGCGCTTCTTTCACGGCGGTGCTCATACCGAGATCACCTCCCTGCGGACCTCGCCGCGCAGCAGCTCCCACAACTCGCTCTTCAGTGCGGTGAATTCGGGTGTCGAACGGACGTGGCCGGTGCGCGGGCGGGCGAACGGCGGCCGGTGTTCGGCAATGATCCGGCCCGGCCTGGCGGACATCACCAGTACCCGGTCGCCGAGCACGATCGCCTCTTCCAGGCTGTGGGTGATGAAGAGCGTGGTGGTACGGGTGGTCTGGGTGAGGTCGAGCAGCTCGTCCTGGAGGATCGTCCGCAGTTGGGCGTCGAGGGCCGCGAACGGCTCGTCCATCAGCAGGATTTCGGGTTCGACGGCGAGGGCGCGGGCGATGGCGACGCGTTGCCGCATCCCGCCGGAGAGAGCTGCCGGATAGGCGCCGGCAAACTCGGAGAGCCCCATCCGGGCGAGCCAGTCACGTGCCCTGGCGTCGGCCTCCCTGCGCGGTACGCGCTGGATGTCGAGGCCGAACCGGACATTGGAGAGAACGGTCTTCCAGTCGTAGATGCCGTAGTCCTGGAAGATCATCGCGGCCGGGCGGGGCGATGCCGTACGGATGGACAGCTCACCGGCGCTGGGGCGGAGCAGCCCGGCGGCGATCCGCAGCAGGGTGGACTTGCCGCAGCCGGAGGGGCCGACGATGCAGGTGAACTCGCCGGGCGCGATGTCGAGATCGACCGGACCGAGGGCGGTGAGCGCCTTGGCGCCGCGTCCGAACGTGCGGGTGAGCGCCTGGGCCCGGAGCGTAGGGGCGGTGGGCGTTGGGGTGGGTGACGGTGTGGTCGGGTGCGGATCTCCCACGGGTCTCTCCTCGCGCAGTCGAGGTGTGGATCCGCCGCGGGGCGGACGCGATCCCGTCGACGATATGACGACCCGTCAGATTCGGGAAGGGGGTGCGCGCGGGGTGGATGGGGCGGGCATCGCCGGGGCTGCGGCTGCAGCAGCTTGCCCGGCTCCCGCCGCTCGGTCGCGTCGAGTGGGGGGCGCGCGGTCGGCCGCGCGTACCTCCGGCAGGCCCTGCGGGTGCCCGTGGAAGTGGTCCTGCACCGGACCGGCCGGCGAGGCGGGCAGGCGCGGTGCCGGGCGGGTGGAATGCGGAAGGGCCCGGTGCGAGCGTCACTCGCATCGGGCCCTTCGCCCTGTCTCAGGCGGTCGCGGCGCAGTTCGGGCAGATGCCGCGGTACGTCACCTCGACATCGGAGACCGTGAAGCCGAACCGCTCGTCCGTCGGCAGGTCCGCCAGCAGGTCGCCCGCCGGGTGCACATCACGGATGGCGCCGCACCGGGCGCAGACCAGGTGCTGGTGGGGGCGGTGCGCGTTCGGGTCGTAGCGCTTCGCGCGGTGATCGGTGGCGACCTCGATGACCTCGCCGAGCGACACCATCTCGCCGAGCGTGTTGTAGACGGTGGCGCGGGAGATCTCCGGCAGCTTGGCGACGGCCCGGGCGTGGACCTCGTCGGCCGTCAGGTGCACATGGTCCCCGTCGAGGACCTCGGCCACGACACGCCGCTGCGCGGTCATGCGCCAGCCGCGTCCGCGGAGTCGTTCCAAGAGGTCACTCATGAGAGCAAGCCTAACAGCGAGGGTGCCCTGGTTCCGAACTGGTGTGACTTTGGATCTCTCCTTGACTTGGACTTAGTCCATTGTAGGATCAAGACCGATATGCGCAGTGGACAGGCTGTGCGGACATCAGGACATGACGGATGTGCAGGAATGACGCAGGAGGCGCACGTGACGCAGGGACCGCTCACCACGGAGGCCGGCGCGCCGGTCGCCGACAACCAGAACAGTCAGACCGCAGGTGTCGGTGGTCCGGTCCTGGCACAGGACCAGTTGCTGCTGGAGAAGCTCGCGCACTTCAACCGTGAGCGCATTCCGGAGCGCATCGTGCACGCCCGCGGCGCCGGTGCGTACGGCACCTTCACGCTGACCCGCGATGTCTCGCAGTGGACGCGTGCCAAGTTCCTCTCCGAGGTCGGCAAGCAGACCGAGACCTTCCTGCGCTTCTCCACCGTCGCGGGCAGCCTCGGCTCCGCCGACGCGGTGCGCGACCCCCGCGGATTCGCGCTGAAGTTCTACACCGAAGAGGGCAACTACGACCTCGTCGGCAACAACACCCCGGTGTTCTTCATCAAGGACGCCATCAAGTTCCCGGACTTCATCCACACCCAGAAGCGCGATCCGTACACCGGCTCGCAGGAAGCGGACAACGTCTGGGACTTCTGGGGTCTGTCGCCCGAGTCCACGCACCAGGTGACCTGGCTCTTCGGTGACCGCGGCATCCCGGCCACGCTGCGTCACATGAACGGGTACGGCTCGCACACGTACCAGTGGAACAACGAGGCCGGAGAGGTCTTCTGGGTCAAGTACCACTTCAAGACCGACCAGGGCATCAAGAACCTCACGCAGGCCGAGGCCGACAAGCTCGCCGGCGAGGACCCGGACAGCCACCAGCGCGATCTGCGCGAGGCGATCGAGCGCGGCGACTTCCCGTCCTGGACGGTGCAGGTCCAGGTCATGCCCGCGTCGGAGGCGGCCACGTACCGCTTCAACCCGTTCGACCTCACCAAGGTGTGGCCGCACGAGGACTACCCCCCGATCGAGATCGGGAAGCTGGAGCTCAACCGCAACCCCGAGAACATCTTCGCGGAGACCGAGCAGTCGATCTTCAGCCCCGCGCACTTCGTGCCGGGCATCGGCCCGTCCCCGGACAAGATGCTCCAGGGACGCCTCTTCGCCTACGGCGACGCCCACCGCTACCGCGTCGGGATCAACGCCGACCACCTGCCCGTGAACCGTCCGCACGCCACCGAGGCGCGGACGAACAGCCGAGACGGCCACCTGTACGACGGCCGCCACAAGGGTGCGAAGAACTACGAGCCCAACAGCTTCGGCGGTCCGGTACAGACGGACCGTCCGCTGTGGGAGCCCACCACCGTCACCGGTGAGACCGGTACGCACGAGGCCCCGCGCCACGCCGAGGACAACGACTTCGTGCAGGCGGGGAACCTCTACCGGCTCCTCTCCGAGGACGAGAAGGTCCGACTGATCGACAACCTCGCCGGATTCATCGCCAAGGTCTCCCGCGACGACATCGCGGAGCGCGCGATCGACAACTTCCGCCAGGCGGACGGCGACTTCGGCAAGCGGCTGGAGGCCGCGGTCCAAGCCCTTCGCGGCTAGTACTCACGGCTGCCGGTGCCGGTGGGCCGGTTCCCTCCGCGTCGAGGGGGGCGGCCCACCGGCCGTACGTGCGCAGGGGCGTCAGCCGACCAGTTCCACCGGATGGCGCCTGGTGGGCGCCCAGCAGCGGATGATGTCGCGGACCGAGACGATCCCGACGGGACCGTGGTCGTCCAGCACGATCAGATGCCGGAAGCCGCCGTGCGTCATGGCCTCCGCGGCCTCCTCCAGGGTCCAGCCGGGCGCGGCGAAGACCACATCGGTGGTGGTGTGGGTGGATGCGGTCTCGGTGTCGGGGTTCTGACCGGCGCCGACCGCGTTGAGGATGTCGCGCTCGGTGAGGATGCCGAGTCCGCTGGTGTCCCCGTCGAGGACGACGGCTGCGCCGATGCGGCGGGCCGACATCAGCTGGGCCGCCTGGCGGAGCGTGTGGGTGGGGCCGATGGTGAGGACCATCGTGCTCATGGCGTCACGGACGAGCATGAAGGGAGCCACCTCCTTCGTGAAGCGACCACGTGAGTCGATTCACAAGTTCACAAGTGGGGGGACTCTCAGAGTTGCATCCTTGGGGGACTCCAACAAGGGGTACGTGGAGATCATTCGAGGGGCGCACGGAAATGGACCGCACGCCCCTCGGGAGTCTGTACGCCTCGTAGCGGCGCGGGATCAGTAGCGCTGGTTCAGATATCCGAGCAGCTCGTGGTGGAGCAGCCCGTTCGAGGCCGCCGCGTTTCCGCCGCCCGGACCGGGCACCCCGTCCAGGCTGGTGAACCGGCCACCCGCCTCCTGGACGATGATCGCGTTCGCCGCCATGTCCCATAGCGAGAGTTCCGGCTCCGCGCAGATGTCCACGGAACCCTCGGCGACCATCATGTACGGCCAGAAATCCCCGTACCCGCGCGTACGCCAGCAGGCCCGGGTCAGATCCATGAACCCGTCGAGCCGGCCCTGCTCCTCCCAGCCGGTCATCGACGCGTACGCGAACGAGGCGTCCGGGATCCGCTCGACCTTCGAGACGTGCATCCGGGTCGCGGAGGTGAGGCTGCGGCCGGAGAACGCCCCGGCACCCTTCGCCGCCCACCAGCGGC
Organism: Streptomyces sp. NPDC051664; assembly: GCF_044453545.1. NCBI lineage: Bacteria > Bacillati > Actinomycetota > Actinomycetes > Kitasatosporales > Streptomycetaceae > Streptomyces > Streptomyces sp. NPDC051664. The sequence goes on along the minus strand of NZ_JBITCU010000001.1, from coordinate 512,957 downwards.
GGCCCAGCGCGGGGGCCGACACCACTCCCACCACCGGCTGGAAGCCGTTCTCGCCCGCCTCCATCAGCGAGATCAGCGTCGCCCAGACCGGCACACCGCGCACGTAGTTCTTGGTGCCGTCGATCGGGTCGACGACCCAGCGGCGGGGGCCGGTGCCCTCGATCCCGTACTCCTCGCCGAGGATCGCGTCGCGCGGGCGCGCCCGATGGAGGTGACCGCGGATCAGCTCCTCGGCGGCCTTGTCGGCCTCGCTCACCGGCGTCATGTCCGGCTTGGTCTCGACCTTGAGGTCGAGAGCCTTGAACCGGTCCATCGTCGTCGCGTCGGCGGCGTCCGCCAGCACATGGGCGAGGCGCAGATCATCGTGGTAGTCGGGCATGTCGTCACAGTATCGACCGCGGGTGAACAGAGCCACAGGACCCTGGGGGCTGCGTGGACCCTTGACAGTGCGGGGGAGCGCGTCAACTCTGAACCGCAGACCCCTGGCGTGGGAGGCGACGATGCCTGCAGCGCGAGAAGCATTGCTGGACGCCGCCCTCTCGGCGCTCAGCACCCTGCCCTGGACGACGGTGCGGATGGTCGACATCGCGTCCGCCGCAGGAGTCTCCCGGCAGACCCTCTACAACGAGTTCGGCAGCAAGGACGGCCTGGCCCGGGCTCTCGTCCGGCGCGCTGCCGACGGCTACCTCGCCGGTGTCGAACGGGCCTTGCAATCGCCCGGTGGCACGGGGGACAGACTGGCCGCCACCGCCGCCTGGACGGTCCGGGCGGCTCGTACGAACGCCCTGGTCAGGGCGTTGCTCACGGGTTGCTGGGGAGAGCGCTTACCCCGCCCCGCCCGCCTCTCGGGGCCGCCCTCCTCGCCCGTACCGGCGCAGCGGCGGGCCGATGCCGGGCCGCCGACCCCGGCCGAGCTCCTCGGCCTGGTGCGCAACCGCGCGGTGGCCGCCCTGGACGGCGGGCGCCCGCCGCACGACCCGGCGGCGCTGGCCGTGACCTGCGAGATCGCGTTGCGCCTCGCACTGTCGTACGCGGTTGCCGCGTCCTCCGTCCCCACGGACGCGGCGCCGCTGGTGCGCGAGGTGATGGAGCGGTGGCCCGCCGGGTGACGGGCGGGCCACCGGTGGCGCGCTACTTCTTCAGCCAGCCGACCTTGGTGTAGTCGACGTCGGCCAGGCCCGCGGCGCCGTAGTTCGCCAGGTCCTTGCGGACGGCGACGATCTGCGGGCGCTGGTAGAGCTCGATGGAGTGACCGAGCTTCCAGATCTCGACGTCCGCCTCGTTGTAGAGCTTGGCCGCCGCGGCCCGGTCGGTGGTCTGTGCGGCCTTCGACAGCAGTTCGTCGATCTTCGGGGAGCCGACCGAACCGAAGTTCTGGAAGAGGTTCTTTCCCTTCGGCTGCCGGTACACCGGGTACGACATGGTCAGATACACCTGGTCGACGTTGCGGAAGCTGACCAGGTCGAAGTTGCCGGTGTTGACGAACTTGTTGAAGAAGTCGTTCGCCGGGACCTTCTTGATGTTCACCTTCACGCCGATGACACCGAGCTGCTGCTGCACGAGCTCCGCCTGGTCCGTCTGGGCCGAGGTGCCGCCCGCGCTCAGGGCGTAGTCGAGCGTGAGCTGCTTGCCGCCCTTGGTGCGCGGCTTGCCCTCTCCGGCGTCTTTCCAGCCCGCCTCGTCAAGGAGCTTCTTCGCCTTCTCGACGTCGTACTCGCCGTACGCCCCGGCGTTGGCCTGGTAGCCCACCTGGTTGGGCATGAAGAAGTGGTTGTCCAGCGGCTTCAGTTCGAAGGAGAGGTCCTTGCTGAAGCTGGCGTTGATGCCCTTGCGGTCGATCGCCGCCTGCAGGGCGTTGCGTACCTTCACGTCCTTCAGCGGCCCCCGGCCGCCGTTCAGGGTGATGTGCACCTCGTCCCAGCGGGCGCCGCGCCGGATCTCCGTGCCCGGCGCGTCGACCAGGCGCTTGTAGTCCTCCGGGAGGAGCGCGGTGGCCGAGTCCGTCTCCTTGTTGAGGTAGGCGTCGGTCATCGCGGAGAAGTCCAGCACCCGGTAGATCACCGAGTCCAGCTTGGGCTTGTCGCCCCACCACTTGGGGTCCGGAACGGCTGTGATGGTCTGCGCCGTCTTGTCGTACTCACCGATCTTGAAGGCGTTGCCCGAGACCGGGACCTTCTCCGACCAGCCCTTGTTGAACTTCTCCGGGGTGTCGATGTAGTCGGCCGGGTAGAGCGGGTCGAAGAGCCGCTGCCAGTCGGCGTACGGCTCGGTGAAGGTGACCTTCACGCCGTGGGCGTCCTTGCCCTGCTCGACCTTGGATATCTGGTCGTACCCCGAGGTGTCGGCCGCCTCGTACGCCTCGTCCGAGCCGTTCAGGGCCTTCCACTGGGCCTCGAAGTCCTTCCAGCTCAGCGGCTTGCCGTCGGACCACTTGGCCTTCGGGTTCAGCTGGTACTCCACCACCTGCGGGCTGGAGGAGACGACCTTCGCCGAGACCAGGAAGTTCGGGTTGGTGTGGATGGCGCCCTTGGCGTCCGAGTCGAAGAGGTCCGGCAGGACGAGTGCGCTGATCTCCATGGCATCGCCCTGCGAGCCGTCCACGGTGTTGTAGTTGTACTGGGTGATCCACTGGGTGATCGGCACCTTCACCGATCCGCCCTGCCTGAGGTCGCTGAGCGGGTGTGCGTTGATGTCCTGGCCGTCGGCCTTGGGCGCTGCCTGCTTCTTCGGCGCCTTGGCGTCCGCGCCGGAGGAGTCGCAGCCGGTCACCGCCAAGGTGGCCGACAGGGCTGCGGCGATGGCGATCACGGTGGTTCTGCGCATCGGTGTTCATTCCTCCGGTTCGGGTGCGGTCCGATCGGGGCCGCAGGCTGCGGAGACCGTAAGTCGATCTTCGGGCTGGTGGGAGGGCAGCCGGGGTGGTTTCATGGTTTCTTTGCATGTCCGCAACAAAACACCGTCAAGCTGGGCCGGTAGGCAGACCTGCGCCGATGGAGCCGGCCGTGGCCGCGATCCGGCCCGCCGGCTCTGCACGACCCTTGTGAACGCCCCTGTGGAGGACCAACACCTGTGGCCGCCTTTCTGGCCAAGCGACTCGGCTACTACGCCGTCCTGTTGCTGGCCGCCGTCTGCCTGTCGTACCTCCTCGCGTCCCTGGCGCTCGACCCGCGCGCGTACTACGAGGGGCGCCAGCCGCCCCTCTCGCCCAGGTCCGTCGACCACCACCTCACCGCTCTCGGGGTCAATGACCACGAACCGCTGCTCACCCGGTTCGGGCAGTGGGCCGGGCGCGCGGTCCGCGGTGATCTCGGGCAGACCATCGACGGGACCTCGGTGGGCGCGGAGTTCGGGCGCCGGATCGGGGTCAGCCTGCGGCTGCTTCTGCTCGGCACCGTCCTCGGGACCGTCGTCGGCGTGCTCGCCGGCGCGTGGACCGCCGTACGCCAGTACCGGCTCTCCGACCGACTGGTCACCCTCGCCTCGTTCGTCCTGCTCTCCACCCCCGTCTTCCTGCTCGCGGTGCTCCTGAAGATCGGCGCGATCTGGTTCAACCAGAAGACCGGCACCGAGGCCATCCAGTTCACCGGCGAGAAGAGCCCCGGCGTGGACTCCGGGTTCTGGACCGTGCTGAAGGACAGGTCGGTCCATCTGCTGCTGCCGACCGTCTCCATCGCCCTCGGCACCATTGCGAGTTACAGCCGCTACCAGCGCTCCACCATGCTCGACGTCCTCGGCTCCGACTATCTGCGCACCGCTCAGGCCAAGGGGCTCACCCGGTCCACCGCGCTGCTCAAGCACGGGCTGCGCACGGCGCTCATCCCCATGTCGACCTACTTCAGTTACGGCTTCCTGGCGCTGTTCACCGGTGCCACCTTCACCGAGACGATCTTCGGCTGGCACGGCATGGGCGAGTGGTTCGTCGCCTCCGTCGGCAAGAACGACGTCAACTCGGTGGTCGCCGTCAATGTGTTCGCCGCCGTGATGGTCCTCCTGTCCGGCTTCCTCGCGGATCTCCTGCACGCCGCGCTCGACCCGCGCATCCGGAACGCCTGAACCTGAACAGCCCGAGGAGTACGACTGTCATGACCGCCGTCATCGAGACCGCCGCCGACGCGGCGGCCGGAGGGGCCGAGCCGCTGCGGCCGGCCGGCCGCGCCGCAGTGGTGCTGCGCCGCTTCGTGAGCAACCGCGGTGCACTCGCCGGAGGAACGATCCTTCTGCTGCTCTTCCTGCTCGCCTTCGCCGGACCGCTGATCAGCCACTGGGACTACAGCCACATCGACTACACCTCGCTGCGCGAAGGCCCGGGCGCAAGGCACTGGTGGGGGACCAACCGCATCGGGCAGGACGTCTTCGCGCAGACCGTCCGCGGACTCCAGAAGTCGCTGCTGATCGGGCTGCTGGTGGCGTTCTTCTCGACCGTGCTCGCCTCGCTGGTCGGCGCCTGCGCCGGATACTTCGGGGGCTGGCCGGACCGGATCCTGATGTTCGGCGTCGATCTGCTGCTGGTCTTCCCGGCCTTCCTGATCATCGCGATCATCTCACCGCGGCTGCGCGGCGGCGGCTGGTTCGCCTTCGTCGGGCTGCTCGCCGTCTTCGGCTGGATGATCACCGCGCGGGTGATTCGGTCCATGACGCTCTCCCTCAAGGAGCGCGAGTTCGTGCGGGCCGCCCGGTACATGGGCGTCGGGCCGTTCCGGGTGATCTGGCGGCACATCCTGCCGAACGTCGCTTCCTTCCTCATCATCGACGCGACCATCGCGGTCGGCGGCGCGGTGATGAGCGAGACCGCGCTGTCGTACTTCGGCTTCGGCGTGCAGGCGCCCGATGTGTCGCTCGGCACGCTCATCGCCTCGACGACAGGCGCCGCGGTGACGTACCCATGGATGTTCTTCTTCCCCGCAGGCCTGCTCATCGTCTTCGTCCTCGCGGTGAACCTGGTGGGCGACGGACTGCGTGACGCGCTCGATCCGACGAGCGGGCGAGGCCGTTCAACGGCTCGGACAGCTGTTCAGGACGAGGAGACCGACCGATGAGTACGACGACTGACGGACAGGCACCCGTGGTGCTGGACGTCTCCGGTCTAGCCGTCGACTTCGACGGGGCACCCGCCGTCCGGGGCGTCGACTTCACGCTGCGCCGCGGCGAAGTGCTCGGCCTGGTGGGGGAGTCGGGGTCGGGGAAGTCCGCCACCGCACTGGCCGTGCTCGGGCTGCTGCCGGCCAATGCGCGGGCACGGGGATCGGTCCGGCTCGCCGGGAGCGGAGCCGCGGACGAGGGCGGGACCGAACTCGTCGGCGCCTCCGACCGAGTGCTCTCCTCGGTACGTGGCCGCCGTATCGGCATGGTCTTCCAGGACCCGCTCTCCGCCTTCACCCCGGTCTACCGGATCGGCGACCAGATCGCCGAGGCCATCCGTACCCACCGCGACGTCTCCCGCGAGCGCGCCCGTGCGGAAGCCGTCGACCTGCTCGACCTCGTGGGCATTCCCGAACCGGCCACCAGGGCGCAGGGATTCCCGCACGAGTTCTCCGGCGGGATGCGTCAACGCGCCATGATCGCGATGGCCGTCGCCAACGACCCGGATGTGATCATCGCCGATGAGCCGACCACGGCCCTCGACGTCACCGTCCAGGCCCAGGTCCTGGACGTGCTGCGCACCGCGCAGCGCGAGACGGGTGCCGCGCTGCTGCTGGTCAGCCATGACCTCGGGGTGATCGCGGGAGCGGCGGACCGGGTCGCGGTGATGTACGCGGGCCGGGTCGTCGAGACCGCAGCGGCGACCGAACTCTTCCGGCGGCCCCGGATGCCGTACACGCTCGGCCTGATCGGTGCCGTACCGCGGATCGACGGCCCCTCGGACGTGCTCGTCCCGATCCCGGGCGCACCGCCCTCGGCGGGCCGGCTGCCGAAGGGCTGCGCGTTCGCCCCGCGCTGCCCGCTGGCCGAGGAGCGCTGCACGGCGGCGGAGCCCGCGCTCGTGGCCGCGGGCGCGAGCGACGAAGGGCATCTCGCCGCCTGCGTACGAGCCGAGGAGATCGCCGAACAGGGCCTCACCCCGGCGGAGGTCTTCCCCGTCCCGTCCATTCCCGAACGCGCCGCCTCCCCCGGCGACCGGGTCCTGCACGTCACCGGGCTCACCAAGACGTTCCCCGTCCTCAAGGGGACCGCGTTCAAACGGCGTGTCGGCTCCATCCACGCGGTCGACGGCGTGGACCTCTCCATCCGGGCCGGTGAAACACTCGCGCTCGTCGGGGAGTCCGGATCCGGCAAGTCCACCACCCTCTTCGAACTGCTGAACCTCGTCCGCCCCGAAGGCGGGGACATCGAGCTCTTCGGACGGTCCCTCGACGGACTGTCCAAGGCCGACCGCAAGGCGCTGCGCGGCCGGGTCCAGATCGTCTTCCAGGACCCGATGGCCAGCCTCGACCCGCGGATGCCGGTCGGCGACATCGTCGCCGAGCCGCTGCGCACCCAGGGCGCGGACCGCGCCACCGTGGCCCGGCGGATCCCCGAACTGCTCACCCAGGTCGGACTCGAACCGGCGCACGCCACCCGCTTCCCGCACGAGTTCTCCGGTGGGCAGCGGCAGCGCATCGGGATCGCCCGCGCGCTCTCCGTCGAACCGGACCTGCTCGTGCTCGACGAACCGGTGTCCGCGCTCGACGTGTCCGTACAGGCCGGGGTGCTCAACCTGCTCCAGCGGCTCAAGGCCGAGCTGGGGCTCGCGTACCTCTTCGTCTCGCACGATCTGTCGGTGGTGCGGCACATCGCGGACCGGGTGAGTGTCGTCTACCTCGGCCGTACGGTCGAGACCGGCACCGCCGAGGAGGTCTTCGAGCGGGCCCGCCATCCGTACACGCAGGCGCTGCTGTCGGCCGTGCCGCTGCCCGACCCGGAGCGCGAGCGCCGCCGCACCCGCATTCTGCTGGCCGGGGATCCGCCGAGCCCGACGCGGCGGTACGAGGGCTGCCGGTTCCGGTCACGCTGCCCGGTGTACGCGGAGCTGGGCGAGGAGGACAGGGAGCGCTGCGAGCGCGACGTACCGCTCGGGGAGGCGGCCGGGCACAGCGCCGCCTGTCACTTCCCCGGACGTCCCCTGCCGGTCAGTGGGACGATCCCGACAGCTGCAGTCCGATCACACCCAGGATCACCAGGGAGATCGAGATGAGCTTGAGCGTGGAGACCACGTCGTCGAGGAAGACCATGCCGTAGATCGCGGTGCCCGCAGCGCCGATGCCCGTCCACACGGCGTAGGCGGGCCCCACGTCGAGCTTCTTCAGGGACAGGGTCAGCAGACCGAAGCTGCCGAGCGCGAAGATGCAGAAGGCGATGGTCGGCCAGAGCCGGGTGAAGCCGTGCGACAGTTTCAGACAGACAGCGAAGCCGGTCTCCAGAAGCCCTGCGACCACGACCAGCAGCCACGCCATCGTCGGTGCCCTCCCACGTCGGTGACTGCCCTGTCCCGCTGCGTGCGATTATGCACTTACCGGTAGCAGCAGATCGCAAACGTGCCTCGGTCAGTCGCCTTCGCGTCGCTCCCGGGTGGCCAGCAGCCGGTGCAGCGAGTCCAGCCGGGCCGGGTCGGCGTGCCCGGATGTCACCCAGGCGCCCAGAGCGCATTCCGGTTGGACAGCGTCGTGGGTGCAGCCGCGAGGGCAGTCCTCGGTGCCGGGCTCCAGGTCGGGGAAGGCGTGGATGACCCGCGAAGGGTCGATGTGGTGCAGCCCGAAGGAGCGCACACCGGGGGTGTCGACCACCCAGCCGCGGCCGTCCGGCAGAGGCAGCGCCAGGGCCGAGGTGGTGGTGTGCCGGCCCCGGCCGGTGACCGCGTTGACGACACCCGTCGTACGCCGCCGGTCCTTCGGCACCAGGGCGTTGACCAGCGTGGTCTTCCCGACGCCGGAGTGCCCGACGAACGCGGTGACCCGGTCGTTCAGCTGCTCGCGCACCCGGTCGGCCGCGTCGCCGTTCTCCAGCTCCTGGCGATTGGTGACGATGTAGGGGACACCCAGCGGGGTGTACGCCTCCAGGAGCTTGTCCGGGGACGCCAGGTCGGACTTGGTGAGAACCAGGAGCGGGGTGAGCCCGCCGTCGTACGCCGCCACCAGACAGCGGTCGATCATCCGCGGACGGGGTTCCGGATCGGCCAGCGCGGTGACGATCGCCAGCTGGTCGGCGTTGGCGACGACCACCCGCTCGTACGGATCGTCGTCGTCCGCGGTCCGCCGCAGCACCGAGCGGCGTTCACCGATGCGGACGATGCGGGCCAGGGTGTCCTTCTCCCCGGACAGATCGCCGACGATGGAGACGGTGTCGCCCACCACCGCGGCCTTGCGGCCGAGCTCGCGCGCCTTCATCGCCATGACCGTACGGCCTTCGACGAGGCAGGTGAGGCGGCCGCGGTCGACGGTGAGGACCATGCCGTCCTCGGCGTCCTCGTGCTTCGGACGGGTATGCGTACGAGGCCGGTTGCCCTTCGGGTTCGGGCGGAACCGGATGTCGTCCTCGTCGGGGTTCTTGCCGTAGCGACGCATGACTCAGGCCCCGAGCATTCGGGTCCACATCTGCGGGAAATCCGGCAGGGTCTTGGCGGTTGTCGCCACGTTCTCGATCTCCACTCCGGGGACTGCAAGGCCGATGATCGACCCCGCGGTGGCCATCCGGTGGTCGTCATACGTATGGAAGGTACCGCCGTGCAGCGCGCGCGGCTCGATGTGCAGCCCGTCGGCGGTCTCGGTCACCCGGCCGCCGAGCTCGTTGATCTCCTTGGTGAGCGCGGCCAGCCGGTCCGTCTCGTGCAGCCGCAGATGGGCGACACCGCTGAGCGTGGACGGGGAGTCGGCGAGGGCCGCGACCGCCGCGATGCCCGGGGTGAGCTCGCCGACCTCGCCGAGGTCGACGTCGATGCCGTGGATGCGGCCCGAACCGGTGAACGTGAGACCGTGCTCGGTCAGCTCGCAGCTGCCGCCCATCGCGGTGAAGATCTCGCGCAGCGCGTCACCGGGCTGGGTGGTGCGCAGCGGCCAGTCGGGGATCGTGACCCGGCCACCGGTGACCAGGGCCGCGGCCAGGAACGGCTGCGCGTTGGAGAGGTCCGGCTCGACCGTCAGATCGCGGCCGAGCAGCGCCGACGGGGAGACCCGCCAGACGTTCGGCTCGCCGCCCGTCTCCGGCTCGTCGACCTGGGCGCCGACGACCCGCAGCATGTCGACCGTCATCCGGATGTGCGGCATCGACGGGAGCCGGGAGCCGGTGTGGCGCACCTCCACGCCCTGGTTGAAACGCGGCGCCGACAGCAGCAGCGCCGAGACGAACTGGGAGGACGAGGACGCGTCGATCGCCACCGGGCCGCCGTCCAGCGCACCACCGCCGTGCACGGTCATCGGCAGCGATCCGCGCCCGTCGTCGTCGATCCTGGCGCCGAGCACCCGCAGCGCGTCGATCACACCGTTCAGCGGCCGCTCGTACGAACGCGCGTCGCCGTCGAAGTGGATCGGCCCGTCGGCGAGGCTGGCGACCGGCGGCAGGAAGCGCATGACCGTTCCGGCGTTGCCGACGTCGATCGTGGTGGGGCCGTGCAGCCCGGCCGGGATGACCCGCCAGGCCTCCCCGGAGCCGTCCGGGCCGACACCCTCCTCGATGCCGACGCCCATCGCGCGCAGCGCCTGCGCCATCAGCAGTGTGTCGCGGGAGCGCAGCGGGCGGCGCAGCCAGCCCGGCTCGGCGGCGAGGGCGGCGAGGACCAGCGCCCGGTTGGTGACCGATTTCGATCCGGGCACGGTGACGGTGGCGTCGACGGCTCCGCTCGCATGGGGGGCGGGCCAGAGGGCAGGGTGCACGGAACTTTCGGTCATGGCCCTCACTTTAGTGGCTCACCGCAAACCCGGATCTTGATCAAACAGGCGGAAACCGGGGCGTAATACAAGCGTGGTACTGACCGCAACGAGCCCGGGGCCGGGCGCCGCCGCCCCTCACAGGCCGAGCAGCCAGCGACCTCCGCCGATCAGTGAGCAGAGCGACACCGCGTGGAAGAGGAAGAGCCACAGCCCGGCCGGGACGTCCGTGAGCCGGGACAGCTGGTCCGCGTCCGAGTCCGGTGCGCCGCCGTGGCGCCGCTTCGACTGGAGCTCGAACGCCGGACGCACACCGCCGAGCAGCAGGAACCACACCGCGGTGTATGCGAACAGCGACTGCACGTCGGGCGAGGCGAGCCAGGACACGAGCAGGAAGGCCGAGCCGGTGAAGATCACCGTGAGCGCCCCGTACACATTGCGGATCATCACCAGCATCACGGCGAGCAGCGCCGTCGCCACCCACAGCAGCAGCGTGATCCTGCCGCTGCTGAGCAGCCACGCGCCGCCCAGTCCCAGCAGCGGCGGCGCGGTGTAGCCCGCCGCCGCGGTGAGGATCATGCCGATACCGGTGGGTCTGCCACGGCTGACGGTCAGCCCGCTGGTGTCCGAGTGCAGCCGGATGCCCTGCAGCCTGCGCCCGGTGACCAGCGCGATCAGCCCGTGGCCGCCCTCGTGCGCGATGGTGATCGTGTTGCGGGAGATCCGCCACAGGACGTTGGGCACGACGGCTATGAGCGCGACCGTGGCCGTCACGACCACCAGCCACTGTTCGGGTGCGGGCTGGGTACCGGATATGCGATCCCACAGATCGCCCAGATCGGTGCTGTCCATGGTGCGGGCGGCTCCTTGCGGTCGTGCCGGTGGGTCGTGGCAGTCTGGCACTTATGTGCGGACGGTATGCAGCGAGTCGGCGGCCCGAGGATCTGACCGGACTCTTCGGCGTCGAGAAGTGGGAACCGGCGGAGGCCCTGGAGCCCGATTACAACGTGGCGCCGACCAAGGAGGTCTACGCCGTACTGGAACGCCCGGTGAAAGACGCGGATGATCAACGTCCGGTTCGCCAGCTGCGCGCACTGAAATGGGGACTCGTGCCCTCCTGGGCCAAGTCGCCGGAGGGCGGCGCCCGGATGATCAACGCCCGGGCCGAGACGGTCCACGAGAAGCCGTCGTTCCGCCGCCCCTTCGTCTCTCGGCGCTGCATCCTGCCCGCCGACGGCTACTACGAGTGGGTCACCGGTACCGACGAGCGGCAGCTGGAGGAGCAGGGGAGGAAGAAGCGCCCCCGCAAGCAGCCGTACTTCGTGACACCCGCGGACGGATCGGTCTTCGCGATGGCCGGACTGTACGAGTTCTGGCGCGACCGCACCCTGCCCGACGACCACCCGCAGGCCTGGTGGGTGACCTGCTCCGTGATCACCACCGAGGCGGAGACCACCCCGCTCGCGGTCGCCCCCGCCGAGGGCCCGGCGGCGCTCGCCGACATCCACCCCCGGATGCCGCTGATGCTCACCCCGGACCGCTGGGACGCCTGGCTGGACCCCTCGCACACGGACATCGAGGGACTGCGGGCGCTGCTCGCACCACCGCCCGGCGGACTGATGCGGGCCTACCCGGTGGCCACCGCCGTCAGCAATGTCCGCAACAACGGACCCGAACTGCTGGAGGAGTTGGCCGCGCCGGAGGTCGGCACACTCTTCTGACCGGGCAGGATGAGGTACGTGAGTCCCACAGAGACAGCTCGTACGACGACCGGGACGGTCGACACCGACGCCGGGCCGGCCCGGATCACCTGGCTGCCCGCGAAGAAGCCGCGCCTGGTGCTCGCCGCCGGTCACGGCGCCGGTGGCGGCATCGAGGCCCGCGACCTCCAGGCCCTCGCCGCCGCGCTGCCCGCCCACGGAGTGAGCGTCGCCCTGGTGGAGCAGCCGTGGCGGGTCGCCGGGAAGAAGCTCGCACCCGCCCCGAAGACCCTGGACACCGGCTGGCGCGGCCTGTGGCCCGCCCTCACCGCCCCAGGGCTCCCGGTCGTCGCCGCGGGACGCAGCGCCGGCGCCCGGGTGGCCTGCCGCACGGCGACCGAGCTCGGCGCCCACGCGGTCCTCGCGCTCAGTTTCCCCCTGCATCCGCCGGGCAAGCCGGAGAAGTCCCGCAAGGACGAGCTGCTCGGCTCGGGTGTGCCCACGCTCGTCGTGCAGGGCGGCCACGACCCGTTCGGACGGCCCGCCGAATTCCCGCCGGGGGAGTACGAGATCACCGAGGTGCCGTACGGGGACCATGGGTTCGCCGTCCCGAAGAAGGCCGACCTGACCCAGGATCAGGCGATGGAGATCCTCACCGCCGCCGTCACCGTCTGGCTGGACCGACTCCCGTAGCGCCCGGCCCGTCTCCCTCGCACACCGGGCACGCCTCCTTTCGGGTGGATCGGATCACCCTCGCGGGGACCTGCCGCAGCCCCGGGAATGTTGAGTGGGGGGCCACTGTTGTTGCGGACATCGGTACATCAACGTCGTATGTGGAGAGGGAGTCCGTCGCATGGGTTCGACCATCTGCCCGCGCCGCTCGAACGCAGCTGACCTGGAGTGGACGGTGCTGCATGCGGCGAAGACCACTCCCGAGCGGGCACTGAGCGGATCGGATCGACAGCCCGCGTCGAAGCAAGGTCGACTATTCTCCGATTCGAGCGGGTCCGGTTTCGGATCCGCCACAGCGTTGGAGGAGGTGGGTCCGGTCACCGGTACCGACACAGGGACCGACGACGGCCGCGCGGAGGAGACGACCGCCGAGCGCAACGCGCGCTTCGAGAGGGACGCCCTCGGTTTCCTCGACCAGATGTACTCGGCCGCGCTGCGCATGACGCGCAACCCCGCAGACGCCGAGGACCTGGTCCAGGAGACGTATGCGAAGGCGTACGGCTCCTTCCACCAGTTCCGCGAGGGTACGAACCTCAAGGCGTGGATGTACCGCATCCTCACGAACACCTTCATCAATTCGTACCGCAAGAAGCAGCGCGAACCTCAGCGCAGTGCCGCCGAGGAGATCGAGGACTGGCAGCTGGCGCGCGCCGAGTCGCACATGTCGACAGGTCTGCGCTCCGCCGAGTCGCAGGCTCTCGACCACCTTCCGGACTCGGATGTGAAGTCCGCACTGCAGGCGATCCCCGAAGAGTTCCGCATCGCGGTTTATCTTGCCGATGTAGAGGGCTTTGCCTACAAGGAGATCGCGGACATCATGGGGACTCCCATCGGTACGGTGATGTCCCGACTGCACCGGGGCCGCCGCCAACTGCGCGGCATGCTGGAGGACTACGCCCGTGACCGCGGGCTCGTCCCGGCCGGTGCCGGAGAGTCGGACGATCGGAAAGGCTCGGGCTCATGAGCTGCGGAGAGCCGCACGAGACGGACTGCTCAGAGGTCCTCGATCATCTCTACGAGTTTCTCGACCATGAGATGCCCGACAGCGACTGCACCAAGTTCGAGGTGCACTTCGAGGAGTGCTCCCCGTGCCTGGAGAAGTACGGCCTGGAGCAGGCTGTGAAGAAGCTGGTGAAGCGCTGCTGCGGTCACGACGACGTGCCGACCGATCTGCGCTCCAAGGTGATGGGCCGGATCGACCTGATCCGCTCGGGGCAGGCCGTGCCGGATCAGGACGTGGTGGCCGAGTCCCAGCTGCCGACCGCCGCCAACGAGTGACGGCCGTCAGGTGAGGGCCGGGGAGTGACGGGCAGCAGCCGCTGAGCAGCGGTACGTCCCGTAGCTCCCTCCTTTCCTCCGCACGTGTGAGGGCGCGCCGCGAATGTCGCGGCGCGCCCTCACACGTATCACCGGCACGGCGTACACATCACCCGAACTCACCCGAACGTGCTAATCGAGCTCATCGGTACTCGATCAAGCGCCCAACTCGCTAGCCTGGCGCCTCCATTGACCATCGTTGGGGGGCGGGTGGGTCGGGTGAGAGCCACACCGTTAGCGGCGCGCGCGCACATTCTGGCCGCAGTGGTCTGTGCCACGCTCTGTGTGCTGCCCGCATTGCGTCCCGGTGCGGGGATTGCGTGGACCACCGTCGGACTGCTCACGGCGCTCTATCTGGCCTGCGAACTTCCGGGCCGCTGCCGCCTCCTCGGCAGCTCCGTGCCGATCAGTGCCGGATCGTTCTTTCCGCTGCTGCTCGCCGCCGCGTTCCTGCTGCCGCCCGCAGCCGCCGCGCTGGTCGCGATCCCCGGCTCGCTCGTCGGCCGGGTCGAGCACGCGCCCGCCACAGCCCGCCGCATCTGGCGGGCGGCCCAGCTCGCCCTCACCGTCTGGGCGGCGTCGTGCGTCCACGGTCTGCTCGGCGGCGGCGCCACGCTCGGCGGACCGGGTCCCGAACGGCTGCCCGACTTCCCGTACGCGCTGCTGCCCGCCTGCGCCGCCGCGCTGGCTTTCAGCCTCGTCCTGACCGCCCTGGACGGTTCGATCCTGGCCACGGCCGAACGCCTGCCGCTGCGACACGCCTGGAGCGGGCTCCTGCCGCGCTCGCTCGGACCGCACCTGGTGCACGGTCTCGCCGGGCTGATGATGGCTGTGCTGTGGCGCAGCTCGTACGGACCGGTGTCCGCGCTCTTCGTCCTGCTGCCGATGTACATCTCCTGCTGGATCTTCTCCCAGTACCACCGCGAGCACGCCGCGCACCGCGCCACCATCAGGGCGCTGGTGCAGGCCGTCGACATCAAGGACACGTACACCCGCGGGCACAGCGAGCGCGTGGGGCGGGCCTCCGTGCTGATCGCCAGGGAACTCGGCATGGCGGAGGACCGCCTCGAAGTGCTCCGCTTCGCCGGGATCCTGCACGACGTCGGCAAGCTCTGCGTCCCGACCCGGGTGCTGCGCAAGGACGGGCCGCTCACCCCGGAGGAACGGCGCGTGATCGAACTGCATCCGGAGTACGGGCACGAGATCGTCCGCGGCATCGGCTTCCTGGGCGAGGCGCGTGCGGCGATCCTGCACCACCACGAGCGGCTCGACGGCAGCGGCTACCCGTACGGGCTCAGCGGGCGGGAGATCCCCGAGTTCGCGAGGGTCGTCGCGGTGGCCGACGCGTTCGACGCGATGACGTCGACGCGGTCGTACCGGAGAGGGAGGCCGGTGCCGGCGGCGGTGGAGGAGCTGAAGCGGTGTGCGGGCACGCAGTTCGATCCGCAGATGGTGCGGGCGCTGGCGCGAGGCCTGGACCGGCACGGGTGGTCGACGGCGTCGACGGTTGTGACTGCCGACGAGGCGGTGCCGGTGCCAAGGGTGGGCGGGGGCGGGGGTACGGGGGCCGTCCGGAGGCCGGTTCGCCCGCGATCGCCTGACGGGCTCGAACCGGCTCCCGGTCGTGCGGCGGCCGGTGGCGGGCTTGACGTGGCCGGCGGTCGTGCGGTGGCCGCGGACGGGTCCGGGCTCGCCCCTGGGGCGCAATCGCCCGTGGACCGGACCCGGTGAGTCGCGGTCGGAGCCGGACACGGCTGCCCCCCGCTGTCCTGGCCGTCCGGGGCGCCGCCGGCGCGCTCGCCGTCGCCGGGCTCGCCCACACCTTTTGGCACGGTCTCCACGAACCCGGGCTCGCCCTCGCCTTCGGCGTGCTCATCACCGTCGGTGAGCTGGCCCGCTGGGGTGCGCTGCCCGGTGAGCGGGAGCCCGCGCCGATCGGCGCCGCCGGAGCGCTCGCGTACGCGCTTCTCGGCCGCAGCGGCGGCGAGCCCACCAGCCATGGAGCCCTGCAGGTCATCGCTGTTCTCGTCGCGGCGCAGCTCGTCGCCGCCGTGCCCCATGTGGCACGCGGCAGCGGGCCCACCGCCGATCAGGTGGCCCGGCGGATCGTCATCGTCTCCTTCGCCGCTGTGTGCTTCCAGCCGCTCCACAACTCCGGCCGGTCCGCCGTCTGGTTCGGCGACGGCCCGTACTTCGCGCTCTTCCTGCTCGTACTGCTTGTGCTCACCGCTCTGTGCGATGCCGTGCTCGGCGCCCTGCTGCTGCGGGCCGGTACCCCCTTCCCGTACGGGCCGCTGCTCCGTGACGAGCTGCGCGCTCTGCTGGGCATCGGTTCGGCGGTCTGTGCGACCGGGGCGGTGATGGCTCTGGGGGTCTCTGTCGCCGGCCTGTGGGCGCTGCCCGTGCTCTGCGTACCGCTGCTGCTGACGCAGGTGTCGTTCCGCCGGTTCGTCGCGGTGCGCACCACCTACCGGCAGACCATCACCTCGCTCGCCCGGTCCACCGAGATCGCCGGCTACACCCCGCACGGGCATGCCCGCAGGGTGGCGGTGCTCTGCACGGCCGTCGGCCGCGAGCTGGGGCTCTCCGGGGCCGAGCTGACCGTGCTGGAGTACGCGGCCCTGATGCACGACATCGGGCAGCTCTCCCTCGTCGACCCGGTGCCCGACGGGGCGACCGCACCGCTGCCGGCCGCCGAGCAGCGCCGGATCGCGCTGCTGGGCGGGGCCGTCGTCCGGCAGACCGGGGTGGACACCGAGATCGCCGTCGTGGTGGAGCGGCAGGCCGACCCGTATCGCGAGCAGCCGCTGCCCGCCCGGATCGTCCGGGCCGTCAACGCATACGACGACCTGTGCGGGGAAGGCCTCAGCGGGCCGCTCGACGCACTGGAACAGCTCAGGCTCGGGACCGGCCACGACTTTCAGCCGGAGGTCGTGGAATCGCTCGCGCGCGTGCTGGCCCGGGGCGGTCTGACCCCTGTCCTGCCTGGGTAACCCATGGGTAATGAGCGGGCGTCCGGCTGGGCATGGTTGGATGCGAAGAAGACCGGAAAACGAGGGTGTCCGAGTCGGGACAGGCGGGAATCGTGAAGATCTTCGGGAAGGTACGGCATCGGCCCTCCGCCTCTTGGCGGCAGGCCACGGACCGCGCGTTCACGCTGATCGGCGACGGCCGGTACGAGGACGCGGGCGCGCTGCTGACACGGGCGGCGGACCTGGAGCCCTGGCTCTCCGAGTCGTGGTTCAACCTGGCGCTGCTGCACAAGTTCCGGCACGACTGGGAACAGGCGAGGGCGGCCGGTCTACGGGCCGTGGCGCTGCTCGACAAGGAGTCCGGCGCCCCGGACTGGTGGAACGTCGGGATCGCCGCCACCGCACTGCAGGACTGGCCGCTGGCCCGTCGCGCCTGGCAGGCCTACGGCCTGAAGGTACCCGGCAGCGGCCAGCACACCGCGGCGGCCAACAGCGAGCCGGCCGGCATGGAGCTGGGCAGCGCGGCCGTACGGCTGTCGCCCGAGGGCGAGGCCGAGGTCGTCTGGGGCCGCAGGCTGGACCCGGCGCGGATGGAAGTGCTGTCGATCCCGCTGCCGTCCTCCGGGCGGCGCTGGGGCGAGGTCGTCCTGCACGACGGGGTGCCGCACGGCGAGCGGGTGACCGCGGCCGGCCCCTCGTATCCCGTGTTCGACGAGATCGAGCTGTGGGCGCCGTCCCCCGTACCCACCTGGGTGGTGCTTCTCGAAGCCGCCACGGAGGACGACCGGGACGCACTGGAGCAGCTGGCGTCCGATGCCGGGTTCGCCGCCGAGGACTGGTCGTCGTCCGTACGGCTGCTCTGCCGGGCCTGTTCGGAGAGCCGGATGGAGAGCGACGAGGGTGACGGTGAGCACCTCGACCCGCACGACCACAGCGAGCCCGGTCATCCGGGCCCGCTGGGGCATCGGACCGCCGGTGAGCTGTGGGTGCCCGAGCGCGAGTGCGGGATAGCGGCGCCTGCGGGGCTGGTCCGCGGACTGCTGGACGGCTGGGTTGCCGACAGCCCGGACAGCCGTGAGTGGCGGGATCTCGAAGAAGTCTGCTGAGCCGTGCGTCCGCGGCCCGGCCGTTACGCTGTACGGGCATCGATTCGGGTTTTGAGGAAGGCGTACGGCGGACATGGCGCAGCAGGAGACGGACGAGCAGATCAGCGTCGACGACGAAGGATTCGTCGTGGACACCGAGGACTGTGAGGCGCGTGAGGCCGGGTACCGCGAGCGTGGCACCTCCCGGCCGATCACGGTCGTCGGCAACCCGGTGCTCCACAAGGAGTGCAAGGACGTCACCGAGTTCGGCGACGAGCTGGCCCAGCTGATCGACGACATGTTCGCCAGCCAGAGGACGGCTGAGGGCGTGGGCCTGGCCGCCAACCAGATCGGCGTGGACCTCAAGGTCTTCGTCTACGACTGCCCCGACGACGACGGTGTGCGGCACGTGGGCGTCGTCTGCAACCCGGTGCTGGACGAGCTGCCGCCCGAGGAGCGCGTCCTCGACGACTCCAACGAGGGCTGCCTCTCCGTCCCGACGGCATACGCCTCGCTGGCCCGCCCGGACTACGCGGTGGTGCGCGGGCAGGACGCCAAGGGCAATCCGATCAAGGTCCGCGGCGACGGTTACTTCGCGCGCTGCCTTCAGCACGAGACGGACCACCTGTACGGCTACCTGTACATCGACCGGCTCTCGAAGCGCGACCGCAAGGACGCGCTGAGGCAGATGGCGGAGAACACGCCGCGCTACGAGATCGTGCCGAACGACTGACGTTCCGGATTCCACCGAGGGCAGGCCCGGTCCGGTCGGCGCCCAATTGCGGTATCCGGCGCCCCGGACATGGAAGGGCCCCGCGCGCCGGCGATCAGATGATCCGGCGGGCGGGGCCCCGTTCGGTGCGGCGTCGGGCGGGTTGCACCGTCGTCAGCCGGGTCGCATCGGGCGGATGGCGCCCTCAGCCGGACCTCGTCAGGCGGCGCGCGCCGTCAGCCGGGTCGCGCCCGTCGTCTGCACCGCGGCGCCGTCCGACGCCCGCTCCGTCAGATGCAGCTGCGAGATCGCGTTGCGCAGCGTCAGCGCACCCGCCCCGGTGTCCAGCTGCCAGCGCTGGGTACGCGCCGTCGTCGAGCAGTTCACGAGTGACAGTTCCGCCCCCACCTCCAGCGGCGCGCCCAGATACTTCTTGCCGCGCACCGCGTCCAGGCAGTGACCGTTCTCCGTGGACCGCACCGTGTAGTACCCGTCGGAGGTCGCCGTCAGCGCCCAGGAGGCCGCGCTGTTCCCGACCAGGGACACGCCCGCGTCCGCCGCGGGGGCCAGCGACTTCGCGCCCGTGGTCAGCCGGTACGTACCGTCGGCGAGCGGGGTGCGGTCGGTGTTCTCCCAACCGGGCGCGTGACCGATCCTCCGGGCGAGCGCCTCGAAACCGGCGTACGTCGGGCTCGGCTTCGGGCCGCCCCAGGTCGCCTGCGCCACGAAGCGCAGCGGCATGAAGACCTTCGTCTCCACCTCGTTCTCCGTCTCGGCCGCCGCACTGTCCGGCCACAGGCTGATCTTCGCGCCGGTGAGGTTCGCCGCCCCCTGGGCCAGCGTCTGACCCTCGAAGCGCAACGGCGTCCAGTCGCTCTCGTACAGCTTCTGGGTCTGCATCGTGAAGCCGCCGCGCACCAGGTAGAGGGAGTAGGCGGAGTTCATGACCGGCCGGCCCTCGGCGAGCAGCGAGGACGGCTGCTGGATGGAGCCGCCGCCCAGCCAGTGCTCGACGGTGATGTCACGGTCCAGCGGGACGACGGCGTTCTTGCCGACGAGCCCGTCGTTCCAGATCCGCAGCGATCTGCCGTCCGCCTTCACATGCGCGTTGACATGGTTGATGAAGTCGGTGAAGAGGTCGTCGGGGGTGGCCGACGCACCGAACTTCGCGCGTGCCGCGGCCTGCAGCTGGGGGTAGTCCGGGTAGGAGGAGCCGATCATGTACTCGTCGGCACCCATGTGCCAGTAGCGGCTGTCCCAGACCTTCAGCGCCTCGTCGACCATCGAGGTGTAGTACGCCAGTGCCTCGGGCCGCGAGATGTCGAGCCGGGGCGGGGAGGCGACGCCGTTCTGGTCCTTGAGCTGGAGCTCCGGGTGGTTCTCCAGGTAGGTGTCCATGTGGCCGGGGGAGTTGATCTCCGGCACGAGCTCGATGTGGTACTTCCTGGCCATCGCGACCAGCGTGCGGACCTGAGGCTTGGTGTAGTAGCCCCAGAACGCCGACGCCGGGTCGGTGTCGCTCCTGACCTTGGCCTCGATCCACAGCTGGTTGAGCTTCTGCGACGCCATGTCCTTCATCAGCCGCTCGAACCACTGTGTCGATATGTTGATGTAGCAGGCGCAGACCCCGACTCCGCGCTCGCGGTACGCGGGTACGTCGGTCGCCGAACCCCGCGCGGCGCGGCCGTCGTCGTTCAGCAGTTGGAGGACGGTCCGGGTGCCGTAGAACACGCCGGTGGAGGTCGCGGCGGTGACAGTGATGCGGGTGCCGACCGTGAGTCGGTAGCCTTCCGCGCCCAACACGCCCTTCTGGGACGGGTCCTGGCGCAGCACTATGTCCCCGGAACGGGCCGCGCGGCCCCGCGACACCGACGCCTTGCCGTTCAGTTCGCCGGCGAATCGGCGTGCGTCGGCGGCCGTACGACTGTCCCGCACCCCGTCCAGCACGATTCCGGCCCGATCGGTGAGCGTGAACTCGCCCTGACCGTCCTGCCACTCGCGGAGCGTGGGCAGCACCTCGGGCGGGGCCGCGGCGGCCGAGCCGCCCTCGGCCGCCGCGCTCTGCCAGGGCAGCAGCGCGGCGGCGAGCGCTGTCACCACGGCCCCGATGGTCCTTCGTCTTGCCATCCGCATGTTCATGCGCCCGACCCTTGCGGGAAGCGGGGCCCGTGGTCCATGGACTGATGCAGAAAATGGTTGGACGAATGATCGGAGGTCAGGTCCGATGTGGATCAGGCGGCTTCGGGGACGGACATCGGGCCACGGAACGTGCGGCGGTAGGAATTCGGAGTGGTTCCCAGGGATTTGACGAACTGATGGCGCAACGCGGCGGCGTTCCCGAAACCGGTCTGGCCGGCGATCGCATCCATCGTTTCATCGGAGGTCTCAAGCAAGTGCTGTGCCAGCAGGACTCGTTGCCGTAGCAGCCAACGGTACGGGGTGGTGCCCGTCTCCTGCTGGAAGCGGCGCGCGAAGGTGCGCGGCGACATGTGCGCCTGCGCGGCGAGCTGCTCGACGGTCATCTCCTGGTCGAGATGGCGCTCCATCCAGGCGAGCGTCCCGCCGACCGTGTCGCACGCGGTGCGCGGCAGCGGGCGCTTGATGTACTGCGCCTGGCCGCCGTCCCGGTGCGGCGGCACCACCATGCGGCGGGCGATGGCGTTGGCGACATCGGGGCCGTGCGCCTGACGGACCAGATGCAGACAGGCGTCGATCCCGGCGGCGGTGCCCGCCGAGGTGATGACCGGCCCCTCGTCCACGTACAGCACATCGGGCTCGACGACGGCCCGCGGGAAGCGGCGGGCCAGCTCGGCGGCGTGGCGCCAGTGGGTGGTGCAGCGGCGGCCGTCCAGCAGCCCGGCCGCGCCGAGGACGTACGCACCGGAGCAGACGCTCAGCACGCGCGCGCCGCGGTCCACCGCGCGGCGCAGTGCGTCCAGGACCTCCTCGGGGTACTCCCGGTCCATGAAGTGGCTGCCGGCCGGTACGGCGATGAGGTCGGCCTCCTCCAGCCGGTCGAGCCCGTGCGGTGTGCTGATGGTGAACCCGGCATGGGTTCGCAGCACCGGGCCTTCCGCGGAGACCACCGCGAAATCGTGGACCGGCAGACCCTCGTCGCTGCGGTCGAGGCCGAACACCTCGCACAGCACGCCGAGTTCGAAGGGGTGGACCTCGTCCAGCAGGAGAGCGGCGACATTCTTCAGCATGCCATCAGTGTGGCAGTAATTCGATGCTGTGTGGCAGTCCTGCCACTGCCGGAATGTGGCCGCACGGACGACAGTAGAGGCATGAACACATTCATGAACTTCCTGGCCATAGCGGCACTTTTCGCTCTCGTCCTGCTGCCCGCACTCATCGGGCTCGCACGGGAGCACCGGATCGACCGTGAGCTGCGTGCCGCAGAGCACGATCGGCGGGCGGAGCCCCCGGAAACGGCAGGCGCCGCGCGGCCGGTCACGGCCACGCGGCGCCCGTACCCCAGGGTCGGGGCCAGGGTCTAGAAGTCGTCGTCGAAGGCGACCGAGCCCTCCACCGCCACCTGGTACGCCGACGGGCGGCGCTCGAAGAAGTTCGTCAGCTCCTGAACACCCTGCAACTCCATGAACGAGAACGGGTTCTCGGAGCCGTAGACCGTCGGGAAGCCGAGCCGGGCGAGCCGCTGGTCGGCCACGCACTGCAGGTACTCGCGCATCGACTCGGTGTTCATGCCCGGCAGACCGTCGCCGCACAGGTCACGGCCGAACTGCAGCTCCGCGTCGACGGCCTCCTTCAGCATGTCGGTGACCTGCTGCTGGAGTTCGTCGTCGAAGAGGTCGGGCTCCTCCTTGCGGACGGTGTCCACGACCTCGAACGCGAAGTTCATGTGCATCGTTTCGTCACGGAAGACCCAGTTGGTCCCCGTGGCGAGACCGTGCAGCAGGCCGCGCGAGCGGAACCAGTAGACGTACGCGAACGCGCCGTAGAAGAACAGCCCCTCGATGCACGCCGCGAAGCAGATCAGGTTCAGCAGGAAGCGACGGCGGTCGGCCTTCGTCTCCAGCCGATCGATCTTCTCGACCCCCCCTTGCCCATCCAGGGCGGCCATCCACTTGAAGCAGAACTGCGCCTTCTCGCGGATGGACGGGATCTCCTCGACCGCGTCGAACGCTGCCGCGCGGTCGTCCGGGTCGGGCAGATACGTGTCGAGCAGCGTCAGATAGAACTGGACGTGCACGGCCTCCTCGAAGAGCTGCCGCGACAGATACAGCCGCGCCTCGGGGGAGTTGATGTGCTTGTACAGCGTCAGCACGAGGTTGTTCGACACGATCGAGTCGCCGGTCGCGAAGAACGCGACGAGCCGGCCGATCATGTGCTGCTCGCCGGGTGACAGCTTGGCGAGGTCGGCCACGTCGGAGTGGAGGTCGACCTCCTCGACCGTCCAGGTGTTCTTGATCGCATCACGGTAGCGCTCGTAGAAGTCGGGGTAGCGCATGGGCCGCAGGGTCAGTTCGAAGCCCGGGTCGAGCAGATTCTTCTCGGTGGTGCTCATTACTGGCAGGCCTCGCAGGACTCGGGGTTTTCGAGGGAGCAGGCGATCGCGTCCGCGTCGGGAGCCGCCGCCTGCTGCACGGGAATGGGGACGGCGGCCGCGGCCTGGCCCGATGCCGCGCGCGCGATCCGGGTCGCCGGGCGCGAGCGCAGGTAGTACGTCGTCTTCAGCCCCTGCTTCCAGGCGTACGCGTACATCGAGGAGAGCTTGCCGATCGTCGGCGTCTCCAGGAACAGGTTCAGCGACTGGCTCTGGTCGAGGAACGGCGTACGCGCCGCCGCCATGTCGATCAGTCCGCGCTGCGGGATCTCCCACGCCGTGCGGTACAACGCCCGCACGTCCTCCGGGATCCAGGCGAACCCCTGCACCGAGCCGCTCGCCTCGCGCAGCGCCTCACGGGTCCGTGCGTCCCACACGCCGAGCTTCTTCAGCTCATCCACCAGATAGGCGTTGACCTGGAGGAACTCGCCGCTGAGCGTCTCGCGCTTGAAGAGGTTGGAGACCTGCGGCTCGATGCACTCATACACCCCGGCGATCGAGGCGATCGTGGCGGTCGGTGCGATGGCCAGCAGCAGCGAGTTGCGCATACCGGTCTTCGCGATCCGGGCGCGCAGCGTGTCCCAGCGCTCCGGCCAGGTCAGCTCGGTGGCGTAGTGGTCGGGGTGCAGCACACCGCGGGCGGCGCGCGTCTCGGACCAGGCGGGCAGCGGACCGGACCGCTCGGCGAGGTCGCAGGACGCCTCGTACGCGGCGAGCATGATCCGCTCGGAGATCTTCGTGGAGAGTGCGCGGGCCTCGGGGGAGTCGAACGGCAGCCGCAGCTGGAAGAAGACGTCCTGGAGCCCCATCGCGCCCAGGCCCACCGGGCGCCAGCGGGCGTTGGACCGGCCGGCCTGCTCGGTCGGGTAGAAGTTGATGTCGACGACCCGGTCGAGGAACGTCACGGCGGTACGGACGGTGGAGTCCAGCCGCTCCCAGTCGATCTCACCGTCGGCCACGAACGCCCCGAGATTGACCGAACCGAGGTTGCAGACGGCCGTCTCGCCGTCGTCGGTGACTTCGAGGATCTCGGTGCACAGGTTCGACGAGTGGACGACGCGGCCCGGCTCGGCGGTCTGGTTCGCGGTCCGGTTGGAGGCGTCCTTGAAGGTCATCCAGCCCTGGCCGGTCTGCGCGAGGGTCCGCATCATCCGGCCGTACAGCTCACGCGCCGGCATCGACTTGCGGGCCAGGCCCTTGGCCTCGGCAGCCCGGTACGCGGTGTCGAACTCGTCGCCCCACAGGTCGACCAGCTCGGGCACGTCGGCGGGCGAGAACAGCGACCAGTCGCCGTCCGTGTCGACCCGGCGCATGAACTCGTCCGGGATCCAGTGCGCCAGGTTGAGGTTGTGCGTACGCCGCTGGTCCTCACCGGTGTTGTCGCGCAGCTCCAGGAACTCCTCGATGTCCGCGTGCCACGTCTCCAGGTAGACGGCGGCGGCGCCCTTGCGGCGGCCGCCCTGGTTCACCGCGGCGACCGAGGCGTCGAGTGTCTTCAGGAACGGCACGATGCCGTTGGAGTGCCCGTTGGTGCCGCGGATCAGTGAACCGCGGGCGCGGATCCGGGAGTAGGAGAGGCCGATGCCGCCCGCGTGCTTGGAGAGCCGTGCCACCTGGTGGTAGCGGTCGTAGATCGAGTCGAGCTCGTCCAGCGGCGAGTCCAGCAGATAGCAGGAGGACATCTGCGGGTGCCGGGTGCCGGAGTTGAAGAGTGTGGGGGAGGAAGGGAGGTAGTCGAGGCGGCTCATCAGGCCGTACAGCGAGGCGACCTCGTCCAGTGCGTGCGCCGAGTCGTCCTCGGCGAGACCGGCCGCGACCCGCAGCATGAAGTGCTGCGGCGTCTCGACGACCTGACGGGTGTGCGGGTGGCGCAGCAGATAGCGGCTGTGCAGCGTCCGCAGTCCGAAGTAGCCGAACCGGTCGTCGGCGCCGTCGGCGAGCGACTGCTCGACCAGCGCGTCGAGCCGGGCCGCGTGGAGCGCCACGAACGCGGCCGTGCGGTCCGCGATCAGACCCTCGCGGTGGCCGACGGCGACCGAGGCGGAGAAGGACACCGCGCCCTGACCGGCCGCCTCGTCCGCGATGTTGCGGGTGAGGAGGCGGGCGGCGAGCCGGGAGTACGCGGGGTCCTCGGAGATCAGACCCGCGGCGGCCTCGGTGGCCAGCGAACGCAGCTCTGCCTCGTCCGACCGGGCGTTGCGGCCGCGCAGCGCGGCGGCGGCGACGCGACCGGGGTCGGTGTCGGGCAGATCGACGGTGAGGTCGGTCAGGGTCCGCAGCAGTGCGGTCCCGGGTCCGTCGTTCGTGGTTCCCGTGGACTCGGCGACTGAAGCCGGATCGGCTGGCGCGATGGTCATGTGGTGCTCTCCCTCGCTCGGCTCGGGGCCGGGCGGGGAGCGGGGGCAGCCGGGCAGAGGCGTGCCCAGGAAAGGGGGCAGCACTCCGTGCGGCGTCCACCGGCCCATCCGCGAGGCCCGGACGTCTGGGCGTCCGGATCGGTCGAGCCGGACGCGCTGTCGGCAGGTCCTCGGACTTACAGGGTGCGCAAAAGTACACCGATCACACCGTTGCGGGACAGTTCCGGATTCACACCGGATTTCCCTGCGGCGACAGCGAGCACGAGCATACATGTGGGGGCCGCCCGTTGAGGCAGCCCCCACATGTTGTGTCGCTCGGGTTTCACAGGGTGAGGCTGTAGGTAAGCAGTTGGAGGCCTGGAATGGGGTACCAGTCGCGCTCCGGAGTCCGTACGAAGCCCAGGCGGCGGTAGATCCGGTGGGCGGCGAGCATGGTCGACTGCGTCGACAGGACGAGCCGCGCGACGCCGTCAGTACCCCGTGCGCGGTCGATACAGGCCCGTACGAGCGCCTCGCCCGCCCCGAGGCCACGCGCCTCCCGGGCGACGGCGAGCATCCGGAATTCGGCCTCGTCGGGGCCGGCGATGTCGGCCCACGGGTTGCCGGGCGGTGCGTATGTCACGCCGCCCAGTACCCGGCCGTCGGCACCGACCGCGACGAGCACGTCGGCCTCGGCGGCGCGGCGAGGCACGTCGCGGAGTTGTTCGAGATACGGGTCGTCGGCACCGAGGTCGAGCAGGCCGTCGTCGAGGTACGCGTATGCGGTGATCTCGCCGAGGAGGGGGAGTTCGGTGGGGTCGACGGGCCTGATCGATATGTCCATGGCGGAAGTGTGCCGTACGGGGGTGGGGCCCGGGGCAGCTGCCCGGGTGCGCCAGGGGTGCCGCTCCTGTCCGAAACCTGTGTGGCCCGGCCGGCGACGGATCCTTCCTCCGTCGTCGGCCGGGCCACATTTTTGACTGGCGTGCAGGCCTAGGGTCTCTTGTTCGGATCATGCCGGGCTAGCAGGGCCCGGCACGCACAT
The DNA here is from genome assembly GCF_044453545.1 of Streptomyces sp. NPDC051664. NCBI lineage: Bacteria > Bacillati > Actinomycetota > Actinomycetes > Kitasatosporales > Streptomycetaceae > Streptomyces > Streptomyces sp. NPDC051664. Next base: position 486,655 of record NZ_JBITCU010000001.1, on the reverse strand, counting down.
CAGCCGCTCCCTCATCCGGCCTGATCCGAACGAAAGACCCTAGTTGGTCGACGGGCTCGTGTCGGGGGAGGCGGCCGGCTCAGGCCTGGCCAACGGGAGTTCGACCTTCACGCCCGGGTCGCCCGCGTCCGCCGTGTAGTCGGCCGGTGACGTCTCGTCGATCCCGGCCGGGGCCTTCACCGCGTTCAGGACGAACGTCAGCACCACCGTCACCACCACGTTCAGCACGAACGCAGTGAGGCCGATGTAGCCGATCTCGCCGATCCCCGGGATCTCCTTCGAGGAGCCGCCGAAGTGCGCCTGGGTCGGGCTCGCCACCCCGTACGCGGCGAGCGTGCCGTAGACCATGCCGACCGCCCAGCCGGCGAGCAGCGCCCAGCGGTGGAACCACCGGGTGAACAGGCCGCCGACCAGCGCCGGGAACGTCTGCAGGATCCAGATCCCGCCCAGCAGCTGGAAGTTGATCGCGACCGTCTTGTCCATCGTGAGGACGAAGACGAGCGCACCGACCTTCACCAGCAGCGACACCAGCTTGGAGACCTTCGTCTCCTGGGCCGGGGTCGCGTCGGGCTTCAGGAAGTCCTTGTAGATGTTCCGGGTGAAGAGGTTGGCTGCGGCGATCGACATGATTGCGGCGGGCACCAGCGCGCCGATACCGATCGCGGCGAACGCAACCCCGGCGAACCAGTCGGGGAACATGTTCTCGAACAGCTGCGGGATCGCCAGCTGCCCGTTCTGCACCTTGACCCCGGCGGCGATCGCCATGAAGCCGAGCAGCGCCAGCAGGCCCAGCATCAGCGAGTACAGCGGCAGGATGGTGGTGTTGCGCCGGATCACGTCACGGCTGCGGCTGGAGAGCGTCGCCGTGATCGAGTGCGGGTACATGAAGAGCGCGAGCGCCGAACCCAGGGCCAGAGTGGCGTAGCCCCATTGGCCCGTCTCGCCCGGTGCGAGCGCTCCGCGCGGGGCGCCGGTTGCCGGGTTCTTCTGCGAGAACGCCTCGCCGGCCTTGGCGAAGATGTCGTCGAAACCGCCCAGCTTGATCGGGATGTAGATGATCGCCACCGCGATGACCAGGTAGATCAGGCCGTCCTTGACGAACGCGATCAGCGCGGGGGCCCGCAGCCCGGAGGAGTACGTGTACGCGGCGAGCACCGCGAACGCGATCAGCAGCGGCAGGTCCTTGACGAACCAGTGCGTGGTCTCGCCGCCGCCGACGCCCATCACGTCCAGCACCGCCTGGATGCCGACGAGCTGGAGCGCGATGTACGGCATCGTGGCGAGGATGCCGGTGACGGCGACCGCCAGCGAGAGCCCCTTCGATCCGAAGCGGCCGCGGACGAAGTCCGAGGTGGTGACGTACCCGTGCTTGTGCGACACCGACCACAGCCGCGGCAGGAAGGTGAAGATCAGCGGGTACACGAGGATGGTGTACGGGACCGCGAAGAAGCCGGCCGCGCCCGCCGCGTAGATCGCGGCAGGGACGGCGACGAAGGTGTACGCGGTGTACAGGTCGCCGCCGAGCAGGAACCAGGTGACCCAGGTGCCGAACGACCGTCCGCCCAGCCCCCATTCGTCGAGGCTGGCCTCGTTCTCGGCCTTGCGCCAGCGCGCGGCCATGAAACCGATGACCGTGACGGCCAGGAAGAAGAAGATGAAGACGCCGAGCGCGACGCCGTTCACGCCGTCCTTCATGCGGAAGCACCCCCCTTGCGGGAGCGCTGGTCACGCTGCCACAGCTTGTACGCGACCATCGTGAGCGCGGTGGAGATCAACACCCAGAGCATCTGGTACCAGTAGAAGAACGGAATGCCGATGAAGGCCGGGTCCACCTTCGCGTACGAACTCACCCAGAGCATCGCCACGAACGGCGCGATGAGACAGAGGGCGATGACCACCCTCATGGGTGTGACCGTCGGTGGTTTCGTATCTGTTTCTTCTGGCATATGGCGACTCCGTCCCCTCGCTGACCACCTGTTGTAATGCGCAGGAAATCTAGGGGAGAGTTCCGGCCAGCGTCACCCCCTGTCCGCATTTCGGTCCGGCAACGGTGTGCCGGGGCCGGGGGAGAGGACGCTGTCCGGGGGTCCCACTCCTGATATTCCGTCCGCATTCGGGCAGTTGGCCGGTAGGAGCCGGGTCCCGTCGTCTCAGTCGGTCGGCCGCTTCAGACGCGCCACGAACTTGTATCGGTCGCCGCGGTACACCGACCGCACCCACTCCACCGGTTCGCCCTGTCCGTCCAGGGAATGACGGGACAGCATCAGCATCGGCAGGCCCACGTCCGTACCGAGCAGCCCGGCCTCGCGCGGGGTGGCGAGTGAGGTCTCGATGGTCTCCTCGGCCTCGGCCAGCCGTACGTCGTACACCTCGGCCAGCGCTGTGTACAGCGAGGTGTACTTCACGAGTGAACGGCGCAGTGCGGGGAAGCGTTTGGCCGACAGATGGGTGGTCTCGATCGCCATCGGTTCGCCGCTGGCCAGGCGCAGCCGCTCGATCCGCAGCACCCGGCCGCCGGTGGTGATGTCGAGCAGCCCGGCGAGGGTGTCGTCGGCCGTGACGTAGCCGATGTCCAGCAGCTGCGAGGTCGGCTCCAGCCCCTGGGCGCGCATGTCCTCCGTGTACGAGGTCAGTTGCAAGGCCTGCGAGACCTTCGGCTTGGCCACGAACGTGCCCTTGCCCTGGATGCGTTCCAGCCGGCCCTCGACGACCAGCTCCTGGAGCGCCTGGCGCACGGTCGTGCGCGAGGTGTCGAACTCGGCGGCCAGGGTCCGCTCCGGCGGCACGGGGGTGCCGGGCGGCATGGTGTCCGTCATGTCGAGGAGATGGCGCTTGAGGCGGTAGTACTTCGGCACGCGGGCGGTACGCGTGGCCGCACCGGTGCCCGAGCCCGTCTCGTTCTCCGAACTACCCCCGTCGGCACCCATCGCCCGCCTTCCCGACTGCTGCGCTGCTGCCGTCACCGGCTCCTCCATCTGTCGCGGCTCACATGGTGGCACGGTCCCGTCACGGCTCGTCGCCCTCCCTCAGGTGTCGGTCCTATAACGGACGCGAGTGCACTTCTTATACACCCTTGACACCCCTAAAGGTCTAGGCCAAGCTCCCGGTACTGGTCTAAACCATTAAAGACCAGGTCCCAGCCCCACGGGCAGTACCCGTCGTATGCGGTTGTGCGACGGACGGCGATCTCGGGTGGTGGGGGGAATTCTCTTGCATCCCTGAGGAGGGTGTCGTGAAGCGCGGACTCATCGCGGCCATTGGTGTCGTAGCTCTCATGGCCGGTGCCACTGCCTGTGGCTCGGACGACGGCAAGGGCGACAGTGGCAAGAAGACCGGCCCCGACAGCTACAAGGGCCAGACGCTGACCGTCTGGGCCATGGACGGCTCCACGCCTCCCGGCTGGACCAAGGACCTGACCGCGGCCTTCAAGAAGAAGACCGGCGCCACGCTGAAGTTCCAGACCCAGAAGTGGGACGGCATCCAGCAGAAGATCACGACGGCCCTCTCCGAGTCGACGCCGCCGGACGTCCTCGAGGTCGGCAACACCCAGACCCCCGCGTACGCGGCCACCGGTGGCCTCGCCGACCTGAGCGACGTCAAGCAGGAGATCGGCGGAGACTGGGTCGACGCGCTCAACAAGTCCTCGGTCTTCGACGGCAAGCAGTACGCCGCCCCGTGGTACTTCGCCAACCGCGTGGTCATCTACAACAAGAAGGTCTGGGCCGACGCCGGCATCAAGGACACCCCGAAGACGCGCGACGAGTTCTTCAAGGACCTCGACGCCATCAAGAAGAAGGGCAAGGCCGAGCCGATCTACATGCCCGGCCAGAACTGGTACTTCTTCGATGGCCTGACCATCGGTCAGGGAGCGGACCTCGTGAAGAAGGAAGGCGACAAGTACGTCTCCAACCTCTCCGACCCCAAGGTCGCCGCGGCCATGGAGCTCTACAAGAAGTACCAGTCCTACTCCAAGGCCCCCAAGGACAAGGACGAGGCGACCCCGCAGCAGGCCGAGGTCTTCGCCAAGGGCAACGTAGGTGCCTTCATCGGCATGGGCTGGGAGGCCGGCACGGCCATCGCGGCCAACAAGAAGATCGAGGGCGACATCGGCTACTTCACCATCCCGGGTGAGACCGCCGACAAGCCCGAGGGCGTCTTCCTCGGTGGCTCCAACTTCGCGGTCGCCGCGGGCAGCAAGAAGCAGGACCTCGCCAAGGAGTTCCTGAAGCTCGCCCTGTCCGACCAGTTCGAGGGCCAGCTGGCCAAGGAGAACGGCGTCATCCCGAACAAGGAGTCGCTCAACTCCAACCTGACCGGCAACGGCGCCGCCGAGGCCGCGGCCCCGGCCGCCGTCGGCGGTGGCACCACCCCGCTCATCCCCGAGTGGGCCGCTGTCGAGAACGCGCCGAACCCGATCAAGAGCTACATGACCGCGGTTCTGAACGGCAAGTCCCCGGCCGACGCGGCCAAGGCCGTCGAGTCGGAGATCAACAAGCGTCTCTCGCAGACGAGCTGACCGCACGCGCCGGGGGGCGGGCAACGACCGCCCCCCGGCGCTCCCGCGTGACTCGACCGTACGGCCCGAGAAGAGATGGCGAGCATGTCAGTGCAGACCGAACAAGTGGACTCGGTCCCGGCAGCCGGCGCCCGCAAGGACGACGCGCCTCCCGGCGGCCCGGCCGCATCGAGCAAGAAGCGGGTCGGTGGCCCGGCCCCGTACCTGCTCCTCCTGCCCGCACTGCTCGCCACAGCGGTGCTCCTGGGCTATCCGCTGGTCAAGAACGGCATGCTGTCGTTCCAGAACCTCAACCCGCGCCAGCTGATCCTCCATCTGACCGAGTGGAACGGCTTCGACAACTACAGCGAAGTCCTCGGCAGTTCGGAGTTCTGGAAGGTCGTCGAGCGTTCGATCTTCTTCACCGCCGCCAACGTTGTCCTGATCATGGTGCTCGGGACCCTGATCGGCCTGCTGCTCGCGCGCCTCGGCAAGAAGATGCGGCTGCTGCTCATGCTGGGCCTCGTGCTCGCCTGGGCCATGCCGCTCATCGCCGCGACCACGGTCTACCAGTGGCTGTTCGCCCAGCGCTTCGGTGTCGTCAACTATGTGCTCGACAGTCTCGGCTGGCACTCCATGGCCGACTACAACTGGACGAGCACCCAGTTCTCCACCTTCTCGCTGGTCACCCTGGTGATCGTCTGGATGTCCATCCCGTTCGTGGCGATCAACCTGTATGCCGCGTCGACGACGATCCCCAAGGAGCTGTACGAGGCCGCGTCGCTCGACGGCGCCGGAACCTGGAAGAGCTTCACCTCGGTGACGCTCCCGTTCCTCAAGCCGTTCCTGCTGGCCACCACGTTCCTCGAAGTCATCTGGGTCTTCAAGTCCTTCGCCCAGCTCTTCGCGATCAACGGCGGCGGCCCGGACCGGCTCACCGAGACCCTGCCCGTCTACGCCTTCGTCGAAGGTGTCGGCAACCAGCACTTCGGCAAGGGTTCGGCCATCTCGTTCCTGACGATCATCGTCCTGCTGGCGTTGACCGGCTACTACCTGCGCACCGTACTCAAGCAAGAGGAGGACGAGCTGTGAGGCGCTCACTGATCGGCCGGATCTGGCCCAACGCGACGGCAGTCGTCCTCTTCATAGCCTTCGCCTTCCCCGTCTACTGGATGTTCAGCACGGCCTTCAAGCCGACCGGCGACATCATCACCGACACCCCGGTGTGGTTCCCCACCGACATCACCTTCGACCACTTCGAGAAGGCCGTCGCCGCCGACCACTTCTGGACCCTGGTCCGCAACTCGTTCACCGTCACCGTGCTCTCCGTGGCCGCCTCGCTGCTGATCGCACTGCTGGCGTCCTTCGCGATGGCGCGCATGCGTTTCAAGGGCCGGCGCGGCATCCTGCTGACCTTCATGATCGCGCAGATGGCGCCGTGGGAAGTCATGGTCATCGCGATCTACATGCTGGTCCGCGACGCGGACATGCTGAACAGCCTGGTCCCGCTGACGATCTTCTACATGATGATGGTCCTGCCCTTCACCATCCTGACGCTGCGCGGCTACGTCGCCTCGGTGCCGAGGGAGCTGGAGGAGTCCGCGATGGTCGACGGCTGCACCCGCCCGCAGGCCTTCATGAAGGTGATCCTGCCGCTGCTCGGCCCCGGCCTGATGGCGACCTCGCTCTTCGGCTTCATCACCGCCTGGAACGAATTCCCGCTCGTCCTCATCCTCAACAAGGACATCGAGTCGCAGACCCTGCCGCTCTGGCTCTCCCAGTTCCAGACCGCGTTCGGTGACGACTGGGGGGCGACCATGGCCGCCTCCTCGCTCTTCGCCGTACCGATCCTGATCCTCTTCATCTACTTGCAGCGCAAGGCCGTCAGCGGTCTTACCGACGGCGCAGTGAAGGGATAACGCCGGCCCATGACCACCTTCACCTCCACCACGGACACCGTCACGCGCGACGCCCTCGCCGTCCTGCAGCCCGGGTTCAGCGGTACCACCGCCCCCGACTGGCTGCTGCGCCGCGTCGGTGAAGGCCTCTCCTCCGTCGGCCTGTTCGGCCGCAACATCGAGACGCCGGAACAGCTCGCCGCGCTCACCGCCCAGCTCAGGGCCGAGCGGGACGACGTGCTCGTCGCGATCGACGAGGAGGGCGGTGATGTCACCCGACTGGAGGTGCGTCATGGCTCGTCCTTCCCCGGCAACCTCGCCCTCGGGGCCGTCGACGACCCGGAGCTGACCCGCGCGGTCGCTCAGGAGCTCGGACGCCGGCTCGCCGAGTGCGGCGTCAACCTCAACTGGGCGCCGTCAGCCGACGTCAACTCGAACCCGGACAACCCGGTCATCGGCGTGCGGTCCTTCGGAGCCGACCCGCGCCTCGTCGCCCGGCACACCGCCGCGTACATCGAGGGCCTCCAGGCCGCCGGCGTCGCCGCCTGCACCAAACACTTCCCGGGACATGGCGACACCGCCGTCGACTCGCACCATGCGCTGCCCCGCATCGATGTGGACCTCGACACCCTGCACGCCCGTGAGCTGGTGCCTTTCCGGGCGGCGATCGCAGCGGGTTCCAAATCGGTGATGAGCGCGCATATCCTGCTGCCCGCGCTCGACCCGGACCGCCCGGCGACCCTGAGCCCGCAGATCCTCACGGGTCTGCTGCGCAACGAGTTGGGCTACGACGGCCTGATCGTCACCGACGGCATGGAGATGCAGGCCATCTCCGCGACGTACGGAATCGAGCGCGGCTCCGTCCTCGCGATCGCCGCGGGCGCCGACGCGATCTGTGTCGGCGGCGGGCTGGAGGACGAGGCCACCGTGCTGCGGCTGCGCGACGCGCTGGTCGCGGCGGTACGGACCGGCGAACTGCCCGAGGAGCGGCTGGCCGACGCGGCGGCACGGGTACGTGCCCTCGCGTCCTGGACGCAGCGGGCCCGGGGGGCTGTCCCGGAGCCGGGCGCGGCAACGCAGGAGGGGACCGCGCCCGGCACCGGTATCGCGTCCGACATCGGCCTGGTCGCTGCGCGTCGTGCGCTGCAGCTGACCGGCGCCGCCGATCCGCTCACCGAACCGGCGTATGTGGCCGCGTTCACCCCCGTCGCGAACATAGCGGTCGGTGACGAGACCCCGTGGGGTGTCGCGGCCGAACTGGCCCGGGTCCTGCCCGGCACCGCGACCGACACGTACAGCGGCGAGACCGAGGAGCCGGCTGCCTCGGTGATGCAGGCCGCGGGGGAGCGGCGCATCGTCGCGGTCGTCCGTGACGCCCACCGGCACGTGTGGATGCGCCAGGCACTCACCACGCTGCTGGCGGAGCGCCCCGACACGGTGGTGGTCGAGATGGGCGTACCGCAGGCGGAGCCGCGGGGAGCGCTGTACATAGCGACCCACGGAGCCGCACGGGTCTGCGGAGTCGCAGCAGCGGAAGCCATCACGGGCGCACCCCACCCGACCGCGTCCGACGACTGAGCCGGGCTCGTCCGGCGTTCGAGCAACACGGAAGGGCCGGGACACCGCCACGGTGTCCCGGCCCTTCCGTGTCCGGAGACCTAGATCCCCTGCCACCGCGGCTTCGCCGCATACGTGGCGCGGAAGTAGTCCGCCAGCTTCAGCTTCGACGCCGCCGCCTCGTCCACCACCACCGTCGCATGCGGATGCAGCTGCAGCGCCGACGCCGGGACGAACGACGCCACCGGCCCCTCGACCGTCTGCGCCACCGCCTCAGCCTTGCCCTCGCCCGTGGCCAGCAGGATCGGGTGGCGGGATTCCAGAATGGTGCCTATGCCCTGGGTGATGACGTGGTGCGGCACCTGGCTGATGTCGTTGTCGAAGAAGCGCGCGTTGTCGATCCGGGTCTGCTCGGTCAGCGTCTTGATCCGGGTGCGGGACGCGAGCGAGGAGCACGGCTCGTTGAAGCCGATGTGACCGTCGGTGCCGATGCCGAGCAGCTGCAGGTCCACCCCGCCGGCTGCGGCGAGCGCCTTGTCGTACGCCTCGCAGGCGGCCCGCACGTCCTCGGCGGATCCGTCGGGGCCCATGAAGGACGCCTCGGACAGGCCGAGCGGTTCGACGACCTCGCGCAGCACCACCGAGCGGTACGACTCGGGGTGGCCGGCCGGCAGTCCGACGTACTCGTCGAGCTGGCAGATACGGGCGCGCGAGGCGTCCACCTCGCCGGAGCGGACCTTGGCGGTCAGTGCCTGGTAGATGGGCAGCGGGGTCGAACCGGTGGCAACGCCTAGAAGTGCGTCGGGCTTGCGGCTGAGCAGGGCGCCGATGGCCCCCGCGATGAGCTCGCCGCCTGCCTTGGCGTCCGGGACGATGACAACTTCCACGCGGGGCCTGCCGATCTGAGGAGGTGATGACGTGTGGTATAGACCAATCGAGATCTAATCTAGCAGAGCTGGACCACCCTGCGGTGACGTCCGGATGCCGTTCGTGCGCTGTCCGGCCGCGGCCCGCTGGCGGCCCACGGCTTTCCCGTGGTCGACTTGGTCGGACCGCCGCTCCGGACGCACCGAGACACCTCTGGGAGGCACCCGACATGTCCGCCACGTTTCCGGCCGAAGAGGGCGAGCGGCCGGGCCGCATCATGTCCGGCGAGATGGCCGAGCAGCCCGGGGTGCTGCGCCGCATCCTCGACCGGGGAGCCCCGGAGATCCGGGCGGTGGCCGCCGAGATCGCGGCGAAGAACCCCCGCTTCGTACTCCTCACCGCCCGCGGTACGTCGGACAACGCGGCGCTCTACGCCAAGTACCTGCTGGAGATCCGGCTCGGCCTGCCCTGCGGTCTGGCGTCGATGTCGACCACCACGGCGTACGGCGCCAAGCCGGACCTGCGGGATGTCCTCGTCATCACCGTCAGCCAGTCCGGCGGCTCGCCCGACCTGGTGGCCTCCACCCGGGCGGCCCGAGAGGCCGGCGCGATCACCCTGGCCGTCACCAACAACCCGGACTCGCCGCTCGCCGCCGTCTCCGAGCACCACATCGACATCCTGGCGGGCCCGGAGAAGGCCCTCCCGGCCACCAAGACGTACACCGCCTCCCTGCTGTCCCTCTACCTCTTCGTCGAGGGGCTGCGCGGCGGGGACGGCGCCGCCGCCGCGATCCTGCCGGAGCTGGCCGAAGCGGTTCTGGCCCGCAAGGACGAGATCAAGGGCCTGGCGTCGCGTTATCGCTTCGCCGAGCGCATGGTCATCACCTCGCGCGGCTACGGTTACCCCACGGCCAAGGAAGCCGCCCTGAAGCTGATGGAGACGAGCTACATCCCCGCTCTCTCCTACTCCGGCGCCGATCTGCTGCACGGCCCGCTCGCCATGGTCGACAACATCTCCCCGGTGATCGCCGTGGTCACCGACGGCCGGGGCGGCGAGGCCCTCCAACCGGTCCTGGACCGGCTGCGCGGCCGTGGCGCGGACCTCTTCGTGGTCGGCCCGAAGGCCCAGGTGGAAGCGGCGTCCGCGGGCTTCGTGCTGCCGACTGCCGGGGTCGCCGAGGAGGTCCAGCCGATCCTGGAGATCCTGCCGCTGCAATTGCTGGCGTACGAGGTGACGATCGCCCGCGGCCAGGACCCGGATGCGCCCCGCGCACTGGCCAAGGTCACCGAGACCCGCTGAACACGGGGCAGGCCGCAGAAACACCCGCGGGCCGCGGCGCCGGGACGGGACCCTCAGCCCGTCCGGCACCGCAGCCCGGAGTTGCTCGGCCGGCGGTGTGCGGTGCCCCCGGCCGGGGAGAGGTGCCGTCGCAGTCAGGGCAGAGAGCGAGGCCACCTCGATCCACTCTCCTGTGCGGGGAGAGCGGAAGCTGTGTCTTGAGCATTGTGGACTAGACCATTCGCCTGTGTCCATCCATCGGAGCGCGGCAATTTCCGGCCCCTTCCGCCCTTGCACGTATAGGCCGGTCGTTCGGTTCGGAACCAGTGCGTATCCACAGGTACGCTCGCACACGTGCCCTCCATGAACGACCTCGTCCGCCAGCACACAGCCCTGAGTGACACCGACCTCGAGTGGCTGCATCTGCTGGTCTCGGAGTGGCAGCTGCTCTCCGACCTGTCCTTCGCCGACCTGGTCCTCTGGGTCCCCACCCGCGACGGAACCCGCTATGTGTCGGTCGCCCAGATGCGGCCCAACACCGGTCCCACCTCCTACCAGGACGACATGGTGGGCCACCTGGTGCCGCGCGGCCGCCGCCCGCTGCTGGACGCGGCGCTGGACGAGGGCCGGATCGTGCGCGAGGGCGACCCGGAGTGGCGCGAGGAGGTGCCGGTACGGGTCGAGTCCATCCCCGTACGCCGTGAGGGCAGGGTCCTCGGGGTCATCGCCCGGAACACCAACCTCCTGACCGTCCGGACCCCGTCCCGACTGGAGCTCACCTACCTCCAGTCGGCCTCGGACCTGGCCCAGATGATCGCTGCCGGATCCTTCCCGTTCCCCGGCCAGCAGGTCGACATGGATGCGTCGCCGCGCGTCGGCGACGGGTTGATCAGGCTCGATGCCGACGGCGTCGTCCAGTACGCCAGCCCCAACGGACTCTCCGCGTACCATCGCCTCGGTCTCGCCTCCGACCTGGTCGGACACCACCTCGGCAAGACCACCGCCGAGCTCGCCCCGTCCCGCGGTCCGGTGGACGAGGCCCTGGTCAAGGTCGCCAGCGGATACGCGCCGCGCGAGTTCGAGGTCGAGTGCGCGGGCGGCGTGATCCAGCTCCGGGCGATCCCGCTGAAGCCCAAGGGCATCCGTATCGGCTCCCTGGTCCTGCTCCGCGACGTGACCGAACTGCGCCGCCGCGAGCGTGAGTTGATCACGAAGGACGCCACCATCCGGGAGATCCACCACCGGGTGAAGAACAACCTCCAGACCGTGGCCGCCCTGTTGCGTCTGCAGGCCCGCCGGATGGACTCCGAGCAGGGCCGCGAGGCCCTCAACGAGGCGGTACGGCGCGTCGGTTCGATCGCCATCGTCCATGAGACGCTGTCCCAGAATCTGGACGAGCGGGTCGAGTTCGATGAGATCGCCGACCGGGTCATCGCGATGGTGGCCGAGATCTCGCCGGGCAAGGTCACCTGCCGTCGCACGGGCCGTTTCGGCATCCTCGACGCGGAAGTGGCCACTCCGCTGGCCATGGTGCTCACCGAGGTGCTGCAGAACGCCCTGGAGCACGCGTTCACCGTCGCCCAGACCGGCACTGTGGAGGTCTCCGCGGTGCGCGGCGGCTCCCCGGCCGAGGGTCGGTTGCTGATCACCGTCCAGGACGACGGGTGCGGGCTGCCCGAGGGGTTCGACCCGCAGCGCGCCGGCAACCTGGGGCTGCAGATCGTAAGGACGCTGGTGGAGGGCGAGTTGAGCGGATCGTTCGGCATGGTCCCGGCTCCCGGGCGCGGCACCCAGGTGGTCCTCGACATCCCGGTCAGCGCGGAGAAGTAGCCGCAACTGTTCCCCGGGGGGAACAGCAGTGAGCCCGGACCGTTGTTGGCGGTCCGGGCTCACTGGTCATGCGTGCGCTTCGGGGGTACTGCGCGCTGCGACTCGGGGGGCGGGGTGGTGCGTACGCTCTGTACGCGCCGCCTGACTGAGGCTCGTAGCGGTGGCGTCGGATCAGGCGCTGGCGTTACGCGCCCGGTTGCGAGCGGCGCGGCGCTTCATTGCGCGGCGCTCGTCCTCACTGAGGCCACCCCAGACGCCGGAGTCCTGGCCGGACTCGAGCGCCCACTGCAGGCACTGCTCCATGACGGGGCAGCGACGGCAGACGGCCTTGGCTTCCTCGATCTGCAGCAGCGCAGGACCGGTGTTGCCGATGGGGAAGAACAGCTCGGGGTCTTCCTCACGACAAACGGCGTTGTGACGCCAGTCCATGGCTGCTACCTCTCCTTGGTATTGCATACTGTGGCTTGTGAATGTGAACGCTTTCACGAATCCCCCCACAGATGACGGGCCGACGCCCAGATGAACTGGTTGTGGTCCTGTGCAGTGAGGAGGGGTTCTGGCTCTCAGTGGAGGCCGTTGTTGCGGGCCGTCCCGATCGCCATGTAGAGATTCGCAAACCTCGGCGGCGGATACAACCCCTTCCGGAAACTTTTTTTTGATTCCTCGGTGTCGGCTAGGTCACAGCCGTACTTCTATGGGGTGGAGGCCAGTCCAAACGTTCGAGTTAAAGGACTTTGGGTCCTTCCGCTCACACAATCACACGCAGTGCACGGCGTACGCCTGTGAACGCGACACTGGTACGCAGGCCCAGGTGGTCACCGTCCATCTGGAACGGCAGCGGAACCTTTGAATGCAAGGTGAAGTCCGTGAGGTCGTGAAGTGAAACAGCGTGCTTGCCGTGCGGACCCTTCTCGGGGCTCGAAGTGAGCAGCTGGGTGCCGTACCGGGCGACCGCGGGGGTGGAGAGGCGCTTCAGTCCGAGGACATCCAGGGCAGTGTCGAACGAGGCCCTCGGGGATGCGTACATCGGACGATTCCCCAGGTAGGTCCAGGGGGCCGTGTTCGAGATTATGGACAGCGCGAGATCGGTGACCGGGGCCGCGCCGGGGGCTTCCAGCGTGATCGTTCCGTGCCGCCGGTGCGGTTCGTCCAGGAACTGCCGAACCACCTGACGTACGTACAGCGCATGCGTCGACCGTTTGCCGCGTTCGCGCTTCTGTTCGACCCGGCCGACCACGCCCGCGTCGAAACCGAGACCGGCACAGAAAGTGAACCAGCGCTCGGGGACCGACTCGTCCTCGGTGCCGGGCGTGCCGGCCGCCAGTCCCAGGCCGACCGTGCGTTCGGTCCGGTTGGCCAGCGCATCCAGGATCGCGCCGGTCGCCTCCACCGCGTCGTTGGGCAGACCCAGGGCGCGCGCGAAGACATTGGTGGAGCCACCGGGCACCACGGCGAGGCTCGGCAGGTTGTCGATGTCGGGACCGTTGTGGAGCAGACCGTTCACGACTTCGTTGACCGTGCCGTCGCCGCCGAGGGCCACGACGAGATCGATGTCGTCGGAGTCGGCGGCCCGCCGCCCCAGGTCCCTGGCGTGCCCGCGGTACTCCGTGGTCACCGCCTCCAGCTTCATCTCGCTGGCCAGTGCATGGATGAGCACGTCACGGGTCCGCGCACTGGTGGTGGTAGCAGCTGGATTGACCACAAGGAGTGCGCGCATGACGGCCAGACTACCTACCGCGTGGTTTCGGACAGAAGTCCTCACCCGTTGCCTTCACGTTCGGTGACGGACCGGGTGCGGTGGGCTGGACCGCGGCGCTCCGATCCGGACCCCGGCTTCGCTTTCGCGGCGCCGGGATGCCAACCTGCAAGGGTGAGTACTCAGCAGAACACGCCGCCCTCGTCGCCCATGGCCGAGCCGACGAAGCCGGCCAGGATCGCCCTCGTGGCCGGACTCAACGCCTTCGAAGGGGCGGCGCTCGCACTTGGCGGGGTCTACATGCTGGTCATGGGCCTGCTCGGCCGGCCGGACAGTCCGGAGCAGGCGGAGATGGGCGGCCTCACGCTGATCGTGCTCGGCCTGATCCCGCTCCTTGCCGCGCGAGGGCTGTTGCTGCGGCGCAGCTGGAGCCGGGGCCCGGCGTTGATCACGCAGCTCATGGCGTTGCCGGTGGCCTGGACGCTGCTGCGTTCCCACGGGGCGCTGATCCCGGCGGGAATCGTCCTCGCCGCGGTGGCGCTGACCGCGCTGGTGCAGCTGTTCAGGCCGGTGACGAGGGAAGCGCTGGGCATCCGGGGTCCGCGCGCGACGCCGGAGGCGTAACGCGCGACGCCCGCTACTCCTCGACCAGCAGTCGTTCGCGCAGCTGTGCCAGCGTGCGGGCCAGCAGGCGCGAGACATGCATCTGGGAGATGCCGACCTCCTGTGCGATCTGCGACTGCGTCATGTTGCCGAAGAACCGGAGCAGCAGGATGCGCTTCTCCCGGGGCGGCAGGTCCTCCAGCAGGGGCTTCAGCGACTCCCGGTACTCGACGCCCTCCAGCGCCTCGTCCTCGGAGCCCAGAGTGTCCGCGACCGCCGGGGACTCGTCGTCCGTGTCCGGGACGTCCAGTGAGAGCGTGCTGTAGGCATTGGCCGATTCCAGGCCCTCCAGGACCTCTTCCTCGGAGATGCCCAGCCGCTCCGCCAGCTCGTGGACCGTGGGCGACCGGCCGTGCTGCTGGGAGAGCTCCGCGGTGGCCGTGGTGAGCGAGAGCCGCAGCTCCTGCAGCCGGCGCGGCACCCGGACCGCCCAGCCCTTGTCGCGGAAGTGGCGCTTGATCTCACCCACGACGGTCGGTGTCGCGTACGTGGAGAACTCCACGCCGCGGTCCGGGTCGAACCGGTCCACCGACTTGATCAGGCCGATCGTGGCGACCTGCGTCAGGTCGTCCAGCGGCTCGCCGCGGTTGCGGAACCGGCGGGCCAGGTGCTCCACGAGCGGCAGATGCATCCGCACCAGCCGGTTGCGCAGTTCGGCCTTCTCCCGCGAGCCGTCGGGGAGTTCCCGGAGCTCGATGAAGAGTGCCCGCGCCCCACTGCGGTCATGTGGATCGTGGTGTCCGTGCTCGCTCATCTGGCCTGCCCGCTCCGCCTGCTCCACCGCGACCGTACGGACCGCCGGCCCGTCCGCCCCGTCCTCCGGATGGGGCAGGGCCGCCTGCTGCTCCGGGATGCCTGCTGGTCGCACCACCCCTGGTCGGATCGTCTCGTCCCGCACAGGACCGTCCCCGTTCCCGTTGCTCACGCCGGCCCGGGTCCCGCGCCGCGCTGTTTGTACAGGCTGATACTGACCGTACGGTCGTCGGCGACCGTGGAGTCGACCTTGCCGGCCAGTGCGGAGAGCACCGTCCAGGCGAATGTGTCGCGCTCGGGGGCCCGGCCGTCCGTCGTCGGGGCCGCTACCGTCACCTCGAGAGAATCGTCGACGAGTCGGAAGACGCAGCTGAGGACGGAGCCGGGCACGGCCTGCTGGAGCAGGATCGCGCAGGCCTCGTCGACCGCGATGCGAAGATCCTCGATCTCGTCGAGTGTGAAGTCCAAGCGCGCTGCGAGACCGGCCGTGGCCGTACGCAGCACCGACAGGTAGGCACCCGCAGCGGGCAGCCGGACTTCCACGAAGTCCTGATTCCCGGGCTCGCCTGCGATCTGGGACACCCTCACCTCCAAGGTGGCACAAACTCTTTCGAGGTTCCGGGAAGGGTGCCCCGGAGCCATGCGGTACGTCTTCGGTTCTTGGTCCGGCGACGCTATCGCGATCCATGATGCCGTGTCGCCGGGACCCCATCCCATGACTGTCACTCATGGTAAACCCATGAGCACACACAGTGGCTAGAGGTCTGCGTCGGTCAATTACGAACAACAGGCGCCGGTTTGACGTACCCAGACGTCAGACGATCGAACCGTCCTCGAAGCACCAACGCCAGCTCTCGCCCGCCTCGTAGCTCCGCATGACCGGATGACCGGTCTTCTTGAAGTGATCCGTGGCGTGCTGCAGGGGCGACGAGTCGCAGCAGCCGATATGGCCGCAGACCAGGCAGAGCCGCAGTTGCACGGGGTGGGTGCCCGCGGCAAGACATTCGGGACATGTGGCGCTGAGCGGGGCGGGCTCGGGGCGCGGCAGTTCGAGAACGTGCAGGCACTCACTCATGATTGTCAGGTTACGACGGATGCGAGGACGGTGAGATGGACGCATTGCCGCTGGTGGCACTCGTCGCGGCCAGTGCGGCCATCGCGGGGGCCGCCCGCCGCACCCCGGTGCCGGCCCCGTTGCTGCTGGTCGCCGGGGGGCTGCTCGCCTCCTATCTGCCGGGCGTGCCGTCGTACACCCTGGACGTCCACATCGTGCTGCCGCTGCTGCTGCCGCCGTTGCTCTACACGGCCGCGGTCGACAGCTCGTACCTCGATCTGCGCGCCAACGTCCGGCCGATCGCCCTGCTGTCCGTCGGCTACGTCCTCTTCGCCACCTTCGCCGTCGGCTGGCTGGCCTATTGGCTGGTGCCCGACCTGCCGCTGACGGCCGCACTGGTGCTGGGCGCCGTGGTCGCGCCGCCGGACGCGGTCACGGCGGCCGCCATCGCCCGCCGGGTCGGGCTGCCGAGCCGGGTCACGACGATCCTGCAGGGCGAGTCCCTGGTGAACGACGCGACGGCGATCACCGCCTACAAGGTGGTGCTGGCCGCCGCCGTCGGCGAAGGCGTCAGCTGGGGCGCCGGGATCGGCGAGTTCCTCCTTGCCGCGGGCGGCGGTGTCGGGGTCGGTCTGGTGCTGATGGTGCCGCTGCACTGGCTCCGCACGCACCTCAAGGAAGCCCTGCTGCAGAACATCCTGTCGCTGCTGATCCCCTTCGTGGCGTACGCGGCGGCGGAACGCGTGCACGCCTCCGGAGTGCTTGCCGTGGTCGTCGTGGCGCTGTATCTGGGGCACCGCTCCTGGCAGGTCGACTTCGCGACCCGGCTCCAGGAGGCGGCCGTGTGGAAGATGGTCGCGTTCATCCTGGAGTCGGCGGTCTTCGCACTGATCGGACTGCAGCTGCCCTTCGTGCTGAAAGGGCTCGGTACCTATGCCGTCACGCAGTCCCTCCGGTACGCGGTGGTCGTGTTCCTCGCCGTCGTCGTGGTCCGCTTCATCTGGGTCTACCCGGCCACATATCTGCCGCGGTGGCTGTCCAGGCGGATCAGGGAGCGCGAGACGGAGACCAACTGGACCTCGCCCCTGATCGTCGGCTGGGCCGGGATGCGCGGCGTGGTCTCGCTCGCCATCGCTTTCTCCATCCCGGTGGCGATGACCGACGGCGAGGACTTCCCGGCCCGCAACCTGGTGCTCTTCCTGACCTTCACGACCGTCATCGGCACCCTGGTCGTCCAAGGGCTCACCCTGCCGCTCCTGGTGCGGGTCCTGAAGCTCCCGGGGCGTGACGTGCAGGCGGAGACCCTCGCCGAGGCGCAGGCCCAGAGCGAGGCGTCCGCGGCTGCCGATGCGCGTCTGGAGGAGTTGCTCACCGATCCGCGCAACTGTCTGCCCGGACCGCTCACCGACCGGCTGCGGACGGTCCTGGAGCGCCGCCGCAATGCCGTGTGGGAGCGGCTCGGCGCGGCCAACCCGGTGACCGGGGAGTCGGCCGACGACACCTACCGGCGGCTGGCCGGGGAAATGATCGACGCCGAGCGGACGGTCTTCGTACGGCTGCGGGACGAGCGGCGGATCGACGACGAGATGATGCGGACCCTGCTGCGACGGCTGGACCTGGAGGAGGCGGCGGCCTACCGCGAGGAGTCCGACGCGCCCCAGGGCTGACCGGTGACGACCGCCACGAGCCTCGTCCCCGGGGCCAACGCGCCCTCCCGGGCGAGCACGGTCAGCCCGTACAGCAGTTTGGCGACATAGAGCCGCTCGACGGGCAGCCCGTGCCGGTCCTCGAAGTCGTCGGCGAAGGTGTGCAGCTCCGGAGTCGTGCGGGCGTAGCCGCCGAAGGCGAAACGTCCGTCCAGGGACCACGCCCCGGCGGGCCCGCCGAACGCCTCCCGCTGCAGCTGCCGTACCGCGTCCCCCAGAAAGCCGCCGCACAGCACCGGGATGCCGAGTGCCCGCTGCTCCGGTGCGAGGCCGGCGGCGAGGCCGGCGAGGGTGCCGCCCGTGCCGCAGGCCACCGCGACCACATCGGCCAGGCCGTGCAGCTCCCGCCCGAGCGCTGTGCAGCCCTGTGCGGCCAGCGCGTTGCTGCCGCCCTCGGGGACGACGCTGCACGCCCCGTAGGCACTCAGCAGCCCCTCCAGGACCGCCGGATCGGTCTTCGCGCGGTACGTCGCGCGGTCCACGAAGTGCAGACGCATGCCGTCCTTCGCGCACTGCGCCAGCGACGGGTTGAGCGGCCGGCCGGCCAGTTCGTCGCCGCGTACGACGCCGACGGTGGGGAAGCCGAGCAGCCGGCCGGCTGCGGCGGTGGCGCGCAGATGATTGGAGTAGGCGCCGCCGAAGGTCAGCACGGTGCGCCCGGCGGCGGCCGCCAGGTTGGGGGCGAGTTTGCGCCATTTGTTGCCCGGCAGATCCGGATGGATCAGGTCGTCGCGCTTGAGTAGCAGCCGTATGCCGTGCCGGTCGAAGCGCTCGTCCTCGACCGGGTGCAGGGGTGACGGGAGCACCGGCTGCAGCCGGGAGAGGTCGAGCGGATCGCAGGGCATGCGCCCATTGTCGCCCGGTCTGCCGGCCGGCCCCCGTCGCCCCGGTGATGTGGGGGCGGGCGGTGAGTCCGTACACCGCTTGTATCGGAACGCCGTGCTCCGGGCCATGCCACGGTGCGTTGTTCGTGCGGTGTGCGAGCAGATCCGGTCAATTCCGCGAGAATCCGGTGAGGTTCGGTCCTGGGTGCGCCACAGATCGGGGCCGAGCACCTCGGCGACGGCGGCGAAGAGATGGGTGTGCACGATGTCGTACTGCCGGCGGTCACGCCGAGCGAGGTGTGCTTGTGGGCTACCCGGCCGAGCACCACGTCGGGGCGGGGGTCCGGGGGGCAAACCAATAGGGCCTATGGACAGCGCTCGCGTCGTGCCCAGCCCAAAGACCGATTAGTCACACTCTTTTGTGTAATAGCGTGCTGCGTCCCCACGCTGAAAGGCTCCTTCTCGCAGGTCAGCCGATGATCGAGAGGACGTCAGATGTCCGTTGGTGAAGAGGTTCAGAACACGCAGGCACCGCCGCAGCAGAGTCTGGGCACGGCGGCTGCGCGGAACCTCGCGACGACCACCAAGTCCGCTCCACAGATGCAGGAGATCACCTCGCGGTGGCTGCTGCGCATGCTTCCGTGGGTGCAGGTGCAGGGCGGCACATACCGCGTGAACCGCCGGCTGAGCTACTCGGTCGGAGACGGCCGGGTGACGTTCGTGCAGACCGGTGACCGGGTCACGGTGATCCCCGCGGAGCTCGGTGAACTGCCGGCCCTGCGGGACTTCGGCGACGAGGAGGTGCTCGCCGAGCTGGCCCGGCGGTGCGAGCAGCGCGAGATCGCCGCGGGGCAGGTGATCGCCGCCTCCGGGGAGTCCGCGGACCGGGTCTTCCTGCTGGCGCACGGCAAGGTCGAGAAGGTCGGCAGCGGCCCCTACGGCGACGAGGCGGTGCTCGGGGTGCACGCCGACGGGGCGTACTTCGGCGACCATTCCTTGATCGAGGGCGACGCGGTCTGGGAGTACACGGCCCGCGCCGTCACCGCGTGCACGGTGCTCACGCTGAGGCGGGCGGATGTGCTCAACCTCGCCGAGCGGGCGGACTCGCTCCGCGCGCATCTCGCCGGGCTGCTCAACATCCCGCACCAGCGCACCAACAAGTACGGCGAGGCGGAGATCGACCTCTCCGCCGGTCATGTGGGCGAGGCCGTCGTCCCGCACACGTTCGTCGACTACGAATCGGCACCGCGCGAGTACGAGTTGAGCGTCGCCCAGACCGTGCTGAAGGTCCACAGCAGGGTCGCCGACCTCTACAACCAACCGATGAACCAGACCGAGCAGCAGTTGCGGCTGACGGTCGAGGCGCTCCGCGAGCGCCAGGAGCACGAGCTCATCAACAACCGGGAGTTCGGGCTGCTCAACAACTGCGACTACGACCAGCGCCTCCAGCCGCACGACGGGGTGCCCAGCCCCGACGACATGGACGAACTGCTGTCGCGCCGCCGCGGATCGAAGCTGTTCCTCGCCCACCCGCGCGCCATCGCCGCGTTCGGCCGCGAGTGCAGCAGGCGCGGGCTGGTGCCGGAGAGCGTGGACATCGGCGGCCACCATGTGCCCGCCTGGCGCGGTGTGCCGATCTTCCCGTCCAACAAGATCCCGGTCACCGACGCCCGCACCACCTCGATCATCTGCATGCGGACCGGTGAGGCCGAGCAGGGGGTCATCGGGCTCCAGCAGACCGGCATCCCCGACGAGATCGAGCCGAGCCTCTCGGTCCGTTTCATGGGCATCGACGAGCAGGCGATCATCTCCTACCTGGTGACGGCCTACTACTCGGCGGCCGTGCTGGTACCGGACGCCCTCGGGGTCCTGGAGAACGTCGAGGTCAGCCGCTGGCGCTGAGGTACGTGGGACCCGGACCGCCCCGTCCGGGTCCCACCCGCCACGCCCGGCCCGGAGGCCGTCGATCCGGGGTGTCCTGGGCCGGTTCGCCCCGGCCCGGGACCGGCGGCCCGGCCTCGTTCGCCGGGCGGACTCGTCGTACTCGCGACGAGCGTGATCGTCCATGGCCCTGCCGCCGCGTATGGGTGCCTGCTACAGGCGGCGGTCGCAAGCCGCAGAGTGTTGAGGCGACAGGACGCGGAACCGGGATCCTCACAGCGGACGGGCCTGGTTCGCGCCGACGGGGGTGACCTCTGGGCCGAGCGACCTGTGGCGCCGACCCGGTGGAAACCACCCACTCACCGCACCACCCACGCCCCGGCCGGGTTGCTCCGGACCCGGGTGACCTGAGGGAGCCACTGTGACCATGATCAGTACGGACACCGCCACCACCGAGGGCCATGAGGCGCTGGCGCTCCTGGAGCGCACCCGGAGTCTCGTCGATCCGCAACTTCGGGCCGCGGTCGAGTCGCTGCCCGGATCCATCCGGCGCGTCGCGATGTACCACTTCGGCTGGGAGGACGCCGACGGCACTCCGGCCGCCGGGCAGGCCGGCAAGGCGATCAGGCCCGCGCTCGTCCTCGCCGCGGCCCGGGCGGTGGGCGGCGACGCGCAGCAGGCGGTGCGGGCAGCCGTGGCCGTGGAGCTGGTCCACAACTTCAGCCTCCTGCACGACGACGTCATCGACGAGGACCGGACCCGAAGGCACCGGCCCACGGCCTGGACGGTGTTCGGCGTCCCGGCCGCCGTCATCGCGGGCGACGCCATGCTCGCCCTGGCCCATCGGCTGCTCGCCGAGGACACCCGCCCGGCGTCGGCCCGCGCCTCGGCCCGGCTCGCGAACTGCGTCATCGAGCTGTGCGCGGGACAGCAGGCCGACTGCTCCTTCGAGGAGCGCGGCCCCGACGAGGTCTCGCTCGACGAGTGTCTCGCCATGGCCACCGCCAAGACCGGCGCCCTTCTCGGCTGCGCCTGCGCACTCGGTGCGCTGTACGCCGGCGTGGCGGAGCGAGAGGTCGGCGCGATGGACGGCTTCGGCCGGGAGGCGGGCCTCGCCTTCCAGCTCATCGACGATCTGATCGGCATCTGGGGGGACCCGGTGCAGACCGGGAAGCCGGTCGGGGCGGACCTGGCCGCCCACAAGAAGTCCCTGCCGGTGGTCGCCGCGCTGACCTCCCACACCCCGGCCGCGGCTGAACTCTCCGCGCTCTACCGGGGTTCCATGCGCACACCCGGCGAGGTGAACCGAGCCGCCGACGCGGTCGACCGGGCCGGCGGCCGGGACTGGGCGCAGGTCAGCGCGGCGGACCGGATGGCCCGCGCGGTCCACCATCTGTCCAGGGCGGTGCCCGACCTGGCGGCGGCGGGCGACTTGCTCGCCCTGGCGGAGTTCGTCACCCGCCGGACCCATTGAGGGAGGAAAAGGGAAGGAGGAAGCGGCCGTCACCCGCCAGTCGCGCCGGGACAGGAGAGGAGGGCAGGGGAGCTGCCGGCTCCCGCCGGACCCGCACGGCATCAACTCTAAGATCCTGTGCGTCGGTTGAGGTGGTACGAGCGAGAGCGGGAGCCGGACATGGGTGTACGGATACGGCAGGCGGAAGTGGAAGACCGCGAACAGGTGGTGCGGCTCCTGGACGAGGCGTTCCACCACGACCCGGTCAGCGGCTGGGTCTTCCCGGACGAGGCGCACCGCCGTGCCGTGCACGGAAAGTTCCTCGGCGTCTTCGTCGACGTCACGCTCGCCGAAGGCCGTATCGACCTGCTGGAGGACGGCACGGCCGTGGCCCTGTGGCTGCCCGTGCCCGCGGGCGCACCCACGGAGGAGGACACCACCCCCGCCCTGATGCGGGCGACCGCGGACCCCGACAACGAGCGGGCCGAGCTGGTGGGGAGGCTCACGGGCGCGATCCACCCGCACGACCGGGCCCATGAGTATCTGCTCATGATCGGGGTGTCCCCGGACCGTCAAGGAGAGGGGATCGGTGCGGCCCTGATCGCCGATGTCCTGGAGGGCTGCGACCGCGACGGCGTCCCCGCCTACCTGGAGGCGAGCAGTGCGCGCAGCCGCCGGCTCTACGAACGGCTGGGCTTCACCTTCATGGGCACGACCGTCGAACTCCCGGACGGTCCGTCGATGTGGCCCATGTGGCGGGAGCCGCAGGCCGGCTGAGGTCACGGCCCGCGGCGCCCGCGACGGCAAAGTGGAGGGCGGCGGGGCGACGGCGATGGGCACGGGCTACAGTCCGTGCCCATGACAGATGAGTCATGGGCAGGGTGGTACCGGGACCGGCAAGGTTCCGAGGCCGTCATCCTCACCACCGATGGACAGCAACTCCGCATCCGGGTCAGGGGCGTCGACTTCGAGGGCGAAAGCTTCGACGACCTCGCTCCGGTGTCCGGCATGCCGCCGGAGAGCGGAATGTTCGCCCTGGCGGACGGCGCGCTCACCGATTGCGTGCTGGAGTGGGACCTGCCGCTTCCGGTCGTCGCGGACGGCACGGTTCACCAGGCGACGCTCGGCTGCCTGTTGTCGCTGCGCCGCCCGGACGTCGATCTCCATCTGGAGCTGCACTTCGGCGGCGCGGTCTACGGGTCGCGCCGGGCCGAGTGCGACTTCGCCACCGCACTCGCCATGATCCAGCGCTCCCTCCCGCCCGGAGTCCGTCTGCAGTCGTGCATCGCCTGCGCGTTCTCGGACTACTTCCCGGCGACGACCGACCGTGGACTCTCCGGCGGCCTCGCCTGTTTCCGGGGTGCGAAGGACGCGTACCGCGGGGCGGCGGGCGAGGACGATGTGCTCGATCTGTGGGACCGGCGGACCGGGTTCGTCCAGGAGATCTGGAACTGCAGCGAGTTCGAGGCGCGCCCGGCGGAGGGTGCGGGCACCGGTCACCGGGGCGCGTTCCCGCTCGAACTCGCCTGAGAGCCCCGAAGACACCCAGGACGAGTTGCTGTACCTGGTCCGTACCCAACCCGGCCACGCGTAGCGGTCATGCCGCCGGGCGTCGGCGCTCACCGGTCATGTGCGCGCCGGCCGTCAGCGCAGGCCCTCCCAGCCCCAGCGTGGCGTCGGCCCCGGATCGCCGAGGTCAGCGCCGGCCGGGGACGCCGAGACGTCGCGCGCGATCCTGGTGCCCCAGTCGAAGTACTCCAGCACACGGCGGCGCAGCAGCTCGTCGTCCGGAAGCTCCTTGTCGACCGCGGCTGTCATCAGCTCCATCCAGCGCAGCCGCTGCGGCTCGGTGATCGACAGCCCGAGATGGGAGCGCAACAGGGACTGATGACCCCCGAGCTTCCCGGTGAAGTCGGCGGGCCCGTCGAAGATCTCGGCCAGCCACACGGCGACATGTTCGACATGGGTCGGAGTGAAGTCAGCGAAAACGGGGGCGAGCAACGGATCCGCCAGCGTCTTGTCGTAGAAGGTGTTGCTCAGCCGGCGCAGTACTTCGATACCGCCGATGGCCTTGTACAGCGTTCCCGGACGCTCGCTCACGCGCCTACCTCCATGGCTGGACCCGGTCCGCCCCGGGCGGCTGGGCCCAGCATCCGTCAAGCGGGCGGCCTCGCCGGGACCGTTTCGCTGCCGGCGGATCAAGCGGGGGCAGGGGTTCAGCCGTCCCGCCGCGGCAACGCGCCGCAAGGGACCACCCCGAGGGTGCGGAGTGGCCCCTTGCGGCACGGGGGAGGGGCGGCGCCGATCAGTGCAGGGCGGCTGCGAAGCCGGACTGCCACAGGTAGTTCACCTGGCTGCGCTCGTTCGCGTCCGGATACGGGTTGGTGCAGGACGGGCCGGGGCCGCCGCCCGACATGAGCTCGCTGCACGGCCCCGAGTAGTCGTCCGGGAGCCCGAGCACATGCCCGGTCTCGTGCGCGGTGACGCGGGTGGAGTCGTACTGCTGGTTCTGCGCGTAGTCGAGGAAGATGTAGCCGTTGCCGTGCCCGTCGGTGCTCGCGTACGAGCCGCTGGGGTCATTGCCCTCGTAGTAGGCGAAGTCGGGGTTGGAGCCCTCCTGCAGCCGGACGTTGGAGACCGAGCTGTTCCATATCTGCGTGCTGTTGGCTATCTGCGTACGGAAGCTCGGCGCGTCGGCGGTGCTGTAGACGACGGTGACCGCCTTGAGACCGGGGTGTGCGGCCCGCTTCGAGGCGACCGACTTCACGACCGCCTCGAAGAACGCCTTGTTCGCCGCGGCGCTCTCGTGCGACCGCGATCCGGAGTGTGCGGTGTAGCCCGCGTTCGGGGCCGATGCGGAGGTGGGGGGTGCGGCAGGGGCCGGAGCGGCCGAGACGGTGGCGGGTGCGGTGCCCAGCGCGGCGGCGAGGCCCAAACCGAGGCCGACCACGGCCGACATGACGGTCCTGGGGTGTTTCATGGGGGGTTCTCCTACCGGGTTCCGATCCGATGAACCCGTCCGACGATCGGACTCGGGCGGGTGCGGTACGCAGAGAGTGTCGGGGAACCTGAGCCGCGGCGGGATGATGTCAACCGGCGATAGCACGGCCCTATCGTCCGGCCCCGGAAGACTGATCGGAATCTTGCCCAACACCCGATGAATTACCGGGCTTTGGTGTGGTTGGGGCCTCTGGTGCGGCAGCTGCGACCGCCCTACTCTCGGCAGCATGGAGCTCGAGGTGAGGCACCTCAGGGTGCTGTGCGCCATCGCCGACACCGGCAGCCTGCACCGAGCGGCCCGCAGGCTGGGCGTGAGCCAGCCCTCCCTGACCAACCAGTTGCGTCGGATCGAGAACTCCCTCGGAGCCGAACTGTTCCGCCGCGATCGGACCGGCTGCCGCCCGACCCTCCTCGGTCGTTCCGTCCTCAGCCGGGCCCGCCCCCTGGTCGACGGCATGACCGCTCTGGTCACCGACTTCACGGCGGAGGCCGAAGCCGTCCGCGCCGGTGGTCCGCTGCTGCGGATCGGCTGCACCGCCAGCCGGGTGATCGGCGGCTGGCTGCGCAGGCTGCGGCTCCGGCTGCCCGACACGGAGATCTCGCTGCGGGTCGACGTATCGGCGCACGCCCTGTTGCGTACGGTCGAGGCGGGCCGGCTCGATGTCGCGTTCGTGCACGAGGTGGAGGGCTGTCCGCTGTCCATCCCGGACGGCCTGGAGCAGCGCGTACTCATCGACCGTGAACCGCAGTTCATCTCCATGGCCAGGGACCATCCGGCCGCCGCCCGGCCGGTGGTGGACCTCGGCGATCTGGCCGCCGACCGGTGGATGGTCGACCCCACGGTGGACGGCGAATGGGACGGGCTGCGCCGGGTGTTCGGCGCGGCCGGTCTCGCCCCGACCGTTCTGCACGGTGACTACCTCACCGCTGCCTCCCTGGTCGTCCTCGGCGAGGCGGTCGCGCCGTGCCAGCCCACCTCGGGGCCGCGCGACGACATGGCGATCCGTCCCCTGCGCGACGACCCGCTCGCCGTACGGCTGTTGCTGGTGTCCCGGCCGGGCGCCGATACGGGCACGGTGTACGGCGAGCTGGAGGCGGCGTACCGGGAGGCGGCGCAGCGGGTGGCCGGGTACCACCAGTGGCTGCTGCGTCACCGGAGCCCGCTCGCGCGCACGCCATGAGTCCGCCGCGCACCCCCGGAGGTCTCCGAGGCATGCTGCGGCCACCGGCGTGTCCGATTGCGCCCAGAGCGAGGAAATGTTCCCGACCTCCCTGCCGGCGGGCAGAGTCGGCCCATGAGGCTCTTGATCCTGGGCGGTACGGAATTCGTCGGACGTGCCGTCACCGAGGCGGCGCTCGCGCGGGACTGGCAGGTCACGGTGTTCCACCGCGGCCACCACTCACCCCCGCCGGACACCACCGAGCTGTTCGGTGACCGCACCAACGCCGACGGCCTCGCGGCGCTCGCCGCCTCGGGGGAGGACGGCTGGGACCTGGTCGTCGACACCTGGAGCGGCGCGCCGTCGGCTGTGCGGGACGCGGCCCGGCTGCTCGCGGACCGGGCCGGGCGTTACGTGTACGTCTCCAGCCGTTCGGTGTACGCGTACCCGGCTCCGGCCGGACTGCCCGAGGACGGACCGTTGGTGACCGGCGCTTCGCCGGACGCCGGGGCGGAGGTCTCGTACCCGTTGGCCAAACGCGGTGGCGAACTGGCCGCCCTCGACGCCTTCGGCGACCGCGCCCTGCTGGCCCGCGCCGGACTGATCCTCGGCCCGTGGGAGAACATCGGCAGGCTGCCGTGGTGGCTGCGGCGGATCGCCCGCGGTGGACCCGTGATGGCCCCGGGCACCCCGGACACCCCGCTCCAGTACATCGACGCCCGTGACCTCGCGAACTGGCTGCTGGACGCGGCGGAGCGCGGCCTGCACGGACCGTACAACCTGGTCAGCCAGCCGGGGCACGCCACCATGGGCGAGCTGCTGGACGCCTGTACCCGCGCCACCGGTTCCGACGCCGTGCTGCGTTGGACGGCCGCCGAGAAGATCCTCGCGGCGGGCGTGGAGCCATGGACCGACCTGCCGGTCTGGCTGCCGCCGGGCGAGCTGCACGACACCTTGCACCGCGGCGATGTCAGCAAGGCGTACGCGGCCGGGCTGCACTGCCGGCCGGTGGGGGAGACGGTCACCGACACCTGGCACTGGCTGTGCGAGCTGGGCGGCGCGGCACCGCAGCGGCCGGACCGCCCCGAGGTGGGGCTGGACCCCGGGACCGAGGCGAAACTGCTGATGCAATAGGGGCAGGGGACGCGGCTGTCGGGCAGGCGGCACGCGCCGGGCCCGGCGGGCCCAGCCGGTGCGACACCTCGTCGGCGGGCCCCGGCGCTGCCGACAGCCGGATCGGCGGCCACGCCGATGGCCCGAAGGAGCCGTCTGCGCAGCTAGTTTGGGCCCCATGGCCGAAGAACTGCTGCTGCACCTCACCGAACGCCCCCTGTGGGAGGCGGCCCGCGGGACCGGGACGTACGAGATGTCCACCCGCGGCCGCACTCTGCACGAGGAGGGCTTCATCCACTGCTCGTCGCCCCACCAGCTCCCGGTCGTGGCCGAGATGCTGTACGGCTCCGAGGTCCCGGCCGGTGCTGAGAGGCCGGTGGACCTGGTGGTACTCGTCATCGATCCCGCGCGGCTCCCGGTACCGGTGCGGTACGAGGCCCTCGCGCCCGGAGGCGAGGAGTTCCCGCACATCTACGGTCCCGTCCCGGTGGACGCGGTCGTGGAAGTGCGTCCCTGGCTGCGCAAGGAAGGCAGCCCCGCATGAACACGACGCGCCCCACGGATCCGGGCGGCAGCACCACAGTCAGGGATGCCCCGATCATCGCGGTGACCGGTGCGAGCGGCGCGGTCGGCGGCCGTGTCGCACAGCGGCTCGCGCGCGCGGGTGTCCCCGTAAGGCTCCTCGGCCGCGACCCGTCCCGGCTGCCGGACCTGCCCGGCGCGGTCGCCGCACCGCCCGCCGCCTACGGTGACGGGGAGGCGATGCGCCACGCCCTTGCGGGCGCGCACACCCTGTTCCTCGTCTCGGCGCACGAGAGCCCGAACCGGGTACTCGATCACACCACCGCCGTGGACGCGGCGGTGGCCGCCCATGTCGAACGCATCGTGTACGTGTCCTTCCTCGGCGCCGCGCCGGACGCCACGTTCACCTTCGCCCGCGACCACTGGCACACCGAGGCGCACATCCGCGTCTCCGGTGTGCGCCACACCTTCCTGCGTGACAGCTGGTATCTCGCGGGTATCCCGGCGATGACCGGGGCCGACGGGGTGCTGCGCGGTCCGGCCGGTGAGGGCCGGGTCGCGGCGGTTGCGCACGAGGACATCGCGGACGCGGCGACCGCCGTCCTGCTTGCCGACACCGAGAGCGAGGACACCCGCCACGACGGGGTGACGTACGACCTCACCGGACCCGAGGCGTTCACCCTCGCCGAAGCAGCCGAGGAACTGAGCCGGGCCACCGGACGCACCATCACCTACCACCCGGAGACCCGGGAGGAGGCCTACGCCTCACGGGCGCAGCACGGTGCCGAGGAGTGGGAGGTCGCCGGCTGGGTGACGTCGTACGAGGCCATCGCCGCCGGCGAGATGGCCACGGTCTCGGACGCGGTGACACGCCTCACCGGCCGCCCGGCGAAGAGCCTTGCCACCTACCTGAGCGAGAATCCGGACAGCTACCGCCACTTGCTGAAGGCCGACTGACCGTCCGACGGCGCGACCGACGACCGGGGAGCCGGCGGCGAACGGGCCGGCTGTCCGACCGGAACGAAGGGACGGAACGACAGCCATGCGCACCGAAACCCCCTGGGGTGCCTGGGACCCGGCCCCGCTCGCCGAGGTCGCCCGCCGCTTCGCCCCGCTGCGCACCCCCTGGTGGATCGCGGGCGGCTACGCGGTCGAGCTGGCGGTCGGCCACGCCTTCCGGGACCACGCCGACATCGACGTCACGCTGCTCCGCCGCGACCAGCTCACCGCCCAGCAGGTACTCGCGGGCTGGGAGTGGTGGGCTGCCGACCCGCCCGGCACCCTGCGCCCGTGGCTCCCCGGCGAGATCCTCCCGCACGGGGTCCACGACATCTGGTGCCGGCCGGGCCCCGACGAGCCCTGGCGCATCCAGCTCATGCTCGACGAGGCGGACGGCACCGACTGGGCCTTCCGCCGCGACACCCGCATCCGCCTCCCGCTCGACCGGCTGGGCCGGGTCTCGGGGGACGGCATCCCGTACCTGGCCCTGCATGTGCAGCTCCTGTACAAGGCGAAGTCGCGGCGTCCCAAGGACGAAGAGGACTTCACGACGGCGCTGAGGGTCCTGACCGCCGACCAACGTGCCTGGCTGACCGAGACCATCACCCTGGCGTACGGCGCCGACCATCCTTGGGCGGTACGTCTGCGCAGGTACCGGTGACGCCGGCCCCTGGATGACGCGCACCGCGCACCGCGCACCGCGCACCGCGCACCGCGTCATGGGGCGCCTCACCTCACGTGCTCGGCTACTCGCCTCTCACCACCGGTCTCGCCTTCGGTGTCCTGGGCATCGGCACCGTGATCGGCGGCACGCTGGGCGGCCGAGCGGTCGGCCGCTACGGCAACCGGACGACCATCGTCACCGGCGGTGCCGTCCAGGCCGCCGCCACCCTCTCCCTGGTCGCGCTCGGAACGTCGCGGGGCTGGATCCGGCTGCTGCTCGCGGCCACGTTCGTCGGCGGCATCGGAACATGCTGATGATCGTCGGGTTCATGGTCACCGCCACCTCCGGCCTGCCTGACGCCGAACAGGGCCTGGCCACCGGGCTCGCCACGATGACCCAGCAGGTCGGTATCACCATGGGCATCCCGGTCATGAGCGCGATCGCGGCCGCCCGGATGACCGCACTCGGCGACACCGGCCCCCAGGGCGTCCTGTCCGGGGTCACCGCCGCGATCCTGGTCAACTCCGCGCTCGTCCTGGCTGGTTCGCTCCTCGCAGGGACTTTCCTCGGGAGAGCGAGGCACACCCCCTGATCCTGTCTCCCGAGCGGTCTCCGCACTGCAGAAGGGCCCGACCGGTCTTGCCGGTCGGGCCCTTCTGTTCGTTGCCTTGGCCTGCGTGGCAGGTCGAACCGCTCGTAAGCGGCGATCAGGCCTTCTTGGTCTCCAAGTAACGGGCCGGGTCGGTGACCTGCGGGGATCTTCCCACAGGTCGCTGACCTGGCCTTTTTGCTGTTGGCTGGCGATGGGGTGCGACGGTCTTGATCGGGTGTCCTGCGGACTGTGTGCGGACTGGGCCGGGAGCCCTCGCTTGCGTCTCAGCGATCAATAGCATGACGCAGCGCAGAGCCGACACCGGGAGCGATGGATGTGATCCGGCAAAAGCCGCAGTCGTCGGTTCCAGGAGGTAGGCATGGAGCCCCGTCTCCTGAGCAGGCGCATATCTTCACGGCGCGCTTAATTTCGCTCCCACTCATCGAGAAGCATTGCCAAACGCGTTGTGTGCTCGCAGAGCTCTTGGCCCAGCGTAGCGAAGTCGTGCGCCGGGTAATATTCCTCGACCAGCCCGTAATACGGCAAGGTCAAAGACAGCCGGGGTGCAACCCGTTCCTCGGGGGTGTAGTGAACGAGCGTGTTACGGAAGCCTCGCCCCTCTGCGTGCATGATAGTGGCGCTCGACTTATGACTCAGAATGGCGTTCAAGAGGACCAGGGACCTGCTGTTCAGTTTGCTGCCGTACTCGGCCTTAAGTTCAGTGAGACTTGAGAGCACGTGGTAAAGCGTGATGAACCTGAGTTTGAGCATGGTTTCGGCCGAAGCAGCTGTCTGGTCAGCCGACAGCATTACGTCGAGAAAGTTAAGCGAGCATTGAAATGCAGATAGTGAAGCCGTTAGCTCATCTGATAGGGCCGGATCGAAGAGGCGCTTGAAGTATCGCTCAGACCGCCGGTCCCTGCTCTTGAGCCCTCCGAATTTCATGGTGGTCATGAACGACGGTCCGTGCCACGGCAGTAACTCGGTTGCCTGGTCCACATAGCGCGCTTGGGACTCGGCCACGGTCATGAGAGCGCGGCCGATGGCAGGGATGTCGGACGTAGCAATAGTGGGGATGCCCATGAAGAAACTGGCCACCTGGGTTGTCGTTACTAGCCGACCTCGATACCGCCACTCGCCAAGGTCGGTTTCCAACACTCTGGCCGGTGGAAACCAGGTGTTGTTGAGGAACCTCTCTCGACCGGCGGAGATGATTGCTGTGAAGTCACCGAGGACGCCAGAGCGGCCAACCTTGGATCCATCGAACAGCTTGACGCTGTGTCGCGCTTTCTCAATCACGGCTTCGTTGCTGTAAGCCAAGAGCGCCGCTCGCTGCGGGTCGATGACCTTTAGGGTCCTATGCGACTCGTAGATGAAGAGCGAGAGGTAGTTATTCATACAGAAGGTCGGAATGACCGAGTTTTTCTGGTCTGCAAGTATGCTCCCGAGGAAGCGACGAGAGAACATGAGGTCGCTTTCTAGGAGCTTGGTGGCTATAACGTTCTTAAGGCTGGCGCTCGTGCTCATCCAAGGTCCTTTTGGCGATACTTGTTGATCAGGTTGGGCTGCCCGCTAGTTGGTTCGCGGATGAACCTAGATCGGCTGCGAGGAGCAGGTGTCCAAACCGTGGATCCGCCGTTTCGGCTGACTGTTTTGAGCCGCTGCGGGGCTGGGGTAGCGGGCGGTGACGTACCACTGTGTGTCGCCGTCTCTCATGAAACTTCCAGTTTGAACCTTTATCTCAAGCTCCACCCGGGTGCACGAACTTGGCTCCTTATCCCCAGCCGTCGAGAGAGACTTCCGGGCCATCTGCGAGGTAATGGTGTAGGGCGCTGGAGGTTGTTCCCACGAAGGCGTCAGGGATGGCGTCGGCGTCGACCCAGCGGACCTGGGAGTGCTTGTGAGGTTCGCGGTTTTCGGGTTCGCCGGTCCATTCGTGGGTGGCGAATACGACCGTGAGGAATCCATTGGGGGACTCAACGCCCCAGGCTCCGTGAATGATGTGCGCGACCTTAAGGGACTCGGGCTTCACCGTGAGGCCGGTCTCCTCGTAGAGCTCGCGGACGGCCGTCTCGGTGATGGGCTCGCCCGGTTCGCTCTTGCCGACGGGCAGGTCCCACATCCCCTGGGCGAACTTGGCGTTCTCGCTGCGCTGGAGAAGGACGACGCGGTTGGTGGCCTTGTCGTGGACGATGACGGCCGCGACCAGCAGTGTCATCGAGTCGAGCGCGGGCTTGAGGGTGGGAGGGCGGTTGTCGGTCTGCTGAGCCACGGGGTTCCCTTCGTCGAGCGGGTTGTTGGGCATGTTAGGCGAGGGCCTAGCGGGCGCGGCGGGCGAGATCTGCGGCTCCGGGGACGCGGCGCTGCTGGTAGATCGCGAGCGTGGAGCGGATCGAGGTGATCGCCTTGCGGGTGCGGTCGGAGGTCATGCCCTCCATGAGAACCAGGGCCTGGGTCCAGGCCGCGACCGCTTCGTCGGCTCGGGCCTGGGCTGCGAGGCTGTCGCCGAGGTCGGCGTGGGTGAGGGCATGGACGCGCTTGTACTTCTCCGGGTCCCAGCGGGTGAGCGCGTCGCGGTGCTGTTGTTCCGTGCCGATGTGGTCGGCGAGGTCGGTCAGCGTGCGGGCGGTGTGGCTGGCGACGGTGCCGGCGGCGGGGCCGCTGACGCGGGAGAAGCTGGGCTGGGGACCGTCCTCGCGCAGGAGGGCGTCTTCGGCGGCGAGGAGAGCGCGGGCGGCCAATGGGTTCTCGCCGACGGCTGCGTAGGCGCGGGCGTGCGTGATGTGGAGGAGCGCTTCGGTCTGGCCGTCCACGTGGCCGAGGCCGCGGGCGAGTAACCCCACCCCAGTACGGCTCCGGGGCGGGCCAGCTCGCGCGCGCCCGCTCCGGAGCTCACCAGTCCCCTGGAGACCCCCGTGAACCAGAGCCTGTCCGCCACCCTGCTGGACGACCTGTGCACCCTCGTCGGCAAGCCCCTCCCCGAACGTGCCGAGATTCGTGTCTGGGGCATGTCCGGCGTCGAACGCGTCACCTTCCCCGACGGCACCACGGCCGTTTTCAAGTACGCCAAGGAACCTTTCGACCGCGAGGCCCAGGCCCTGCGGATGGCCCACCAGCGCGGGCTCCCGGTCCCCACCCTCCACGCCACCGCCATGCAGGACAAGTGGCTCGGGATGCTCATGGACGACCTCGGCACTCCCGTACGGGATGCCGACGACCTCGACGGTGTCGCCGCCGCCGTGATGCTCCATGCCGCCCGCCCGGCGGGCGGTCTGCCCCTCCTCGACGGTGCCGGCCTCGCAGCTCTGCCCGGCCGAGCCCTCGATCACCTCCAGCGGCTACGGAAAGCTGACCGCTGGGCGGACTGCGATGACGTCGAGACCGCGCTGGGGAAGATCTCCGCCGCGGCCGAGGCCCGTGTCCAGGGTGCGACGCTCGACCCGTTCGGATGGGTCCACTCCGAGTTCCACCCCACGAGCGTCCACATCGGGGAGAACGGCTGGCACCTCCTCGACTTCGCACGCGCCTTCACCGGCCCCGGCCTGATCGACCTCGCCTCCTACCACGGCACCACCGACGTACCGAGCCCCTTCCGCATGCGGGTGCTCCTGGAGCAGTACGTCACCGCAGGCGGTCATGAGGACGCCCTCGCCGCCCGGGGTGGCCTGGCTGCCGAGGCATGGGCACTGGGCTGGCATCGGATGTGGGCCGTGGAGTGGTTCATGGAGCAGGCCATCCGCTGGATCGACGACCCGGCCAAGGACCCCGCGTACATCCCCGTTGTCCGCCGCCACCTGAACGACGTGGTCCAACTCCTGGAGGTCTAGGTGCTCGCCCAGATCTCCCCCTGGTACGCCCACGCAGCCCAGCGCACAGCCGCTGCTCCCGCGCACGCCCTCAGCGCACCGGCCCGGATGGAATGGAGCACCCACGCGGGCATCGGTCCCGGCGCCGAGGTCCTGGGACGGGACCTGTCCGGCAAACGCGTCCTGGAGCTGGGCTGCGGCCCCGGCCACAACGTTGCCCACCTCGCGAAACACCACCAAGCCCGCGCCACCGGCGTGGACCTGGTCGGCCTCCAGGTACGCCGGGCCCGCTCCCACTACGGCCACATCGACGGCGCCACCTTCGCCGCCGGCCACGCACTGCACCACCTTCAGGCCACCGGCCAGACCTTCGACGCGATCTGCTCCGTCTTCGGCGCTGTCGGCCTCGTCGCCCCCGAGCTCCTCCTTGCCGCCATTTCCCGACGCCTGAAACCGGGCGGTGTGCTGGCCTTCTCCGTCCCTCACCCGGCACGGGCCGGAAGACATCCATCCACGGACGACCGTCCGCGCGAGGACTACGTCACCATGCCCGACCGCACCCGACTGCCCCTCGCACGATGGGAGTTCGACGCCCGCCGCTGGAACGCCCACCTCTCCCGGGCGGGCCTGCGCGTCACCTCGACGGTGGAGCTGCGGCACCCGCGCCGCGACCCTTGGCCCACCACCCTCCTGATCACCGCCCGCAAACGCTGACCGACGGAGGCACCGATGACCCTGCCCTACCTGCTCCTGGACATCGACGGCGTCCTCATCCCGTTCCCCGCCGCCGACGGCAGCACCCCGCCCACCCACGTCCGCCACACCGTCCTGCCCACCGGCCGACACCCTGACGACCCCGTGCCCATCTGGCTCGACCCGAGCCAGGGCAGCATTCTCACCGACCTCCTGACCAGCGGACTCATTACCCCCGTGTGGTGCACGAGCTGGCGCAAGGATGCCACCACGATCATCGGCCCCCTCCTGGGACTGCCCGACTTCCCTTACCTCGACCTGCCTCGCCCCCAGATCACCACCAGCCACCCCAACGGCTACCTCTGGAAACGCGAACACGTCGACGACTGGCTGGCAGACGCCCCCGCCGTCTGGATCGACGACGACTTCACCAGCCTCGACCACGCCTGGGCGGCGGAGCGCACCGCCAGGGGAACGCCGACCCTCATCGTTCAGCCCGAACCACATCTCGGGCTGCAGCCCGAGCACCTGACCGAGCTCACGACGTGGGTCTCGCAGTTACCCACAGCCCGCGCCGTCTGACGACTGATGCCCTCGCTGTCGCGAGCAGCGAGGGCACCGGTGAACGCGGGCCAACACTCTCCACGCTGAACGAGGTGGATCCGCGTTGAGAGCTTGACCGATCACCAACACAAGCAGCAGCCGGTGCAATGCCCGGCCGCTGCGAGGGTTGCGAGGAAGAGGCCCCCGATCCACGTAGACAGGTCGAATGCGCCACCCGTCACATGAACCTCCCGAGGCCATCCACAGCGCCAGACTGGAGCACATGGCACTGCGACCTAGGCTGCAAAGCCCTCCTCGCAGAACCAGTTGTCACCAGCGAGGGCTGTGTATGTGAACAATGCGGCCGAGCGTGAGGGCCGCAAACCCGTCGAGCTGCCGCACATGGTGACCCACGACCTGCGGCACTTCTACGCCTCCGCGCGCATCGCGGGCGGGGCGAGCGTCAAGCAGGTCCAGATGGTCCTCGGCCACGCGTCCGCCGTCATCACGCTGCGGATCTACGCGCATCTGTGGCCGGGCGAAGAAGACCGCACCCGGTCCGTGATGGACGCCGTTCTCGGCGGCCTGCGGACCGGGTGCGGGCAGGTAGGCGACGTGACCAGCGAAACCGCAGGTCAGACGGCCTAACCAGAGATCAAGCCTTCTTGGTCTCCCAGAAGATCTTGTCGATCTCGGCGATGTAGTCCAGCGCCTTCTGACCCGTCGCCGGGTCGGTGGAGGCCTTCGCGGCCGACAGCGCCTTCAGGGCGTCGTTGACCAGCTGGTGCAGCTCCGGGTACTTCTCGAAGTGCGGGGGCTTGAAGTAGTCGCTCCACAGCACCGAGATGTGGTGCTTCGCGAGCTCGGCGCGCTGCTCCTTGATGACCACCGCGCGGGCCCGGAAGTGCGGGTCCTCGTTGGCCTGGAACTTCTCCTGGACGGCCTTGACGGACTCCGCCTCGATGCGGGCCTGGGCCGGGTCGTACACGCCGCAGGGCAGGTCGCAGTGGGCGCTGACCTTCACCTTGGGGGCAAACAGGCGGGAAAGCATTGAGCTGTCCTTCCTCGTGATCGTCTTCTCAGGTGGGACATTACTCCGTGAGGGACCTGTTTTTACGGGTGCCCCCATGGGCTTAGGCCAAAAGTCCGGGGTGAGGATGGGACCAGTGGCCGAATGTGCGGAACGGTGTACTGAACGGACCGGGGAGGTGCCGGAAATGCCGGAGGGGCCGGAGCTGACACAGGAGCCCGCGCGCGGGCTGGTGGCGCGAGTGCCGTTCCAGGTGGTGGAGGTGACGGGGCCTTCGATGGTGCCCACGCTCCATCACGGGGACTGGCTGCTCGTGCAGTACGGGGCGCCGGTGCGCCCGGGTGATGTGGTGATTCTGCGCCATCCGTTCCAGCAGGACCTGTTGGTCGTCAAGCGGGCCGTCGAGCGCCGTGCGGGCGGCTGGTGGGTGCTGGGCGACAACAGGTTCGCGGGCGGGGACAGCACGGATTACGGGACGGTGCCCGAGGAGCTGGTGCTGGCCAGGGTCCGGGTCCGCTACCGGCCGCTGAGGGAGGATCAGAGGTCGGTGCTCGGGGTGCTGGGCTGGGCGGTGACCATGCTGCGGCCGGTGTCGGCCGTGCGCTCCGCCTCCAGGCGTTTGCGGGCCCGGTAGGCGGCCACATTGGCGCGGGTCGCGCAGCGGTCCGAGCAGTAACGGCGGGACCGATTGGTCGAGGTGTCGAGATAGGCGTTGCGGCACGGCGCCGCCTCGCACAGGCCGAGCCGGTCCACGCCGTACGACGTGAGGTGGAAGGCGAGCCCCATCGCCGCGGTGGCGGCGTATCCGGCCGTCGCGTTCGACGGGTGGTCGGCCAGGTGCATGTGCCAGTCCGGTTTGCCGTCCTCGTCACGGGTGTCGTGGCCGGAGATCTGCGGGCTGACCGGGAACTCCAGCAACAGCGAGTTCAGCAGGTCGACGGCGAGCGTCTCGTCGCCGCCGTCGGCCGCTTCGAAGACGGCGCGCAGCCGTGCCCGTACCGACCGGAAGCGGGTCACATCCGCGTCGGTGGCGCGCCTCGCGGCCTGCGCGTTGACGCCGAACAGCTCGCGGACCGCCTCGACGGAGGTGAGGACGTCCTTGTTGCGGGCCGGCTCCTCGGTGTTGACCAGGCGCACCGCATAGTCCGAGTAATAGGCCAGTTCCACTTGTAGTCCTTACCGGGTCGGTCTAGGGTCATCGTGCGGCGATCGGAGTAATGGGCGATTGCAGTTTAAGGGTATTACATTGAAGGGATTCTCGTGACGGAGACAGCAGCGGGCACCGACTGGCAGGCCTGGCAGCAGAGCTGGGACCGGCAGCAGGAGTGGTACATGCCCGACCGCGAGGAGCGGTTCCGGGTGATGCTGGACATGGTCGAGGCCGTGGTGGGGCCCGAACCACGGGTGCTCGACCTCGCGTGCGGTACGGGAAGTATTACGGACCGGCTGCTCAAGCGGTTCCCCGAGGCCACCGGTACCGGCGTCGACCTCGACCCCGCGCTGCTCGCAATCGCCCGCGGTTCCTTCGCCGGCGACGAGCGCGCCACCTTCGTGACCGCCGATCTCAAGGACCCGGAGTGGGTGGAGCGACTGCCGCACGACACGTACGACGCCGTCCTCACCGCCACCGCCCTGCACTGGCTGCACAGCGAACCGCTCACCACTCTCTACGGGCAGCTCGCCGGGCTCGTCCGGGACGGCGGGGTGTTCATGAACGCCGACCGCATGATCGACACAGCGACCCCCCGGATCAACGCGGCCGAACGCGCCCACCGGCACGCCGCCATGGACCGCGCCAGGGCCGCGGGCGCCCTCGACTGGGCGGACTGGTGGGCCCTCGCCGCCAAGGACCCGGCCCTCGCCGCACCGACCGCCGAACGGTACAAGATCTACGGCGAGCACGCGGACGGCGACATGCCGTCCGCCCAGTGGCACGCGGAGACGCTGCGGGCCGCGGGTTTCGGCGAGGCGCGGACCGTCTGGGCCTCGCCCTCCGACTCCCTGGTACTCGCCGTGAATTGACCTCCTCGCCGCATGGATGCGGGGGATTCTCTCCCTGGCGTCCGCGTGTGCGGTGTGCCTTGAGTCGGGTTCCTGGTTCCTCCCCACCTGGGTGGGGGTTGTGCGCGCTGCCGGGACGAGTCCTGGTCCTACGTGCGCTCCGCAGGCGTATACCTCACGCGTTGCCGGGCGAGGGCCCCCCGGTCCGGGGGTGGGTGGTGCTGTCTGTGCGGCTGCTGCCCTGATGCGGCGGCCTTCGTGTTTGATGTTCTGGCCCGCGTTGTGGTCCCGGTCGTGCCGGGTGCCGCATGCGCGACAGGTCCAAGCCCGGATCCTCACCATCTGGAGCGACGCGATGAACTATGACGGCACGCCTCGGTGGGGGTCCGAAATCGTCGCCCGGCTCACCCTCAAGGACGGCGGGCTGCTTGCCGTCCGCGACAGCACCGGCTTCACCAGCGACCGGTCGCAGGGCCCGCTGCTGAACTCGACGCCGCTCACCCGGGCCCAGTTGCGTGCACCGATGCTCAGTCCGGACCTGCTGGCGAAGCAGTAGCCGCAGACACGGAAGAGGGCGGTACGGACCGGGGTCCGTACCGCCCTCTCGTCATGCCCGTACCGCTACAGCACCTTCGACAGGAACGACTTCGTCCGGTCGTGCTGCGGGTTGGTCAGTACGTCGCGCGGGTGGCCCGACTCGACCACCACACCGTCGTCCATGAAGACCAGCGCATCGCCGACCTCACGGGCGAAGCCCATCTCATGGGTCACGACGATCATCGTCATGCCGTCCTCCGCGAGACCGCGCATGACGTCCAGGACATCGCCGACCAGCTCAGGGTCGAGCGCCGACGTCGGCTCGTCGAAGAGCATCAGCTTCGGCTCCATGGCCAGGGCGCGGGCGATGGCCACCCGCTGCTGCTGGCCGCCGGAGAGCTGCGACGGGTAGTTCTTCGCCTTGTCGCCGAGGCCGACCCGGTCCAGGAGCCGCTCCGCGCGGGCCCGGGCGACGGCCTTCGTCTCGCCCTTGACCTGGACGGGTGCCTCCATGACGTTCTCGATGGCCGTCATGTGCGGGAAGAGGTTGAAGCGCTGGAAGACCATGCCGATGTCCCGGCGCTTGGCCGCCACCTCGCTGTCCTTGAGCTCGTAGAGCTTGTCGCCCTTCTCGCGGTAGCCCACCAGATCGCCGTCCACGGACAGCCGCCCGGCGTTGATCTTCTCCAGGTGGTTGATGCACCGCAGGAAGGTGGACTTGCCGGAACCGGACGGGCCGACCAGGCAGAACACCTCACGCGGCGCGACCTCCAGGTCGATGCCCTTGAGGATGTGCGCGGCGCCGAAAGACTTGTGGACGCCCTCGGCCTTCACCATGGCGCGTGTGGTCACTTGGCCACCTCCGAACGGCGGAGCATGTTCAGGTTGGCCCGCAGACGCTGCAGCGGGGTGGGCGGCAGGGAGCGCAGTGCCCCGCGTGCGTAACGGCGCTCCAAGTAGTACTGGCCGACGCTGAACACACTGGTCAGGGCCAGATACCAGATCGAGGCGACGAAGAGCATCTCCATCACCGCGAACGAGGTGGAGGCGATGTCCTGTGCGCTGCGCAGCAGATCCTGGTACTGCACGGCCACGACAAGGGACGAGGTCTTGAGCATGTTGATGAACTCGTTGCCCGTCGGCGGGATGATCACCCGCATCGCCTGCGGGAGCACCACTCGCCGCATGGTCTTCGCCTGCGTCATGCCCAGTGCGTGGGACGCCTCGGTCTGGCCCTCGTCGACGGACTGGATACCGGCTCGGACGATCTCCGCCATGTACGCGCCCTCATTGAGGCCGAGCCCCAGCAGGGCGGCCAGGAACGGGGTCATGACATCGGTCATCTCGTCCCGGTAGAACCCGATGTCGAAGATCGGGAAGATCAGGGCGAGGTTGAACCAGATCAGCAGCTGCACATAGACCGGAGTGCCGCGGAAGAACCAGATGTACAGCCAGGCCACCCAGCCGGTCACCGGGTTCTTGGACAGGCGCATCACGGCGAAGACCACGCCGAGCACCAGGCCCAGGACCATGGAGGCCACGCTGATCAGGATGGTGTGCCACAGGCCGGTGAGGATGCTGGAGTCGAACAGCTTCTCCGGCACGGTCGCCCAGCGCACATTGCCCTGCGAGAAGGCGTACCCGAGGGCCGCAAGGATGACGACCACGACCAGCCCGCTGATCCAGCGTCCGACGTGACGTACCGGGATCGCCTTGTTGGCGACGGGGGTGTTCCGGTCCGGGGTGGGGGCCGCCCCGGACGGAACCTTGTCGATCTTGTCGTTCACAACGACTGCCCTTCAGCCGGCGCGTGGTTCACTTGCCGCCGTTGACGGCAGCTGCGGTGACGGCACCGTCGGCGGCGCCCCACTTGTCGAGAGCGGCCTTGTAGGTCCCGTCGGCGATGATCGCGTCCAGGGCGGTCTTGAGGGCGTCGCGGAGCTGCGTGTTCTTCTTGTCCACCGCGATACCGAACGGTCCGGCGTCCGACTTGTTGGCGACGGCCTCGAAGTCGTTGCCGCTGCCCGCAGACTTGGCGATGTAGGCGGCGACCGGGGAGTCGTTCAGGTCGGCAACGGCGCCGCCGGACTTGACGCGGGTCTGGGCCTCGGCGTCGCTGGAGAAGGCCTCGATCGAGATCTTCTTATTGCCGTCCTTGGCGCACTTGGCCGACAGGTCCTTGGCGGCCTGCTCGTACGTCGTGCCGCGCTGGACAGCGAGCTTCTTGCCGCAGAGGTCATCGACCGACTTGATGCCTTCCGGGTTGCCCTTCTTCACCAGGATGCCGGTGCTGGCGGTGAAGTAGTCGACGAAGTCGACACCGGTGCCGGTCTTCTTGCCCTTGTCGTCCAGACCCTCCTGGCGGGCCTTGGTGTCGCTCATGGCGGACATGACGGCGTTGTAACGGCCGGTGGGCAGAGCGCCGAGCAGGGTGTCGAAGGTTCCCGAGGTGAACTCGATCTTCACGCCGAGCTGCTTGCCGAGAGCCGCGGCGATGTCGGGGTCGACACCGACGATCTTGTCGCCCTGCTTGAACTCCATCGGGGCGTACGTGGCGTCCGTGCCGACCTTGATGACACCGGCCTTCTGGATGTCCGCAGGCAGCTTGTCGAAGAGCGGGGCGGTGCTCTTGGTGCCGCCCTCGGTCTTCGTGGTGTCCGAGTTCGTCTGGTCGCCGCAGGCGGTCAGCAGCATGGTGCCGGCGACCGCGATGGCGCAGACCGCTGCAATCCTGGACGTTGCGGCCGTGCGACGGGTGGTGCGTGCGGTCATGATCGGGTTCCTCCGGCAGGTGAGGGTGGAGTTGCCAGGCGGTATGGCACACATCGTCGGATGTCGCCGCCTCGTGCGATTAGGGGCATCTTGCCATTCGGACTAGCCCATTCAGGGTGCCAGTCATGTCAAAATCGGGTAACGGGCGATCCCCGAACCCCAAGAGGCCGGTACATCAAGGCCGGACCTTCTGAGGGGTTTCCTTCTTGCAGCCGGAGAATCTACGGCGTGTCTCACATGCTGGCGCATATTTCGCGCGTTGGCGGACTTGTCCAGATATTCGACTATGAGGCACGTCACCGCGTCGGTATGGACTCGTCCGTGACGCTGTCCGTCCGGTAAGAAAGACGTTTACACCCCTCATCCGGGGCCCAGGGCGCGTGTGCGGCGCGCCCGCGCGTACGTACCTCCCCCTGCCGGGGCGGGCCAACCGCCCGGCGCAGGGAACGTACGCGGTGCCCGCCCACCCCTCCTCAATCAGGAGTGGCCACCCTCAAACGTTGAAGACTTAAGGGGTCAACACCATGGCAGCGGAGATCGTCAATCCTCGCAGCGACAGCAATACCGACAGTGCCACCGATGAGCCGTTCGATCCGGCCTTCGCGCTTCACCGCGGCGGGAAGATGGCCGTGCAGGCCACCGTCCCCATCCGGGACAAGGACGACCTGTCCCTCGCGTACACGCCCGGCGTCGCCAAGGTGTGCAGCGCCATCGCCGAGAACCCCGAGCTGGTCCACGACTACACCTGGAAGTCGCAGGTCGTCGCCGTCGTGACGGACGGCACCGCGGTGCTCGGACTGGGCGACATCGGCCCCGAGGCGTCCCTCCCGGTGATGGAGGGCAAGGCGATCCTCTTCAAGCAGTTCGGCGGCGTCGACGCCGTGCCGATCGCGCTCGCGACCACCGACGCGGACGAGATCGTCGAGACGGTCGTCCGCCTCGCGCCGTCCTTCGGAGGGGTGAACCTGGAGGACATCTCGGCGCCCCGCTGCTTCGAGATCGAGCGCAAGCTCAAGGAGCGGCTCGACATCCCGGTCTTCCACGACGACCAGCACGGCACCGCTGTCGTGACGCTGGCGGCCCTGCGGAACGCCGCGAAGCTGTCCGGGCGGACCCTCGGCGACCTGCGCGGTGTCATCTCCGGCGCCGGTGCGGCCGGGGTGGCCATCGCGAAGTTCCTGCTGGAGGCGGGGCTCGGGGACGTCGCCGTGGCCGACCGCAAGGGCGTCGTCAGCCGGGACCGTGAGGACCTGACGGACGTCAAGCGCGAGCTCGCGGAGCTCACCAACAGGGCCGGCATCTCCGGCCCGCTGGAGACCGCCCTGGTCGGCGCGGACGTCTTCATCGGTGTGTCCGGCGGTACGGTGCCGGAGTCGGCGGTCGCGTCGATGGCGCCCGGTGCGTTCGTCTTCGCCATGGCCAATCCGGACCCTGAGGTCCACCCCGACATCGCGCACAAGTACGCGGCCGTGGTGGCGACGGGGCGCTCCGACTACCCGAACCAGATCAACAACGTGCTGGCGTTCCCGGGCATCTTCGCGGGGGCGCTGCAGGTGCGGGCGTCCCGGATCACGGAGGGCATGAAGATTGCCGCCGCGAACGCGCTGGCGGATGTCGTGGGTGACGAGCTGGCCGCGGACTACGTGATTCCGTCGCCGTTCGACGAGCGGGTCGCTCCGGCCGTGACAGCGGCGGTTGCCGCCGCGGCGCGGGCGGAGGGCGTGGCGCGACGCTGAGGTTCGGGGCGGGGCGGGGCCGGGTGCTTGTGGGGCCCGTTCCCCGACCTCGCCCCTTTCCGTAACC
Source organism: Streptomyces sp. NPDC051664 (assembly GCF_044453545.1). Classification (NCBI taxonomy): domain Bacteria; kingdom Bacillati; phylum Actinomycetota; class Actinomycetes; order Kitasatosporales; family Streptomycetaceae; genus Streptomyces; species Streptomyces sp. NPDC051664. The sequence goes on along the minus strand of NZ_JBITCU010000001.1, from coordinate 443,464 downwards.
GGGGCGTCGCCCCGGACCTCGCGCCCCGGACGCCGGCGAGGCCGGATCTCCGACTCCGAAGGTCCGCCGCAGGTGACCCGCACGCGCGGTGCGCGTCACACCCGTGATCGGTTACGTCGGCGCGCCCCCCCGGCCTATCGTCAAGGCCATGTTCGCCGCCTACGCATCCCGCATCGACCGCGACCAGCCCCTCAACGGCCTTGAGCTGGGCGAGCGCCCCGCCCCCGAGGCGCGTCACGGCTGGACCACCGTCAACGTCCGCGCCGCCTCCCTCAATCATCACGACCTCTGGTCGCTCCGTGGTGTCGGCCTCGCCGAGGACAAGCTGCCGATGATCCTCGGCTGTGACGCCGCCGGCATCGACGAGGACGGCAACGAGGTCGTCCTGCACTCCGTCATCGGCCAGACCGGGCACGGCGTCGGCCCGAAGGAGCCCCGCTCCATCCTCACCGAGCGCTACCAGGGCACGTTCGCCGAGCAGGTCACCGTCCCCAGCTGGAACGTGCTGCCCAAGCCGAAGGAGCTCACCTTCGAGCAGGCCGCCTGTCTGCCGACCGCCTGGCTCACCGCGTACCGGATGCTGTTCACCAATGCCGGGGTACGGCCCGGGGACTCGGTGCTCGTGCAGGGCGCGGGCGGCGGTGTCGCCACCGCCGCGATCGTCCTCGGTCGCGCCGCAGGCCTGCGGGTCTACGCGACCAGTCGTGACGAAGCCAAGCGCAAGCGGGCCGTCGAGCTCGGTGCGATCGAGGCGTACGAGCCGGGCGCGCGGCTGCCGCAGCGTGTCGACGCCGTCATCGAGACCGTCGGCGCGGCAACCTGGTCGCACTCGGTGAAGTCGCTGCGCCCCGGCGGCACCCTGGTCATCTCCGGTGCGACCAGCGGCGACCGGCCCTCGCACGCCGAGCTGACCCGGATCTTCTTCCTGGAGCTGAAGGTCGTCGGTTCGACGATGGGGTCCAAGGACGAGCTGGAGGACCTGCTGGCGTTCTGTGCGACGACCGGTGTGCGGCCCGTCATCGACGAGGTGCTGCCGTTGGACCGGGCCCGTGAGGGGTTCGAACGACTCGCCGCGGGCGACCAGTTCGGGAAGATCGTGCTCACCGCCTCCTGAGTCCGTCCGCTCTCCCGGCGCGCCCTTGACGGCACGTCAGTTCTGCTGTGGGGTCTGCGCCGCGCGTATGGGCGGCGCACCCCTGGCAGTTGTGACTTCGACCGTGCCGACGGTGGGGGCTCGCGCCCCCACCGTCCACGCGCGTCCCCGTCGGTGATCCGCGGCCGCCCGGCATTCCGCGACTGAACGACCTTGCAGCCCGACCCTCGCTCGCCGTCTCCGGGAATCGCCTCAGCGATCTGCACGCCAAGGGCTCCGAATTCGCCGACCCGCCGGTCTTCCGGGACGACTCACCGCCCTCCTTGTCAACCGTAGTTGACAAGGAGGGCATGTCAACGTAAGTTGACAGCATGACCGAAGCAACGGATCTCGCCGCACGCGCGGGCGATCGCGACCCGCGCGTCGGGCTGCGGGCCGTCGTCGCACTGCGGCGGCTGCTGGAGCAGCTCGAAGCCGTCCAAGTCGGAAGCGCCCGCGTCCAGGGCTGGTCGTGGCAGGAGATCGCCGCCGAACTGGGCGTCAGTCGACAGGCCGTGCACAAGAAGTACGGGAGGAATTGATGTTCGAACGATTCACTGCCGATGCCCGCGCCGTCGTGACCGGAGCCGTGGACCAGGCCCGAAGGACGGGCTCCCGTTCCGTCACCGAGGAGCACATGCTGCTCACCCTGCTGGATGGGCCGGGCAGCAGCCGGGCCTCCTTCGCCGTCACCGCGCTCGGCCTCACCGACCGTCGCGCATCGGTGGAGGCGGCGCTCGCCGACGCGGCCCGCCGTGGCGGCCTGACCAAGGCCGATACGGACGCACTCGCCGGTATCGGCATCGACGTGACGGAGATCGTCGCCCGGATCGAGGGCGCCCACGGCGAGGGTGCGCTGGCGGGCGACCGGAAGGACCGCCGGGGGCGGTCAGGGCGACCGTCCTTCAACCGTGGCGCGAAGACCGTCCTGGAGAAGTCCCTGCGGATCGCGCTCGGACGCGGCGACCGGTTCATCGGCGAGGAACACATCCTGCTGGCGTTCACCGTCATCCCCGGTGTGGTCGCCGATGTGCTGGCGGAGCACGGGGCGACGAACGAGACGGTGACGCGTGCGCTCTACGGGGACGGGGGAGCTGAGGGGCAGGCCAAGGCGAGCTGAGGGGCGGGGGCTGAAGCCTCCTCCGGCCGGTGCGGGTGGTCACGAGGTGGCATGACCCGGGCGGCATGCCACCTCGTCCCGCTCACCGGGAGGCGTCCGGCCCCTCGGCGCCGGTGTCCTTGGTGCCGGTGTCCTTCCGCAGCAGTGCGCCGATGTGGGTCGCCGCCGTCGACAGATGGCGGCGGGCCTCCGTCAGCTGGGCCTCCGTGACGCCCCGGTCCCGGGCGGCGTCGCGGATGTCGTCGCGGAAGCGGTCGAGCAGTCGGTCCAGGTCGCGGGCCGGGTCGCCCGTACCGGCCGTGTCCTTGCCCCATTCGGGGTCCGCGTCGGCCGGGTCCGGCTTGATGTACGGGGGCCAGCTGCCCGTCGCGGCGAAGCCGCCGAGGCGGCCGGTGATTTCCGCCAGGCCTTCCCGTACGCCGGTGGGCCAGTCGCCCCGGGCGAAGTGCTCCTGGACCTGCCGGGCCGCGTTCTGCATCTGCTCGCGCGCCCTCTCCTGGGCCTCCTTGGCCTGGCGGCGGGCCTGCTGGGCCTCCTCGCGGGCGCGGCGCGACTCGTCCTTCGCCCGGCGGGCCTGCTCCTTCCACTCCTGCTTGGCCTTGCGCAGCTCCTCCTTGGCGGTGCGCCATGCCTCGTTGTCGCCGAAGTCGCCGAAGTCGCCGAACGGGGACCCCCGGTCGCCCTTCGCGCCGGTCCCGCCGGCGGACGTGTGCCGGGTCTCGCCGGCCGCGGCCCGCATCTCGCTGCGCAGCTTGCCCGCCGCGCCGCGCACGTCGTCCCGCATCTCGGCGGCCAGTTCGGAGACCGATTCGCGGATCTCCAGCTCCAGATCGGCCAGTTCGCCGGTGCGGTCCGCCAGTTCGGCGCGGCCCGCGTCGGTGATCGAGTAGACCTTGCGGCCGCCCTCGGTGGCATGCGTGACCAGGCCCTCGGCCTCCAGCTTGGCCAGCCGCGGATAGACCGTGCCGGCCGATGGTGCGTACAGACCCTGGAAGCGTTCCTCCAGGAGCCGGATCACCTCGTAGCCGTGGCGAGGGGCCTCGTCCAGGAGCTTCAGCAGGTAGAGGCGCAGGCGCCCATGGGCGAATACGGGGGGCATGTCAGAGCACCTTTCCGGTCGGCTCGGCGTCGTACGGATCTTCCTCGGCCGGTGGGCGACGGAGCACGGCGATCGATCCCGAGACGGTCGTGGCCTTCAGCGTTCCCGTACCGGCGCCGAGCGTGCCGGTGATCTTCTTCGCCCCCCACTGGCCGCTGACCAGCAGATCCTCGAAGCCGTTGGAGACGGCGCCGCTCGCTGTGCTCGCCTCGACCCTCGCGTCCGCCGGGTGTGGCAGCCGGATCGCCACCTCGCCGGAGACCGTGGTCAGCCGGATGTCCGTGGGCTTCCCGGTCGGGTCCAGGTCCAGCACCATGTCGCCGCTGACCGAATCGGCCCGTACGGAGGCCCCGGCGCCCTCGACGACCGTCAGATCGCCGGAGACCGACTTGAAGCGGAGGTCGCCGGTGACGGCCTGAGCCTCCACATTGCCGGAGACCGTGTCCGCCCGGACCGCGCCGGCCAGGCCGGCGAGCGTGGTGTCGCCGCTGACGCCGCGCACGTCCGTACGCCCCCGGATACCGGACACGAACGCTCCGGCTCCCACCACGCCGACCTCCACCGTCGACCCGGCAGGCACGGCGAGCGAGACGACCGCGGTGCGGTGCCACCCCTTGCGGTCGAACCACTTCAGGAAGCCGTGCCAGGGCAGGTCCTCGTAGGCGACGGAGAGGGTGCCGCCCTCTTGCGTCACGATCAGCGGCGGGCCCTCGATCCCGGAGACCTCCAGCCGGGCGGTCGGCTCCTCGGTGCCCACGACATTGACCGTGCCGTTGACGATGCGCACATTGAGCGACGTCACCGGCTCGTCGAAGGTCAGCTTCTGAGGCTCGGTGATGGCCCACGTCGACACAGGCATGGATCTGACCTCCCGGGGAACGCGGCGCGACGCAACATATCGCGTCTCTTACAGAACACGATATATCGCGGATCGGGGAAGTCAAGAGAGGGTGAGGTGCCACAGATCGGTCAAATAGCCCCAAATATGGGCAAATTGCCCTACGGTGTGGGGCATGAACGCGACATCATCCGTGGGCGCGCTGCTGCTGTGCCGGGCCGAGCCCGGATCCGTGCGGCCCGTGGCCCATCTGCTGCGCGAGCGGATGCTGCTCGCACCCGCCGGGGACGAGTGGAGCGTCCTCGTCCCGGAGGGCACGCCCTGGCAGGACAGACAGGAAACGCGGAGTGCGGCGGAGTCGGAGGGGGAGCAGCCGGTCGACAGTGTGCTGGCCGGCTGGGCCACCGCACTCGCGGTCGGTTCGACCTGGCCGGTCCTCGCGCTGTGGTGGGACGGCGACCGTGCGGGCTACACACTCGCGTCCGGCTTCCGGCGGCCCGTCGGCTACGTCTGGCTGACGGACGGCACCCCGGCCGGGGAGGACGAGGCGATGCGTACGTTCGCCGCGCGGCTCGGCCTCGATCCCGTGCTGGACATCCAGCAACTCGAAGCGCTGACCCGCCCCGACCCCGAAGCGGACGCCCATACCCGGCTGCGCGGGCTGCTCGCCGTCCTCGCCCGCATCGGCGTGACGCTCCCGCCGGGCCTCGAACCCGGCGAACCGGCCGACCGGCTGCACACCGCGGCCGGCGGCCGGCCCGAAACGCAACGGATCGCGTGGGCAGGCTGGCGCGATGCGGTGAAGCTGGAACTCGACGCGGTCGAGAACAGCGGCCTCGGCCCGTGGGTGCGCGGCCCCAGGGCCCGTGCGCTCGCCGCAGCCCAGCTCGCCGCGGGTCTCCCGCTCGTCGCCTGGGGGATCGGGCGCCGCAACGGAGGGTGGGCCTTCGCGGGGGCGCTCCTGCTCGCGCACGGGGCGGCCGGCCTCGCGTACGACCGGATCCGGGACGGCAGATCCTAGCTCCGGGCGTCGCCCTACTCGTCGTCCTCGTCCTCGTCGTCGAGCCGGGCGAGCCAGGTGGCGAGGCGCTCGACGGGCACCTCGAAGTCGGGGTTGAGATCGACGAAGGTACGCAGCTGCTCGGCGAGCCACTCGAAGGTGACCTCCTCCTCGCCGCGCCGCTTCTCCAGCTCCTCGATGCCACGGTCGGTGAAGTACATGGCGGCAAGTTTAATGCCTGGTGAGCGCCCCCGGCCGGGCCCGGCGGGACGATGCGAACGACCCCTGGAACCGGCGCGGCCCGACCCGGTGTCATGGCCGATGTGCCTCGCATCGGTCACGTACTGCCGTTAGCCTGCGGGGAGTTCAGGGAACGGGGGGTGCCAATGAGCGACAGCGAGGCCCACCCCTACGTGGCGGGCACCCGCGCCAACCATGCGCTCGTTCTGCGCAACGTGGGCGAGCGGGAACACGCCCACGTTCTCATCGAGGAAGCGCTCGCCGACATGACCCGGGCCGTGGGCGAGAACCACCCCTGGACCCTGGGCTGTGCGATCAACGCGTCGGCACTGCGCAATCTGATCGGCGACCCCGAATCCGCCGCCTCGCTCATGGAGTCCACCATCAGCCGCGCCACCGAGGTCCTCGGTCGCACCCACCCGCTGACACTCTCGGCCCGGATCGCCCACGCGGCGGACCCGGGCGAGGTCCGGGACCGGCAGCGGGCCGAGAAGATCGAGACCGAGGCGCTGGACGACCTCCTGACGACCTTGGGGGGACAGCACGTCCACACGGTCTCGGCGCGGTCCCGCAACCGGCCGTACCGGGACTTCGAGCCGCAGATCATCTGACACCGCGGCGGGCCGCACCCCGCACACACCGGAGGGCCCGGCCCCGCGATCACTCGCGGGGCCGGGCCCTCCGGTTCGTACAGCCGCTGATCAGGCCTCGAAGACCTCGGCGACCAGCTGAGCCTGCTCCGCCTGGTGCCGCTTGGCCGAGCCGACCGCCGGGGACGAGCCGTGCGGCCGCGAGATGCGGCGCAGGCGCTCACCGTGCGGGACGTCGGCGCCGACGGCCAGGTCCAGGTGGTCGATCAGGTTCAGGGCGATGAACGGCCAGGCGCCCTGATTGGCCGGCTCCTCCTGGGCCCACAGGTACTTCTCGGCGTTCGGGTACTTGGCGATCTCGGCCTGGAGCTCGGCACCCGGCAGCGGGTACAGGCGCTCCAGACGGATGATCGCCGTGTCCGTGACACCGCGCTTCTCGCGCTCGGCCTCCAGGTCGTAGTAGACCTTGCCGGCGCAGAAGACGACCTTGCGGACCGCGTTCGGGTCGACCGAGTCGTCGCCGATCACCGGGCGGAAGCCGCCGGTGGTGAACTCCTCCACCTTCGACGCCGCCGCCTTGAGGCGGAGCATCGACTTCGGGGTGAAGACGATCAGCGGCTTGTGGTGCGGGTTGTGCACCTGCCACCGCAGGAGGTGGAAGTAGTTCGACGGGAGCGTCGGCATGGCGACCGTCATGTTGTCCTGCGCACACATCTGGAGGAAGCGCTCCGGGCGGGCGGACGAGTGGTCCGGGCCCTGGCCCTCGTAGCCGTGCGGCAGGAGCAGCGTGACGCCGGAGGTCTGGCCCCACTTCTGCTCGGCCGAGGAGATGAACTCGTCGACGACGGTCTGCGCGCCGTTGACGAAGTCACCGAACTGGGCCTCCCAGATGACCAGCGACTCCGGGCGGGCCAGCGAGTAGCCGTACTCGAAGCCCATCGCCGCGTACTCGGAGAGCAGCGAGTCGTAGACGTTGTAACGGGCCTGGTCGTCGGCGAGGTAGAGCAGCGGGGTGTAGTCCTCGCCGGTCACCTGGTCGACGAGGACCGCGTGACGCTGACCGAAGGTGCCGCGGCGGGTGTCCTGACCGGCGAGCCGGACCGGAGTGCCCTCCATCAGCAGCGAACCGATGGCCAGGGTCTCGCCCATGCCCCAGTCGATCGTGCCGTTCTCCACCGAGGCGGCACGACGCTGCATCTGCGGCATCAGGCGCGGGTGGACCGTGATCCGCTCCGGGATGTTGACCTGGGACTCGGCGATCCGCTTCACGACCTCCTGGGAGACCGCGGTGGTGACGGCGACCGGGAACTCGGGCTGCACGTCCGGGACATGGGTCTGAGCCGGGTGCGAGGTGGCTTCGCGGACCTCCGCGAAGACCTTCTCCAGCTGGCCCTGGAAGTCCTGGAGCGCCTGCTCGGCCTCTTCCAGCGTGATGTCGCCGCGACCGATGAGCGACTCGGTGTACAGCTTGCGCACCGAGCGCTTCTTGTCGATCAGGGTGTACATCTGCGGGTTGGTGAACTCCGGGTTGTCGCCCTCGTTGTGACCGCGGCGGCGGTAGCAGATGAGGTCGATCACGACGTCCTTGTTGAACGCCTGGCGGAACTCGAAGGCGAGACGGGCCACCCGGACGACGGCCTCGGGGTCGTCGCCGTTGACGTGGATGATCGGTGCCTCGATCATGCGCGCCACGTCGGTGGCGTACATGGAGGAACGCGACGACTCGGGGGCGGCGGTGAAGCCGACCTGGTTGTTGATCACCACGTGCACGGTGCCGCCGGTGCGGTAGCCGCGCAGCTGCGACATGTTGAGCGTCTCGGCGACGACGCCCTGGCCCGCGAAGGCCGCGTCGCCGTGGAGCGCGACGGGCAGGACCGTGAAGTCCGTGCCGCCCTTGTTGATGATGTCCTGCTTGGCGCGGGCGATGCCCTCCAGGACCGGGTCGACCGCCTCCAGGTGCGAGGGGTTCGCGGCCAGCGAGACCTTGATCTGCTCGCCGTCCAGACCGGTGAAGGTGCCCTCGGCGCCCAGGTGGTACTTCACGTCGCCGGAGCCGTGCATCGACCGCGGGTCGAGGTTGCCCTCGAACTCCCGGAAGATCTGCGCGTACGACTTGCCGACGATGTTCGCCAGGACGTTCAGCCGGCCGCGGTGGGCCATGCCGATGACGACCTCGTCGAGACGGGCCTCGGCGGCGGAGTCGATGACGGCGTCGAGCAGCGGGATGACGGACTCGCCGCCCTCCAGCGAGAACCGCTTCTGGCCGACGTACTTGGTCTGCAGGAACGTCTCGAACGCCTCGGCGGCGTTGAGGCGGCGCAGGATCCGCAGCTGCTCCTCGCGCTCCGGCTTCGGGCGCGGACGCTCCACCCGGTCCTGGAGCCACTTGCGCTGCTTCGGGTCCTGGATGTGCATGAACTCGATGCCGGTGGTGCGGCAGTACGACTCACGCAGCACACCGAGGATGTCGCGGAGCTTCATCATCGTCTTGCCGGCGAAACCGCCGACCGCGAAGTCCCGCTCCAGGTCCCACAGGGTGAGGCCGTGCTCGGTGATGTCCAGGTCGGGGTGCTTGCGCTGGCGGTACTCCAGCGGGTCGGTGTCGGCCATGACGTGACCGCGGACCCGGTAGGAGTGGATCAGCTCGAAGACCCGCGCGGCCTTGGTGACGTCGTCGTCGTGCGAGGCGTCGATGTCCTTGAGCCAGCGGACCGGCTCGTAGGGGATGCGCAGCGCCTTGAAGATCTCGTCGTAGAACTCGTTCTCGCCGAGCAGCAGCTGGGCCAGGATCCGCAGGAACTCGCCGGAGGCGGCGCCCTGGATGACCCGGTGGTCGTACGTCGAGGTCAGGGTCATGACCTTCGAGATGCCCAGCTTGTTCAGGGTGTCCTGGGAGGTGCCCTGAAACTCCGCCGGGTAGTCCATCGCGCCGACACCCATGATGAGGCCCTGACCGGGCATCAGGCGGGGCACCGAGTGGACGGTGCCGATGCCGCCGGGGTTGGTCAGCGAGGCGGTGACTCCGGTGAAGTCGTCCATGCCGAGCTTGCCGATGCGGGCGCGGCGGACGATGTCCTCGTACGCCTGCCAGAACTCGAAGAAGTTGAGCGTCTCGGCCTTCTTGATGGCCGCGACGACCAGCTGGCGGTCGCCGTTCGGCTTCACCAGGTCGATGGCCAGACCGAGGTTGACGTGCTCCGGCTTGACCAGGGTCGGCTTGCCGTCCTTCTCCGCGAAGGAGTAGTTCATCGACGGCATGGCCTTGAGGGCCTGCACCATCGCGTACCCGATGAGGTGCGTGAAGGAGATCTTCCCGCCGCGGGCGCGCTTGAGGTGGTTGTTGATGACGATGCGGTTGTCGAAGAGCAGCTTCACCGGAACGGCGCGGACGGACGTGGCCGTCGGCAGCTCCAGCGAGGCGTTCATGTTCTTCGCAACGGCGGCGGACGGGCCGCGCAGCGTCACGTACTCGGGGCCCTCTGCCGCCGCGGTGGCCGGGGCCGCCTTGGCGGGGGCCTTCGCGGCCGGCGCGGCGGGTGCCGCGGGCGCGGCCTTCGCCGGAGCGGCCGGGGCAGCGGGTGCGGCAACCGCGGGCGCCGCCGGGGCGGCGGGTGCGGCGGCCGGAGCCGGAGCCGGAGCCGGAGCCGGAGCCTGGGCCACGGGCTGCGCAGGAGCGGCGTGGTCGGTCTGCGCCGGTGCGGTGGCAGCCGGGGCCGGAGTCACCGCAGCCCCCGCGGCTGCGGTGCCGGGAACGGGCTTGTCCGCCGTGCCGGACGTACCCGGCTTGTAGTCGGCGAAGAAGTCCCACCAGGCGCGATCGACCGAATTGGGATCCTGGAGGTACTGCTGGTAGATCTCGTCGACGAGCCACTCATTGGGGCCGAAAGCGGCAGCCGGGTTTGCACCCGGGCTGGCTTGGTCGGTCGAGATGCTCGAGTTACTGGGGGACTGAGACGACACGGCGGCAACCGCCCTCTTCCGCTTCACAAGGTGATGGACAGCGGAAATCAAGGCTACGCCTCCTTGACCGTTCCATGCAGACCGGGCCGGTCTTCGTCGTGCAAGTCACATCAAAGAGCGGGTTTCGGCGCTGGAAATGGCGGGAAACAAGCGTGGTTCCGCTTCACTCCGGGTACGCGTGGCCGTGGCTACGGCCACGTGGACCATATCCCCTCGTGGGACGATGCGTAGAACGTGCCCTTCCGGTTCGGGCCCCGCGTCAACTGCGTGGTTGAGAGATCCCCGGAAGGGTGACCTGGATCCGGCAACCGCGAGCCGATTCGGCCACCCCGATGCGACCGCCGTGCAGATCCACGGCCCAACGGGCGATCGCCAGGCCCAGGCCCGTACCGCCGTCACTGCCCGGACCGTGCGGGGACGCCACCTTGCCACGGTTGAAACGCTCGAAGACCCGGTGTCGCTCGGACTCCGGAATGCCCGGACCCTCGTCCAGGACCTCGAGATCCAGCGACTCCGGCAGCGTGCCGCGCCGTGCCCGCACCGTGACGCGGCCGTGCGGCGGGCTGTGCTTGACCGCGTTGTCGATCAGATTGGCCACCACCTGGTGGAGCCGCTCCGCGTCCGCGTGCGCGGTCAGCTCGGGCGGTGACACGTCCAGGTGCAGATGTACGTCCGTGCGGGTGTGGTTCCCGGAGCCGGAGGACAGCCGGCGGTGCGAGGCGGCGAGGTTCGCTTCCTTCAGCACGCCCGAGAGATACGGCCACACCTCGAAACGGCGGGCCTTGAGGGTGACCACCCCGTTGTCCAGCCGGGACAGGTCCAGCAGCGTCTCCACCAGCCTGCCGAGCCGCTCCGTCTGTTTCAGCGCCGTGCGCATGGTCTCCGGATCAGCGGCGGAGACCCCGTCCACGACGTTCTCGAGGACGGCTCTCAGCGCCGCGATGGGCGTGCGCAGCTCATGCGAGACATTGGCCACCAGCTCCTTGCGGTGCAGGTCCACGGCCTCCAGATCATCCGCCATGAGGTTGATCGTCTGGGCCAGATCGCCGAGCTCGTCCCGCCGGTCCGCGCCCCGCACCCGTCGGGTGTAGTCGCCGTGCGAGATCGACCGGGCGACTCTCGTCATCTCGTCCAGCGGCGCCGTCAGCCCGTGGGCCACGAACTGGGTGATCAGCAGCGTCGCGATCACCGAGAACACCGTGATGAACCGCAGCTCGGTCCTGGTGCGCACCGCCACCATCAGCAGCCCGGTCGTGATGAACACCGAGACCACGACCAGCGTGCCCAGCTTGGCCTTGATCGAGAAAGGGCGCAGTCCGGAGCCGGGCCGGGTCATGGCGCCGGGGTCTCCAGGGCGTAACCGACGCCGTGCACGGTACGGATCCGCTCCGCACCGATCTTCCGGCGCAGTGCCTTGATGTGGCTGTCGACGGTGCGGGTGCCGGAGGCGTCCGCCCAGTCCCAGACCTCCGCGAGCAGCTGCTCCCGGGAGAGCACCGCGCGCGGCGTGTTGGCCAGGCAGACCAGCAGGTCGAACTCGGTCGGCGTCAGGTGGACGTCCTCCGCGCGCACCCGGACCCGGCGCTGGGCGTGATCGATCTCCAGCTCGCCGAGGCGCAGGATGCCGCTGCGCGGCGTCACCGCGGCCAGCGCCGCGCGCTCGACCCGGCGCAGCAGGACATGCACCCGGGCCGCCAGTTCACGCATGGAGAACGGCTTGGTCATGTAGTCGTCGGCGCCGACACCGAGGCCGACCAGCATGTCGGTCTCGTCGTCCCGGGCGGTCAGCATCAGTACCGGCACCGGCCGCGCGGCCTGAACGCGGCGGCAGACCTCCAGGCCGTCGAAGCCCGGAAGCATGATGTCGAGCACCATCAGGTCGGGCTGCCAGGCCTCGGCCGCGTCGACGGCCGCGGGGCCGTCCAGCGCGGTCTGCACCAGAAAGCCCTCGGCCCGAAGGCGTGCGGAAATGGCGTCGACGATCGTCGCGTCGTCCTCGACCACCAGCACCCGGCGCTGCGCGCCCGGGGTGGCCGCGACACCGTTGTGGGTGGTGTGTGTCTGTTCCATCGCCCCGCCCCTGCCCGTTCTCGCGGGGGTCATTCCCCCGGACGCACGGTCTTCGCTTGTGAATTTCGTGGGTGATCCCGTTTGCCGCTCAGCAGCGTAAAGCCAGCAGGCTGTTCCCGGCTACGCAGGGTGTAACGGCACGGGAACGGGTTGGACGCGAGCAGGCGGCGGAGTGTCTGTCTTGTGGCGCTTGGCCCCCGGGCGTCCGGGGGCCCCGGACGCCCGGCGGGGAACCTCAGCCGTCCCGAAGTGCGAGATGAACCACGTCGGGCACACCTCGGGCAACACGCACCTCTTCCGTCCATACCTCAACGAATCCGGCATTCTTCAGGGCCTGTTCGAAGGCGGCGGACGGCTGCGCGGACCACACCGCCAGCACCCCACCCGGGCTGAGCCGTTCCCGGCAGTCCGCCAGACCGGAAGCGGAGTAGAGACTTCCGTTGTCCTCGGTGACGGTCCAGTCCGGTCCGTTGTCGATGTCCAGACACAACGCGTCGTAACGGTCCGTAGTCGTACGCAGATATGTGACGAGATCCGTCGCCAGGATCGCCGTCCGCGGATCGGTGAGCGCCGCGGCGGAGATACGGGCCAGTGGCCCGTCCAGGTGCCAGTCGATGATCGCCTGCTCCCTCTCGACCACCGCGATACGCCCCCAGCGCGGCTCGGCGGCGGCATGCGCCAGCGAGAAGCCGACCCCGAGCCCTCCGACGAGCACTGCCGGATCCGTCCGCCCGGCGGGCAGCGCGGCGAGTGCGGCATCGATCAGCAGCCGTTCGGAGCGCCCGTCCGCGGTGTCCATCAGAAAGCACCCATTGGCGATGATCTCGAAGTTGTCCCCACGCTCCCGCAGGACGACCTCCCCGTACGGTCCCTCGCGGCGGTCGAGTGTGACGGAGCTGTGAGCGGTGCGGCGGTCGGCGGTCGGCATGTCCTCGGTCTCCGGTAGGCGGCAGATGGATTCCCACCATCCTCGTCGGACGGCGCGGGCGGGGTCGAAATCGGTGGATCCGGGTGGGGCGCGAGGAGTCGAAGGGCAGGTGCCCTGCCCGCCTCTGGTGCACCGGCGCGCGGATGCCGGCGGTTCGGTCAGGGGCGAGGCGCCTTCGAGCCGTGCACCGCTATGTACTCGGCTGCCAGCCACGGCGCCAGGTCGTCGATGAGCATGGTGAGGAGCGCCGGGTCCGTCGAGGGGGTGCGGCCGGTGGCCGCGGCGACGCGCATCTGCTCGATCCGCTCCGGGTGGTACCGGCCGAAGATCTCCGCAGATTCCTCCAAGTCGCTGGTCCAACCGCCCCAGCGCGGCATGACCAGGGTGAAGCCGGACCGGACGACACGGCGGGCGACGCCGCGGCTGAGGCTCCTGCGTTCCGCGTCCGTGAGGGCTTCGGCGGCACGGCTGCGCCATCGGGGAAGTGACAGGCACAGATCGCCGTTGGTCTCGCGGGCGAGCAGTGAGGTGGGGCGGTAGCGGGGCAGTCGGCGGGCGAGGTCGTCGCCCAGGAGCGGGATGCAGAGGCAGGCGAGGAAGAAGCCGAGGTCGTTGCGCTCGAGTTCGCTGAGCAGGGTGCCGGCGCCGAAAAGGAGGATGCCGACGCCCTCGATCTGGTCGAACGTGGCGTCGAGAGCGGCCTCGACGGCCCGGGCGGCGGCCTGGTCGGCCTCGGTCGGTTCGGCATGCAGGGCGAGCAGCAGGTCCAGGTCGGAGACGCCGGGAATGGCGGTGCCCCGCGGAATGCTGCCGTACAGGTAGGCGCTGTGCAGCTGCGCGGCGCCGAACGCTTCGGTGATCCGGGAGCGGGCCGCCTCGACCACGGGGGCGAACGCTGCCGGTACGCGGCTCAGCGAGCCTTCACGTCTGATCGTCCCGTCCTGGGCCAGGCCCCTGTCGTCCACGTGTGTGTCACCCATGCGGGCACTCTCCCCCGTGCGCGCGGCGGCCGCGAACGGATTTCGCAGGTGGCAGCGGGGTGGAAGGGAGATCGCTGAGAGCGAACACGACCCCGGGAACATTAAGTCGCTCAGGAGCATTGAGCCTGCATAGCTCAACTTGAATGCCGAAGGGGAGATCATGGCAACTGAGCCCAACGCGGTCACTCCGCTGACCTTGCCTGTGCTGCCGCTCGACGACGAGGTCGTGCTGCCCGGAATGGTGGTTCCTCTCGACCTGTCCGACACCGACGTGCGGGCCGCCGTGGAGGCCGCGCAGGCAGCCGTCCGGCCTGGTGGCGGCAAGCCCGAGGTGCTGCTCGTGCCGCGGATCGACGGGACGTACACCGGCACGGGTGTGCTCGGTACCGTCGAGCAGGTCGGCCGGCTCTCCGACGGCGACCCCGGTGCCCTCATCCGCGGCCGTGACCGGGTGAGGATCGGCGCCGGGACCACCGGACCCGGGGCCGCGCTCTGGGTGGAGGGGGCCCGCGTGGACGTGTCCGTCCCCGAGCCGCTTCCCGGTGTCGCCGCCGAGCTGGTCAAGGAGTACAAGGCCCTGGCCACCAGCTGGCTGAAGAAGCGCGGCGCCTGGCAGGTCGTGGACCGGGTCCAGCAGATCGACGACATCTCTGCGCTCGCCGACAATTCCGGTTACTCACCCTTCCTCACCACCACCCAGAAGGTGCAGCTCCTGGAGACCGCCGATGCGGTCGCCCGGCTGAAGCTCGCCATCCAGTGGCTCGGCGAACACCTCGCCGAACAGGACGTCGCCGAGTCCATCGCGAAGGATGTCCAGGAGGGTGTCGACAAGCAGCAGCGCGAGTTCCTGCTGCGGCGCCAGCTCGAAGCCGTACGCAAGGAGCTTTCCGAGCTCAACGGTGACCCGGAGGACGAGTCCGACGACTACCGGGCACGCGTCGAAGCCGCTGATCTTCCCGAGCGCGTCCGTGAGGCCGCGCTCAAGGAGGTCGACAAGCTGGAGCGCTCGTCCGACCAGAGTCCCGAGGGTTCCTGGATCCGCACCTGGCTGGACACCGTCCTCGAACTGCCGTGGAACGAGCGCACCGAGGACGCGTACGACATCCGCGCCGCCAAGGAGATCCTCGACGCCGAGCACGCCGGCCTGGAGGACGTGAAGGAGCGGATCACCGAGTACCTCGCCGTGCGCAAGCGCCGTGCCGACCGCGGTCTCGGGGTCGTCGGCGGGCGCCGCGGTGGTGCGGTGCTGGCCCTCGTCGGGCCTCCCGGTGTCGGTAAGACGTCCCTCGGCGAGAGCGTCGCGCACGCCATGGGGCGCAAGTTCGTCCGTGTCGCGCTCGGCGGTGTGCGGGACGAGGCGGAGATCCGCGGCCATCGGCGTACGTACGTCGGTGCGCTCCCCGGACGCATCGTCCGCGCCGTCAAGGAGGCCGGTTCCATGAACCCGGTCGTCCTGCTCGACGAGATCGACAAGGTCGGCTCCGACTTCCGCGGCGACCCGGCCGCGGCGCTCCTCGAAGTGCTCGACCCGGCGCAGAACCACACCTTCCGCGACCACTACCTGGAGGTCGAGCTGGACCTCAGCGACGTGGTCTTCCTGGCCACCGCCAACGTGCTGGACGCCATCCCGGAGGCCCTGCTCGACCGCATGGAGCTGGTCAGGCTCGACGGCTACACCGAGGACGAGAAGGTCGTCATCGCCCGGGACCACCTGCTGCCGCGCCAGCTGGAGCGGGCCGGCCTGGAGAAGGACGAGGTGACCCTCGAGGAGTCGGCGCTGCGCAAGCTGGCCGGCGAGTACACCCGCGAGGCGGGCGTACGCAACCTGGAGCGGTCCGTCGCCCGGCTGCTCCGCAAGGTCGCGGCCCAGCACGAGCTGGGCGACCGGGAGCTCCCGTTCACCGTCACCGACGAGGACCTGCGGGGTCTCATCGGACGGCCGCACCACGTTCCCGAGTCCGCCCAGGACCCGGCCGAGCGCCGCACCGCGGTGCCGGGCGTGGCGACCGGACTCGCGGTGACCGGTGCCGGCGGCGACGTGCTGTTCGTGGAGGCGTCGCTGGCCGATCCGGAGACGGGTGCCGCCGGACTGACGCTGACCGGCCAGCTCGGCGACGTCATGAAGGAGTCCGCGCAGATCGCGCTCAGCTTCCTGCGGTCGCACGGCGCCGAGCTGGAACTGCCCGTCGCCGACCTCAAGGACCGGGGAGCGCACATCCACTTCCCGGCGGGCGCGGTCCCCAAGGACGGCCCCAGCGCCGGTATCACGATGACGACGGCACTGGCCTCGCTGCTCTCCGGGCGGCTGGTCCGTACGGATGTGGCGATGACCGGCGAGGTGTCGCTGACCGGACGGGTACTGCCGATCGGCGGCCTGAAGCAGAAGCTGCTGGCCGCTCACCGCGCCGGGATCACCACCGTGGTGATCCCGAAGCGGAACGAGGCCGATCTGGACGACGTGCCGGCCGAGGTCCTCGACAAGCTGGAGGTCCACCCGGTGACGGATGTCCGTCAGGTGCTGGAGATCGCTCTCGTCCCGGCTTCGGCCAGGGCGGAGGAGAGGATCCCGGCCGCGGCGTGAGCGCCATGGCGTGACGGGCGTGGCATGACGTGCGCGGCCGGTCGGACGGCCCGCACCCCCGAGAGGGCGGTGCGGGCCGTTCCGCATGTCCCCGGGTGTCCGCGGTCTCCAGACAGCCGGTGGCAGGCCGTGCTCAGGGGCGGTAGACGGTGCCCGGCACCGGCTCGGACGGGGCCATCAGCTGGGGGACCGTCACAAAGGTGTAGCCGCGCTTCTTCAGCGCGTCGATGATGCCCGGCACCGCGGGCACGGTGCCCTTGTAGATGTCGTGCAGCAGGATGATGCCGTCCTTGCTCGCCTGGTCGAGTATCCGCTTCTTGATCAGCGCGGAGTCGGTCGTCGAGTAGTCCTTGGCGGTGGCGCTCCACAGGATCTGAGCGAGCCCCAGATCCTTGCTGATGCCGGAGACCGTGTCGTCGGTCCGGCCCTGCGGCGGGCGCATCAGCCGCGGCTTCCTGCCGGTGATCTCCGCGATCGCGTCCTGTGTCTTCTCCAGCTCGGCACGTATCTCGGCGGGCTTCCTGTCCGTCAGGATCTCGTGCGACCAGGTGTGGTTGGCCACCTCGTGGCCCTCCGCCTGGAGGCGGCGCACGGTGTCGGGGTGCTTGAGCACGTGGTTCTTGCCCAGCAGGAAGAAGGTGGCGTGCACCTTCTTCTCCTTGAGGATGTCGAGGAGATGCGGGGTGTCCTCGCTCGGACCGGCGTCGAAGGTCAGCGCTATGCACTTCGCCCTGCGGCAGTCCACCGGGCCGAACAAGCCCTTGGCGTCGGAAGCTGCGTCCGCCCGTTGTGAGGCCGGGGCGGTGGTCGGCGTCGAGCAGCTGCTCAGCGTCAGGGTGAGCGCCGCCGCAAGAGCGGCGGCCGTCCCCGTACCGATCGACTTCGTCTTCCTGCGCAAGGCGGGTCACTCCCTCGTTGCCGAACGGCGCACACGGCGTGCGACAGCCGCGACTATACATACCGTGTATACGTGAGGTGTATAGCGGGTCGGAGGTCCTGCCTGTGGGATGAACTGCCTGGTCGGGACGGGCTGCCGGGCCCTGTCGGCGCGGTGGACGCGACTGGGCCCCGGTGACGGGGTGCGTCACCGGGGCCCGACGGGGCGCTGCGGGGCGACTCAGCCGTTGGCGAGTGCCTGTACGCGGTCGAGGGCGCCGTTGAAGTGGTTGTGGTCGCCGACGTACGGGCCGGACGACGTGTACTGCCAGATGGTGTAGAAGCCCCAGCCGGCCGGGAGTTCACCGACGGTGGTGTTGTAGCGGGCCACCCAGAGCGGGTTGGTGGCGGCGAAGCCCGCGTTGTTGCCGGTGCAGGCCTGCCACCAGCTGGTCGCGGTGTAGATGACCGCGTCGCGGCCGGTGCGTGACTTGTACGTGTTCACGAAGTCGCGGATCCAGGAGACCATGGCGGCCGCGGTCTTGCCGTAGCACTGGTCGCCGTACGGGTTCCACTCGATGTCGAGGACGCCCGGCAGTGTCCTGCCGTCCTGCGACCAGCCGCCCCCGTGGTCCGCGAAGTAGTTGGCCTGGGTGGCACCGCTCGTGGTGTCCGGGGTGGCGAAGTGGTACGCACCCCGGATCATGCCGACGTTGTACGAGCCGTTGTACTGCTGGGCGAAGGAGGGGTTCGTGTAGTACGTGCCTTCGGTGGCCTTGGTGTAGGCCCACCGGACACCGCTGTTCCAGAGGGTCGCCCAGTCGACGTTGCCCTGGTGGCTGCTGACGTCCACGCCTTCGGTCTGCACGGCGCGCGTGTCACGCGGCAGGCCGCCCTGACCGTCATGGGCGATGACGCCCATGCCCATCGTGGCAGACCCGCGGGCGGGTGTGGTGGTGGCGGTGGGGGAGCCGGCCGCGGTGGCCGCACCGGGCAGGGTGAGCAGAAGCGAGAGTGCTGCGAGAAGCGTTCCCAGCGCCGCGAAGCGTGAGCGGCGGGTCGTTCCGGATCCGGATCTGTGCACGGGCATTGCGTGCCTCCGAGGTCTCGGTGGGGGGATCTGCCGACCCAGGGGGGCGGCTCGGCGCACCCCTGTGACATGTGATGGTGTGAACATGCCAGGAATGACGCTACGCACGTAGACCCGTGCGGCGGAAGGGGGCCCGGACGCTGCCGTTGGTCTACGCCTGCGAAATACTGGCGGAGCTGCGGCGATGACCGGCGGTGAAAGAAACTTTCAGCGGCAGGAAAGCTCATGAGGGGTGTTGACGTGCACGGGAGCGAAAGCGGTAGTGAACCCGGCGCGACCGGGGAAACTGGTGTGGACCACGAATTCCTGGCACTGGAGCGGGAGTTGGCCGTCTTCCTGCGCCGGGCGCGGTCGAGCTCCGGTGAAATGGCGCGAGAGGTCCACCCCGACCTGGAGTCCGCGGCGTACGGACTCCTCGTGCAACTGGAGTCGGCGGGGCGGCAACGGGCCACCGATCTCGCGGCGTACTTCGGGGTCGGCAAGGCGACCATGAGCCGTCAACTGCGCGCCCTGGAGGACCTCGGACTGGTGGCACGCGAACCCGACCCGGCCGACGGGCGGGCCTTCCTCGTCCACCTCACCGACGAGGGACTCGCGCGTTACCGCAGCGTCCGCGACGCCCGCCGCGAGCGATACGTACGCAAGCTCGCCGACTGGGACCGGGCCGAGGTGGCGGAACTGGCCCGGCTGCTGCACCACTTGAACACCCGCGCCGAGGAGTGACACGATCCGGGCCCGGCCCCAGGCCGGACCGGAACGGCATTCCCAGGTGTTCTCGGACCCCTGCCCCGTGGAAACCGCCCACCGGAGGGTGCCGTCCACGCGCCTGACCCGGGCCGGCCCCGTACCTGGGTGGCCTACAGCACCGCGTACACCGCCGTGGCGTCGTCGTGCGTCTTGCTGCGCCGCAGATACGTGCGCTCGGTGTCCGCGTCCTCCAGTGCCCTGACCCGGTCGATCAACCCCTGTGTGCCCTCCTTGTGGAGCATCCCGAGGCAGGCCGCCCAGTCCCCTTCGCGGAACATCTCGGTCCAGCGGCTCGCCCCGTCCGTCAGTGCGGCCAGCGCCCGTACCTCGGCGCGCGGCGTCCGCCCGGTCACGGCGCGCGCCGCCACCGAGGGGTCGGCGGCGGCGGTGAAGAAGCCGCCTTCCTTGTTGCGCACCTGCGCGTCGGCGATCGTCTCGGTGGCCAGGGAGCCCGGTGGCAGCCGGTCGAGCCGGTCGTCGAGCAGCGCGCGTACCGAGCCGTCCGTCGACTCGAACAGCAGCACCGAGTCGGAGAGCACCAGGTGTTCGATCTCGCGTTCGTCCCAGCGCGCGATCACGACGGTCGCCTGCGGTGTGCGTACGTGAGAAAGGTCACAGGAGGAACGGTGCGTGTCGGCGGTGCGCCGGATGGACTCGGCGAGGACCTCCATGAGGGGCAGATCCCGCCGCGAACCCGACAGTTCGACCAGAGAGCCGCCCAGACGAGCGGTGAACCACGGGACGGAGTGCACACAACCGTCGTCCCCCTGCGGCGGAGTGACGCCGTCGAGCAGGACCAGCGTCCCGCCCTGGCCGGAGGCGGGAAGTGCGGTGGCCGCCCAGTCCTCGTTGGGGCGCTCGGGGCTACCGGGGGCGGTGGTGAGTTCGATACGCATACGGCAAGTCTGCACGACGCCTTCACCGACCCTGCACGAGCACGGCGTTGGACCGTACGAGCAGGTCAGCCGCACCTCTTGAGCGGAAGGAATGGCTCCGAGCGGCGTGCGGGCGGGCATCCTGCCAAAGCCTGCGCGGAAGTTCCAGCCCGTGGCCAAGGTGTGCACGGCGACGCGCGTGGGGAGACTTGTTCGTCAACTCTGGAGTGATGTTCACTCGTTCAGGTGGCGGAGCGGTCGATGCGCGCCCCCCTCTCAAAAGCACTGGAATGGTCAGAAGCCGTACCAGGCGGTCGGGGCGCCGTTCCATGTGACCGAGCGTCACCTCTGCTTCAAGGGTGGACGAGTCAAGATTGCGAGCACCGGTGCAGAAGAAGCGGCCTCGGAGCAAGGGCAGCAAGCGAAGCGGTTCCGGGGCGACACCTCTGCCGCCGGCCGAAGGTGAGCCCACTCGGCGCACCGTACGCGTACGCAGCCGGCTGGTCGCCGGCGTCGCGGTCGTCGGTATCACCGTCATCGCCGCGGGCGCGCCCGCGGCGCTCGGTGCCTCCTCCGAACTGAACGAGTCCCAGCGGTTGGTCACGCTCGCCGAGCTGAATCAGCAGGCGGTGGCCCTCGCGCACGCCCTCGCGGACGAGCGCGACGAGGTCACGGCCTACATCGCGAGCGGCCGGGACGAGAAGTCCGGCCCGAAGAGCGACGGGCCCAGCAGCCGAAGCGCCCGCGTCGACCAGCAGGTCGACGAGATCCGCGGCACGGCCCCCGCCGCGCTGCGCCGCGACCTCTCCACGATCCCCTCGCTGCGCCGTACCGCGCTCACCGGCAAGGGCTCGGCGCTCGCGGCCCACCAGGCGTACTCCGAGGTCATCGCCAAGCTGCAGGACGTCGCCGACGAACTGGCCGAGAAGACCCCGCCGCGCGCATCCGAGGCCACTCGTGCGCCCCTTGCCCTCGGCCAGGCGGCCGAGCAGGCCTCCGCCACCCGCGGGCTGCTGGTCGCCGCGCTGTCGGTGCCCCGCGAGGTGGCCACCACCCCGCAGATCGACCCGTTCACCGGGCTGCCCGTGCAGACCCAGGACGAGGGCCCGAGCGAGGACGACCGCAACCGTGACGAGCTGAGCGCCGCCGCCCAGCAGGCCAGGGTCCGCGAACTCGCCGCGCTCGCCGACTTCGACCAGGCCGCGGGCTCCACCGCCCGCGAGAAGCTCTCCTCCACGGTCACCGGGCCCGAGGTCAACAACGCGGAGAAATACCTCGCCGCGCTCACCGACCGCCCCGAGCTGTCGGACTCCGACCAGCAGGTCAACCGGCAGAAGGTCGGGGCGGCACTCTCCGCCCGCATCGACCGGATGCGCAGCGTCGAGTCCGCACTCGGCACCGCCCGCATCCAGCGACTGGAGCAGCTGCGCGACGACGACGTCACCGCGCTCGAACTGCACATCGCGCTGCTCGGCGGCTGTCTGCTGATCGCCGTCGGCGTCTCCACCGCCGTGGCCCGCACGCTCACCCAGCCGCTCGCCGTCCTGCGGATCGGCGCCGCCCGCCTCGTCGCGGAGCCCGGCACCGCCGAGCCGGTCCGCTACACCGGCCGCAACGACGAGTTCGCCCAGGTCGTACGGAACCTCAACGCTCTGCACGGCAAGCTGCAGGGGCTGCTCCACGAGTTCAACGGCCGGTTCGCGAACCTGGAGAAGGAGCGCGGCGAGCTGATCGCCGGGCACGAGGCTCTGTCCCTCCAGCGCGCCGAACTCCAGGTCCGTACGGCCGACCTGGCCGCCCAGCTGGAGCGGTTGAAGAACACGGTCCACCACACCTT
The DNA here is from genome assembly GCF_044453545.1 of Streptomyces sp. NPDC051664. Taxonomy (NCBI): domain Bacteria; kingdom Bacillati; phylum Actinomycetota; class Actinomycetes; order Kitasatosporales; family Streptomycetaceae; genus Streptomyces; species Streptomyces sp. NPDC051664. The sequence goes on along the minus strand of NZ_JBITCU010000001.1, from coordinate 421,501 downwards.
CGTCAACCTCTCGCTGCGCACCCTCGGCCTCGTCGAACGTCAGCTCGGCGTCATCGAGAGCCTGGAGGAGCGCGAGCAGGACCCGGAGCGGCTCTCCACCCTCTTCAAACTCGACCACATGGCCACGGTCATGCGCCGCCACAGCGAGAACATGCTGGTCCTCGCGGGCGCCGAGCACGGTCACGGGCACTCCGGCCCGATCCCCCTGGTCGACGTACTGCGGGCGGCCGTCAGTGAGATCGAGCGGTACGAGCGGGTCACCATCCAGTCGCTGCCGCCGCACGCCCAGATCGCCGGTTTCGCCGCCGACGACCTCAGCCACCTGGTCGCCGAGCTCCTGGAGAACGCGACCTCCTTCTCGCCGCCCGACTCCAATGTCCAGCTCTCCGGCTGGCTGCTGGAGTCCGGCGAGGTGATGCTCTCCGTTCAGGACGAGGGCATCGGGATGTCGTCCGTACGGATGGGCGAGCTCAATGCCCGGCTGGCCGACCCGGCCTCGTTCGAGGCGGGCCGTCAGAGCGCGGACGGAGCGGGCCTCGGACTCCAGGTGACGTCGCTGCTGGCGGGGCGCCACGGGGTCCGGGTACAGCTGCGCGAGCAGAAGGGCAGCGGCGTGACGGCGGTCGTCGTGCTGCCGCAGGCGCTGCTGCCGAAGGCGCCGCCGACCGCCACCCCGCCGCCGGTGCGGGTACCGGGGGAGGCGCCCGCGCTGAACCTGCCGGGATCGGTGGCGGAGGCCAACTCCAACTCCCTGCCGGGCCGGACACTCGCGCTGCCGGGTGACCCGCTGATCGCCGCGGCCGAGCAGTCGATCCGCGACGCGGGAGCGGAGCCGGGCGCCGAGCCGGTGCCCGCGCCCGTACCGGATCCGGTCGCAACCGAGCCGGTGCCCGCCGAGCCGCCTGCACCCGAGCCGGTCGCCGCCGAGACCGACGCCGAGACCACGATGCAGTTCCGGCTCCCCGAGTTCACGGAGGCCTCGCCGGCCCCCATGGCCCCGATGGCGTCCGACCCGTACGCCATCGGACCCGACCGCCACGAGCGCTCCGCGGACGAGAACCAGGAGCCCTTCGCCGCTCCCGCCCCGGTCGTCACCACCGTCGCGGAGGCCTTTCCCGGCCCCCGGACGCCGGCGCAGCCGCAGGGTGAGCGCATCACCGACAAGGGGCTGCCCAAGCGCACCCCCAAGGTCGTGAAGCCCGCTTCCGCCCCGGTCACCGAGCGCAAGGGCAGCCTCGACAAGGAAGCGCTGCGCCGTCGCCTCGGCGGCTTCCACCAGGGTGCGAAGAACGGCCGCCGTGATGTCGAGGCGGAGATCGCCGAAGGCGTCGGCAGTGCCGTCGGCGCCGGGCCGGCCCTCGACGTCGACCGGAGCGAACGCACCGCACAGACCGAGCACACCGAGCTGGCAGACCGTCCCGGCGGTCGAACCGATGACACGGGGGACACAGTCGAGGAGGCACGCAGTTGACTGCGCCCAGCACATTCGGGCTGAGTAGCGAGGCCCGGAACCTTCACTGGTTGCTGAGCAATCTTGTCGAGGAGGTGCCAGGGGTCCACTCGGTCACGGTTGTCTCGTCCGACGGACTGATGCTGCTCTCCTCCGACCCAGGCCACCACGCAGCCAGAGTGACGGGCCGGCAGGACGGTCCCCGGGGTTCGAGCGCCGACCTCGCGACCATCGTCTCCGGCATCGGCTCTCTCACCATCGGTGCCGCGAAGCTGATGGACAGCGGAGGCGTCAAGCAGACCATGGTCGCCATGGACGAGGGCAGCGTCTTCGTCATGTCGATCAGCGACGGATCCCTGCTCGGCGTGCACGCCACCCCCGACTGCGACATGAGCGTCATCGCTTACCACATGGCGCTCTTCGTCGGTCGTGCCGGACACGTACTCACCCCCGAACTCCGCAGTGAACTGCGCAAATCGATGGAGAGCGCCCAGTGATGCCCGCTGCTGAACCCGCCCGCAGGCTCCCCGTCCGCGGTTCCGACCGACGGCCTGCCCGGGTCCGCCCGTACTCGCTCACCGGCGGCCGCACCCGCTTCGGCCACGTCCTCCTCGTCGAGACGTTCGTGGCCGCGCTCGAAGCGCCCGATGAGCGCCGCGAGCTCACCAACGGCAACCTCACCACACGCGTGATGCCGGAGCTCCGGGCCATTGTCGAAATCTGCCGCCGCATGCGTACGGTCGCGGAGATCTCGGCCCTGTTGAAGATGCCGCTCGGCGTGGTCCGAGTGCTGCTCAGCGACTTGGCCGACCAGGGAAAGATCCGTGTGTACGGGACCGGTCACGGCACCGGCCAGCCCGACCGCGCACTGCTCGAAAGGGTGCTGAATGGACTCCGCCGTCTCTGACTCGCTGCTGTCCGCCCCGCGTCAGCCGGGAACGGAGGGCCAGACCGAAGAGTCACTGCAGGCATGGCAGCTGGACCGCACCAGGGCTCCCATAGCCACGAAGATCGTGGTCGCGGGCGGGTTCGGCGTCGGCAAGACGACCTTCGTGGGGTCGGTCTCCGAGATCACTCCGCTGCAGACCGAAGCGCTGATGACCCAGGCCAGCGAGGAGACCGACGATCTCACCGCGACGCCCGACAAGGTCACCACGACCGTCGCGATGGACTTCGGCCGTCTCACCCTCGACGACGACCTCGTGCTGTACGTGTTCGGCACACCCGGACAGCAGCGCTTCTGGTTCATGTGGGACGACCTGGTGCGCGGCGCGATCGGAGCGATCGTGCTCGCCGACACCCGGCGGCTCTCCGACTGCTTTCCTGCGCTCGACTACTTCGAGAGCTGCGGACTCCCGTACATCGTGGCGGTCAACCACTTCGAGGGAACACCCGGATTCGAGCCGGAGGACGTCAGGGAGGCCCTGACCATACCCCTTCACATACCCGTTGTGATCATGGACGCGCGTAACAGGATCACGGTCGTCGAGTCGCTGCTGGCCCTTGTGGGCCACGCTCTTGACGCCACACCCGCGTAGACACAACACGCGCACGTACACGTACACGTAACGGAGAACCGCGATGCGGAAGATACTCATAGTCGGAGCCGGCCAGTCCGGTCTCCAGCTCGCCCTCGGACTGCAGTCCAGTGGGTACGAAGTCACCCTGATGTCCAACCGCACGGCCGACGAGATCCGGTCCGGCCGGGTCATGTCGACGCAGTGCATGTTCGACACCGCCCTGCAGCACGAGCGCGACCTCCAGCTCAACTTCTGGGAGTCCCAGGCCCCGCGCATCGAGGGCCTCGGCGTCTCGGTCGCCGCTCCCGACTCCTCGCGCGCCATCGACTGGGTCGGCAAGCTGGACGGCTTCGCCCAGTCCGTCGACCAGCGCGTGAAGATGGCCGGCTGGATGGAGACGTTCGCCCAGCGTGGCGGACAGCTCGTCATCCACGGTGCGGCCGTCTCCGACCTCGACTACTTCTCCCGCACCTACGACCTGGTGATGGTCTCCGCGGGCAAGGGCGAGCTGGTCTCCATGTTCGGCCGGGACGCGTCCCGTTCGCCGTTCGACGCCCCGCAGCGCGCACTCGCCGTCGCGTACGTCCACGGCATGGGCCCGCGCCCCGAGCACCCCGAGTTCGACGCGGTCCGCTGCAACCTGGTCCCGGGCGTCGGCGAGCTCTTCGTGATGCCGACCCTGACCACGTCCGGCCGCGCCGACATCCTGTTCTGGGAAGGCATTCCGGGCGGCCCGCTGGACGTGTTCCAGGGCATCAAGGACCCCTCCGAGCACCTCGCGAAGACGCTGGAGCTCATGGAGCAGTTCACGCCGTGGGAGTACGCCCGTGCCACCAAGGTCGAACTGACGGACGCCAACGGCACCCTGGCGGGCCGTTACGCCCCGACCGTCCGCCAGCCGATCGGCCGCCTGCCCGGCGGCGGTCTGGTGCTCGGCGTGGCGGACGTGGTCGTCGCAAACGACCCGATCACCGGCCAGGGGTCCAACTCGGCCTCCAAGTGCGCCGAGGCGTACCTCCGGTCGATCATCGAGCACGGCGACCGTCCGTTCGACGCGGACTGGATGCAGTCCACCTTCGACCGCTACTGGGACACCGCGCAGCACGTCGTGAAGTGGACGAACGCCATGCTCGGCGTACCGCCGGAGCACGTGCTGAACCTGATCGGCGCCGCCGGCCAGCTCCAGCCGGTCGCCGACCGCTTCGCCAACGGGTTCGACAACCCGGCGGACTTCGACAACTTCTTCTTCGACCCGGAGAAGACGAACGCGTACCTGGCCCAGGTGTCCGGGGCCGCATCCGCCGCCTGACCTTCAAGGTACTGGTCAGCGTTGGTGCGCATTGACGCCTGTGGGCCGCCTTCGGGCGGCCCACAGGCGGCCCGGCCGGGAGCGGGCGCTGGTGGCTCGCGGGCTTCTCTCCCTGATCTGCGAGTCGAGTGGTGACGGGTCCCGCGACGGCCCGTCACTGCCACGGTGAGTAGCGGAGTTGCCGGTTTCCTGGTTTCGGACAGCCCGAGCGCGAAGTCCTTGACCCGGCGCCAGGGTTCGATCCTCGCGAATCGGCCCATCAGGCCCTCGAACGCTTTCTGCCAGCAGGCGGGGTCTTACGCTGTGACCTGCGACCAGCGCAAGATCCTCAGTTTTTACAGACCGATGATCAGCGGTGGCCGCGGCGTTCCCCCAGCCGGTGCCCAGGCAAGATCACGCTCTACGGCTGGCGCGTCAGGTCGCGCTGATACCAGGTGCCGGGCTTACCGCCGATGTGGGCTGGGTCGGCGCGACCGACAGGGACGAACCCGGCTTTGGTCAGCACCTTTTGGGACGCGACATTCTGGCGGGCCGTGGCCGCTCGCAATGTGTGCAGCCCGTGCTGGGCCGCCGCCAGTCGGCACACTTCCCGGACGGTCGCGGTCGCCACACCGCGGCCGGCGACGTGCTGCGCGACCCGGTAGCCGAGTTCCGCAGTATGGTCCTCGATGTCGACCAGGTTGAACCTGCCGAGCACCGAGCTGTCCTCGGCGACGAGCACGTAGAAGGCGCAGATGCCCGCCTCCTGCTCAGCCAGCAAGGCGTTGTACCTGTCGGTGAACCGGGCGAAGAATTCGCTGCCTCGGTCTCCGACCGCGGCAGCGAAGTAGGCACGATTCGCCAACTCGAAGGCCAGGACCGCCGGGGCATGACTGACATGCAGCCGCTTCAGTTCGGGCATTGCCCAACCTTACCCAGGCGGTACGCCGGTGCCACCTGGTTTCCGCCGGCGACAGACGCGCCAAGCCCAAGGCACATGACGATCCATGACTGGAGTACTGACGGCCGTCCCGCAACATCTGATGGATCTGCGCGCGGCGTCGGATGCGGTGCATCGCCGGGGTCGCCGACCCGTCAGCCGCCGGGGCCTCCACTGCCGAAAGCCCCGCCGTTGTCATCCTTGTGTGCGTCCCCCGGCGAAGAGGGCCGGTTGATCTCATACGGGCTGAGACCTTCCCCGAAATCATCTGCATCCCTCAAGTTCTCGCCGCTTCGGGAGGAATGCTCGGCCCGTGGTCCCTGCTGTCGTGCCCGAGACCGACGGCGCGCGTCCCACCAGACGAGGCCAAGCAGAACAGCGACTACGACCACTGCTATAGCGAGGGGGAAAATCCAGCGCACAGCCGAAGCGGCCATTGTGATGTCACTGATGGGCACCTGGCTCACAAGGTGGCTCATCTGGCCCACGTCCTTCCTGAGGGGATTCCACCACTCACAAAGCGAGGCAGAGGCTTCCGCTCATTGGAGAGCGAGCCCGCGATGGCCGGAGCCGTGGGAAACTCCGATCCCGCCGCCCTTGGCGCGAGCAATCTCGCGGTGACCGCCTGAACTGGTCGTCCGGCAAGGCTCAGGCTCCCTGACAAGTCTACGGCGGGGAGCGTACGGGAGCCTCTCCGCGCCCGCCCGGACGGGCCTCACGGTGACACACGCCCCTGAGCGGCCTTGACGAAGTTCGTTCCTGGTCCTTGGACGCGTTCCGCAGCTCCTCTCCCACACCAGGTCGACATGCCGTCCCACGGCCGAGGCGCCCAGCACGTTCAGGCGCCGACCCTTCTTGTCCTCGCGCGGCACGACGGCCCGATGCCCTGCCCGTGACCAGGTGTCTCCCGTGGGCATGGTCGGCGCGGATCCGCTCTCGTAGAGGAAGTGCAGGTCCCGCAAACCTGTAATCGCGCCCAGCCGTATAGCCGTCCAGCTGGGCCCGGGCGGCTTGCGGGGGACGGGGCCGGCCTTGTGCCGCAGCGTGTCCCGGGTCCGTTTCCACTGAAACCCGTCCCGGTGGAGCAACTCGGTCAGCCAGGCCGCCGAGACCCGCAGCCCCGTTCCGCGACCAGTCAGTCACACAGCGCGGCGGCAGTCCACGTTCGTCCCTGCTGGGCGGACTCGTCCAGCAGGGCGCCCAGTGCCTCGCGGTCCTCGCGGGTGACCGAGGCCGGGCACCCCGGGCGCGGGGCGTCCACCAGCGCGTCGAACCCGCGCGCCGCGAAGCGGTGGACCGCACCGCGCACGGTGTCGTCACTCCTCCGGATCATTCGCCGCAGCGCGCGTCCTGCCGATCACCTCAGGCCGGCTCAGTCCGAAAGAGACGGCCTAGAGTGGCGGAATGTCCCTGCCTGCCGACCGGACCGCCCTGGACCTGCTCGATGCGCACCTGGAGGCGCTCCGGGACGGAACAGACCTCCCGCTCCCGCAGGGGCCGGTCTGCCTTGCAGCGGAAGGAGTGGGCGAGCTCGCCCACTGGGCCCTCGACCGGCTCCGGCGCATCCCCTGCGAACCGAAGGACACATTTGCCCGTCAAGTCGGCAGTCTGCTAGCGGAGTTCCGCCGCCGTCGCTGTCCCTGGAACGCGGCGGCGCTGCGTCTGCTCGACGACACGTACACCTTCGCGGCTACCGGCCCCCGGCGGCACGTGGACTGGGCGCACGACGTCCACGCCGTGCTGCACCGGTCGGTCCCTGACCCCCGGGGCTGGGTCCGACTGGACTGGGACCGCACCAACGCCGCCCGCCACACGGTGCCCGCGTACCCCTTCGACCCCCCGGACGCATCGGAGTTCCCCGACCGCCTGTACCTCCTGGGGGCGGAGGCGGCGGTCGCCGCGCTCGCCATCATGGCCGAGGAATGGCAGTCGGAGCCCGCCCCCGTCCGCTCCCGCCCGGACCGGGACGCCGTGTTGGCGGATGCCCGAACCCTGCTCGACCGGTACGGGCCCACCGCGCGCTACTGGACCAACGCGACGGCCGCCGCCGCCGACCCGGCCCCGGACTTCCTCGGAGCAGGCCTCCAAGGCACTGAATCCCATGGCTTCCTCACTTCCGAGTACCTCAACGGCCTCGACCTCTTCGAGGACCTGGGCCTGATCGCGGTGACCGACGACGAGGTGGGCGTCTTCTGGTCGTTCGGGGCGTACTGACGACGTTCGGAGAAGGCCATCCGGGAGAGTTCGCAGGTGGGGGCTTGTGGCGTGTGCGGCTACGCGCCGGTCGGGGCGGACGAGGCGCTGTATCCCGTGTCCGAGCCGTCCGACGCATGCCGGGGCAGCTCCGGCCGCTCGTAGGTGCGCAACGACGCGCTCTCCGGATCCGGCCGCACGGCGCCGAGCAGCGGGTTCGACGCCACCGGTGAGACCTTCACCCGAGTCCCCGGCCGGGGCGCCTGCACCACCAGGCCGTTGCCGATGTACATCGCCACGTGCGTGGCCTTCGGGAAGTAGATCACCAGGTCACCCGGGCGCAGCGTGTTCAGCGGCACCTTCCGCAGCCGCTGCCACTGTTCCTGCGAGGTCCGCGGAATGGGCCGGCCCGCGATCGCCCAGGCCTCTGAGGTGAGCCCGGAGCAGTCGAACGACCCCGGCCCTTCCGCACCCCACACATACGGCTTGCCGACCTGCCCGATCGCGTACTTCACCGCCTCGCCGCCCGCCTCGGACGGCTGCCGGGACGAGGACAGGGCGCCCGAGGCGACCAGCGCGCCCTGGGCCTTCTCCGTGGCCTGCTGCTCCAGCCGGGACATCTGGGCGATCTTTTCGGCGGAGAGGGTGGCCAGCAGCTTCTCGACGTTCCGCAGGCGCGCCCGCACCGTGTCGCGCTGCTTCTTCTGCCGTGCCGCCAGCACCCGCTGTCTGTCGCGTACCTTGCGGGCTGCGGTGGCCAGGCCGTCTGCGTGTTTCGCGGTGTCGGTGAGCCGTTTCACGGTCGCGGCCCGGTCGGCGGCCACCCGTTGGATCACATGCCCCTGGTCCAGGGCGTGTTCGGGATCGCGGGCCAGCAGCAGCTGTGCGTACGAGGAGAAGTCGGACCGTCCCTGGTACTGCTCACGTGCCAGCCGCCCCGCTTCGTCATGGCTGCGGGCCAGTGCGAGCCGGGCCGCGGCGAGGGCGGAACCGAGCCGTTTCGCCTCGGCGGTCCGTTTCTTCAGTTCGGCCACGGTCCCGTTGTACGTCTCGGTGGCCTCCTCCGCCTGCCGGTACAGCGTGCGCAGCTCGGTCAGCAGCTCGGCGATGCTCTTGGTGGAGTCGGGGCCCTTGCCGGTGGCCACGTCCGAGGGACCGGGGTCCGGTGCCACGGGGGCGGCAACGGCGGGGGAGGCCAGGACGAGGGCGGCGAGCGCCGCGGAGCAGACGGTGCGCAGGACCGTGCCTGACACGGGATCACCTCCGATGACGGGGCGATCGCGGGACTACCCCATGAGTGAGCGCGACACATCCATACGGTCACCGGGTGTCGGGCGATGCAAGAACCCCGCGGCGTGGCGGCCGCGGGGTTCCCCCGGAAGGCGGGTTTGCCGCGGGCTCACGCCACCGGGAACGCGTAGAAGATCCGCTCGCGTTGGACCACGGCGGTCTTCCCGAACGCCAGCACCCGGTACGGAGCGGTGACCGTGGCCCCCTTCGGATCCTGCACGCCGATGTCCTGGAACTTCCACAGCCGCCGCCCGTCCGCCGCCGCGAACGCGGTGACCTGCGCCCCTCCGGCGGCCAGCAGGGTCTTGCCGGAGAGGCTGACGGTGACCGCGGGCGCTGCGCCGCCGGGCGCCGCCTCCGTGGACCGCCGCCAGCGCGGCCTTCCGGTGGCCCGGTCGACTGCGCCGACCTCCTGGTTGCGGTTGGTGGTGTGCAGGAGCGTTCCGGCCGGCACCGAGGTCCCGAACACGGAGCCGGCGGTGCCGTTCAGGGTCCAGTCCGGCTTGCCACCGGGCATCTCGAACGACTGGAGATCGTCGCCCACCGCCGCGTAGAGCAGACCCCGGTCGTCTCCGACGGCCGCCTCGTCCGGCCCGACCTTGCCGAACGACTTGGTCCACAGCAGCTTCCCGCTCTCGCGGTCGAAGCCGCGGAAGACCGCCTTGCCCTTGGCGGCCCTGACGTCTCCCGGACTGAGCGTCGCACTCTTCTGACGTACGACGATGGCGTCCGGCCGGAGGGCGATCAACCGATAGGCGGGGGCGGCCGATTCACGTCCGGTGGGTACGGAGGTCCGCCACACCTCCTTGCGCTGTACGACGTCGTACGCGAACAGGAACGACACGACGGCCTGGGTGTCCTTGCCGGGCTTCTTGCCCTTCTTCGGCTTCTTGGCCTTCACGGTGACCTTGTGGGAGCCGGTGAACCAGATGACCGGTCCGGACTGGCCGACGATGTCCGACACCGTCAGATGGGGCGCGTCCTTGAACCCGTCCTCGTACGACACCCGGTGCATGACCTGTCCGTTCCTGGCTGACAGCCAGAGGAACTCGGACGGCCCGGCGACGAAGCAGAGATCCTCGCCGGCGGGCAGGGCCGCCTGCCCCTTGGCTCCGTCCGCACACTCCCAGACGCGGCGGCCGGAGCGCAGATCGATCCCGACGGCCTGCGTGTCGCCGGTCAGGACCAGCAGCCGGTCGAGCCAGAGGGCGGCGGTGATCGGCGCGGGCTCGGCGTCGGGATGCGTGTACACCCAGCGCGGCTGCGGTGGCAGTCCGGCGACGGTGGGGCGCGTGAGGGCCGGGGCGGGTTTGGCGTCGTCCTGGTCCTCGGAACCGCCGGACTTGAAGGCGAGCACGGCCCCGCCCCCGACGACGATGCCGGCAGCACCGGCGACGCCACCGACAAGCAGGGTGCGACGGTCGAGGGAGGGGACTGCGGGAGGGGGAGCGGGAGCGTTGACCGGACCGGCAGGGGGAGGAGAGGGAGGGGGAGCGGTGGGGGTTGTTGCCGGGACGGTCGATGCGGGGACGGCCGGTGCCGGTGCGGCCGGCGTCGTGGGAGCGGGAAGAGGCCGCGGCACGAGCGGTGCGACGGGTGGCAGGCCGGTGGGCAGCTCGGCCGGAGGCCCGCTGCGCTCCCGCGGGATGGACAGCTGGGTGGTCGGCCGGTCGGGCTCCGGCGCACGGGGGCTGCCGACGCTGCCGATGCGGGTGGTCCGGACGTCGTCGTCCCCGGTGGCGGGGGTGTCGGGCCGGGCGTCGGCGGGGCCGTCGGGGGCCGCGTCGGCAGAGTCGTGGCCGAGGGCGCCGAGCAGACCGTGGGTCGGCGAGTCGACGGGGGTGCCGGTCGCGGCCTCGACCGGACGGTCATCCGGATCCGCCGCCAACTTTCGTACGTGTCCCGCCTGTTCCATGACCGCCCGGGACAGCGGCTCCGGCAGCCAGCCGCCCTTGGCCAGGCCCGCCGCACCCTCCAGTGCGAGTTCCGCCGCCACCGTGCCCGCGGTCGGCCGGTCGGCCGGGTCCTTGGCCAGGCAGCGCGCGATCAGGCCGCGCAGTTCTTCCGGGACCGCGTCCAGTTCCGGTTCGGTACGGGCGATCCGTTCGGCGGCCTCCGCCGCAGGTCCGTCGGCGAGCGGGGTCGTCCCGGTCGCCGCATACGCCAGCAGCAGCCCCAGTACGAAGAGGTCGGACGCGGGTCCGGCTTCCTTGCCCTCGACCTGTTCCGGGGTGAGATAGCCGAGCCGTACGGACAGCTGCCCGCCCGGCCGGGCCTCCGCGTCGGCCGCCGCGGCCAGGGGGCCGAAGGCGGTGAGACGGGGCCCGTCCTCGGCCAGCAGCACCGTCCTGGGGGCGAGCCCTTCCAGTACGGCCCCGGTGGCGTGCACCCGGGAGAGGGTTTCGGCGATGCCCGCGCCCAGTATCCGCACCGCACGCTCAGGGAGGGGGCCCGCGAAGTCGATCGCCTCGGCGAGCGTCAGCGTTGGTACGTACGCCACGGCCGTCCACAGCTGCCCGTCCGCTGGTCCGTCCGCGTCCTCGTCCGCGTGTTCTGCCGTACGGGTGACGACCTGTGGCTGGACCCAGCCACCCGCCAGCCGGTCCGCCGTGCGTGTCTCCGCCTCGAAGCGGCGGCGGAAGGCAGGGAGCGCGGCCAGTTCGGGGCGGGCCGCGGTGACCACGACGGTGTGGTCGAGGGCCGCGTCGTGCGCGAGGTACTGCACGGCGCTCGCGGTCTCGCGGAACCGCGCCACCACGGTGTACGGACCGAAGCGGCGTGGATCGTCCTGACGCAGCGCCTCCATGGCGCACCCCCTTGTGACCGTTCTCGTGACCATGGATCCGTCGATCTTAGAGGGTCCGGTGCGCGCAGCCGGGATGCGCGCGGGTCAGTTCGGTTTCGACCAGGGCCACTTGGGAGTGTGGCGCTCGCGGCCCTCCGGGGCGTACTCGTACACCCAGCCGCGCTGCACACCCAGCCGCTTGGAGTATCCGGCCGGGACCCGCCGGTATGTGTACACGGTGGCCGGTCCGCCGTCGGCATCCGGCACCGGGACCTCGTACCACTTGGGCGGATGGCCGGTCGCGCCGACGAGGACGGGCAGGACGCGCCCGTCCAGCGGGCCGCCCCTGAAGGTGGTGTTCTCGCTTCTCACGCCCCCAGTCTGACCCAGAGGCGTGTTCCGGCACTCAGTCCGGCGGCAGCAGGTGCGCCGCTTCGGCGACCACCGGGACGAGCCGGGCGGCCAGCCGCCCGGCCGGACCGTCGGCCGTCTCCAGCGGCAGCAGCTCCGCCACCACGGACGCCGTCTCCCGGTCCGTCGCCGCAGTGGCCGCGAGCAGGGTGATCAGCTGGTCGACCAGCCAGGCGCGCAGATCGTCCGCCGGGGGCTGCTTCTCCTCGTCCAGCCAGATCAGGGAGGCGGCCTCAACGGCCGCGATCCAGGTCCGCACCATCATCCGCAGCCGGGGGCCCGGTGCCTGCGTGCTGCCGCGGCCGAGGTGGAGCAGGATCTGTTCGGCCGCCGCCCGCCGCACCTCGTCGACGATCGCCGTCGTCCGGGACGTCTCCGCGACGCTGCCACCGCGCAGCAGCGCGCTGAACCCGGTGTCGTGCTCGTCGACGAACGCGAGATAGCGGCCGAGCACCCGCGCCACCCGTTCGGTGGGCGGGCCCACGGGCGGCTCGGTGAAGCACAGCTCCAGTTCGTCGGCGGCGGACCGGAGCGCAGCCTCGTACAACTGCTGCCGCCCACCGGGGAAGTAACGGTAGACGAGAGGACGGGAGACTCCGGCGGCCGCCGCGACCTCGTCGAGCGAGACCTCGTCGGGGGCCCGGTGCGCGAAGAGGGTGAGGGCCGCACCGAGGAGTTGCGTGCGGCGCTCCTCGACGCTGAGCCTTTGGTACGCGCGGTTCGGCGGGGCTGCGGCAGCAGAGGTCATACCTCGAAGCGTAAGCCGTCCCCTCGGTGGGGGGAGCCGGGTCAGGCCAGCAGGCCCGAGCTCTTCCACAGCCTGCGTCCGACCCCGTTCAGCACACCGATGTCGTCGAGGAAGTCCGTCAGCCGCTTCGCGCCGGTCTGCATGACCTCCGTCCGGTGGCCGCTCGCCTTCACCTGGGCGACGGCCTCGCGGCGGTCCAGGCCGACGTTCTCGTACACCTGCGGGTTGACGAAGCAGACGGAGAAGACGCGCGCCGCCTCCCCGCAGCTCAGCCGGGTGAACTCGCGCTCCCAGCGAGGTGCGGTGACCATCTGCCGGCGCAGCTCCTCGCGGGCGTAGCGGACGTGCCGCGCCTCCTCGACCACATGGATCCGGGTCACGCCCCGCACCAGCGTCTGGACGCGCTCGTCCGGGAAGGTCAGCCGCTGCATCCAGTCGAGGATCTCCTCGCCGAGCAAGGTCGCGGCGAACGATCCGGGCGTGGTGGACACGGTCTTCAGCACCCGCGCGAGGTTGTGATAGACGCGCGGGACGGGGTAGTTGGGCGCCCGGCCCCACTGGATCATGCGGCCGAACATCATCGAGTGCCGGCACTCGTCGGCTATCTCGGTGAGTGCGTACCGGACATGGTTGCTGGTCACCGGCTTGTCGTAGATGTGTCGAACCAGGAGCTGCATCAGGATGATCTCGAACCAGATGCCGAGCGAGGCCAGCGACGCCGCCTCGTGCCGGGCCAGGTCCATCCGCTGTTCCTCGGACATCTTCCGCCACAGCGGGGTGTCGTAGAGCGAGACGAGCTCGGGCGGCCAGAACCACTTGCCGTCCTCGACGGCCGCATCCCAGTCGAGCTCGGTGTCCGGATCGAAGGAGTGCTTGGCCGAGGACTCCAGGAGGCGTTCGGCGATCTGCTCGCGGTCCCGGAGCGGGCCGAGTGCGTCGCGGAGCATCTGCACGTCGCGTTCGGTCACTGTCGTCATGGCTGAGGGCACCTCACACGTGGGTTACCAGCGGTCACTTCTTATGAGACTGCTTGTCAGCAAGACCGTCAATCCCTTGCGCACGACTTGTTGACCCGGCGTCTACCAACGTGTGAACCTGCCAACTGACGTAACCGCCACGGAACTTATCGAACCATGCGAGGCGAAGGAGCCGTCCGTGTCGACACACGACCTCTACACCACCGCCCCCCAGGAACCGCTGTGGCAGGTGCCCGCCTCCGGCGCCGCCCGCTTCAGCTGGGAGTACGACGACGGCCGCGAGCGCCTTCTCGCCCTCTACCAGAAGGGCAAGGACAAGCAGTGGGACGGCAACAAGCGCATCGACTGGAGCCTGGAGGTCGACCCCGCCGACCCGCTCGGCACCCCGGACGAGGCGCTCACGCTGTACGGCACGCCGCACTGGGCGAAGATGACCGAGAAGGACCGGGGCGAGCTGCGCAAGCACTACACCTCCTGGCAGTTCAGCCAGTTCCTCCATGGCGAGCAGGGCGCCATGGTCTGCGCGGCCAGGATCGTGGAGTCGGTCCCCGATCTGGACGCGAAGTTCTACTCCGCGACCCAGACCATGGACGAGGCCCGGCACGCGGAGATATACGGCCGGTTCCTGCACGAGAAGGTCGGGATGCTCTACCCGGTCAACGACAACCTGCAGGGCCTGCTGGGCGACACCCTGCGCGACTCACGCTGGGACATGCCGTACCTCGGCATGCAGGTCCTCATCGAGGGGCTCGCCCTTGCCGCCTTCGGCATGATCCGTGACACCACGACCAAGCCCTTGCCCAAGCAGATCCTCGCGTACGTCATGCAGGACGAGGCCCGCCATGTCGCCTTCGGACGGATGGCACTGCGCGACTACTACAAGCAGCTGAGCGACGCCGAACTGCGTGAACGCGAGGAGTTCGTCATCGAGGGCTGCTACCTGATGCGGGACCGGCTCAGCGGTGTCGAGGTGCTGCAGAACTTCGGCATAGGCAAGCAGGAGGCCAAGGAGCTCTCCGAGCACTCGGAGTATCTGCAGCTCTTCCGCAAGCTGCTGTTCAGCCGGATAGTGCCGTGCGTCAAGGACATAGGGCTGTGGGGCGAACGGCTCCAGAAGGCCTACGTCGACATGGGCGTCTTCGAGCTCGGCGACTCCAACCTGGACCTGCTGATGGTCCAGGACGAGGAGATCGCCGAACAGCTGGACCGCGACCGGTTCGCGGCGGAGGAACAGGCCCGGGTGGCGGAGGTCGAGGACGCGATAGCGGACGGCGCGGCGTAGACGGCCCGCTACCAGGTCCTTCAGCGGCCGGCGCCCGGGGCCGGCCGCGAGACCGCCCACCGGCACCGGCTCCTGCGGCAGTGCGGCAGTACGGCAGTGCGGGGGACGTCGCCGCGACGCCCTCGGTGGTGACGCACGGACGCCGTGGCACAGTCCGCGAGATCTCGGGCCGGACGCCGTCCGTACGCGTCCATAAGGGATGTACACCCGCCGCCCCGGGCGCCAGGACGGTCCTCATGACGCCCCCGCCCGCAGACCTGGCGGCCGCCCGCCGAAGCCTTGAAGGACTCTCACTCGGTGATGCGTCCGGGGAGCGATGGTTCCCGCTCTTCCGCGCGCCCCAGCAGGCCCGCAACGAGATCCGCGCCCGCCGCACACCCGCGGCCACCGGGTCGGCGGAGCGCCGGCCCAGTGGCTGCGCAGTCGTGAGCCGTTGAGCTGAGACGGCCACACTGTGTCGAATCGGCGTTCGCATGCGTGACGTAACTTGGGCGCCATGACCATGCCGCCACAGCCGCCGCAGGGCCCGTACGGGCCACCCCAGCCCCCGCACCCGCAGCACAACCCGTATGCCCAGCAGCCCCCGTACGGCTATCCGCAGCAGCAACTGCCGCCGCAGGGGCCGTGGGGGCAGCCAGGGATGCCCGGCCTGCCCGGCGCCCAGCCGCCGAGGAAGAAGCGGACCGGCATGGTCATCGGGATCGCGGCCGCCGCACTGGTGGCGGTCGGCGCCCTCGGCTACACCGCCTTCCAGCTGGTCGGAGCCGGCAAGTCGGTCGTGGGTGGCTTCCCGGAGGCCGAATACCGGCTCACCGTGCCGAAGAAGCTGCTGGACGAGGAGTACACGCTCGCCGAGGACACGTCGTCGACCGACGGCAAAGAGGTCGAGGAGGTCCCTGACCCCAGCGTCCGTGATGTGAAGGCCGTCGTCACCCGGTACAGCTCCGCCGAGGACGGCGTTCTGGTCATCTCCGGTATGTGGGGCCGGATCAGGATGCCCGAGTTCACGCGGGACAAGATCCTGGAGGGCGCCGCGGGAGAGAAGGGCATGACCGTCGTCGTACCCGCCAGGGAGTTCACGCCCGACGGATACGACATCACGGTGGCCTGTCAGGTCGTTACGTCGAAGAACGCCGGAGTGACCAGCACCATCCCCATGTGCGCCTGGGGCGATGACAACACGGCGGCCTTCGTCGGCCTGGTCACTCCCAAGACCGCGGTCCAGGACCCGAAGAGCGTGGACCTGGAGCAGGCGGCGGCGGACACGGCCGAGGTCAGGGCCGAGTCGCGCAGGCCGATCGGCTGATCAGCCCGCAGCGGCGGCCGGGGCCGGGAAGCTGGTCCGCAGGGTGAACGCCCGCTGCGTCGGACCGTGCTCACGCAGATGCCGCAGACGCTCCTCGGCGTCCTGCACCGTGGGGCGCTCACCCGCCGGCACCCACCACAGGGCGGTCATCGCCTCCGCCACCCGCTCGAACCACTCGCGGCGCCGGGCGAGGAGCTCGCGGTGCTGCCCCTGGTACATGAAGGCCGCCAGCGCGTCCTTGTCCCGCCACACCGACATGTTCACGATCAGCCAGGAGTCGCCGAAGACCGGTACGTCGGTGGCGTTCCCGGTCTCGCTCCGGAGCCGCCAGATGAAGCCGGCGGCTCGGTCGGCGACCGCGTTGACCGGATCGAGGGCGTCGACGAAGTCCTTCAACTCGGGTGAGTGCAGCGGGAATCCGAGCCGGGCGATGTTCACCTGCGCGAGTTCGTGGCCGGGTTGCGGCGCGAGAGATGCCATGGCCGCACAGTAATCAGCGCGCTCCGCGCCGCACGGACCGTTCCGCGCCGCGGGACGACCCGGTCCGCAACCGGGCAGCCCGTACCTTCAGCCCCGCAGTGCCGCCTCCATGACCGACCTGGCGATCGGAGCCGCGCTGCCGCCCCCACTGATGTCCGCCCGCTTCGCGGCGGCGTCCTCGACGACGACCGCGACCGCGACCACCGGCTGCCCCGAGTCCGGGGATTTTGCCCAGGAGATGAACCAGGCGTACGGCATACCGGTGTTGTCGATGCCGTGCTGCGCGGTGCCGGTCTTGCCGCCCACCGTCACCCCGTAGATCGCACCGTTGGACCCGGTGCCCTGCTCCACGACGTCGACCATCATCCGCTGCAGCTGCGTCGCCGTACCCGGGCTCATCGCCTGGTGGTACGAGCGCGCGTTGTTCTGATGGACGGTGGTGCCGCCCTGGGTTGTCGTACGGTCGACCAGGTACGGGTACTTGAGCTCGCCGCCGTTCGCCACGGCCGACGCCACCATCGCCATCTGCAGGGGTGTCGCCGTCGTGTCGTACTGCCCGATCGACGACAGGGCCAGCTGGTCGTCGCTCATATCGGTGTCGAAGTTGCTCTTCGCCACCCCGGACGGGATCTTCAGCCCGGTGTCGTTGAAGCCGAACTTCCGCACCGCTTCCACCATCCCGTCCAGGCCCACCTGCACCCCCAGATGGGCCATCACGGTGTTGCACGACACCCGGATCGCCTCGGCGAGCGACGCCTCCTCACAGCCGCGCGCCTCGTTGGGGAGCGTTGTGCTGGTCCCGGGCAGCACGTAGGGGGACGGGGTGTCGGTGTAGGCGTCGGGGTCCGTTACCACGTCCGTGTCGAGCGCGGCCGCAGCCGTCACGATCTTGAAGGCGGAACCCGGCGGATAGGTCTGCCGGATCGCCCGGTTCAGCATCGGCTGGCTCTTCGCCGCGTTGAGCTGCCGCCAGGCGTCGGTGACCGAAGAACCCGTGCCGGAGAGCCGTCCCGGATCGTACGAGGGGGTCGAGACCAGAGCCAGGATCTTGCCGGTCGACGGCTCGAGGGCGGCGACCGCGCCCCGCCGGCTGCCCAGCCCGTCGTAGGCGGCGCGCTGCATCGAGTCCTTGATGGTGGTGACGACGTCGCCCGCGGGCTGCCGGCTTCGAGTGATCTCGTTCCACAGGGGGACCGGGGCGAGCATCGGGTCGGTGCCGGAGAGGATGCCGTCCTCGGCGTTCTCGATCAGCGTCGTACCGTACGTCTGCGAGGCGTAGCCGGTCACCGGTGCGTACAACGGGCCGTTGGTGTACGTGCGCTCGTAGCTGAGCTGCTCGCCGGTGTTCCGGGAACCGGTGACGGACTTCTTGCCGACCATGATGTCGCCGCGCGGCTGGTCGTAACGGACGATCGTCCGGCGGCGGTTGGCGGGGTTGTCGTTGAGTTCGTCTGCCTGGAAGACCTGGATGCGGGCGGCGTTCAGCAGGAGCGCCATGAGCAGCAGCAGACAGAACGCGGCGGCTCGCCGGATGTAGCGGATCACGACCTGTCCTCCGTGATCGGTGCGACGACCCCGGTCTCCACCTGGTCGGGGTGGGGTCTGCGGGCGACGTCGCTGACACGGATGAGCAGCGCCACGATGATCCAGTTGGTGACGACGGACGAACCGCCCTGGGCGAGGAACGGCATCGCCATGCCCGTCAGCGGGATCAGCCCCATCACGCCCCCCGCGATCACGAACACCTGGAGGGCCAGGATCGAGGCGAGCCCGATCGACAGCAGCCGCCCGAAGGGGTCGCGCAGGGCGAGGCCGGCCCGATAGCCCCGGGCGACCAGCAGCGCGTACAGGAGGAAGACCGCGGTCAGCCCGGACAGCCCTAGCTCCTCGCCCGCTGTGGCCAGGATGAAGTCGGACTTGGCGGCGAAGCCGATGAGGATGGAGTGGCCCAGACCGAGCCCGGCACCGAGCATCCCGCCCGCGGCGAACGCGAACAGCGACTGGGCGAGCTGGCTGGGTCCGCGGCCCGCGGCGATGGTGGCGAACGGATCGAGCCAGTCCTGTACCCGGCTGTGCACATGCGGTTCGAAGGAACCGACGACGAAGGCGCCGAGGGCGGCGAGCAGCAGTCCCACCGCGATCCAGCCGGTCCGGCCGGTCGCCACGTACAGCATGATCACGAAGAGGCCGAAGAAGAGGAGCGAGGTGCCCAGATCGCGTTCGAGGACCAGCACGCAGACGCTGAGCAGCCAGATCGCCACGATCGGGCCGAGCACACGGCCGGTGGGGAGCTGGAGCCGCCAGAACTTGCGGCCGGTGTAGGCGAGGGCGTTGCGGTTCGCGGCGAGATACGCCGCGAAGAAGACGGCGAGCAGAATCTTGGCGAACTCGCCGGGCTGGAAGGAAAATCCGCCGACCCGGATCCAGATCTTGGCGCCGTTCACGGCGGGGAAGAAGATCGGCACGATCATCAGGACGAGGGCGGCGGCGACGGAGAGGTAGGCGTACCGCTGGAGCACCCGGTGGTCGCGGAGGAAGACGACGACCACGGTGAAGAAAGCGACACCGAGCGTCGACCAGATGAGCTGGGTGGGTGCGGCCTGGTCCTTGGGCGTCTCCAGATCGAGCCGGTAGATCAGCACCAGGCCGAGACCGTTGAGCAGGACGGCGATGGGGAGCAGCAGCGGATCGGCGAACGGGGCGCGGAAGCGGACGGCGAGATGGGCGAGGAGGGCGAGCAGCCCCAGGCCGGCGCCGTAACCGGCGACATCGGGCGGGACCGCGTCGTTGCGCGCGAGACCGACGGCGGCGTAGCCGTAGACGGAGATGAGGACTGCCCCGATGAGGAGCGAGAGCTCGACCCCGCGCCGCTTGGGCAGGCGTAGCTCGGGCGGGGGTGCGTCCGGCGTTGCGGTCATGTCCCGCAACGTAGCAAGAGGTGGACCTTATTTCCCTTATGTCGCTTCGGCCTGGCCGTCGCCGGCCGGCCCGTCGCGGCCGGCCCGGCTGCCGTTGCCGTCGCCGTTCCGGCCGGCCGGTCCGTCCTCGTCGAACTGCACGTACTCCGGGAGCGTCAGCCGGGCCTCCGCCCCGCCGTCCTCCGCATTGACGAGGACGAGTTCGGCGCCGATGACGGCCGACTGCCCGACGGCGATGGTCAGTCCGAGTCCGTGGCCCTTGCCACCGCCCTCGGTACGGAACCGCTGCGGACCACCGGTCAGCAGATAGTCCGGGAAGCCCGGGCCGTGATCGCGTACGGTCACCGCCGGCCCGTCGACCGTCACGACCACCGGCGGGCGGCCGTGCTTGTGTGCGTTGGCGATCAGATTGCCGAGGACCCGTTCCAGCCGCCGCCTGTCCGTCTCGACCCGCACGTTCCGCACCGAGCTGCCGGCTTCCGCTCCCACGACGCGGATCTCGGTCTCCGTCCCCGACGCGCGCACCACCCGTTCGGCGAGCGGCGCCAGTTCGTGCACGGCGAGATCGACCTCCTCGGTACGGGCGTCGAGGCGGGAGATCTCCAGCAGATCCTCCGTCAGCGCCCGCATGGTGCGGACCCGGTCCCGCACCAGCTCGGCCGGCCGTCCGGACGGCAGCAGCTCGGCGGCGGCCGAGAGGCCGGTCAGCGGGGTGCGCAGCTCGTGCGCCACATCGGCGGTGAAGCGCTGTTCGGCCAGCAGTTTGCGCTGGAGCGTGGACGCCATCGTGTCCAGCGCACCGGCGACGATCGCCACCTCGTCCTGCGGGCGCGAAGCGTTCGCCGTACGGGGGTCGTCGACGCGGGCGTCGAGATCGCCCGCGCTGATCCGGCGGGCCACCCGGGCGGTCTGGTGCAGCCGCCGGGTGACCCGGGTGACGGCGAACGCGCCGATCAGCAGCGTCACGGCGATCGCCAGCAGTGAGGAGCCGACGATCGCCCGGTCGAGGCCGTCGATGGTGTGGGCGCTCACGCTGTAGTCGATCTCGGTGGCGAGCGCACGGCCGTCGGCCGGGCCCGCGGCCCACATGGCCGCCCGGCCGTGGGCGTCGGCGACGACGGTGCCCCGACGCCCGCTCACGGCCAGGTCGCGCAGGGCGGCGGGCAGGCCGGCCGGGTCGATCCCGGAATCCGGCGGGAGCGCCTCGCCCTCCTCGTACGCCCTGGTCGCGTCCGCCAGCCGGGCGAGCGCCTTGTCGCGGGCCTCGCTGACGGTCTCCCGGGTCACCGCGGTGTGCACCAGGATGCCGAGCAGTGCGGCGAGGGCGCAGCACATCACGGTGATGAACACCGCGGCCTTCCAGGTGAGCGTCGCGGTCCAGGTGGGCGCACGCAGTCCCCGTCGCCTCATCTCCGCCCCTCGGAGACGGCGGGCGACGGCGACGGCGACGTCGCGGTCGGCGCAGGACTGGGCTCCGCGCTCGGCCGGCCGCTGGGTTCCGACTCCGGGGGCTGCCGCAGGATCTCGTCCTGCGTCGGCAGCATCGCCTGCTGCCGGTCGTCCCAGGACCAGACCGTCCGGTACTCGTACCCGCTGATCGCCGACGGCACCCGCATGATCACATCCCGGCCGGCCAGCTCCACTCTGATCACGGCGTCCGAGACGGCCATGATCCGGGTCAGCGCGCCCGCGTGCGCCATGTAGACCCGGACGGAGAGCCGCCCGTCGCTCCGCCGCACGCCGAGCACCATGTCGTCCCTGCCCGTGCCCGTCAGATCGCGGTAGTACGGCTGCAGGACCGGGCAGGCGGCGGGCGCGGTGCGGCACGCGGTGATCCTCCGGACCGTGTCGGCGGGGAGTTCGTCCGAACCGCTGGACCGGCTGGTGGTGGCCATCAGGTCGGCCTGCACCACTGCGACCGGGTCCAGTGCGCGCACATCGTCGTGCGGGACCGTGATTCCGGGGATGCGCGCCGTCGCACCCTCGCCGTAGTCGTACGGAGCGGCGGAGGCGGGCGGCAGCTGGGGCCAGAGCCGGGCGGGCCCGATGGCGGTCGGGGCCGGTCCGGCGCTCTGCAGCCGGCCGCCGTCGGTGCCGCAGCCGACCAGCAGCGCGGCCCCGACAACGGCCACGAGGGCCGCCGTCGCGCGGCGCGTCACCCGGCGCTGCGGGCGCATCGCTCGCTCCCTTCCCGGTCGTCCGGTCCATGAGTCCGCAGACCCGTGATCCATCGACCCTATTCGGAAGGAAGTCCTTTATGTCTTTTTGTTGCCGGTGAAGAGACAGTTGCTCAGTGCTGGTAGGGGTTCTGCCCGTCCTGGGCGTACCCGGGCTGCTGCTGCGTCTGCCCGAACGGGTTGCCGTCCTGCGCCGCCACGTGCTGCGCCAGCAGCTGCTCGGCCTGCTCCTTCGGGATCTTCTGCTCCCCGCCGCAGAACGTGCACTGCGTCGCGTACTTCGTCGAGAACGGGAACAGGGGCACGAAGAACAGCGTGAACTTCGTGACCCGCTTGCGCAGCGTGTGCGCGGCCGGGTTGCCGCACCAGCCGCAGACAAGCGTCAGAACGGCCAGTTGATAGAGATAGCCTCGCGTACCAAAGATGATCACGTTGTGGGCCCCTTCCCCGTGTTCCCCGGAAGCGCTTGCCGGCAGAGCACCAGCAGCTTTTCGTCCTCGTATGTGTCGTGGCTGCCGTACCCGCCGTCCATCGCGTTGTGACGGCGCACGGAGGCGAGTTCGGCACGCAGCACGTGTGCCGCATCCGACCCTGCACCAGCAGCACCCATCCGCGCCAGGCATTCGGCCACCCGGACCCTGACATGACGATTCTTCTCCCAGGCAGCCAGCATGACCGGCACGGACTCCTCGGCCCGCCCGGACACCTCCCACAACGCGATCGCCGCATCCACCCGCAGCCACAGCTCGTCGTGCGACAGCAGAGCCCGCAGCCGTGGCGCTGCGGCTTCCGCCCGGTCCCCCAGCCCGCCCAGCGCGGTCACCGCCGACCGCCGCTCGTGCGCATGCTCGGCCCGGAGCCCCTCGATCAGCACCGGCAGCACGGCCTCCGCATCCCCGTCGACAGCCCACAGCGCCTGCGCCGCCTCCGTCGCCGCCACGGTCCCGGGGCGGCGGATCAGCGCCCGCAGCTCCGGTACGGCACAGTGCGCGGCGGAGCCGAACGAGCCGAGCGCCCGCAGCGCCGACGTCCGCAACCACTCCCCGCGATACTCCGGCGCACCGCGCAGCACCCGCAGCACCTCCGGCGCAGCCTCGCCGGCCCGCAGCGCGGTCAGCCCGCAGAGCAGCGGATTCGCCCGGTCGTACGCCCCCTCGTCGAGAGCGATCTCGCCGAGCCTGCGGCGCAGCACCGCGGCCAGCGGCGCCGCTGCCGCCCCCAGATATCCGATGGCGAACCCCACGTCGTGCGGCACCTCGGGACGCTCCAGGGCGGCAGCCAGCGCGGGCAGGGCCCGGGCGTCACCCAGCCGGGCCAGCGCCTTCACCGCGCTGCCGAGCCCCGGCGGTCCGCTCGCCCACTCCTTCACCCAGGCCCCGGGGTCCCCCGCCATCCGCGCCGCCAGCGCGTCCGCGGCCGGTGCGGCGAGCCCGAAGAGCTCCTCCAGCACATGCGAGGCGGCCTCGGCCAGTTTCGGCTCCCGGGAAGCGAGCTGTTCGCCCACGAGACGGACCAGCTCCTCGTACGAGCCCCGCCAGGCCCGTATCAGCCCGGCGCTCATCCGCACGGCGTCGATCCGCTGCCGCAGGTCGGGGCTGCGCAGCTGGTCGGTCAGCAGCGCCGTCCGGTCGGCGACCCGGTCGTCGAGCCCGACGTGCAGTGTCCGCAGCAGATCCGCCGTCCAGGGGGCGGTACGCCCCGCGGACTCGGCGGCGGACAGCGCCCGCAACTGACCCACCAGGGTCACCGGCGCGCCTCGCTCCTCGGCGGCATCGGCGGCCGGACCTGGATCGTCGCCCGGCCCGGCGGTGACCACCGGATCCGCCTCGTCCGCCCCGTCGGTCCCGTCCGCTCCGTCGGCCGGTGTCGCGCGCAGCCGGCGCAGAAGTCCCGCCACCACCCGTACGACATCACCCGGCAGTGATTCCGGCGCGCACCTGGCCAGCTGGGCGAGGGCGGCCAGCCGCAGTCCCGGTGCGTACGACTCCGCGGCGAGCCGGCTCAGCCAGTCGGCCGCCTGCCCGGCCAGCGGGCGGTGCCGCAGCGCGACGCGCCCGGCGGCCTCCACGAGCGCGAGCCGCACCTCCTCGTCCGGCTCCACCGGCAGCCGCTCCCGCAGCAGGGCGAGGACCCGCACCGGGTGGCCGTGCAGTGTGGCGAGCGCCAGCGGCGCGGCGAGCCGCACCCCCGGGTCCTCGTCGGCGATCAGCTCGAAGAACACCCCGGAGCCCGCGGTGACGGCGGCGGCCGCCATCGCGTAGTTGGCCGCGCCCTCGATCTCGTCCTCGTCGAGCTCTTCCTCGTCGTCCTCGTCCAGATCGATGCCACCGATGCTGGTGAGCAGCTCGACGACGCTGCCCCGGTCCTGGATCCCCGGATCCGCGACCAGCTCGAAGAGAAACGGAATGCAGGCAAGCGTGCAGGCGTACACATCGCCCTGGTGGTGCACGGCCCCGTACATGCCGTCCAGCGCTCCCTCGCGCTCCGCCGGATCGGCGGACGCCAGCCCCCGCAGCAGCCCGGGCACATCATCGGCAGGCCCGTACGCATGCTCCATCGAGGCCCATTCGACCTCGTCGATCCCTGCGAACACGCCATCGCCTCCCCACGTGACCCCACGAAGCAGTGTCTGCGCAGAGTGTGCACCACAGCCCGGACAATCCACCCGCCACATGCAGCCTTTTGCCCGCACGGACGCCGACGGCAGGCACCATGGCCCCTGAACAGGCCCGACGTACTCCGTTCAGGGGACGGCAGGCAGCGGCCGGGCCCGGTCCGGATCGGTCAGCGGGCCGAGCAGATCCCCGTACCGCTCCAGCCGCCCGGCCATGTCGGCGGCCAGAAAAACCAGCTCGGCGGGGGTCCGGCAGTCCTCGATCTCCACCCAGGTGACGGGCGCGGAGGCGGTCGGTTCGGCCTTGGCGCGCAAGGTGTACGGAGTGGCGGTGGTCTTCGCCGCCGCGTTCTGGCTGAAGTCGACGAACACCTTTCCCGGTCGCAGCGCCCGCGTCATCCGGTGCACCACCAGATCCGGAAGATTCTGCTCCGCCTCCACCGCCAGCCGTTTCGCGTACGCCGACACCCGATCGGCGGGTGCCGGCTCCAGCGGTACGAGGAGATGCAGCCCCTTCGACCCCGAGGTCTTCCCGTACGCGGACAACCCGTCCGCCGCCAGCCGCTCGCGCAGCCACAGCGCCACCCGACAGCACTCCACGACGGTTGCCGGAGCTCCGGGATCGAGGTCGAACACCATCCGGTCGGCGATCCCCGGAGCAGCGGCCTGCCACTGCGGCGTATGGAACTCCACCACCAGGTTCGCGGCCCACATCAGCGACGCCAGGTCCTGCACGACCACCTGCCGGTTCTGCTGTGCCGCATGCCGCGGCACCTCGGCGATCCGTACCCACGACGGGGTGCCGGGCGGCGGGTTCTTGGTGAAGAACCGCTGCCCGTCCGGCCCGTCCGGATAGCGCAGGAAGGACACCGGCCGGTTGTGCAGATGCGCGAGCAGGGCGTCGGCCGCCGTGACCGCGTAGTAGTGGAGCACCTCGCCCTTGGTGGTCCCGGTGGCCGGATACAGCACCTTGTCGAGGTTGCTGAGCGCCAGGCGCCGCCCGTCCACCTCCGTGATCGGCGTCATACGATAAGAATCACATGATTCCGGGATCTTGAGGAATCAATCGCCATCTATCGATACCTGTCGAAATCTTCAGGGACACAGGGGTGAACGGTGAGGTCCATTTGGAACGGCGCGATCTCCTTCGGGCTGGTCAACATCCCGATCAAGCTGGTCAACGCCACGGAGAACCACTCGATCTCCTTCCGCCAGATCCATCTCGCCGACGGCGGCCGGATCCGCTACCGGAAGGTCTGCGAACTCGACGAGCAGGAGGTGACGGCCGCCGAGATCGGCAAGGCGTACGAGGATGCCGACGGCACGATGATTCCGATCACCGACGAGGACCTGGCCTCGCTCCCGCTTCCCACCGCCAAGACGATCGAGATCGTCGCATTCGTGCCCGCCACCGAGATCGACCCGCTCCAGATGGACGCGGCGTACTACCTATCCGCCAACGGAGTCCCGGCGGCCAAGCCGTACACCCTGCTGCGCGAGGCACTGAAACGGAGCCAGAAGGTGGCGGTCGCCAAGTACGCACTGCGCGGCCGTGAACGGCTCGGCATGCTGCGCGTGGTCGACGACGTGATCGCCATGCACGGCCTGCTCTGGCCCGACGAGATCCGCGCCACCGACGGCGTGGCCCCGGAGTCCGACGTCACGGTCCGTGACGCCGAACTCGATCTGGCCGACGCCCTGATGGCCACCCTCGGCGAGGTCGACATGGACACGCTCCACGACGACTACCGCGAGGCGGTGGAGACCCTCATCGCCTCGAAGGCCTCCGGCGAGGCGATGCAGCCCGCCGCCTCCGACGACCACGGCGGCGGCAAGGTGATCGACCTGATCGCGGCGCTGGAGAACAGCGTGCGGGCGGCGAAGAAGGCCCGCGACGAGGAGTCGGAAGAGGCAGAGGGTGCCCCGGTCGCCAAGGTCACCTCGCTCGCCGGACGCAAGAAGAGCGGCGGAACCGGGGCAAAGAAGAAAGCTGCCGCCGCGGCAACGAGCACCGGTCGGAAGGCCGCCGCGAAGAAGACGACGCCGGGCCGAACCCCCGCCAAGAAGACCACTGCACGGTCGGCGACGAAGTCGGCCACGAAGAAGACGACGGCGAGCACGGCGGCAAAGACAGCGAAGTCGGCAACGGGTACCAAGCCGGCGGCCAGGAAGACATCCCCCAAGAAGCGCGCCTCTGCCTGATGGGTGGTCGATGAAAATCGGACGGCAGTGACCCAATGGGCATGCACTACTGGAAAGTGTTAGAAATGGCGCCATGGTCGACCATTCCGACCGATCCCGGAGCAGATCGGCTCGGTCACTGAGCGGCAAGAGTCCGCGAAGCGTAGCCGGGCAGGTGTTCATCCTGCAGGCGGTGGTCATTGTCCTGCTCGTGACGGGCGCGGTCGTGGCGCTGGTCCTCCAATCGTTGCACGACGCCGAGACCGAGGCGGAGCGCCGTTCGGTGGCGGCGGCGGAGTCGTTCGCACACTCTCCGGGGATCGTGGACACGCTGAAATCTCCCGATCCCTCGAAGGTGCTGCAGCCACTCACCGAGGAGGCCCGGAAACTGGCCGGCGTCGACTTCATCGTGGTGACAGACACGAAGGGGATGCGCTACACACACCCCCGTCCGGAGCTCATCGGGAAGCAATTCGTCGGCAACATCCAACCTTCGCTGGCGGGCGAGGTCCACGTGGAGAGCGTCGAGGGGCCGCTTGGCCAGGAAGTCCAGGCGATCGTCCCCGTCACCACCACCGACGACTCGGTCGTGGGCCTGGTGGCCGCAGGCCTCAAGGTGGAGAGCGTCACCAACGGGGTCGACGAGCAGCTGGTCATCATCATCGGCAGCGGTGCGGCCGCGCTCGCGCTGGCCACAGGTGGCGCCGCGCTGGTGGCGAGACGGCTGCGAAGGCAGACCCACGGGCTCGATCCCTCCCAGATGACACGCATGTACGAACACCATGACGCGGTGCTGCACTCCGTCCGCGAAGGAGTGCTCATCGTCGGACGCGACGGTCGGGTGCTGCTGGCGAACGACGAGGCCGAACGGCTACTTGATCTGCCGCCCGATGCCCAGGGACGCCGGGTCGAGGAACTGGAGAGTCTCGACCCGGCCACGGCGGAGCTGCTCGTCTCCGGCCGCGTGGCCACGGACGAGGTGTACTTGGCCGGGGACCGGATGCTGGTGGTGAACCAGCGGCGGACGGACCACAACGGAGGCTCTCTGGGAACGGTGGCGACCTTTCGCGACTCCACCCAGCTCCTGGCGCTGTCGGGCAAGGTGGATGCGGCGAACGAACGCCTCAGGCTGCTGTACGACGCGGGGCTGGGCATCGGCACCACCCTGGACGTGGCGCGCACGGCCGAGGAACTGGCCGAGATGTCCGTCCCCCGTTTCGCGGACTTCGTCACCGTCGACCTCGCCAACGCCGTCCTGCTCGGGGAGGAGCCGACCGGAACGGCGGCCGACATGTGCCGCGTGGCCGTCAGCGGTATCCGTAACGACCACCCGCTCTACCCGCGCGGCGAGCTCATCACCTTCCTTCCCTCCACGCCCCAGGCTCGTGGATTCGCCACCGGCCGGTCGGTGGTGGTGCCCGACCTGGCCTCCGCACCCGGCTGGCGTGCTCAGGACCCGGAACGCACGGACGACGTCATCGCGTACGGAATCCACTCACTCCTCACGACGCCGCTGCAGGCACGGGGCGTGGTTCTCGGCATGGCGAACTTCTGGCGCTCGCGGGAAGCCGGAAAGTTCGACGAGGAGGACCGGTCACTCGCCGAGGAGCTGGTCGCCCGCGCCGCGGTCAGCATCGACAACGCCCGCCGGTACACCCGCGAACACGCCCTGGCGGTCATGTTGCAGCGCAGCCTGCTGCCGCGCGCTCTGCCCCAGCAGAACGCCCTGGATGTCGCCCACCGCTATCTGCCCGCGCAGTCGGGAGTCAGCGGTGACTGGTTCGATGTGATCCCGCTGTCGGGCAACCGTGTCGCTCTGGTCGTCGGTGATGTCGTCGGGCATGGACTGCATGCCGCCGCAACCATGGGGCGGCTCCGCACCGCGGTACACAACTTCTCCACGCTCGATCTGCCGCCCGATGAGCTGCTCGGCCACCTCGACGACCTCGTCGACCGCATCGACAGGGAAGAGGGGGGCACGGACGTCGGTGTCGGGGTCGTGGGAGCGACCTGCCTGTATGCGATCTACGATCCCGTCACCCGGCACTGCACCATGGCCCGCGCCGGGCATCACCTCCCCGCGCTGGTCCACCCCGACGGCAGAGTGGAGTTCCCCGACCTTCCTGCCGGGCCGCCGCTGGGGCTCGGCGGCATGCCGTTCAAGACGGCCGAACTGGATCTGGCCGTGGGTGCTCAGCTGGTCCTCTACACCGACGGGCTGATCGAGGACCGCACCCGGGACATCGATGTGGGGATGGAGCTGCTCCGCCAGGCTCTGGCCCATGCCGGCCGATCGCCGGAAGAACACTGCCGGGCGGTGCTCGACGCACTCCTTCCCACCCAGGCCCAGGACGACGTAGCACTGCTCATCGCCCGCACCCGCGCGCTCTCCGCCGACCAGATCGCCGAATGGGACGTTCCGCTCGACCCCGCCGCGGTAGCCGGGATACGCGCCGCGGTCGCCGAGAAGCTCGACGAGTGGGATCTGTCGGAGCTGGCGTTCACCACGGAGCTGATACTCAGCGAGCTGATCACCAACGCGATCCGCCACGCCTCCGCGCCGATCCGGGTGCGGCTCCTGCATGACCGCAACCTGATCTGCGAGGTGTCCGACGGCAGCAGCACCTCACCCCATCTGAGGTACGCGGCGACGATGGACGAGGGAGGCCGCGGGCTGTTTCTCGTCTCGCAGATCGCCGAGCACTGGGGCACGCGGTACACCCCTGAAGGCAAGGTCATCTGGGCGCAGCAGCCGCTGCCCGGGACCACGGACATCCTCTGAGGGGCCCAGCGGCGTGATCACGGCCTCCGTGCCGGAGTACATCCGTCGAGGTCGGCCTGCACACACTGCTGCCCCGGGGCCGAAGCCCCGGGGCAGTCCTACGCGTCGATCCCGTGCGTCGGTGTCAGCGGTACGAGTTGATGTAGCCGGCCGCCGGAGTCCCGACACCCGTCACGTCGTCGTACCCCTTGACCGCCTTGAGCGAGGCGTCCTTGCCGAGGCTCCGCACCGACGTCAGCACACCGTCCGCCGCGTCGAAGCCGTTGGTGAAGTCGACCCGGGCCACCGCGAGGTCACGGCCTGCGCCCAGCGGGTGGTCGGTGACGTCGTGGTACGTCCTCGAGCCGTACCGGGCATAGATCGCCGGGTTTGCGAAGCCGAGCGGCCGGCCGTGCTGGGCCTGCTGCGCGAGCGCCTGGACACCCGCGATGACCGGGGCCGCCAGTGACGTACCGCCGATGCGGTACTCGTCGTAACCGAGCGAGCCGTCGGGCAGCGTCTGGGTCTGGCCGACCAGGAAGCCGGTGTTCGGGTCGGCGACCGCCGCGATGTCCGGGGCGGTACGCATCCGGCTCTTGCCGTTCGCCTGCGCGAGCGCGTCCGGGACGATTCCGCGCTGGTAGGACGGCTGCTTCACGGTCGAGCTGGTGCCACCGCCCGCGCCCGAGGTGTAGGCGCCGGGGAAGCCGGTCCAGCTCTTGCCGTCGTCCGCGAGGGACGCCTTCAGCGTGCCCCAGCCGGTCTCCCACTGGTACGCGTCGTGCTTGCCGACGGCCAGCGAGGTGCCGCCGACCGACGTCACCCAGGCGGAGTTGGACGGGACGTCGATCTGCTTCGTGCCGGTGGACGCGACGTTGTCGCCCGCGTCACCGGAGGAGAAGTAGAAGCCGACGCCCTCGACCGCGCCCATCTTGAACACCTGGTCGTACGCGGCCGCGACGTCCGGGGTCTCGTTGGCCTCGACGTCGCCCCAGGAGTTGGAGACGATGTCGGCCAGCCGGTGGTCGACGATCTTGTTGAGCGAGTCCAGCAGGTCGGCGTCGTAGCAGGAGGCGCCACCCACGTACACGATGTCCGCGGCGGGCGCGACCGCGTGCACGGCCTCGACGTCGAGGGTCTCCTCGCCGTACCAGCCGGACGCCCCGCACTCCTCGGTCTTCGTGTAGTCGGCCGGCAGCACCTGGCGGAGCTGCCCGCTGCGGTACGGGGCGTCGCCGTTGCGCCTGGCGTATTCGGAGGCGTCCTTCGCGATGGTCGGCGAGGCGTAGGCGTCGGTGATCGCGACGGTCACGCCCTTGCCGGTCCAGCTGCCCGCACCGTACGCGGCACGCAGCTGCTTGCCCGTGTAGCCCTTGACCGCGTACGGCACCTTGGCCCCGTACGCGCTCGGCAGCGACCCCGCGGTATTCGAGCCGT
Source organism: Streptomyces sp. NPDC051664 (assembly GCF_044453545.1). NCBI lineage: Bacteria > Bacillati > Actinomycetota > Actinomycetes > Kitasatosporales > Streptomycetaceae > Streptomyces > Streptomyces sp. NPDC051664. The sequence goes on along the minus strand of NZ_JBITCU010000001.1, from coordinate 390,743 downwards.
AGTACGAGGAGAAGGGGCCCGCGTTGCGGAACACCGCGTCCGGCGGCGGCAGCGTCTCGTCGTGGCTCGACTTGCGCGGCGCGTTGTCCAGACCGGAGACGGCCAGGACCGAGTCGCTCAGCCCAGCCGGCACGGAGGCCGTCGAGGACGGGGCGCGATAGGTCCGGCTGCCCTTGCGGTAGTTGCGCAGCTGGGTGCTGAACGCCTTTTCGGCCGCGGCGACATCGCCGGTGGCGGAGAGGTAGTGCTGGTTGGCACCGGTGACGGTCAGACCGTTCGACTTCAGCCACTGGCTGACCTGGTCGATCTGCTGCTGGGTCGCCCCGAACCGGGCCTGCGCCTCCTCGGCGCTCAGATACTTCCCGTACGAGGAGGAGCGCGGGTCGGACACGGCGGCGGCGTAGGCGGCCAGCCCCTTCGCGTCCCGCCCGGCGAGATGGACCCGGACACTCACCTTGCCGCTGTCGGCCGTGGCACCCTGGTCGGCCTGGGCGGTCGCCCAGGCCGGCTTGGTGCCCTGCAGTGCGTCGCGCCCGCCGGGCGCGGAGTCCGCACTGGCGGACGGTATGCCGAGGGCGAGTGCACCGGCGAGCAGCGGCAGTGTCGCTGCCATGCTCAGCCCGGCGCGACGTCTGGCGCGGCTGATTCTCATGTAACCCCCTGCGATGTGGTTCTTCGCGTGTGGAGCATGTGCCGGATGATGTGCACATGTAATCCGTCACTCTGGCGAGGAACCCTTTACGTAAGGGGCATGCATTAGCCAAGAAACTGCCAAGAGGCGCCATAGGGCGGACAGTTCAAGTCGATAAGAGAAGGAATGCGACTGTCCGGATCCGATCGTCCCGGTATCGACAGCCGGTTCACCGGGAAGGGGACGCGGGAGAAAAACTGATCGGATCGGACGGAGAGGGCAGCCCGAGCCCGTACGGACTCTCGACGACGTACGTACAACTCGTGTACGTGTAGCCGGGCTTGATGCGCGACCCGGACGAGTAGCTGTCCACGTTCGTGCTCGCGCCCGTGCCGTGCCTGTACAGGAAGTGGTACTCGCCCGCCGGAAGCTGCAACCGCGCCTTCGGATAGCTCCTGCCGCCGGCCTTGCAGGCGAGCATCGACCCGGACACCTCCGTCCCGTACCGCTTGCAACTGCCGCACGCCCCGAGCGTGACGCGGCCGGTGACCGGGCCGGTGTAGAGGATCTCGACACCGCTCGGGGCGTCGTTGCTGATGACGAGTTCCATCCGGGAGCCGCCCGGACGCCCGGCCGGCGGCAGCCGGCTGCCCGCCGCCGGCCGGTCGTCGGCGATCTCCGCGGCGATGGCGATGTCCCGGGCCCGAGCCCTGCGCCTGTCCTTCCGGTAAGTGGTGGCGAACTCCGTCAGGGTCTCCCGCGCCTCGGTGAACTGCTTCTTCCTGAACTGGTCCACCCCGCAGGCGTACACGCCGTTCTCGATCCCCCGGTCGGCCTCCCCGGCCCGGGCGGAGACCGACTTCTCAGGCATCGACGCCACGCTCGTCCGGATCCCGCGCAGCGTCTCGGTGGCCGAGCAGGGGCTGCTCCCGCTCACCGCCCGGGCCTGCTCCGAGATCTTCTTGGAGACAGCCGGACCCACCTTCCCGGCCTGCTCCGAGCCGGGGAACGTACGCAGCAGATCGGCCAGCTCGCCACCCGGCGACCCCACCGTCGAGTCACCCAGCCTCGACACCCCGCACGCGTACAGCGAGGTGGCCAGCGGACCGTCGGGCCAGCCGGCGAGGTCGCCCAACAGCTTCGGGTCGATCGACTCGGGCACGGTCCGCAGATACGTCAGCGGTGCGACGGCCTCGCAGTGCTTGCCCTGCCGGTACGGAGCGGCGACCGCCTCGTAGTACGCCTTCAGCCGCTCCGGTACGAGTTTCCCCGCCCTCGACCCAGCATGCTCCTCTCCGAGGTCGCGATAGACGGCAAGAGCGGAACGGTAGTCGGCCCGGGCGTCATCGAAGGTCCGGCCCGAGGCGGCCCGCACGGTCCGGTCGCTCTCGCCCATCCGGTCGAGCAGCATCTGCTCGACGGCCTCGTCCTGCGCGGAGCCGTAGAACACCACGCCGCCCGCCGGCGCCGCCAGCAGCACCAGCCCGACCCCGGCCGCCACCACCGGCCGCCACGACCCGCCGACAGCGGTACGCCGCGCGATCCGCGCCCCGTCCACGGCGGCCGCGACCAGCACGAGCACGTACCCGACGACCGGACCCGTGGCCACGCCGTCGGGGTCGGCGGGCAGCGCCACGAGCAGCAGCACACCCGTCGCCACCCAGCACAGAACGGCTCTGAGCCATCGCCCCGTCAGGGCATAGCCGAGCCCGAGACCGGTGAGATTGAGCAACCCGGCGGCCAAGGCACGCAGTGCTGCGCCCGGTGGCGGCGGCCCCACGGTGGGCGGACGGGAAGGCGGTGGCGGTACGGGGGGAACCGGGCCCGGCCGGAAAACCTGGTCGTCCCAACTCATCCCGGCCCCCCAACCGTTGGGCACGGCACCCCTGACCGCGCCCGGCTTCACCACCATCCTCGCCGCCACGAACGGTGTCAATCGGGTGTATCCGACCCCGGATCCGCCCTGCATCCGCCCCGGATCCGTCATCCGTCGGTAAACTCCGAGGCGCTGCGACTGGCGCGCGCTCCGACAGGGGTGCTCCGTGGAATCGACCACGAGGAAGCGGCACACTCCGGGCCTGCCCGGAGGCGTTACCGCCGGAGAGCCGTCCGCCTGGGCATCCGGGTCCACGCCGCAGCAATGCGCCAGACCCGGGAGGATCCTGTGACGACACCCGAGAACCGCCGCCCCGCCCTTACCGCCACCGACCCGGAGCTCGCTGCCCTCGTCAGCGCGGAGGAGCAGCTGCAGGCCGACACCCTGCGCCTGATCCCCAGTGAGAACTACGTCTCCGCAGCCGTGCTGGAGGCCTCCGGCACGGTCCTCCAGAACAAATACTCCGAGGGCTACCCCGGCAAGCGGTACTACGAGGGCCAGCAGATCATCGACCAGGTGGAGACGGTGGCCGTCGAACGGGCCACGTCCCTCTTCCGCATGGACCACGCCAATGTGCAGCCGTACTCCGGCTCGCCCGCCAACCTCGCCGTGTACCTGGCGTTCCTCGAGCCCGGTGACACCGTGCTCGGCATGTCGCTGCCGATGGGTGGTCACCTCACGCACGGCTGGGGCGTCTCGGCGACCGGGACCTGGTTCCGCGGGGTGCAGTACGGCGTCCGGCGCGACACCGGCCGGATCGACCTGGACGAGGTCCGCGACCTGGCCCGCGCGGAGCGCCCCAAGGTGATCTTCTGCGGCGGCACCGCCGTGCCCCGGACGATCGACTTCGCCGGTTTCGCCGAGATCGCGCACGAGGTCGGCGCGGTCCTGGTCGCCGACATCGCCCACATCGCCGGCCTGATCGCGGGCGGCGCCCACCCCTCACCCGCCCCGCACGCCGACGTGGTCTCCACCACCACCCACAAGACCCTGCGCGGCCCGCGTGGCGCGATGCTGCTGAGCCGGGCGGAACACGCCCGTGCCATCGACCGCGCCGTCTTCCCCGGCCTCCAGGGCGGCCCGCACAACCAGACGACGGCAGCGATCGCGGTAGCACTCAAGGAAGCCGCAACCACCGACTTCAGCGCCTACGCCCACCAGGTGGTCGCCAACGCCCGCGCCCTCGGCGAGGAGCTGGCGTCCCGGGGCTTCGACCTGGTCTCCGGCGGCACGGACAACCACCTTCTGCTGATCGACCTCACCGGCAAGGACGTGCCCGGCAAGATCGCGGCGAAGGCCCTGGACCGGGCGGGGATCGTCGTCAACTACAACGCGGTCCCCTACGACCCCCGTAAGCCCTTCGACCCGTCCGGCATCCGCATCGGCACCCCGGCCCTGACCTCGCGCGGGATCCCCGCATCCGAGATGGGCACGGTCGCGGAATGGATCGACCGGGTGGTGGAGGCGGCGCGTACGGACGACGAGGAGACGGTCACCAAGGTGCGCGCCGACGTGAAGAACCTGATGGACGCCTACCCGGCGCCGGGGCTGCCGGTGGGCTGAGGGTCTCCGGGCTCCGCGGCGGGGCTGCCGGTGGGCCGAGGGTCCCCTGGCTCCGCGGCGGGCAGCCGGGCGATGAGCAGAGCCACGTCATCGTGATCGCCGGGCCGGCGCAGCGCCCGCAGGAGCAGGTCGCAGGTCTCCTCGAGATCGCGGTGCGGACCCGCGAGCAGGGACAGCAGGAGATCCAGCCGATCGTCGATGGCCTGGTCGCGGGTTTCGACCAGGCCATCCGTGTACAGGACCAGCTGGTCACCGGGGGTGAGGCCGAGGCGGGTGGTGCTGAAGGGGACCCCGCCCACGCCGAGCGGAGCGCCGGTGGGCAGGTCGAGCAGTTCGGGGGTGCGGCCCGGTCGCATGAGGACCGGCGGCAGGTGCCCGGCCAGCGATATGTCGCACGTGCCGTCGTGGGGGTTGAACACGGCGTAGGCGCAGGTGGCGATGGTGTGTTCGATGCCGGCGGTGGCCCGGTCGAGATTGTGCAGGACGTCGGCGGGATCGAGGTCGAGCTGTGTCAGCGTGCGGGTGGCGGTGCGCAGCTGGCCCATGGTGGCGGCGGCGTCGATGCCGCTGCCCATGACATCGCCGATGACCAGGGCGGTCTTGTCGTCGGCCAGGGGGATGACGTCGAACCAGTCGCCGCCGATCTCACTGGTGGCGCCGGCGGGCTGGTAGCGGGTGGTGATCTTCAGACCCAGCTGGTCGGCCGGCCGTTGGGGCAGCAGGCTGCGCTGGAGGGTCAGGGCGGCGTGCCGCTGGCTCTGGAACAGACGCGCGTTGTCGATGCATACCGCCGCGCGGGCAGCCAGCTCCCCGGCCAGGACGACATCGTCCTCGTCGAAGGGTCTCGGGTTGTCGGCGCGCATGAGGCCCACGGCGCCGATCACCTCGCCACGGGCGATCAGCGGGACCGCGAGGTAGGAGTGCACTCCGGCTGCGGCCAGCAGCGCCGCGCATTCGTCGTCCCGGGCGACGCGGCGCAGATCCTGGCCGGTCACATCGGTCTTGAGGACGGGCCGGCGGGTGTTGACGCACTGGGTGATCAGACGGCTGGCGTCGTACTGGGCGTAGTCGCCGGTGGGATCGACGGCGCGAGTAGCCACGGTGGGGTGGGCCGACACCACCGCCAGCGCCCTGAACCGTGCCGCGCCGACCGCGTCTCCGCTGCTGCGGTGGCCGTGCAGGATGCTGTCCAGCACGTCCACCGTGGCCACGTCGGCCACCTGTGGCACACAGACCTCGGCCAACTCCCGGGCGGTCTGTTGCAGGTCGAGGGTGGTGCCGACCCGCACCGACGCGTCGGCGACCAGAGCCAACCGGTGCCGCGCCCGGGCGGCGTCGGTAGCCGCCCGGTGCTGCTCGGTGACGTCCACCACCGAGGTGGCGAGTCCGAGCACCTGCCCGCCAGGGTCCTCCAGCCGGTAGAAGGACACCGACCAGGCATGGTCCTGGCCGGTGTCGTCCGGGGCGCGGCCGACGACGAACCGGTCCAGCAGCGGTATGCCGGTGGCCAGGACCCGGCGCATGTCCGACTCGATGGAATCCTCGTTCGCGAAGGGCAGCGCCTCGCTGACGGCGCGCCCGACCTGCTCGTCGGCGGGCAGGCCGTCGACGCGTGCCAGCACCGGGTTGACCAGCACGTACCGCAGTTCGGTGTCCATGACCCCCAGGCCGATCGGGGACTGGGAGACGAGCCGTATGGAAAGCGCCAGATCCCGCTCCACGCGCTGCAGCGTCGCCTGGTCCGTGGCAATGCCCAGGGCGTAGTAGCCGCCGTGGTCGTCCTGCAGCCGCATGTTGCGAAATTCCACCAGCCGGGTGCTGCCGTCCCGGTGCAGGACCGGGAAACTCCCCGCCCAGCGCTGTCCGCTCTCCATCACCCGGGTGAACAGCTCGATCACCGTTTCCAGGTGCTGTTCATCCACCAGCAGCCGGCCCGCGAACGTCCCCAGCGCCTCCTCGGCGGTGTAGCCGAACAGCTCCTCGGCCTGCGGGCTCCAGAAGACGATCCGCCCGCTGTCATCGAGTACCACCGCAGCCAGGCTCAGCAGATCCAGTAGCCCGCTCGGCGCGGATGCCGTACCCGGCAGGCCCAGCCCCGCCAGGAACGCATCGGTCGTGCTCATCCCCGGGCACCCCTTCCGCTCGCCTCCACAGCGGCAGCTCCGTCCGGCCGAGCCCGTACTGCTCCCTTCGCCTCGCTGCGGCCCCTCCATCGTCTCTCCGAACCCGATACCCAGCACTCCATCGCCGATGCGCGGTCGTGGATGCGATGAAGCGGAAGGCCGTCGTCGACTCACCGGACCACCCGGGGGAGCCCGGTGCCCGGCCCATATCCGACAGCAGGCCCTCCGATCCGGCGTCATGCCTGACCAGAGAGCCTGCTGGGCCCCTGCACCGCGGGGCCCACGGCCACGAGAGCTGAACAATCGGAAGATCCCGTGGGCGGGGGTGAGGAGACCGGTGAGTGAGCTGCGATCATCCCTGAAAACCCACTCGCCACTCATTCGCGATCAGTGACACACAACGACAAAAGGCCGGACCAGTGAGACTGGTTCCGACCCTTTGTACTTGGCACTTCATCTGGTCAGCGGCTTGATCACGCTGTCCGGACTGAAGTGCCCCCGGCAGGATTCGAACCTGCGCACCCGGCTCCGGAGGGCATGCTCCTATATGGTCCGACTAGCCGTCTGAGCTGGGATAACGTTCATCCGAGACCAGACCGGATACAAACCCACTCGCCACTCACTCGGGGTGCGCAGGGGGATGCCCTACCTGTTCGTTCCGGAGCGACGCTGAAAGGGGGCATGACCAAGGGGCAGCACTCCTTCGCGCGGCCGGTCCTGCGGGCAGATCGGGACGGCCCAGCTACTCTCTGACACGGCCCGGAGTTGGCGCCTACCAGTCGCGCCACTCGTCCGTGATCTCGTACCGCGCCAGTCCGTACCTTGCGGTGAGCGCGGGGACGTCGATGCCGCGATCGGTGAGCGCCTGATCGATGTACTGGCAGAGCTCTTCGCGTTCGCCGGTCTCGTAACCGGCCCCATCATGCTGATCATTAATGGCGTTCAGGTCGAGTACGACTTGCTGCACTGTCGCGACGACCTCATCATCAGAGGGGCTGTGGAGAGTCCCCAGTGCGCTCTCGAACCCGCCCAAGGCTTCGTCGGTCGCGTCCAGGAGTGACACAGGGTAGAGGTCCGCCATAAGCGCGTCCTCCACGGTGATGGTGCTGGCCGCCAGCTTGCGCGCTTCCTCGGCCACTGCGCCACGCCAGTGCTTCGAGGGTCTCTTAGCCATGAGCGGGACGGTACAGACGGACGGCTCGGAAGGCAGTGCGGGCTCTTGCTCGCTCCGGCAAGCGCTTAGAAGGCGCTTTGTGGGTTGTGTTCCATTCTCTTGTTGGCCAGTGCCTTTTCCTCAAATGTGGCGTCCGGCAAGCGGACTTCGACACGGATTCGACAAGCATCCACGCTGCCGGCAACACACGGCTTCGGAGGGCTCTTGCTTCTCGGACAGCGCAGCAGGTCACGGTCTTCCGCGTGGCCGATCAAGCGGGGCGAGTCCATGAATGGTCCGCGACTGCCTGAGGTCCGCTTATGGACAGAGAGGGGGGGTGACCTGTGTGCTTGTTGGCCGAGAGGGAAGGCTCGGGCCGCTAGGCAGTTTCGTTTGGATCAGTCGGTCGGTGGTCTGGGTGTGCCGTTCACTGACCTGCAGTGGGCGCGCATCAAGCCTCCCTTGGCCGGCTGCCCCGTCGAATTCGAGACCGTCATGACCACACCAACCTTCCAGGCCGCGTGACTGAACCTGACCTCTCACCCAAACCTGCACCAGACCCTGATGCAGCGTGACCAGCCGCGCCGTACGCGCCGACGGAGGACTGGGAGCCCTCCCACCGCTGTGAGGCGAACTATCTCGCAATACCCAAGCAAGTTTCAGTAGCCGTCACAGTCGTCACGAGAGGCCCGAAGCGAGCCAGGCCTCCATCTCGGCCCTTGCATCGGGAGCGAGTCTTGCCGCACGGACTTCACCGTTTGGGCGCAGAAGTGTGAGCTCGTAAACCCCGTAGTCTGCGAGAAGGTCCGCGGCGATGTCGCGAGCGACACCACGCAGCTGCCGGCTGTCCTCAACCAGACCTGCGAGGTAGGCGACATGACGGCTCGGCTCGCTGGGCAGCCCCGCGAAGGGCTCGGGGGGTGGAATGAAGCGTGTGCTCCCATTGATTGGAGTTCGATCGACGAAGACTGTCGGCTCCCCCGCAGTTCGAGCAAGGATGTCCACGTCCCCGAAGCCGTCCGCCCAGTCGGCGTAGGTCGCGATCAAGTGCAGCGCTCCGAGGATCTCGGACTCCAGCAAGGTCAGGTTGAGTTGAGGGGCAGTGGAGGCTGGCACAGACGTAGGGTTTGATGCTGACGATCGCCCCACCTCACTCCCCGAGCTGACGGCCTCTGGAAGGAGGACGTTAACGGCAATCGCATCGTTCCCGACGGGGATTTCCCCTGCCGTGGGCACGAAGGGAATGTTCGCCTCCTGGCGTAGGCTGACGCCTTCCATTTCGGAACTCGAGGTCGAAACCTGGCCCGCCACGGCGGCACGGGCCACCTCGATCGACACGAATGCGCTGCCATCGGTGTGCCAGACCGCGTGCACGCCATCCCGTTGCATGTGCATTCGGCCGCGGCGGACATCAGGCATCCTGCCGAGCAGTTGTTGTGGGAGTGCCCGCCCTGGGGACTTCCCGAACTCCGACATCCGATTGAGGAAGCCCGTCACGTCCTGGATGAAGGACCGGTCAATGCGGCGCTCCGCGAGCCCGTTGGGCACCAGGGCCAGCTCGAGTTGGACTCCGCCTGGAAGCGTGGGTTTCGCCCAGGCGGCACCTTCCGCCAGTACCCGCCGGACGCGCTCTGCCTGGTCTTCGGCGAGGCGGAAGCGGTCCCGGTAGACCCGCGCGATCTCTGATTCATCGAGCCAAGCGGTAATTCGGTCCATCCGGCGTGCGTAGCTGTAGCGGTTCTGTCCCTTGCCCCCGGCGACAGGTCGAACGGCGTGCGGGGCCATGGGGCTACGCGGGATGCCGATGAGGAAGAAGCCGATCCCCGGCGAAGCGGAAATATCCGGGATTGTGCGGATGCTGAAGTCCGGGGGCAGGAAGGGGAAGACTCGGCTACGAAGACCGTTGTTGAGCTGCACTACGACGCCGTCGTCGATGTCAACGGGCGTCAGTCGACCAGCGCACCCCTGAGAGTCTTCGGCGATCCCGATGATGATCAGCCCGCCTCGGGTGTTCGCCATGGCTGTCACGTCCTTGGCCAGTTCGTCCAGGGACTCGGCGTTCTTCGTGTAGGAGTTCTGCTGCTTGAAGTCGAGATCGACACCCTCCGCCACACGCTGTGTGCATAGCGTGGCGAGATGGTTCCTGTCTAGCTCTTGGAAGGACGCGCCAAGCAGAGCGGCGATCCTGGGGATCTTCACGGTCACACGGTTGAGCATATGAGGTGACTGACACTCATATAACCCTGGTGCATGCGGGGTTAACCGATAGTCTTACGATCACAAGTAGTCGGAGTCCAGCCGGCGGGGAGCCAGCCGGGACCGCAGGTGAGGGCACATCTTCAGTGACGACTTTCAATCCGAACGACCTGCGGCCAGGGGTGCGCGTCCGATTCCCTGGGCATGCTGCGGCCACCACTGTCGTGACCGTGAAGCCCGGTGCCTACTGGGAGTTCCTCGTTGAGGGTGCGCCCGGGGAGTACCAGTCCATCAGTCTTCCCGAGGACGAGTTGCCGGGCATCGAGGTGCTGGATGTTGGGGGCGAACGCGGCTACGACGCGGATCCACGGGCCTTCCGGCTCGGTGTGGAGGCCCGTCGAATCCGTACCAGGTTCCAGCACGACATGGCCGCGCTCTCGGTGTCCAACATCGAGCCACTGCCACACCAACTGGAGGCCGTCTACGGTCATTTCCTGGAGCAGGCCAAGCTCCGCTTCCTCCTGGCCGACGATCCAGGAGCCGGTAAAACGATCATGACAGGGCTCTATATCAAGGAGCTCCAACTACGCGGCGCCGCGGACCGGGTTCTGATCGTCGCCCCTGCCAACCTCGGCTTCCAGTGGCAGCGCGAACTGGATGAACGCTTCCAGATCAAGGCTCGGCGGGTCACGAGGGATACCATCGACGCCGCGCCGACCGAGAACCCCTGGGATGCCAACGGAGTCCTGATCATCTCCCGGGACCTCCTCAAGAGCGACGACATTCTGCAGACCCTTGCCGCCGCCGAACGCTCCTGGGATCTGGCGGTCCTCGACGAAGCACACGGCTACACACTAAAAGTCAACAAACGGGGGGCCATCGACAACCGTACGGCCCGCTACAAGGCAGCTGAGGTCGTCTCAGAACGGAGCGAACGACTTCTGCTATTGACCGCCACGCCACATTCCGGGCGTGAGGAGTCCATTTGGGGTCTGCTGCGACTTCTCGACTCGGACATGTACGGAGATCGCTGCCCCGAACACGTCGAAGTCCACCCCCAGCACTACTCGAAGACATCCAAAGAGCAGATGGTGGACCTGCGCGGCAACCTGCTCTTCAAGCCGCGCACACCCCACACGGTGGCGTACGACCTGCAGGGCCCCGAATGGAACCTCTACCAGGCCGTGTCGGCCTTCATTACCGAGGGCCTCGCCGAGATCCGCGGCGAAGGTCGTGCCTCCGTCTCCGGCTTCGCGCTCACCACGATGCAGCGCAGACTGGCGTCCTCGGTACGCGCCATCAGCCGGACTCTGGAGCGTCGAGTGGAGCGGCTGGAGCGCGAACTGGCCAGCCCCGCACCAGAATCTCGGTCGGTCGTTGCCGTCGACTCCAGTCCAGCCAGCAACGACAACGTTGATCGGACCGAGGAAGAACGCTGGGCGCAGGAAGAAGCGGCCCTCGCGGCCCTCCCGCGTTCACTCGAGGAGATCGAGGCTGAACTCGACGCTGTTCGTCCTTTGCTTGTGCAGGCGCAGGAAACCGAGCGCCTAGGCAGTGAGATCAAGCTCAACGAACTCTGGAAGGTCCTGGAGAAATACGGCGTCGGGGACGATTCTTCTAAGAAGCTGCTGATCTTCACGGAGCACAAGGACACGCTCGACTTCCTGCAAGAAAAGCTCTCCGAGCAGTTCGACGTCGTGGTCATACACGGCGGTATGCGAGCTGGAGAGCGCATCGCTGCCGAGCGTGCGTTCCGCGAACACGCCCAGATCATGGTGGCCACCGAGGCCGCTGGCGAAGGCATTAACCTGCAGTTCTGCCATCTCATGGTCAACTACGACATCCCATGGAATCCCAACCGCCTCGAACAGCGGATGGGCCGTATTCACCGCATCGGACAGACCGAAGAGGTCCACATCTTCAACCTGGTCGCCGGGAACACCAGGGAAGGGCACGTCCTAGCGACCGTTCTGAAGAAACTCGAATGGATGGGCAAATCGCTCGGCGACCGAGTGTTCGACGTGATCGGAGAAGTCTTCGCCGCCTACAAGCTTCCGGAACTGCTCCAGGCGGTCGTCGCTGGAGAGCGCAGCTCACAGGAGACAGCTGCACAGTTCGGCGCCGATGAGGGAACGTACAACCGAGAACTCCTTGAACGGGCCGAAGAACTGCTAGCGAAAGCCCTTGCAACAGGGCATATCGACTGGCGGCTACAGAGGAGGCTCAGCGAACGCGCCGAGGAGCGAAGGCTCCCGCCTGACCATCTGAAGCGGTTCTTCCTAGACGCGATCGACTTCGCGGGGGGCAAGGCCACCCCGAGGCTTGACCACACCACTGTGCACGTGGATCGGACCCCGGACCTACTGATAGCCAGGGACCGGGACCGGGGCACCTTGCGCCAACTCCAGCCAGCCTATGAGCGGATTACCTTCGACAAGTCCGTCGCCGTGCGTCGGATGGCCGAGGATGCCGAATTGGGTGCGCCGCGACCGGAGCTCTGCGGCCCCGGCCACTCCCTGTTCGAGAACTTGATCGACCACATCATCGAGGCCACCCACCTGCCCCTGCAGCGAGGCGCAGTCTTGCTTGACCCGAGCCGGCAGAACCCTGCCGTCCTGCACCTACTCGAGGCAGACGTAGTGGACGGCCATCGGTCGGTGGTGCACCGAAGTATCGCCACCATCAGTGACGCGGACGGGGTGCTCCGTGCCTCCGGTGGTGTCCTCTACGACTTTCTATTGGGTGCCACCCCGGCGCACAAGGATCGCGCAACCCCCCGCTCAGAAGCCGAGCTGATCACCTGGGCCCGTCAGAACGTGTTCGAGGGGCGTGTGAAGGAGGTTCGAGCGGAGCGTGAGCACACCGCCACGATCCAGGAGGAGTTCCTGAACGCCTCCTTCAACACGGTCCTTGCGCGCCAAGAGGTCGAGTTGATGGACCTCGACGAGGAGGTGGAGGCTGGGAAGCCGGGCGCCGAGGGTCGCCGCCGCAAGGTCGAACTTGCCAAGCGCACGGTTCAGGAGCGCCGAAACCGGCGGCTCGCTGACGTTGCGCGCACGCGACAGGTCGACCGCGGGCCAGTACGTGTGCTGGCACAATGCCTCCTTCTGCCTGCCCCGACCGACGAGACTGGAGTCGACGACGGGTGTCCTCGCTACGGTCGCGGTCTGAGCGACCCCGAGATTGAACGCATAGCAGTTCAGGTAAGCATTGACTTCGAGCACGGCCACGGCGCCGTGGAGATCCGCTCTGTCGAGTCGGACAACATCGGCTTCGACCTGGTCTCCGAGCGTGAGGACGAACGGCGCTGCATCGAGGTCAAGGGCCGCGCCGGAGTCGGCGCAGTCGAGCTGACCTGGTCCGAGTACGTCACGGCAGTGAAGCTCGGCCGCGACTACTGGCTGTACGTCGTACTGGACTGCGCTGGCGATCACCCCAGGCTCTACCGAATCCAGGATCCTGCCACCGCACTGGCCGGCAGCTTCGTCCCCAGCCATGACGTCCGTTACTCGGTCGCTCCAGGTCCCGTTGTCGACGCCGCAGAACAGGAGGCGTCGTGAGACGTGCCCTTATCGAGGAAAAGCTCCCTCTCGCCATCGTCAACGCTGCTTCCAGTCGCGAGAAGCATCTGCGCCACGGCCATATCTCCACCATGCACCTGTGGTGGGCCCGCAGGCCTTTGTCGATGGCTCGCACGGTGGTGCTCGCCAGCCTTGTCCCCGACCCCGGTCCCGCGAAGCGGACGCGCCTGCTGGCGGACATCGGCAACGCCGCGCCCTTCGCAGCGATCTCCCACGCGGCCGTTGTGGAACCCTTGCGTAAATCTCTGAAGGCGGCCTGGCCTGATCGGACCCCGAAGGTGTTGGATTGTTTCGCGGGTGGCGGCGCCATTCCTCTTGAAGCCGCACGCCTCGGCTGCGACACAACCGCTGTCGACATCAACCCGGTCGCCCATCTCATCCAGAAGTGCGTGCTCGAATACCCGGCGCGCTACGGCAAGGCGGACGAGCCTGACGGGCCGAGCCTTGTGGAAGAGTTCCGGACCTGGGCCGATTGGGTCAGCGTGCAAGCCGACGCCCGACTCGAATCGGTCCTTCCACGGGCCAAGGAAGGCAACCGTGCTGCCGTCTATTTTTGGGCACGCACTGTCCCATGCGCTGATCCCGGCTGCGCCCGAACCATCCCGCTCATTTCATCCCGCAAGCTGGCCGACTCCACTCGCAACCGCGTCCGTGTCGACTACGACATTAGCGAGGACCGCGTCGAGCTGCGCGTCGCCGAGGGAGCGCCAGCTGACGGCAGCGATTGGAAACTCGGCACCAAAACCAGCCGCGGTTCGCAGGTAACGGTCACTTGCCCGGCCTGCGGTACTGCCCGGCCGGACAAGGAGTTGCGAAGTTACGCTCGCGAGCACGGCTTCGGGAACTACCTGTACGCGGTTCTCGATATTGAATTCTCAGGGGTGCGCGTCTACCGGGAGCCGACAGAAGAGGACCGAGACGCCATAGCACGGGCGGACGCGCTCGTGGAAGATCTGGACGACTATCCGGACGGGACCAGCGCGGTGCCCGACGAATTGATCACTCGATCCCAGTATCGCCGTTACCCAAACCTTACCTATGGCATCGATACCTGGTCTCGCATGTTCACCCCGCGTCAGCGACTGGTTCTCGCCGTGCTGGCACAAACCGTCCGGGCCGCTCACGAGGCAATGCTAGAAAATGGGATGGACGAGGGGCGGGCGTGCGCGCTGGCCACTTACCTCGGGTTGGCTGTCGACCGTATAGTCGACTACAACTCCTCTTTCGTGACTTGGGTACCTTCCGGTGAATTTGTCACGCACACATTTCCTCAACAGTCTGTTCGTATGGCGTGGGATTTTTGTGAGATAGATCCACTGGGTGGTGGACCCGGAAATTGGACCGGCGCAGTGAATTGGATATCCCAGTCCCTGACTCACTGCGTCGTAGCCACCGTCGGCAACCCGTCCCGAGTGCAGCGGGCCAACGCCCAGCATCTGCCCTTCGAAGATGGCGAGTTCGACGCCGTCATCATCGATCCTCCCTATTATGATGCCTTCCAGTACGGCGACCTCTCGGACTTCTTCTACGTATGGCTCAAGCGTTCCCTTGGCCACCTCTACCCCGAGCTCTTTGCCACTTCCCTGACCCCCAAGAAGGCCGAGGTCATCCAGAACCGGGCCGACACCAAGTCAGCCGAGTACATATCCAGAACTGAGTTCGAGCAACGCCTCCAGCGGGCGTTGGACGAGGTGACAAGAGTGGTGCGCGACGACGGGATTGTCTCCCTGGTCTTCGCTCACACCGACTCCACAGCATGGGAACACCTCCTCCGTGGACTGAGGGATGCCGGCCTCATCGTGACGACGTCGTGGCCGATGCAGTCCGAGCGCGAGGGCCGCAGCACTGACAACAAGGGCTCGGTTCTCGCCTCCTCAGTCGTCCTGGTGTGCCGCAAGGTTGTGGCAGCTGAGGAGGGGTACTTCGACGATGTCGTCCGTGAGTTGGACGCGCGGATAGCCGAGCGTCTGGCTGTCTTCGACGACATGAAGCTGTCCGGGGCGGACTACTTCGTCTCTGCGATTGGGCCGGCCTTCGAGGTCTTCGCGCGCTACTCCCGGGTCGTCCGGTTGTCAGGCGAGGAGGTCGATGTGGAGCAGCTGATGGTCCTCGCCCGACAAGCGGTCGCCCGGCACGCGACCAGAGCTCTCACCGGAGGTGAGTCCCTCCAAGCCCTCGACGACCGGTCACTGCTGTATCTCACCTGGCGCTGGGCCTACGACAGTCAGGACATTCCAGCTGATGAGGCATACATGCTGTGCCGGGCGTTCGACCTGAGCCTCGATGCGCTCACCGCGCCAGGAGGCCTGATGAAGAAACTGGGCAGCGGGGGCGCTGGCTACCGGCTGCTCGGCCCGGACGACCGACGCCACATTCCGCTGGGCCCTCGCCCCTCCCTGGTTGATGTCATGCATGCGGCCTGCCTGCTGTACGACCAAGGACGGCGCCAGGAACTCGACGCACTACTGGGAACGACCGGGGGCGCAGCAGAACCTGCATTCTGGGCACTGACCACGGCAGTGGCTGAGCTCCTCCCCGAGGGAAGCCGCGAACGGATCCTGCTGCTCGGACTTGGCGGCAGTCGCGAGGACCTGGCGGAACGCGCCGCCAAGTACACGCCGGCGTTCGAAGAGCTCGCTCTCTTCGACTCAAGCACAGGAAATGGATGACCTCGCTGTGACCAGGTTGAAGAAGTGGCACGAGGTAGCGCGACCCCACGATGACATCGCCGACGGTTCCTTCGAGGAAGCCAGGTTCGCCGCTGACCTGGGACTGGTGGCAAAAGGCGACGGACCCGCGGATTATCTGGACCCGGTTCTGTTCACGGAGAAGACCTACCTGACTGAGAATCTCCGGGTGGCACTAGTCGAAATCGGGAGCCGACTGTCCGGCGACCCGGCTGCCAACGCCGTGTACCGCATGCAGACCGAGTTCGGCGGAGGCAAGACACATACTCTGCTGGCCGCATACCACCTTTTTGGTTCTGCTCGGTCCGTGGCAGACACGCGGCTCGCCCGGGAACTCGCAAAGTCAATAACG
Source organism: Streptomyces sp. NPDC051664 (assembly GCF_044453545.1). NCBI lineage: Bacteria > Bacillati > Actinomycetota > Actinomycetes > Kitasatosporales > Streptomycetaceae > Streptomyces > Streptomyces sp. NPDC051664. The sequence goes on along the minus strand of NZ_JBITCU010000001.1, from coordinate 374,581 downwards.
GGCGGGGCTGTGCCCCAGGCCCGAGTGGTCGTCCTCGACGGATCTGCGCTCACAGCCGACTGCAACCCCAAGGACAACGGGACTCCCGCACACACTTTGCTCGGTCACCTCGCCTACAAACTTGGCGGCGCTCAAGCCTACGAGGCCGTTCGTGCCCAGGACGAGGCACGTCGCGGGACCTCCACGACCCAACTCGTGAATCTCCTCAGGGAGCACTCGCCCTGCCTGATATTGATGGACGAGACGCTGGAGTATTTGGCGAAGACCCTCACTTCCGATGCGGATAAGGGCTCGTTGACGACCACGACTCTGACGATCATCAAAGAGCTGAACACTGCTGTTGCCAATGTTCCAGGCGCCTGCCTAGTGGCCACGTTGACGGCCTCGCACCTTGAGGATTTCGCATCCGTCAACAGCGAGGACCTTTTGGAGCGGCTGTCCAAGATTTTCGGCCGGACCGAGGCCACCATCACGCCTGTCGAGGGCGATGACATATTCCCGGTTCTGCACACCCGGCTTTTCAAGACCCTTGGGTCGGTGGCAGAACGCCGACGGGTCGCCGACGCCTATGGAACCTATTACTCCGAACAGTTCGGCGATGCCCTTCCGTCAATCTACAGGGAACCGGACTACCGCGACCGCATCGAAGCCGCCTACCCCTTCCACCCCGAGCTGATCGATATACTCACCAACCGCTGGGGCTCGCTGTCCGGATTTCAGCGCACCAGGGGAGCGTTGCGCATTCTCTCCCACACCATCAAAGCGCTCTACCGGGAGGGACACGCCTCCCCACTCATACACGCGGGCGACCTGCCGTTGTACGACCCCGGCGTCCGAGCCGAAGTTCTGAGATTCGCGGGTGAGTCATACAAGGCCGCACTCAACGCGGACATCATTCGGCCGAATTCACGAGCGCGACAGGAGGACAAGCGCAGAGGCGGTGAAATTGCCGCACTTCGCGCGACTACAGGTTTGGCCACAACAGCCTTCGTAAGTTCCTTCAGTGCGGAGCGAGTACTGGGCGCCTCTGATGCGCAGATGATTGTCGGCGTCGGCCGCCCAGGACTGTCCCGTGGTCAGCTGGAAGATGTGCGGGACACAGTCAAGAACATTGCGTTCTATATGCGCTATGAGGGCGGGCGATATCGGTTCACCACAGAGCCGAACCTGAACAAGGTCATAGTTGAGCGGGAGAGCGCAATAGCGGAGGCAGCGATCTCCGCTCTATTGGCCGAGGCCACAAGTAAAGTTGCACCCCCTTCTGAATTTTGGCGCACCATCACAGGCGTGCGCGACTCGTCGGGTGTCTCTGACGTCCCGAAGTTGACCCTTGCACTTCTGGATCCGGAGAACCGCGTCGAGCAAGCAGACGCCGAAGGCACCCCTGGGCCCGTTCAGATCCTCGCAGATCGCATCCTCACCGATTTCAACCAGTCCGGTCGCACCAACAAGAACACGCTGGTCGTGATCGCCCCGGATTCCGTGGCGCTGGGGAGAGCCCGCAGCCTCGCACGCACCGTCAGCGCGATGCGGGACCTGCAGGCCGACGGCCCACGGCTCAGGCGATTCAACCAAGAACAGCAGAATGAACTCCGCAGTCGGATCGCCCGAGCGGAGGACAGACTGCCCGCTCTCCTCGTCCTTTCGTACCGGCACGTATACATGTTGACGAACGGCATCGGTGGCTCCCCGCCCGCGGTCCTCCACCAGGACCTGGGCCCAGCCCGTGCTAGCGAGACGGTGACTGATCGTGTCACTGAACACCTCCGCGCTGGCGATGCACTACTGGACAAACTAGCCCCTGCCGCCCTCCTCTCCGAGCGGTTCAAGTTGCTCCCATCGGAAGCAGAAGCCATCGAGATCGAAGCGCTCCTGCACGCCTTCCAGCGCTATCCGCGCCTGCCAAAGCTGGCCTCGGCTGAGGTGCTGCGCGAATGCTTGCGCGCTGGCGTGCAGCGCAGCGTGTTTGCCCTTGTGTCGGGGAGCCAGTGGCGTGCGCCTGATGCTGTGATCAGGTTGGGGGAGGACGTGATACCAGGCGAGATCGACTTCCAGCCCGGGACATGGCTGGTGCGTGCCCCACTTGCGCTCGATGCACTCGCACAGCGCAACGCCTCGGTACATGCAGCCGCAGGGACCGGACGGGCCGTGGCGGAGCCCTCCACAGGTCGTACAGCTGGGTCCGACGCCTCGACGCCACAGGGCAGAGGCAGCGAGCGAAACTCGGCCGCAAGCCCTATGCCGGGCGCCGCAAACAGCATGAAGTCGACGCCTGGGCCCACAGGACTTCGATTGCGGATAGCGGGTGTGCCGGCTGACAAGGTGAGGGACGTCGTCAAGGTGGCCGTTTTGCAGTTCGCCACCCAGGGAGCCGAGGTGACGGTCGACTTCGACGTGTCGATCCGGTCACCAAAACCAATCGCGCCTCACATCATCGATCTAGTTCTCGACGAGGGCCTCGGTCAGCTGGGCTTGCGGGCAGAAAAGCAGGAAGAGTAGCGGGCACACAACCACCCCTCCGGGCTCCCCCGCGCTCGCCATACTCGGCCGGCACTCGCGTACGGCGCCCCCTCCATCCCAGAGTCTGAGCGCCCCCGCCGGAGGCATGCCCCGGTTTAATGTCCGCTTCATGCGGTGATCGACGATTGGCTTTCGGCCCTATCGATATGTGGGCGCGCGTCGGCGCAGCCGCGGGCGGAGCGGGCCGGAGGCAGGAGCGGCGCCCGCAGCGGAGCCGGGAAGCGCGCCCGGCGGAGCGGAGCGGAGCCGGGGCTTGAAGAAGTAGAGAAACCTGTAACAGCTCTGCGTTGTCGGGAATGAGCGACCAAACAGACGCCGTCGCGCTGCTGCGGGCACAACCACAGAGTGAAGTCACCTTCGGCGCCAGCGACCCACGGGAGTCGGCTTCGCCGACGGGCTGCAACACCCGGCGTGTTGCAGCCCGTCTGTGAGCGGACACCCCGGACAGCGCTCATTTTGACTGTCCGGGCGGTTGTTGCAGGTCAGCGTCCCAACCGGACAGTCGGACAGCTGGGACACCTGCCAGCACGGTCACGGCGGGCCCGGACAATTCGTCCGGGTCTTCGGCCGGTCAGCCCTGCACCCTGATTGCGGTGGTCACCGCTGGGATCTCTTACGCGCTCACCACCGCGTCGGTACCGTGAAGGCGCCCCTACTCAGCAGCGGGAGGCAACACCCCATGCGTGGTCTTGGAGATCACCTCAGCATCGGCGAACGAATCGCGTTCTATCGGAAGCGCCGCGGATACACGCAAGAGGTGCTGGCCGGGCTGGTCGGCCGTAGCACTGACTGGCTGGCGAAAGCCGAGTCCGGTCGGCGCAGGCCGCCACGGATCGACATGCTCGCGGAGCTCGCGCGCATCCTGCGGGTGCCCCTCGGGGACCTGGTAGGGCAGTCCATGCTTGTGGAGGACGAGAAGCAGCAGGACGATGTGCCGGCCGTCCGCGACGCGCTCATGAGTCCGCGGCGGCTCTCCCGACTTCTGTTCGGGCCGGAGGCAGGTGCTCAGCTCCCGACCCCTGCTCCGGCCGCTGTGCGCGTCGAGAATGCGTGGAATGACTACCAGGGCGGTCGACTCGGCAGCGTGATCGCGGCCCTTCCTGCGCTGCTCCAAACCGCTCAAGAGTTGGAGGATCGCGCGGCGCGCCGCGAGGAGGATCGCCACGACTGCTGGGCGGTGTCGGCCCGCACGCACCACCTCGCCGCCACGACGCTCGCGAAGATCGGGGAGTCCGATATCTCATGGCTCGCGGCAGAGCGCGCGATGCAAGCGGCAGATGCGTCCGATGACCCGCTTGTGCTGGCGTCGGCCGCCCGATCGGGAACACACGCCCTGCTCGCCAACGGCCGCTATGAGGCAGCGATGCAGCTCGGCGACGTAACGTCGACTTGGCTGTCCCCGCGAGTAGCGGAGAGTGATCCGGCCGCGCTGAGCCTGCTCGGCATGATTCACCTGCGGGCCGCTGTCGCCGCAGCGCGACACCAGGACCGTCCGACCGCTACCCGGCTCTTGGACCGTGCCGAAGAGCTTGCAGACGATCTCGGCTCGGATGAGAACTACTGGCAGACCGGCTTCGGCCCGACGAACGTGTTGCTGCACCGGCTGTCCATTGAACTGGATCTCGACAACGTCGCGTACGTGGTGGAGAACGGCCGGATCAACGTGGACCACATGCCCCAAGAGCGCAGCGTCTCGCATCGGATCGACTTCGCCCGCGCGCTCTCGCTCGGGGGGCACGGGGACGACGCCTTCGCGGAACTGCGCACGGCCGAACGGACGGCGCCGCAGCTCGTGCGTAACAATCCCAGGGTGCGCGAGACGCTGCGAGACCTGACCAAGCAGTCCCCCATAACTGCGGGCTCGCGCTCGTCCGAGGTGTTCGTGATGGCTCAACGATGCAGGGCGGTGCAGTGAGCGCGGCGAAGCGCGGAGTTCTCGGAGTCGTGGGTTCGGCGGCCGGCGGAGTGGAAGCGCTCCGCACCGGGCTGGTCGAGCCTGCGATGGCACGCGGATGGCAGGTGGCCGTGACGCTGACGCCGACCGCAGGCAACTGGCTCCGGATGAGTGGCGAGGTGGAGCGGCTGGAGAAGCTGACCGGTCTCCCGGTGCGGGATGAGCCGCGGCTACCTGGAGACGTACGGCCGCATCCGCCCGTTGACTGCTACGTGGTCGCTCCTGCCAGCGCGAACATAGTCGCCAAGCTTGCGATGGGTATCGCGGACAATCAGGCGCTGACGCAGGTGGCCGAAGCCATTGGGACTCTCGGACTTCCTGTCGTGGTCTTCCCTCGGGTTAATGCGGCCCACGCCCGTCACCCTGCCTGGCGACGCCACCTTGAGGCGTTGCGCGAAGCGCAAGTTCACCTCGTCTACGGACCGGATGTGTGGCCGCTGTACGAACCGCGAGAGGCGTCCTCCGGGCGCGAACTCCCGTGGACCGCAGTACTGGATGCCGTTGATCGAGCGATGGAGTGACGTACGGTCAACACTGCTGAGCTGCAAAGACGATGGACCCGGACAATGTGTCCGGGTCCATCGTTGTTTCCGCGCCCAAGCTGTCTCGCATGTCGGAGACGTTCGAACAGCAGAGCAGTGGAGCGGGACTTACCCCAGCTCAGTGCGCCCTGATCAGAGCGAGTCTCAGCATGGTGCGTATGGAGGCGACTCGACTGGTCCAGCGGGCCGATGTCGTCACTGAGCGGGTGCTGACCCACCGGAGTTCACGATCTGCTCAAGGCGCTCAAGTCGCGCCCCAAGCTGACGGATCGTCTCGTGCATCGCGCTGATCTCCGTAGCGAGCGACACGAACGCCGACCCTCCGCGCGGCCCATCTTCGACGGGCCGCGAGGGGTCGATCACGAAGGTGCCGCGCCCTTGCTGGGAGAACACGAGACCTTCCTCGCTGAGCTCGCGATAGGCGTTCTGCACCTTGACCAAGGTGACCCCGTACTCCTTGGCCAGTTCGCGGGCGGCTCGCAGTTGATCGCCCGGGCCGAGGTCGCCGTTGACGATCTGGCGGCGGATGCCCGCCGCGATGTCCTTGGCCGTAGGGCGCGGTGTGCCGGGGCTCTTCTCCATGGAGTCGAGCCTAACCGGCCTAGGTCAATTTCACTCTTGGCGCTCCCCTTGACGACTCGGATCGACCTAGGTAACTTCTCCTCTGTGAGTAATTGACCTAGGTCAATCTGGATCACGCTCCAGGACTCGCCTGCACTGGTGAAGCCGAGAGAACCGCACTGCCTGCGCCCGGAGCGCCCCGTGAAGCGGGTTCGAAGGAAGCGTTCGTTCCTTGACAACTGAATCGGGATTCGTCGCCTCTCCTGGCCCAAGTAGGCGGCGCGCGCGGCGAGAGCCGTGCGCTGAACAGCGCAGCTTCAACCACTTCGCAGCGCATCGGCCTGCGGCCGGTTGCCTCCCTTGCCCGTCTCGTACGGGCGGGGCTGAGGGGAGCCGGAACTACGGCTTCACCCCGGAGCGGTCGCCTCTCACCACAAGGCCACGCCCGCCCGGGTCTCCGTCTCTTCGAGTTCAGGAGTGCTCAATGCGTGCATTCATCGGCGGCCACGAGGTCGTCTCGGACACCGACTTTGTGGAACTGGCCCTGGGCACCCCGGTTGACCTCTGGCTCGGGGTGGAGGGCGAGAGCGAGATGGAGCGGGCGGCCCGCATGGATGCGGCCCGCGACATCCTCGCCGACAACCCTGACCTTCCCGATCGCGTGAGCCGGGTCGCTGCGGAGGCGATCGAGGCGTTCGCGCCGGAGCTGTTCAACGTGATCCCGCTGCCGCGGCTGGTCGGCCGCCGTCGGCCGTCCCGGAAGGCGGCAGCAGCATGATGCCCACCACGCAGTCCGCGGATCGGTCGGCGGTTCCGCCGCTGACCCGCCCGGAAATGGGACTGGCCGGGTTTGGCGCTCTCGCTGCGGCGGGTGTCGGCGGGCTGGGTCTGATCTCCTCGTTCGACGCGGTGTCGGCTGCTGCGTTGCGGTGGGGGTTTGGTGAGCCGTGGATGGTGCCGGTCGGTATGGACGTGTCCATCCCGGTGTTCTCGGTGGCGAACCTGCTGCTGATCCGGATGGATATGGCGCTGGCCTGGGTGCGGTTCGTGCCCTGGGTCCTCACCCTGGTGACCTGCGGCCTGAACGTCTCGGCCGGCCACGGGACATGGGCGAAGGTCGCGCACGGGACGATGCCGCTGCTGTGGGTGGTGTTCTCCGAGATCGGCGCCCACATCTACGCGGTGCGGATCGGTGCGGTGACCGGCCGGCGCATGGACAAGATCCGCGCCTCCCGCTGGCTGCTCGCCTTTCCCTCCACGTTCGCCCTGTGGCGCCGGATGACGCTGTGGGAGATCACCTCCTACGCCGATGCGCTGACCCGAGAGCGGGAATGCCTGCTGGCCCGCGCCGAGTTGCGCGAGCGCCACGGCCGCCTGTGGCGGTCGAAGACACCCCGCCCGGAGCGGGTGCTAATGAAGCTCGGGGAGCTCAACCCTCCGAGTGAGGCAGAGCCGCCCACCGAGAAGCCGCAGCCGGAGCAGAACGGCGGCCCCGAGGCCAAGCCGAAGCCGTCCGCGAAGCGGACCGCGCGCCGCACTCAGAGCAAGGCGAAGGGCAAACGGACCCCGGAACAGGTCGTGGCAGAGGCTCGGGAGATCACCACCGCTTGGCCGGACGCGGCGCTGACCGCGGACGGCATCCGCACCGCGGTACACGTCTCGCAGGCCACCGCCCGCACCCTGCGCGACACCCTCAAAGCCGAACGGGCCGCAGCCACCCCGCTGCACGGCGTCGAAACCGACACCGAGCGGGACAACAACGGCGACGGCACCGGGGCGGTGGCGGCATGAGCAGCCTCTTAACGCCCCTTGCTGCCGCGGGTCCGCTTATGTCCGGATGGTTGGTCCACACGGTGTGGATGCGCCGCCAACTGCACTCTGCCCGCCGTGACCCGCTCACCGGGCTCCGCACCCGCGACGGCTTCACCCGCCGCGCCACCACCCTGCTCAAGAACCCGCAAGCGGTCGTGGTCCTCGCGGACGTCGACCACTTCAAGCAGATCAACGACCGCTTCGGCCACGCAGCCGGGGATGCGCTGTTGAAGGCGACCGCTGACCGGCTGGCCCACTACGTCGGCCGTCACGGCGTTGCCGGACGGCTCGGCGGTGACGAGTTCGCTGCGGTCGTCATCGACAACCACGGCACCGCCGCCGACCTACTCGCGGTTCTGCACGGGGTCCTCGCCCGCCCCGCGGACGGCCTTGACCTCGCAGTGCAGACCACGGTGTCGCTTGGCTGGGTCCGCGCCGCCGACCACCCTGGCGAAGACCTGTCCGGGCTGCTCCGCCGGGCCGATGAGGCCATGTATGCGGCAAAGCAGGGGCGGGCCGGTGTTCGCCGGGCAGGGCTTGGCAGGCTCTTCGCAACCTGGTCCGGCCGTCGTGCCGGCCGCCGCGGCTCCGGTGCCGAATCGGGCCCGGGGGTGGCGGCCTGATGTCTCCGACGTTCGGCAAGTGCTACGACCCGACCGGCGCCCTGCACGGCATACCGACCTTCCCGTGGACGTACGCCCCCGACGGCTACGCCACCCGCCGCCAGCTGCGCGCCCGCGGACTGCGGCCCGGTGGTCAGCCGGTCGCCGCGCAGGTGATGCGCCGCTCCCGCCGCCGCACGGCCGGGGTGTCGGTCGCCTACCTCTACCGCATCGACATAGCCAAGCCCGTACGCCCCATGACACCGGGCCGTACCGCCGCACTCGCCAAGGCGATGACCGCCCGCCGGACCTGCCCCAAGTGCTGCACGGACGCCGGGTACTGCATCCCGATCTCGCTCGGAATGTGCCCCGCCTGCGCCTATCCCGAAGAACAGCGCGCCGCCTGAAATGCACAGCTCCCGCCAAAGCGGGGTCCGGACGGTAGGCCGTCCAAAGCGCTGTCCGGACCCCTTTCCAACCCCAGTTGTCCGGGAAGGACAGTCAGTGAACCACGACGACGAGAACGAACTCTTCAACCGACTCGAAGCCGACATGGCCAGCCACCCCGGGTCCGACTCCGGGGCGGATGTGGTCGACCTCGACAAGGCGCGGTCGGCCCGTACCGAGTCGGCCGACCCACACATCGGTCCGTCGGCCGACTCCCGCTTCCGTGAGTCGGGCGACCCGACCGAGCGTGTGTTGGTTGACGGGCCACAGCCGATCGACCCCGGGTTCATGGGGCGGATCATGAGCGCAAAGCGCCGCGCCATCATCCCCCTGTGGCTGCGCTCCACCACCGAGCTGCGGACCGCGACCCGGTGGGCCACAGGGCACTACGGGCACCTGGCCGGGTACCACGCTGTGCGCTCCCCGTACTACGCGATGCGGCTCGCGTTCCAGTCGCCACGGGGCGCTGCGAAGTTCGTGGGCGGGACACTCCGGTGGGTCGCTGACCGTGAGGGGGAGCCGGTCCGACTCGCCTCGGTCCGGCGCGAGGACACGGCCGAGTACCTCAAGCTCTCCCGGCAGCGCGACGGCCGGGTGCGGCTGCGGTCCCTGATCACGGTCCTGGCCATGTTCATCGGGTTGGGTGCCGCGCTTGCCATCTATGTCCTCGCACCGGGCTGGGTGCAGGCTCTCTCGGTCGGGGCGGTACTGCTGGCGCTCGGGTCGGCCGGCACTCAGGCCGACGCACCGGTCATCACCCGGGCTGTGGAGATGACCAAGGCACCCAAGCTCACCAGTGACATCGTGCTGCGGGCGCTTGGGGCGCTGGGCATCACGGCGATCAACCAGGTGCAGAGCAAGGGGCGGGACGGGTTCACGTTCACCGCCCCGATCACCCGCGACGGCCCCGGATGGCGTGCGGAAGGAGACCTCCCCTACGGCGTGACCGTCACCGACGTGATCGAGCGCCGCGACAAGCTCGCCTCCGGCCTGCGCCGCCCGCTCGGCTGCGTGTGGCCCGAAGCGGTGCCGGACGAGCACACCGGGCGGCTCGTGCTGTGGGTCGGTGATCAGGACATGTCGACCGCTACCAAGCCCGCATGGCCCCTGATCAAGGGCGGCTCCGTCGACCTGTTCAAGCCGGTCTCCTTCGGCACTGACCAGCGCGGACGCTGGGTCGACATCACCCTGATGTACATCGCAGGCGTCATCGGCGCCATCCCCCGCATGGGCAAGACATTCCTGCTCCGCCTGCTCCTGCTCATCGCCGCCCTCGACACCCGGGCCGAACTGCACACCTACGACCTCAAGGGAACAGGCGACCTCGACCCCGTCGGTGAGCGCGTCTCGCACCGCCACCGGGCCGGAGACGACGACGAGGACATCGAGTACGCGCTCGCTGACCTGCGAGAACTGCGCACCGAACTCCGCCGCAGGGCGAAGATGATCCGGTCCCTGCCGCGGGACATCTGCCCGGAGTCGAAGGTGACGTCCGAGCTGGCGAACAAGCCCAAGCTCGGACTGCACCCGATCGTGATCGGCGTGGATGAGTGCCAGGTGTGGTTCGAGCACCCCAAGCACGGCGGGGAGTTCGAGGAAATCTGCACCGACCTGGTCAAGCGCGGCCCCGCCACCGGCATCGTCTTGCTCCTGGCCACGCAGCGCCCGGACGCAAAGGCCCTGCCGACCGGGATCAGCGCGAACGCGTCGGCCCGGTGGTGCCTGAAGGTCATGGGGCAGCTGGAGAACGACATGGTCCTCGGCACGTCCAGCTACAAGCGGGGGATCCGGGCCACGATGTTCTCGTGGAAGGACAAGGGGATCCACTACTTCGTCGGTGAAGGCGCCGACGCGAGGATCGTCTCGTCCGTCTACGTCGACGCCCGCACCGCCGAGGTGATCGGGCTGCGGGCCCGCCGCCTGCGCGAAGCCGCCGGAACCCTGTCCGGGCACGCCGCAGGTGAGACGTTCGAGGACCGCGAGTCGAGCGGATTCGACCTGCTCACCGACATCCTCGCCGTCGTGCCGGCCGAAGAGCCGAAGCTGTGGTCCGAGGTCGTCGTGGCCCGTCTCGCCGAGCTGCGGCCGGACGTGTACGGCGGCTGGGAGCCCGAGCAACTGGCCGCCGCTCTGAAGCCGCACGGCATCAGCACCGGCCAGGTGTGGGGCAAGACCGAAGCCGGGAAGGGCGCCAACCGGCGCGGCATCGAACGCTCCCACATCCTCACCTCGATTGCGGAGCGTGACGGAAACCGGGACGCGGGCTGAGTGGATTTCGCCGCTAGACCTAGCAGGACACCCCGCTAGGTCTAGCGGCACTGCTAGCGCCCAAAACCGCATTGATCAGGGCGCTAGCCGCTAGCGCCTCACCTGCGAAGACCCCTGAAACAGGCCCTGGAGGCCCCTGATGACCCCTGCCCTGTTCGCTAGCGCATTCCTCCTGCTCGTCACTCTTGGTTACACCGGCTTGTGTGCGGCATCCCCGTTCGGGAACTGCAGCAAGTGCCGCGGGATGGGCCACGCCATCACCACCGACCGCAAGGGCAAGGCCAGGCGCGGCAAGGACTGCCGTCGCTGCAAGGCCACCGGCAAGCGGATACGCGTCGGCCGCCACCTCTACAACATCGCCGCCCGCCTCCACCGTGACGGCACCCGCTAACCCACCACCGGTCCTGCACCACCACACCACCGGAAAGGGGCCCGTCGTGGCCGTCACCGTCTCCCTGGTCCTGCTGTTCGGACTGGTCCTGTTCTTCCTGCTCCGCTCCAACACCCTCGGCTACGGCTCCGCGTTCATCGCCGTCATGTTCGGGTTCTTCCTCGCCTCCACCGGCGCCTCCGGACCCATCAACGAACTCACCACCGCCGTCATCAAAGCCATCCCGAACCTGTAGGAGGACCCCGCAATGAACGGTCAGATCGTCGCCCGCCACTGGGTCGCTGTCGCGGCCCCGAAGGCGGCACCGGCTGTTGCCACGTCCACCGTGCTCATCCTCGGGCGGATCTGGAACGCGAACGGCGCCGAACACTCTGTCGGCAACGCCGCGTTGATGGTCGTCCTCGCGGCCGGAGCCGCGACGGCCGGCGCCTTCGCCGCCGCAGGACGCGGCGGAGGCGACGGCGTCCTCGCCGCGACCGGGTTCGCGACCTCCGGCGGCCTCGCACTCGCCGGAGTCGCCGGATACGCCGACGGCCTGTCGCTGCCCTTGCTGCTGTGGGTGCTCGCCACCGCGGTCGCGTACGGCATCGCCGCCCGGTACTGGCGCACCGACCGCCGCGACACCATGGCGTACGAGCGGCAGACCACCGTCCGGCGCGAGGACCAGGCGCACATCGAGCGGGTGGAGCTGCTGCTCAGCCGCACGCAGATCGAGGTGGCCCGCGAATCAGTCGCCTACGCCGACGCCCTCGCGCAGGCGCTCACGGCCCGCGCCGCCCTGCCCGGCTTCGACCCGCAGGCCCTCACCCGGGCAGGACTGCCCGAATTGCCCAAGCCGAACCAGTAGCTACGCCCGAGGCGGTTACCTCTCACCACAAGACCGCGACCGCCTCGGCTCTCCGTCCCTTCGACTGAGCGTGCGCCCGATCGAGAAGCGGTCAGGCGCGGGCGTCTAGTTCCTGATCAAGCACGGACGGCCAGTCCTCATCAGCGAGGTCACCGGCCACGAGCAAGTCGCGCCAGTCCTCCCGGGCAAGCCGGATCGCTGAGATGAAGCGATTGAGATCTCCGGCAGCGATGAATACGGCGGCTGCCGGAAGCCGTTCGGTGCCCTGCCGGCTACTCGACAGTTCGGCAGCCAGCACCCGCAACGCACCAACGACTCCCTTGGCTACGTCCTGGTCCGGGAAGTCACGCCTGATTCTCCGGTGCAGCCGCTCACTGATGAGGTCGCCGTCCACGAAACCCCCCGGTGCCTGGATACGCCCGAGGCGGTCGCCTCTCACCACAAGACCGCGACCGCCTCGGCTCTCCGTCCCTTCGACAGAAACAGGAGAACCACCAGCATGACGCATGACCGCAACCCCGCGCTGCTGTCCGCGGCGCTGCACGCCGCACGCCGCGGATGGCACGTCTTCCCGCTCATCCCCGGCAACAAGCCGCCCGCGATCCGGAACTGGGAAGAGCGCGCCACGACCGACCCCGGGCGTATCGAACGGTGCTGGACGCGCGCCGCGTACAACGTGGGCGTGGCGACCGGCCCATCCGGTCTGGTCGTCCTCGACCTCGACCGGCCCAAGCACCCGCGGGACGACCCGCCGGCCGATTGGGCCGAACACGGGGTCACCGATGGCGCCGACGTGCTGGCCGTGCTCTGCGAGCGCCACGGCCAGCCCTTCCCCGCCGACACCTACACGGTCCGCACCTGGAGTGGCGGCACGCACCTGTACTTCGCAGCCCCGGAGGGCGAACCCCTGCGCAACACCGCTGGGGACAGCGCACGCGGGCTGGGCTGGAAGGTCGACACCCGGGCCGTGGGCGGACTCGTGGTCGGCGCAGGCAGCACCTTTGCCGGACGGCCCTACGAAGTCGTCCACGCCGCTCCCGTTGCTCCGCTGCCGGGCTGGCTCGCTGAGCTGCTGCGCCCCGCGCCGCTGCCTCCGCAGCGGCCGGTCACGATCGCGCTCGCCGCACATGACCGGCGCTCTGCGTTCCTGCGGGCCGCGGTCGACGGGGAGCTGGCCCGCGTGACCGGCTCCGGCCCGCACCAGCACAACACCGCGCTCTACATCGCCTCCGTTGCCCTGGGGCAACTGGTCGCCGGGGGAGGGCTGGACGAACATGACGTGACCGGCTGGCTCGTCTCCGCCGCGCTCAGCGTCGGCCAGGGCGAGCGCGAGGCACGCCGCACCATCGCTTCCGGCCTACGGGCCGGAGCCAACCGGCCCCGGCAGGTGGCGGCATGAACGCATCCCCGATCCCCCCGCTGCACCTGTACTCCGTCCCCAGCGGCCCGCAGCCCGCTCCCACGGCATCCCCGGTGCGGGAGCGGCCCCGGACCGCGTGGACCGCGGACCAGCTCATGGCCACGGAGTTCCCCGAGCCGAAATGGGCGGTGCCCGGCATCCTCGCGGAAGGCGTCAGCCTGCTCGCTGGACCGCCCAAGGTCGGCAAGTCCTGGCTGTCCCTTGGGCTAGGTCTGTCCGTCGCGGCCGGAGGTCACGCGTTCGACTCCGTGCCCGTCGATGGCGGCCCGGTGCTCTACCTCGCCTTGGAGGACACCCCGCGTCGGCTGAAGACCCGGATGGGCAAGCTGCTCGGTGGGCAGAAGGCGCCGGCCGGTCTGACCCTGGTGACCGAATGCCCGCCCTTCCCGCAAGGCGGCAGCGAAGCCATCGCGCAGTGGCTGGAGCGCAACCCGGACGCCCGGATGGTCGTCATTGACGTGTTCGCCAAGATGCGTGGACAGGCCCCGCAAGGCGTGTCCGCCTACGACGCGGACTACGTCTCCGTCGGCTACGCGAAACGCCTCGCGGACCACTACGGCATCGCCGTCGTTTTGGTCCACCACGTCCGCAAGATGGCGTCCGAGGACTTCCTCACCGAGGTCTCCGGCACCAACGGCATCGCCGGAGCAGCTGACGCCACACTCGTACTCAAGCGGGCCCGCGGACAGGCCGACGGCATCCTGCACGTCACCGGCCGCGACGTGAACGAAGCCGAATACGCCCTCCAGTTCCAGGAAGCCTCCGGCGCCTGGCACCTGCTCGACGGGCCCGCGTCCGACCACACCATCGGCGACACCCGAGCCGCCATCCTCCGGCACGTGAGGGCCAACCCCGGCGCCAAGCCCAAGGACATCGCCGACGCACTCCCGCAGGTCGACACGGACACGGTCCGGCGCACCTGCTCCCGCATGGCCACCGACGGACAGCTCACCAAGGACGGGAGTGGCCGGTACTACCCGGACACCGACACCCGGACACAGACCACCCACCAGGTGTCCCAGTTGTCCGACTGTCCGGTCACCCCACCTGACCAGCACAAACAACCCGGACAGTCAGAACTGGAGCTGTCCGGGCTGTCCGATCGGTCTGCCCGAGCCGGGCGACAGGGAGGGATCTGACTGTGGCCCGAGACGAGATGCTGACCATCTCCCAGGTCATCACGGAGATCGGTGTTCCCCGCGCGACTTTCTATCGATGGCGGCAGCTCCGCAAAGGCCCCAAGGCCATCAAGCTGCCGAACGGAGCCGTCCGCATCCGGCGTTCGGAATTGGATCGGTGGATCACCGGTCTTGAGGAGACCGCGTGAACAATCGCCGGAGTGGCACTCCGGGCGTGCACGGGAGCGCTCGCCCGGGAGGGTCCAAAGCCGCTGACCTTTCCACTGACGTAAGGGTGTGGAAGGTCAACAAGGTGAAGAGCAAGAAAGCCCCCTATCAGCTCCGTTGGATCGTCGCCGGAAAGGTGAAGACCGCGAGCTTCACCACGGACGCGCTCGCGCAGAGCCGCCGCTCGGAACTCTGGCAGGCCATGCGAAAGGGCGAGTCCTTCGATACGGATACGGGTCTCCCGGAATCCGAACTCCGCGCCGCCGCCGAAAAGGGGAACACCAGGCCGGACCCGAAGTGGTGGGACTTCTGCCCCGAGTACATGGCCGCTCGCTGGCGCAGTACCGCCGCGAAGACCCGCGAGGGCATCGCGGACAGCCTCGCAACGACCGCACTCGCCATGATGGGCGACGGAGCCAACGCGCCGACGCCGGAAGAAGTCCGCTACGCCATGCGATGGCGTGTCGTGCCTGCCCACAAGGACGAAGAGCCGCCACCGGACCTGCTGGCCGCGTGTACGTGGCTCGCGCTGCATTCGCTGCCGCTCTCTTCCTTGCTGGACCCGAAGGTTCTGCGGGACGTCCAGTACCGGCTCTCCTTCAAGCTGGATGACAAGCCAGCCGCGGGGGAGACGTACAAACGCCGCCGACGGGGCCTGAACACGGCCATGGAGTACGCGATCGAAGCGGGATACCTGGAAAGCAACCCGCTCGCCAACATTCGGCGGAACGGCTCGCGTACGGGGGACACGGTGGACCCTCGCGTATTGGTCAATCAGGACCAAGGCGTGCAGCTTCTGACCGCCGTCTCGTACGTGGGGAGCGTTCACCGCAATCGCGGCCGTAGGCTGGTCGGATTCTTCGCTGTCCAGCTCTACGCCGCGCTTCGGCCGGCCGAAGCGGTAGGGCTCCGGAAGAAGGACTGCTACCTCCCCGAAAAGGGGTGGGGCACCCTGACTCTTCGCGAGACACGCCCGGTGGTCGGCACGAAGTGGACGGACTCCGGTCTCCGGCACGACCGGCGCGGCCTTAAATCACGTGAGGCGAACACCGACCGCCCAGTGCCGATCCCGCCCGTGCTGGTCGCCATGCTCCGCGCCCACATAGAGGAGTTCAGCACGGCCAAGGACGGTCGGCTCTTCGCCAACGAGCGCGGGGGAGTCCTCGGCTCCACCAGCTACTGGCGGGTATGGCAGGAAGCCCGTCCCTACGCGCTGCCGCCGGACAAGACCGATTCGCCGCTGGCCCACCGGCCGTACGACTTGCGGCACACCTGCATCACCAACTGGCTGAACGCCGGCGTCCCTGTGGCGGAGGTGTCCCGCCGCGCCGGGAACTCGCCGGAGGTGGTGCACCGCCGGTACGCAGGCTGCATCGACGGACACGAGGAGCTGAACAACCGGAAGATCGAAAAGTCCATGGGATGGGGTGAGGAGACCAGCGAGTGAGCTGGGATCACCCCTGAAAACCCACTCGCCACTCACTCGCGATCAGTGACACAGAACGACAAAGGGTCGGACCCAGTGAGACTGGGTCCGACCCCTTGTACTTGGCACTTTGCCTGGTCAGCGGGTTGATCACGCTGTCCGGACTGAAGTGCCCCCGGCAGGATTCGAACCTGCGCACCCGGCTCCGGAGGCCGATGCTCTATCCCCTGAGCTACGGGGGCGTGTCGCTGTCTTGCTCTGCGACGGGTGAAACACTACCAGCTTCCGCGGGGTGTCTGTGAACAGGTATTTCCACACGGTCACCGTCCGCGTCACGTCGGCCGACATGCCCCCCGCCGCATCGTCCGCCGGGCTGTCCGTGAGCCACTCGGCCGCCACCCGTCCGGGGCCGGAAATGGGCAAAACCCGGACGCAGCCCCTACGCCCCGCCTACTCTCGGAGTGTGTCAGGGGCGTGTGGCCGCGTGCTTGTTGTTGACGACAACAAGGTCATCCGGCAGTTGATCAGGGTCAATCTCGAGCTTGAGGGCTTCGAGGTCGTGACCGCGGCCGATGGTGTCGAGTGCCTGGACCTGGTGCATCGGGTCTGCCCCGATGTGATCACCCTCGATGTAGTCATGCCCCGGCTCGACGGTCTGCAGACCGCCACTCGCCTGCGCTCCGATCCGCGGACCAGACATCTGCCCGTCGCCATCGTCAGCGCCTGTACGCAGTACGAGGTTGACAACGGTGTCGCCGCGGGCGTCGACGCCTTCCTGGCGAAGCCCTTCGAGCCGAGCGAGCTGGTACGGCTCGTACGGCAGTTGGCGAACAGGGAGGACCCGTCGTCGCTCGACGGCAGACAGAGCGCCGGGAAGGCCGAGAGCGCCGCGGGCTGACCGCATGGCGAAACCGGGTCGCGGAGCGCCCCCCTCCCTCCCATACGCTTGTCCCGTGACCCCCGCCGAGCTCTCCAGGACCGTGCTGCGCGCCGTGCGTCGCGCGGTCGACGAGGAAGCCTTGCGCGTGCCCGTGCCCGCGCGCGTGCGAGTGGAGCGGACACGGCCCGGCGGTAGCGGGGACTACGCCTGTGCCGTCGCGCTCCAGCTGGCCGGGGCCGCCGCGCGGCCGGCCCGGGAGATCGCCGAGATCCTGCGGGACCGGGTCGCCGGAGCACCCGGGATCGGGCGGGTCGAGGTCACCGGGCCCGGATTCCTGAACTTCACGCTCGACGCGTCGGCGGATGCCCGGGTGCGCGGCGCACTCGTACGCGATGTGCTGGAGCGAGGGGCCCGGTACGGGCACGGGGACGCGTTCGCCGGGGAAATCCTGCAGTTGAGCCATGCCCGCGAGGTCCGGGCCGCGGTCACCGCCCACGCGCTGCGCACTGTAGCGCGCACCCAGGGCGCGGTGGTACGCACCGGCTGCGACGGGTCGCCCGACCCCGACTGGGCACGTCTGGGGGTCGACATCGACGCCCCGGGGGAGCCGGCTGCGCCGCCCACCGCCGTCCGGCCTCTTCCCGCCGGTGCCGCAGCGAGCGAGCTGCTGGAGCGGCTCGGGCCCGATGCGGTCCGGTGGGGGCTGCTGCGGCCGGCCGGGCACGACCGGGCCCCGCTCGGCGACGAGCTGCTCGTACAGAGCGCCGGCAATCCGCTGTTCCTCGTCCGCTACGCCCACTCCCGGGCCCGCGCGCTGACCCGCGGTGCCGCGCTCCTCGGATTCGACAGCTCGTACGACGAGGATGTCGACGCACCCGCACTGCTGCGCGCGCTGGCCGACTACCCCGAGGCCCTCGCCGCCGCCACCCGCCACCGCGCGCCCGACCGGCTCGCCCGGCATCTCGAAGACGTCGCACACGCCTTCTTCGACTTCCAGGACTCCGCTTCCCCGCTGCCCGTCGGCGACGAGAAACCCTCGGCCGCCCACCGCTCCCGGCTGGCCGTTGCCGAAGCCGCCGGGACGGTGCTCGCAGGCGGCCTGTCCCTGCTCGGTATCAGCGCACCCGAACACCTCTGAGAGAGTCCGAGAGAGCAGAGCAACACCATGAGCCGATCCGCACACCCCGCCGGTCCCCGTCACGCCGACGTCCTGACCGAGGGGCACTACGCAGCCCCGCCCGCCGACCTGAACGTCCTCGACGAGAAGGTCTGGGCCCGCACCGTCTCCCGCAACGACGACGGCGCCGTGACCGTCGGCGGGATCGAAGTGACCCGGCTGGCCGAGGAATTCGGCACGCCCGCCTACTTCCTCGACGAGAGCGACTTCCGCGCCCGCTGCCGCGCCTGGGCCGACGCGTTCGGACCGGGCGCCGATGTCTTCTACGCCGGCAAGGCGTTCCTTTCGCGGGCCGTCGTGCGGTGGCTCAAGGAGGAGGGGCTCAACCTCGACGTCTGTTCCGGCGGCGAGCTGACCACCGCGCTCGACGCCGGAATGCCCGCCGAGCGCATCGCGTTCCACGGCAACAACAAGACCGTCGCCGAGATCGAGCGGGCCGTCCAGGTGGGTGTCGGACGGATCGTGCTCGACTCGTTCCAGGAGATCGTCCGCGTGTCGCACATCGCGCAGCGGCTCGGCAAGCGGCAGCGCGTCCAGATCCGGGTGACGGTCGGCGTCGAGGCACACACCCACGAATTCATCGCCACCGCCCACGAGGACCAGAAGTTCGGCATCGCGCTGGCCGGGGGACAGGCCGCCGAGGCAGTGCGCCGGACGCTCACACTCGACGGGCTCGAGCTCATCGGCATCCACTCGCACATCGGCTCGCAGATCTTCGACATGGCCGGCTTCGAGGTCTCTGCCCGCCGCGTGGTCCAGCTCCTCGCCGAAGTGCGCGACGAGCACGGTGTCGAGCTGCCGGAGATCGACCTCGGCGGCGGTCTGGGCATCGCGTACACCTCCGACGACGACCCGCGCGAGCCGCACGAGATCGCCAAGGCGCTCGGCGACATCGTGACCCGCGAGTGCGAGGCGGCCGGCCTTGCCACCCCGCGGATCTCGGTCGAGCCCGGGCGCGCCATCGTCGGACCCACCGCGTTCACGCTGTACGAGGTCGGCACCATCAAGCACCTCGACGGCCTTCGTACGTACGTCAGTGTCGACGGCGGCATGTCGGACAACATCCGCACCGCGCTGTACGACGCCGAGTACAGCGTGGCGCTCGTCTCGCGCCGCTCCGACGCCGAACCGATGCTCGTACGTGTCGTCGGCAAGCACTGCGAGAGCGGTGACATCGTGGTCAAGGACGCGTTCCTGCCGTCCGACCTCGCGCCCGGCGATCTGATCGCCGTGCCCGCCACCGGCGCCTACTGCCGCTCGATGGCGAGCAATTACAACCACGCGCTGCGCCCGCCCGTCGTCGCCGTGCGCGACGGAGAGGCGCGGGTGATCGTCCGGCGCGAGACGGAGGAAGATCTCCTGCGTCTCGATGTCGGCTGATGAAATAGATGTCTCAGGATCCGGACGGGTGACAGAAACTCCCGTCCGGTGAGTGAGACTGGTCCACACATGAGCATGCATGAGAAACGAGGTCGGATGATGCGTACGCGTCCGCTGAAGGTGGCGCTGCTGGGCTGTGGAGTGGTCGGCTCAGAGGTGGCGCGCATCATGACGACGCACGCCGACGACCTCGCCGCGCGCATCGGCGCGCCCATCGAGCTCGCCGGTGTCGCCGTCCGCCGGCCCTCGAAGGCGCGGGAGGGGATCGACCCCGCGCTGATCACCACCGATGCGACCGCCCTGGTCAAACGGGGCGACATCGACGTCGTCATCGAGGTCATCGGCGGCATCGAGCCGGCCCGCGCACTCATCACCGCCGCCTTCGAGCACGGCGCGAGCGTCGTCTCCGCCAACAAGGCGCTGCTCGCCGAGGACGGCGCCGCTCTGCACGCCGCCGCCGAGCAGTACGGCCGGGACCTCTATTATGAGGCGGCCGTGGCCGGTGCGATTCCGCTCGTGCGGCCGCTGCGCGAGTCCCTCGTCGGTGACAAGGTCAACCGGGTGCTGGGCATCGTCAACGGCACGACCAACTTCATCCTCGACAAGATGGACACCAGCGGCGCGGGCTACTCCGAGGCGCTCGACGAGGCCACCGCCCTCGGGTACGCCGAAGCCGACCCGACCGCCGACGTCGAGGGCTTCGACGCCGCCGCCAAGGCCGCGATCCTCGCCGGAATCGCCTTCCACACCAGGGTGAGGATCGGCGAGGTGCACCGCGAGGGCATCACCGAGGTCACCGCTGCCGACATCGCGTCGGCCCGTCGCATGGGCTGCACCGTCAAACTGCTCGCCATCTGCGAGCGCGCCGCCGACGGGCGGTCGGTCACCGCGCGCGTGCATCCGGCGATGATCCCGCTCAGCCACCCGCTGGCCTCCGTCCGTGAGGCGTACAACGCGGTCTTCGTCGAGGCGGAGGCCGCCGGGCAGCTGATGTTCTACGGCCCCGGCGCCGGCGGTTCCCCGACCGCCTCCGCGGTCCTCGGCGACCTGGTCGCGGTCTGCCGCAACAAGCTCAACGAGGCCACCGGCCCCGGTGAGTCCGCGTACATGCGTCTGCCGGTCAGCCCCATGGGTGAGGTCGTCACGCGGTACCACATCAGTCTCGACGTGGCCGACAAGCCTGGCGTACTCGCCCAGGTCGCGACGGTCTTCGCCGAACAGGGCGTATCCATCGACACGGTCCGCCAGCAAGGTCGCCAGGACGGAGGCGGCGAGGCATCTCTCGTCGTCGTCACCCACCGCGCGCCCGACGCCGCCCTTTCGGCGACCGTCGAGGCGCTGCGCAAGCTCGACACCGTGCGCGGTGTCGCCAGCATCATGCGTGTTGAAGGGGAGTAAGGACCCATGACCAGCAAGGGCACCCACCAGTGGCGCGGCATCATCGAGGAGTACCGGGACCGTCTTCCGGTCACGGACACGACGCCGGTCGTCACGCTTCGTGAGGGTGGTACGCCGCTCGTTCCCGCTCAGGTCCTCTCCGAGCGCACGGGCTGCGAGGTGCACCTCAAGGTGGAGGGCGCCAATCCCACCGGGTCCTTCAAGGACCGCGGTATGACGATGGCGATCACCCGGGCCAAGGAGGAGGGCGCCAAGGCCGTCATCTGCGCCTCCACCGGCAACACCTCCGCCTCCGCCGCCGCGTACGCGGTGCGGGCGGGCATGGTCTGCGCCGTCCTCGTACCGCAGGGCAAGATCGCGCTCGGCAAGATGGGCCAGGCGCTCGTCCACGGCGCCAAGATCCTCCAGGTCGACGGCAACTTCGACGACTGCCTGACGCTGGCCCGCTCGCTGTCGGACAACTACCCGGTGGCGCTGGTCAATTCGGTCAACCCGGTCCGTATCGAGGGTCAGAAGACCGCGGCGTTCGAGATCGTCGACGCGCTCGGTGACGCCCCCGACATCCATGTCCTCCCGGTCGGCAACGCGGGCAACATCACCGCGTACTGGAAGGGTTACACGGAGTACGCCGCGGATGCCATGTCGACGCACAAGCCCCGAATGTGGGGTTTTCAGGCCTCGGGCTCCGCGCCCATCGTCCGCGGTGAGATCGTCAAGGACCCGTCGACCATCGCCACCGCGATCCGTATCGGCAACCCGGCCTCCTGGCAGTACGCGCTGGACGCGCGCGACGCGTCCGGCGGCTTCATCGACGAGGTGACGGACCGCCAAATCTTGTCTGCCTACCGCCTGTTGGCCTCTCAGGAGGGTGTCTTCGTGGAGCCCGCCTCGGCCGCATCGGTCGCCGGTCTGCTCAAGGCCGCCGAAGAGGGCAAGGTCGACCCCGGCCAGAAGATCGTCTGCACGGTCACCGGCAACGGTCTCAAGGATCCCGACTGGGCCGTCGCGGGCGCCCCGCAGCCCGTCACCGTACCGGTCGACGCCGCCACCGCCGCGGAGAAGCTGGGCCTCGTGCAGTAAAGACATCACCAGCTCAACCGCCCCTTTTCGGGGCGGAGAGCGCATAGGAGGCGTGCGACACGCATCGTGCGCCTCCTGTGCGCCCTATGTCGCGACAGAACCTTCCTTCGATAAGCTGTAGTCAACCCGCCCCGCCGCAATTGCCGCGGTGTCGCCTTCGTGGCCGTCGGGTTCTCCACAGGCTTACGAAAAATCCACCACCACAATCCCCGCCGCAACAATCCCCACTGCCTCACAAGGAGAGTCGTCGAAGCGATGGCCGGTCCCGCTTTCCGAGCCGCCGCCGTCCGGGTGCGCGTCCCCGCTACCAGCGCCAACCTGGGCCCGGGTTTTGACGCCCTCGGCCTGTCGCTGGGGCTGTACGACGACGTCGTCGTCCGCGTCGCCGACTCCGGTCTGCACATCGACATCGCCGGCGAGGGTGCCGACACCCTGCCCCGCGACGAGAGCCACCTCCTCGTGCGCTCCCTGCGTACGGCCTTCGACCTGCTCGGCGGACAGCCCCGCGGTCTCGAGATCGTCTGCGCCAACCGCATCCCGCACGGGCGTGGTCTCGGCTCCTCCTCCGCGGCCATCTGCGCCGGTATCGTCGCGGCCCGCGCTGTGACGACCGGTGGCGATGCCCGGCTCGACGACGCGGCGCTGCTGGAGCTCGCCACCGAGATCGAGGGCCACCCCGACAATGTCGCGGCATGCTTGCTCGGCGGCTTCACGCTGGCCTGGATGGACGGCGGGTCCGCTCGCGCGATCAGGATGGATCCCTCAGATTCCATCGTTCCGGTGGTTTTCGTCCCCGGCAAGCCGGTGCTCACCGAGACCGCCCGCGGACTGCTGCCCCGCACCGTCCCGCACGTCGACGCCGCGTTCAACGCCGGCCGCGCGGCCCTCCTCGTCGAGGCCATGACTCGGCGCCCCGAACTGCTGCTCGCCGCGACCGAGGACCGGCTGCACCAGGAATACCGCGCCCCCGCAATGGCCGAGAGCGTGGAACTTGTGAACCGACTGCGCGCCGACGGCGTCCCTGCAGTCATCTCCGGTGCCGGGCCGACCGTGCTCGCGCTGGCCGAGGACGGTGCGGCCGACAAGGTCGCACGGCTGGCGGGTGAGGGATGGGCGGCCAACCGGCTCACTCTCGACGCCTCGGGCGCGAGTGTGCTGCCGCTCGCCCCGTAGTGAGAAGTGATTGCCGGTGAGTGAGAGGGGGAATGTTTGTTGGAGCCGGTAGTGTTAACCTCAAGTCTGCAATCGACGTCTATGTGGCGCGTTGCTTCGTGTCCCTTTCCGGGGCCACCATTTCTTCCGAGAGCCTCCCCAACTGCCTGAGCAGCCTGCCTGAGCAGTTTCGAGCACGCTCCGGAACCGGCACGACACCCCTCGCTTGTCCAGGAGTGGGCCGAGCAGGGGGATGCTCGCGTCGGACCCTTGCACATTCATCTCTCCGCCGTACCCGGCGGACCACCGCCCCGGCACGGTCCGCAAGATCCAAAGACCGCAGTCGGACAGCACAACCGGTCGCCGAGCCAGAAGGCCGACGTCCGCTCCAGGGAAGGACCCTTCGTGAGCGACACCACCGATCTGATGGGCGTGACTGCCGACAAGACCGTCGACAGCTCCGCGCCCGCCGAAGGTGCTGCCACTGGCACCACCGCACGGCGCCGCCGCTCCGGCACCGGCCTCGATGGCATGGTCCTGGCCGAGCTGCAGCAGGTCGCGTCCGGCCTCGGCATCAAGGGCACTGCGCGGATGCGCAAGAGCCAGCTGATCGAGGTCATCAAGGAGGCGCAGGGCGGCAGCGCTGCGCCCAAGGCTGCCGCAGCGCCCCACGCCGCGGACGCCGAGACCAAGCCGAAGCGCCGCGCCACCTCCAAGGCGCGCACGGGGGACGAGTCCGCCGCCGAGCCCGCCGAGAAGGCCACGGCCCAGCAGCAGATCGACATCCCCGGGCAGCCGGCCAGCGACGACCAGCCCACGGGTGAGCGTCGTCGGCGCCGTGCGACCGCGCAGGCGGGCAGCCCGGACGTCAAGGCGGAGCCCAAGGCCGAGGCCAAGGTGGAGACGCAGGCCGAGCCGAAGGGCGACGACCGCGCCGAGGCGAAGGCCGAAGCCGCCGTGGACACCGCCGAAGGCCGCCGTGGCGACCGCGGTCAGCGTGGCGACCGCGGTGAGCGTGGCGACCGCGGCGACCGCCGTGACCGTCAGCGCGACCGCCGCGGCAAGGGCGACGAGCAGGGCGGTGGCCAGGGCCAGCAGGGCGGCCAGCGCCAGCAGCGCCAGGGCCAGGGTCAGGGTCAGGCCCAAGGCCAGGGTCAGGCCCAAGGCCAGGGTCAGGGCCAGCAGGGTGGCGGCGGACCGCAGGACGACGGTTACGACGACGAGGCAGGCGGCCGTCGCGGTCGCCGTGGCCGCTACCGCGACCGCCGTGGCCGTCGTGGCCGCGACGACTTCGCGAGCGACGCGCCGCCGGTCTCCGACGACGACGTCCTGATCCCCGTCGCGGGCATCCTGGACATCCTGGACAACTACGCGTTCATCCGGACCTCCGGCTACCTGCCGGGCCCGAACGACGTGTACGTCTCGCTCGCCCAGGTCCGCAAGAACGGCCTGCGCAAGGGTGACCACGTCACCGGTGCGGTGCGCCAGCCCAAGGACGGCGAGCGCCGCGAGAAGTTCAACGCGCTGGTCCGCCTCGACTCGGTCAACGGCATGGCCCCGGAGAGCGGCCGCGGCCGCCCGGAGTTCCAGAAGCTGACCCCGCTGTACCCGCAGGACCGGCTCCGTCTGGAGACCGACTCCAACGTCCTGACCACGCGGATCATCGACCTGGTCGCACCGATCGGCAAGGGCCAGCGTGGTCTGATCGTGGCCCCGCCGAAGACCGGCAAGACCATGATCCTGCAGGCGATCGCCAACGCGATCACCGTCAACAGCCCCGAGTGCCACCTGATGGTCGTCCTGGTCGACGAGCGTCCGGAAGAGGTCACCGACATGCAGCGGTCGGTGAAGGGCGAGGTCATCTCCTCGACCTTCGACCGTCCCGCCGAGGACCACACCACCGTCGCCGAACTGGCCATCGAGCGCGCCAAGCGTCTCGTCGAGCTGGGTCACGACGTGGTCGTCCTGCTGGACTCGATCACCCGCCTCGGCCGCGCGTACAACCTCGCGGCCCCGGCATCCGGTCGCATCCTGTCCGGTGGTGTCGACTCGACCGCGCTGTACCCGCCGAAGCGCTTCTTCGGTGCCGCGCGCAACATCGAGGACGGCGGCTCGCTGACCATCCTGGCCACCGCGCTCGTCGAGACCGGCTCGCGCATGGACGAGGTGATCTTCGAGGAGTTCAAGGGCACCGGCAACATGGAGCTCAAGCTCGACCGGAAGCTCTCGGACAAGCGCATCTTCCCGGCGGTGGACGTCGACGCGTCCAGCACCCGTAAGGAAGAAATCCTGCTCGGCAGCGACGAGTTGGCGATTGTCTGGAAGCTGCGCCGGGTGCTGCACGCACTCGACCAGCAGCAGGCGATCGAGTTGCTCCTGGACCGGATGAAGAAGACCCAGTCCAACGCGGAGTTCCTGCTCCAGATCCAGAAGACGACGCCCGCTCCGGGCAACGGCAACGACTGACGTCGTACCGCTCAGGCAGTCGTCACAGGGCCGCCCCCGTCACCTCGGTGACGGGGGCGGCCCTGTTCCGGTGCATCGATTTCCGGCCTTTCGGCAGATCCGCCCGATCCGAGACCTTCGCCACACGGCGACGATTCCGCCGGCGGCCCCGGCGATGCCTGTAACAGGCAAGAAACCGCAGGTGAGCGCGGAATCACCGGCCGTTCCCCGCCGTCGTGCGCGGCTTCCGTCCTCACCCGGTCGCGACAGGGTGCTGTGCAACCCTTTTTCGAGCCACCACGTCGTACTCATAGCGACAAAGCGACAGAACCAGTGCCCGAACACCACTGCAGGGGGTAGCCGGGGGCAGGTGAGGATCGAGGAGACGGATGACCGGGCAGAGCGGGAGCAACGGCCGAATACGCGGCACCGGCAAGCGCCGGAAGGAGCCTGCCCGCCGCCGCAGGGCGTGGGTCATAGCCGCCTGGACCGTGGCCGGTGTGGTCGTGGTGGGTGGCACGGGTCTGGGGTACGCGTACTTCAAGCTCAACGGAAACCTCAAGGCCGTCGACATCAACGCCGCGCTCGGCAAGAACCGCCCGGCCGATGTCGACAACGGCTCGCAGGACATCCTCGTCCTCGGCTCCGACTCCCGCTCCGGCGCGAACTCCGAGTACGGCAGGGACGAAGGCGCCGCCCGCTCGGACACCGCGATGGTCGTGCACCTCAATCAGGGCCACAGGACCGCGAGCGTCGTCTCCATTCCGCGCGACACCCTCGTCACCCGCCCCGACTGTACGAGCGACACCAGCGGCGCGACCGTGCCGGGCGAGCAGCGCGCGATGTTCAACACGGCGTACGAGGTCGGCGGACCGGCCTGCGCGGTCAAGACCGTCGAGGCGATGTCCGGTATTCGCATGGACCACTACCTCGAAGTCGACTTCACCGGCTTCAAGAAGCTCATCGACCAGCTGGGCGGCGTCAAGATCACCACCACACAGGCGATCAACGACTCCAAGAGCCATCTGAATCTGACGCCCGGCACCCACACCCTCGACGGAGAGCAGTCACTCGGCCTGGTCCGCACCCGCAAGAGCGTCGGTGACGGCAGCGACCTCGGCCGTATCCAGCTCCAGCAGGCCTTCATCAAGGCACTGATGGAACAGGCGAAGACCGTGGGGGTGTTCTCCGACCCGAAGACGCTGTTCGGCCTCGCGGACACGGCGACCAAGGCCATCACCACCGACTCCGACCTGGGTTCGGTCAAGGAGCTCACGGGCTTCGCCAACGGCCTCAAGGGGCTCGGCTCGAGGAACGTCCACATGGTCACGCTGCCCGTGCAGTACGACCCGGCCGACCCGAACCGCGTCGTACCGCTGGAGAAGTCCGCACAGCAGGTGTGGACCGCCCTCAAGCAGGACAAGCCGATCCCCGCCTCCGCCATCGAGAAGTCGGCCGGCGACAAGGGCGGTGCGGGTCAGGTCGTCCGGTAGGACCATCACGGTCCGGTGACCCGGAGTGCGCGGAACGTTCCGGAACGCTCGGGAATAGTTGCGGCCCGCTCCCGGTTTTGGGAGATACGGCCGGTCCTGGCAGACTGGTGCGTCGGCCCCGGTTCACGGATGCGCAAATCCGCGCGTACGACCCGGCGCCCTCCCGAACCTAGGAGACACCCTTGAAGCGCGACATCCACCCCGAGTACGTCGAGACGCAGGTCAGCTGCACCTGTGGCGCGTCGTTCAGCACGCGGTCCACCATCGACGGCGGCGCCATCCGTGCCGACGTCTGCTCCGAGTGCCACCCGTTCTACACGGGCAAGCAGAAGATCCTCGACACCGGTGGCCGTGTGGCCCGCTTCGAGGCCCGCTTCGGCAAGGCTGCAGGCTCCGCCAGCAAGTAGCGAGCCCTTGCGCCGGTTCTCGGCGCCCTCTTCCCGGGGGCGCCGAGACCGGCGTTTTTTCCGGTCGGGGGGTACGGGCCCGTCCCCGCACCCCCGTCCGGACAGCACCCCGCCGTACAGCAGGCACGTCGAAGTCACTTTCCCGAGCTCTTGATGAGCAGGGGATACCCCACACCCAGGAGCCCCCGATGTTCGAGGCGGTCGAGGAACTGATCGGCGAACAGGCCGATCTTGAGAAGAAGCTCGCGGATCCCGCGGTCCACGCCGACCAGGCCAACGCGCGCAAGCTCAACAAGCGCTACGCCGAGCTGACCCCGATCGTCGGTACGTACCTCTCCTGGAAGCAGACCGGGGACGACATCGAGACCGCCCGCGAGCTCGCGGCGGAGGACCCCGACTTCGCCGCCGAGGTGAAGGACCTGGAGAAGCAGCGCGAGGAGCTCACCGAGAAGCTTCGCCTCCTCCTGGTCCCGCGCGACCCCAGTGACGACAAGGACGTGCTCCTGGAGATCAAGGCGGGCGCGGGCGGCGACGAGTCCGCCCTGTTCGCCGGCGATCTGCTGCGCATGTATCTGCGGTACGCCGAGCGCGTCGGCTGGAAGACCGAGATCATCGACTCCACCGAGTCCGAACTCGGCGGGTACAAGGACGTCCAGGTCGCCGTGAAGACCAAGGGCGGCAACGGCGCCACCGAGCCCGGCCAGGGTGTGTGGGCCCGGATGAAGTACGAGGGCGGCGTGCACCGCGTGCAGCGGGTGCCGTCCACCGAGTCCCAGGGCCGTATCCACACGTCGGCAGCCGGTGTGCTCGTCACGCCCGAGGCGGAGGAGGTCGACGTCGAGATCCACGCCAACGATCTCCGTATCGACGTCTACCGCTCCTCGGGCCCCGGCGGCCAGTCCGTCAACACGACGGACTCCGCCGTCCGTATCACGCACCTGCCGACCGGTGTCGTCGCCTCCTGCCAGAACGAGAAGAGCCAGCTCCAGAACAAGGAGCAGGCGATGCGTATCCTGCGGTCGCGACTGCTTGCCGCGGCTCAGGAGGCGGCCGAGCGGGAAGCCTCGGACGTCCGGCGCAGCCAGGTGCGTACCGTCGACCGTTCCGAGAAGATCCGTACCTACAACTTCCCGGAAAACCGGATCTCGGACCACCGCGTCGGATTCAAGGCGTACAACTTGGACCAGGTGCTCGACGGTGAACTGGACGCAGTCATCCAGGCCTGCGTCGACGCCGACTCCGCTGCCAAGCTCGCCGCCGCATAAGCAACGCCCCGCCCCGCCCGTGAAACCGTACGGAGAACCGCGATGAACCTGCTGCTCGCCGAGGTGGCCCAGGCCACCCAGCGGCTGGCCGACGCCGGTGTACCCTCACCGCGATTCGACGCGGAGGAGCTCGCCGCGTTCGTGCACGGCGTCAAGCGGGGCGAGCTGCACAATGTGCCGGACGCGGACTTCGACGCCCGGTACTGGGAGGCCGTCGCCCGCCGCGAGGCCCGCGAGCCGCTCCAGCACATCACCGGTCGCGCCTTCTTCCGCTACCTGGAGCTCCAGGTCGGCCCCGGTGTCTTCGTCCCCCGCCCGGAGACCGAATCGGTCGTCGGCTGGGCGATAGACGCCGTCCGTGCGATGGACGTCGTCGAGCCGATGATCGTCGACCTCTGTACGGGATCGGGCGCCATCGCCCTCGCCATGGCCCAGGAGGTGCCGCGCTCGCGCGTGCACGCCGTGGAGCTGTCCGAGGAGGCCCTCACCTGGACGCGGAAGAACGCCGAGGGGTCCAGGGTCACCGTGCACCGCGGAGACGCTCTGACGGCCCTTCCCGAGCTCGACGGCCAGGTCGACCTGGTCATCTCCAACCCGCCGTACATCCCGCTCACCGAGTGGGAGTACGTGGCACCCGAGGCCCGTGACCACGATCCGGAGATGGCGCTCTTCTCCGGCGAGGACGGCCTCGACACCATCCGCGGCATCGAACGCACCGCACACCGTCTGCTGCGGCCCGGCGGTCTCGTCGTCATCGAGCACGCCGACACCCAGGGCGGTCAGGTGCCGTGGATCTTCACCGAGGAGCGGGGCTGGGCCGACGCGGCCGACCACCCCGACCTGAACAGGCGACCCCG
Organism: Streptomyces sp. NPDC051664; assembly: GCF_044453545.1. Taxonomy (NCBI): domain Bacteria; kingdom Bacillati; phylum Actinomycetota; class Actinomycetes; order Kitasatosporales; family Streptomycetaceae; genus Streptomyces; species Streptomyces sp. NPDC051664. The sequence goes on along the minus strand of NZ_JBITCU010000001.1, from coordinate 344,911 downwards.
GTTCGCCACGGCCCGCAAGGCCATGCCGTGACCGGCGCCCCGCACGCGCACCCGCACGACCCGTACCCGTACACGCTTGAGGAGGCCGGCTGATGGCACGGCGATACGACTGCAACGACGCGACCGACCGTACGACGGGTCTGCGCGAAGCCGCGTCCGCCGTGCGCCGCGGCGAACTGGTCGTGCTGCCCACCGACACCGTCTACGGGATCGGTGCGGACGCCTTCAGCTCCGAGGGCGTCGCCGACCTGCTCGACGCCAAGGGCCGCGGCCGCAATATGCCCACCCCTGTCCTGATCGGCTCCCCGAACACCCTGCACGGCCTGGTCACGGACTTCTCCGAGCAGGCCTGGGAGCTCGTCGACGCCTTCTGGCCCGGCGCCCTCACGCTCGTCGCGAAGCACCAGCCGTCGCTCCAGTGGGACCTCGGCGACACCCGCGGCACCGTCGCCATCCGGATGCCGCTGCACCCGGTCGCCATCGAGCTGCTCACCGAGGTCGGTCCGATGGCCGTCTCCAGCGCCAACCTCACCGGACACCCGGCTCCCGAGGACTGCGACGCCGCCCAGGAGATGCTCGGCGACTCCGTCTCCGTCTACCTCGACGGCGGCCCGACCCCCGGCATCGTGCCGTCCTCCATCGTCGACGTCACCGGGAAGGTGCCGGTACTGCTGCGCGCCGGTGCGCTCTCCGTCGAGGAACTCCGCAAGGTGGTACCAGACCTCGAGGTGGCCAATTGACCGCCCCTGAGGGGCGTGGCATAGCGGGGCGGACCGACACTTTCCGCATCCTCCACGTCAGCACCGGCAACGTCTGCCGCTCGCCGATCACCGAGCGGCTGACCCGGCATGCCCTGGTGGACCGCCTCGGCGATCCGCTCAGCGGCGGCCTGATCGTGGAGAGCGCCGGCACCTGGGGGCATGAAGGCGCCCCCATGGAGGCCAACGCCGAGATCGTCCTGGCCGACTTCGGCGCCGACGCCACCGGCTTCGTCGGCCGCGAACTGCTCGACGAGCACGTGATCCGCGCCGACCTCGTCCTCACCGCCACCCGTGACCACCGCGCCCAGGTGATCTCGATGGGTCACTCGGCCGGCCTGAGGACGTTCACGCTCAAGGAATTCACCCGGCTGGTCCGGGCCATAGACCCCGCGACGCTGCCCGACCCGCGTGACGAGGGCGTCGTCGAACGCGCCCGCGCGCTGGTCCGCGCGGCAGCCGCGCTGCGCGGCTGGCTGCTGGCCCCCACGGCCGAGGCCGACGAGGTGTACGACCCCTATGGCGCCCCGATCACGTTCTTCCGCTCCGTCGGCGACGAGATCAACCAGGCTCTCGAGCCGGTGGTCACCGCGCTGACGGGCGTGCCGGCCCCGCACTGACGCGTCCGGGGGCAGCGCGCAGCAGGCAGCGAGCCGGGTACTGACCTACCTTGGATCTGACGCCAGCGCACCCCCACCCCAGGCCCGGAGCCGTCAGATGTCGGTCACCACCCCCGCCGCACCCTCCTCCGCCCACGTCACCGCCCTGCCGCAGGGCTTCGCAGCCCTGATCCGGGAGGACCCGGAGATCGCCGATGTGCTGCTGGGGGAGCTGAACCGGCAGTCGACCACCCTGCAGCTGATCGCCGCCGAGAACTTCACCTCGCCCGCGGTCCTTGCCGCCCTCGGCTCACCGCTCGCCAACAAGTACGCCGAGGGATACCCCGGCGCCCGCCACCACGGCGGCTGCGAAATGGCCGACGCCGCTGAACTCATCGCCGTCCAGCGGGCCACCACGCTCTTCGGTGCCGAGCACGCCAACGTCCAGTCGCACTCCGGCTCCTCGGCCGTCCTCGCGGCGTATGCGGCGCTGCTGCGCCCCGGCGACACGGTCCTCGCGATGGGACTCCCGTACGGCGGACACCTCACCCATGGCTCGCCGGCCAACTTCTCCGGCCGCTGGTTCGAGTTCATCGGCTACGGGGTCGACTCCGACAGCGGTCTGATCGACTACGAGCAGGTGCGCGCCCTGGCCCGCACCCACCGGCCCAAGGCGATCGTCAGCGGCTCGATCTCGTACCCCCGTCACCCCGACTACGAGGTGTTCCGCGAGATCGCCGACGAGGTCGGCGCGTATCTGATCGCCGATGCCGCGCATCCGATGGGGCTGATCGCCGGAGGAGCTGCGCCCAGTCCCGTCCCGTATGCCGATGTGGTGTGCGCCACCACGCACAAGGTGCTGCGCGGGCCGCGCGGCGGCATGATCCTTTGCGGCTCGGAGCTGGCCGAGCGGATCGACCGGGCCGTCTTCCCCTTCACCCAGGGCGGGGCGCAGATGCACACGGTCGCCGCCAAGGCGGTGGCGTTCGGGGAGGCGGCGACACCGGCGTTCACGGGGTACGCCCACCAGGTGGTGGCCCATGCGCGGGTGCTGGCGGCCGGTCTGGAGGCCGAGGGCTTCGAGGTGACCACCGGCGGCACGGACACCCATCTGATCGTCGCGGACCCGGCGCCGCTCGGCGTCGACGGCCGTATCGCCCGCGAGCGGCTCGCGGCTGCGGGCATGGTGCTGGACACCTGCGCGCTGCCGTACGGGGACGCCCGGGGCATCAGGCTCGGCACCGCCGCCGTCACCACCCAGGGAATGGGCGACGCCGACATGGCGCGGATCGCGGTGCTCTTCGGGGCGGCCGTACGTGAGGAAGGCGACGTCCGCGCGGAGGTAAAGGAACTGGCAGGGAAATATCCCCCCTATCCGGGGTAGACGTGGCACGTGCAACCATCAGCCGTACCTCCTTGTCCTCAACCATGAGGCCGACGTAGTTAAGGTGTGGGCTGAGATGGCCGGCGATATCTGTGGGGCAGCCCGTGCGTGATTACTTGCTGACACTGTGTGTCACGGCCGCGGTGACCTATCTGCTGACCGGTCCGGTGCGGAAGTTCGCGATCGCGGTCGGGGCGATGCCCGCGATCCGTGCGCGTGACGTGCACCGGGAACCGACACCGCGGCTCGGTGGCATCGCCATGTTCGGCGGGCTGTGCGCCGGACTGATCGTCGCGGACCATCTGTACAACCTCGACGGCGTCTTCCAGCTCTCCAACGAGCCGCGGGCGCTGCTCTCCGGCGCCGCCCTGATCTGGCTGATCGGCGTCCTCGACGACAAGTTCGAGATCGATGCACTGATCAAGCTCGGCGGGCAGATGATCGCCGCCGCGGTCATGGTCATCCAGGGTCTGACGATCCTCTGGCTGCCGATCCCCGGCATCGGCACGGTCGCCCTCACCCAGTGGCAGGGCACGCTGCTCACCGTCGCACTGGTCGTCATCACGATCAACGCGGTCAACTTCGTCGACGGCCTGGACGGCCTGGCGGCCGGCATGGTGTGCATCGCCTCCGCCGCGTCCTTCCTCTACACGTACCGGCTCTGGTACGGGCACATGATCGAGGCGGCCGCCCCCGCGACGCTGTTCACCGCGATCCTGATGGGCATGTGCCTCGGTTTCCTGCCGCACAACATGCATCCCGCCCGGATCTTCATGGGCGACTCCGGATCGATGCTGATCGGCCTCGTGCTGGCGGCCGGCGCGATCTCCGTCACGGGCCAGGTCGACCCGGACGCGATGAAGCTCTTCGCGGGCAGTGAGCGCGAGGCGACCCACGCGATGCTGCCGGTCTTCATCCCGCTGCTGCTGCCGCTGACCATCATCGCGATCCCGGCCGCCGACCTGGTGCTGGCGATCGTGCGGCGTACCTGGAACGGTCAGTCGCCGTTCGCGGCGGACCGCGGCCATCTGCACCACCGGCTGCTGGAGATCGGTCATTCGCACAGCAGGGCCGTGCTGATCATGTACTTCTGGTCCGCCCTGATCGCCTTCGGGACGGTCGGCTACTCCGTGCACTCGGCGTCGCTGTGGATCGTGCTGGTCATCGTGGGGCTGAGCGCGGTGGGCCTGGTCCTGCTGCTGATGCCTCGCTTCACTCCGCGCGCACCGCGCTGGGCGGAGCGCTTCGTGCCGCCTCGTTACCGCCGCCGGGGCCACCATGGCGAGGAGCCGGGGGCGGGGCTCTCATCTGCGTACGGGACCCAACAGGAGCCCAGGGAAACGCAGATGGGGCAGGATGCGGGCGAGCCCCAGGGGCGGCGCCCGGTCGTCGCGGGAGTCTCCGGCGTCAACGGAGCGACCGCGATCGGCCCCCGTTCGCGTCTCCCGGAGAGACACAAAGCCGATACGGCCCGCTAACGATTCGGGCACCGAAGGGCATTACCAGACAAAGCGTTGAGTTGCCTTGCTCACACGCGCGGGTTAACTCTCATGTGTGACAGCGACCACACTTTCTTGGTAAAGACCTCATCAAATAGTTTGTGATACCGTTCACTAAGCCCGGTGACGGAGCCGAAGGAGCCTAGTGAGACGCTCCATCGGGCCCGAGGCATCGACTCGAACCGGGCCTACGCTCGTCCATGACGACACACTGCCCACCCCCTGCAAGCGGAGCTGCCGCCATGCCGTCCAACGACGTCCGGACTCTCCTTCAAGCCGCCGTACCCACCGCTGTCGCCGGCGCTGTTGCCGCCGCCATCAGCGGTGGCGTTGCCGGTGGCAAGGGAGCCTTGGGCGCGGTCGTTGCGACGATCGTGGTGATCCTCTTCATGGGGATCGGCCTCATGGTCCTGCAACGGACCGCGAGGTCCCTGCCCCACTTGTTCCAGGCGATGGGGCTGATGCTGTATACAGCCCAGCTTCTGCTGCTGTTCATCTTTGTTGCCGCATTCAAGAACACGACGCTGTTCAACCCGAAGGCCTTCGCGATCACGCTGGTTGCGACGACTCTCGTGTGGATCGGCGCACAGGCGCGTGCGCACATGAAGGCCAAGATCCTTTACGTCGAGCCCGAGTCCCACCAGGGCGACAAGCCCAAAAACACGGGCTCGCAGACGTGAAAGGTAGGGGCGGAATAAGTGCACGTTCTGGACCCTGCTATCGTCCGGTTCCAACTGCGGCACTGCGGGCGCGGGCATGTGAGCTGACGCCTGCTCGATCGCGAGGCTCAATGCCTGACTGCCGCTCACACATCCGTAACACCAGTCCAGTGCCGAACCGCGGCTGCGCGCCGCGCCGACACAACGAGGTTGCCGTACCTATGCGCCACGCTGAAGGAGCCCGCGGTGAGTGCTGACCCGACACAGGTGCTCGCCTTCGAGACCGATTGCCACATCTTCGACGGTTGTGGTTTCCCGGCACCCGGCCTGCACTCGTTCCTGTTCGAGCCCCTCTGGGGCGACGCGGACAGCAACCTGTACTTCAACAAGCCGATGCTGCTGGCCCTGCTCGGCTCGATCATCGTCGTCGGTTTCTTCTGGGCCGCCTTCCGTAAGCCGAAGGTCGTCCCGGGCAAGCTGCAGATGGTTGCCGAGAGCGGCTACGACTTCATCCGTCGCGGCATCGTCTACGAGACGATCGGCAAGCGTGAGGGCGAGAAGTACGTCCCGCTCGTTGTCTCGCTGTTCTTCTTCGTCTGGATGATGAACCTCTGGTCGATCATCCCGGTCGCGCAGTTCCCGGTGACGTCGATCATCGCGTACCCGATCGTGCTGGCTCTGATCGTGTACGTCCTGTGGGTCAGCCTGACCTTCAAGCGGCACGGATTCGTGGGCGGCTTCAAGAACATCACCGGCTACGACAAGTCGCTCGGCGCGGTGCTCCCGCTGGCCATGCTCATCGAGTTCTTCTCGAACCTGCTGGTCCGCCCCTTCACCCACGCGGTGCGACTCTTCGCGAACATGTTCGCCGGTCACACCCTCCTGCTGCTGTTCACGATCGCCAGCTGGTACCTGCTCAACGGCATCGGTATCGCTTACGCCGGCGTCTCGTTCGTGATGGTCATCGTGATGACCGCGTTCGAGCTCTTCGTCCAGGCGCTTCAGGCGTACGTCTTCGTACTCCTGACTTGCACCTTCATCCAGGGCGCGCTCGCCAAGCACCACTGAGCATCTCGCGCTCCGACCCTTATTCGTCCGGTGGCCAACCCCCACCGGTCCTTGAAAGAGAAGGAAGACTGGCATGTCCCAGACCCTCGCCGCTGTCACCGGCGACCTGAAGGCTCTCGGCTCCATCGGTTACGGCCTCGCCGCCATCGGTCCCGGCGTCGGCGTCGGCATCATCTTCGGTAACGGCACCCAGGCTCTCGCCCGCCAGCCCGAGGCTGCCGGCCTCATCCGCGCCAACCAGATCCTCGGCTTCGCCTTCTGTGAGGCGCTCGCCCTGATCGGTCTGGTCATGCCGTTCGTCTACGGTTCCTGATCTTCAGGCCGACGGACAGTAAACCGAGACGAAAGGCACTGATGTGAACCCCCTGGTTCAGCTCGCGGCCGAAGAGGCGGAAAACCCGCTCATCCCGCCGATCCCTGAGCTCGTCATCGGCCTCATCGCCTTCCTGATCGTCTTCGGATTCCTCGCCAAGAAGCTCCTCCCGAACATCAACAAGGTTCTGGACGAGCGTCGCGAGGCCATCGAAGGCGGTATCGAAAAGGCCGATGCGGCCCAGACCGAGGCCCAGAGCGTTCTTGAGCAGTACAAGGCTCAGCTCGCCGAGGCCCGTCACGAGGCCGCGCGCCTGCGCCAGGAGGCACAGGAGCAGGGCGCCGTGATCCTGCAGGAGATGCGGGCGGAAGGCCAGCGGCAGCGCGAGGAGATCATCGCTGCCGGCCACGCCCAGATCGAGGCCGACCGCAAGGCTGCGGCCGCCGCGCTGCGTCAGGACGTGGGCAAGCTCGCCACCGACCTGGCCGGCAAGCTCGTCGGCGAGTCCCTCGAGGACCACGCCCGGCAGAGCGGCACCGTCGACCGTTTCCTCGACGAGCTCGAGGCGAAGGCCGAGGCTGTCCGATGAACGGCGCGAGCCGCGAGGCACTGGCTGCCGCACGTGAGCGTCTCGACGCGCTGACCGACAGCACGTCGGTCGACGTGGCGAAGCTCGCCGAGGAGCTGGCCGCCGTCACGGCGCTGCTCCAGCGCGAGGTCTCACTGCGGCGGGTCCTGACCGACCCGTCGCAGGCCGGTGAGGCCAAGGCGGAGCTGGCCGGACGGCTGCTGCGCGGTCAGGTGGGCGGCGAGACCGTCGACCTGATCTCCGGCATGGTCCGCTCCCGCTGGTCGCAGTCGCGTGACCTGGTCGACTCGGTCGAGGAGCTGGCGAACACCGCAGACCTCACCGCCGCCCAGCGCAGCGGAGACCTCGACGACGTCGAGGACGAGCTGTTCCGGTTCGGCCGGATCGTGGCTTCCGACAAGGAGCTGCGCGCCGCGCTCACCAACCGGTCCGCGTCCACCGCCGCCAAGGGCGAGCTGCTGCGCAGCCTGCTCGGCGGCAAGGCGCGGCCCGTCACCGAGCGCCTCATCGTGCGGCTTGTGACCCAGCCCCGGGGACGTAGCCTGGAAGCGGGACTCGAGTCCCTCTCCAAGCTTGCCGCGGAGCGCCGGGACCGCATGGTCGCCGTGGTCACGTCGGCAGTGCCGCTGAGTGATCAGCAGAAGCAGCGCCTCGGTGCCGCACTGGCGAAGATCTACGGTCGGCCGATGCACCTGAATCTCGATGTGGACCCGACGGTCCTCGGCGGGATCGCGGTGCGGGTCGGTGACGAGTTGATCAACGGCACCATCGCGGAGCGCCTCGACGAGGCGACCCGTCGCATGGCCGGCTGACGCAGCGCAGCAACAGAACAAGCAAGACCAGCGGCCCGGTTGGGCCGTGCAGAAATTGCAGAAGATTCCTGGGGGTCGGCCCCCAGACCCCCTTAAGAAACTTCGGGCCCAACAAGGAGAGCAGGGAACCCAGATGGCGGAGCTCACGATCCGGCCGGAGGAGATCCGGGACGCGCTGGAGAACTTTGTCCAGTCGTACAAGCCGGACGCGGCCTCGCGCGAGGAGGTCGGTACGGTCAGCGTTGCCGGCGACGGCATCGCGAAGGTCGAGGGCCTTCCCTCGGCCATGGCGAACGAGCTGCTGAAGTTCGAGGACGGAACCCTCGGTCTCGCCCTCAACCTCGAGGAGCGCGAGATCGGTGCGATCGTCCTCGGCGAGTTCAGCGGAATCGAGGAGGGCCAGCCGGTGCAGCGCACCGGTGAGGTGCTCTCCGTCGGCGTCGGCGAGGGTTACCTCGGCCGCGTCGTCGACCCGCTCGGCAACCCGATCGACGGTCTCGGCGAGATCGCGACCGACAGCCGCCGCGCCCTCGAGCTGCAGGCCCCTGGCGTCATGGTCCGTAAGTCGGTGCACGAGCCGATGCAGACCGGCTACAAGGCCGTCGACGCCATGGTGCCGATCGGCCGCGGCCAGCGTCAGCTGATCATTGGTGACCGTCAGACCGGTAAGACCGCTCTGGCCGTCGACACGATCATCAACCAGCGCGACAACTGGCGCTCGGGCGACGTGAACAAGCAGGTGCGCTGCATCTACGTCGCCATCGGTCAGAAGGGCTCCACCATCGCCTCCGTGCGCGGTGCCCTCGAAGAGGCCGGCGCGCTCGAGTACACGACCATCGTCGCCGCCCCGGCGTCCGACCCGGCCGGCTTCAAGTACCTTGCGCCGTACACCGGTTCGGCCATCGGTCAGCACTGGATGTACCAGGGCAAGCACGTCCTGATCATCTTCGACGACCTTTCGAAGCAGGCCGACGCCTACCGCGCCGTGTCGCTGCTGCTGCGCCGTCCGCCGGGCCGTGAGGCCTACCCGGGCGACGTCTTCTACCTCCACTCGCGTCTGCTGGAGCGCTGCGCGAAGCTCTCCGACGAGATGGGTGCCGGTTCGATGACGGGCCTCCCGATCGTCGAGACCAAGGCGAACGACGTGTCGGCGTTCATCCCGACCAACGTCATCTCCATCACCGACGGTCAGTGCTTCCTGGAGTCCGACCTGTTCAACGCCGGCCAGCGTCCGGCTCTGAACGTCGGCATCTCGGTCTCCCGTGTCGGTGGCTCCGCCCAGCACAAGGCCATGAAGCAGGTCTCCGGCCGTCTCCGTGTGGACCTCGCCCAGTTCCGTGAGCTGGAGGCGTTCGCCGCCTTCGGTTCCGACCTGGACGCGGCCTCGAAGGCGTCGCTGGAGCGCGGCAAGCGCATGGTCGAGCTGCTGAAGCAGGCCCAGTACCAGCCGATGCCCGTCGAGGAGCAGGTCGTCTCCGTCTGGGCCGGTACCACCGGCAAGATGGACGACGTCCCGGTCGAGGACATCCGTCGCTTCGAGAGCGAGCTGCTGGAGTACCTGCGCCGTGAGCGCAAGGACCTCCTGACCAGCATCGCCGAGGGCGGCAAGATGTCCGACGACACGCTGCAGTCGATCGCCGACGCGATCGCCACCTTCAAGCAGCAGTTCGAGACCTCGGACGGCAAGCTCCTGGGCGAGGGCTGATCGATGGGCGCTCAGCTTCGCGTTTACAAGCGCCGCATCCGCTCCGTCACCGCCACGAAGAAGATCACCAAGGCGATGGAGATGATCGCCGCCTCGCGCATCGTCAAGGCGCAGCGCAAGGTGGCGGCGTCGATGCCGTATGCCACCGAGCTGAACCGTGCGGTCACCGCGGTGGCGACCGGTTCCACCACCAAGCACCCGCTGACCACCGAGGCCGACGCTCCGGCGCGGGCCGCGATCCTGCTCATCACGAGCGACCGCGGTCTGGCCGGCGGTTACTCCGCCAACGCCATCAAGGCGGCGGAGCGACTGACCGAGCGGCTGCGCGGTGAGGGCAAGGAGGTCGTCACATATGTGATCGGCCGCAAGGGTGTCGCCTACTACGGCTTCCGTGAGCGCAAGATCGCGGACTCGTGGACCGGCTTCACCGACAGCCCGACGTATGCGGATGCGAAGCGGGCCGCTGCCCCGATGATCGAGGCGGTCACCCAGGAGACCGCCGAGGGCGGCGTGGACGAGCTGCACATCGTCTTCACCGAGTTCGTCTCGATGATGACGCAGAACCCGGTGGACAACCGGATGCTGCCGCTCAGCCTCGACACCACGAAGGAGGAGGACGGCAAGGGAGAGATCCTGCCGCTCTTCGACTTCGAGCCGTCGGCGGAGGACGTCCTGGACGCCCTGCTTCCGCGGTACGTCGAGAGCCGGATCTACAACGCACTGCTGCAGGCCGCTGCTTCCGAGCACGCTGCCCGCCGCCGCGCGATGAAGTCGGCCACCGACAACGCCGGGGAGCTCGTCAAGAGCCTCTCCCGGCTTGCCAACGCGGCCCGCCAGGCCGAAATCACCCAGGAAATCAGCGAGATCGTCGGTGGTGCCAGTGCGCTGGCCGACGCGACCGCGGGGAGTGACAAGTAATGACGACCACAGTTGAGACGGCCGTTGCCACGGGCCGCGTCGCCCGGGTCATCGGCCCGGTCGTCGACGTGGAGTTCCCCGTCGACGCCATGCCGGAGATCTACAACGCGCTGACTGTCCAGGTGGCCGACCCGGCCGAGGACGGCAAGCTGAAGAAGCTGACGCTCGAGGTCGCCCAGCACCTCGGCGACGGCGTGATCCGCGCGATCTCGATGCAGCCCACCGACGGTCTGGTCCGCCAGGCCCCGGTGACGAACACGGGTTCCGGCATCACGGTGCCGGTCGGCGAGATGACCAAGGGCAAGGTGTTCAACACCCTTGGTGAGATCCTGAACAAGCCCGAGGCCGAGTCCGAGGTCACCGAGCGCTGGCCGATCCACCGCAAGGCGCCCAGCTTCGACCAGCTCGAGTCCAAGACCGAGATGTTCGAGACCGGCGTCAAGGTCATCGACCTTCTCACCCCGTACGTCAAGGGTGGAAAGATCGGTCTGTTCGGTGGTGCCGGTGTCGGCAAGACCGTTCTGATCCAGGAAATGATCTACCGCGTCGCCAACAACCACGACGGTGTGTCGGTGTTCGCGGGCGTCGGTGAGCGTACCCGTGAGGGCAACGACCTCATCGAGGAGATGGCCGAGTCCGGCGTCATCGACAAGACGGCGCTTGTCTTCGGTCAGATGGACGAGCCCCCGGGCACCCGTCTGCGGGTCGCGCTTGCCGGTCTGACCATGGCGGAGTACTTCCGCGATGTGATGAAGCAGGACGTGCTCTTCTTCATCGACAACATCTTCCGGTACACCCAGGCCGGCTCCGAGGTCTCCACGCTGCTCGGCCGTATGCCGTCCGCAGTGGGTTACCAGCCGAACCTGGCCGACGAGATGGGTCTGCTGCAGGAGCGCATCACGTCGACCCGCGGTCACTCGATCACCTCGATGCAGGCGATCTACGTCCCCGCGGACGACCTGACCGACCCGGCCCCGGCCACCACCTTCGCCCACCTCGACGCGACGACGGTTCTTTCCCGTCCGATCTCCGAGAAGGGCATCTACCCGGCCGTGGACCCGCTGGACTCCACGTCCCGGATCCTGGACCCGCGCTACATCGCGCAGGACCACTACGACACCGCCATGCGGGTCAAGGGAATCCTGCAGAAGTACAAGGACCTCCAGGACATCATCGCCATTCTCGGTATGGACGAGCTCGGCGAGGAGGACAAGCTCACGGTCTTCCGCGCCCGTCGCATCGAGCGCTTCCTGTCCCAGAACACCCACGTCGCCAAGCAGTTCACCGGCGTGGACGGTTCGGACGTTCCGCTCGACGAGTCGATCGCCGCGTTCAACTCGATCGCCGACGGTGAGTACGACCACTTCCCGGAGCAGGCGTTCTTCATGTGCGGTGGCATTGAGGACCTCAAGGCCAACGCCAAGGAGCTCGGCGTCTCCTGAGCCCATGGCTCACCGAGGGGGGCGGGTGCGTCCCGTCCCCCTCACCACGCCCCGTAGAATTGACCCAACACCCGGCTCCAACGGCCGGGTGGTGACCCGAGGAGCCACTCTTGGCTGCTGAGCTGCATGTCGAGCTGGTCGCCGCGGACCGCAGTGTCTGGTCCGGCGAGGCCACCCTGGTCGTCGCGCGTACCACGTCCGGCGACATCGGCGTCATGCCCGGTCACCAGCCGCTTCTCGGTGTGCTGGAGTCGGGCCCGGTGACGATCCGTACGAGCGAGGGCTCAACCGTAGTCGCGGCTGTGCACGGCGGTTTCATCTCGTTCGCGGACGACAAGCTGTCGCTGCTGGCGGAGATCGCCGAGCTGGCGGACGAGATCGATGTCCAGCGCGCCGAGCGTGCGCTGGAGCGTGCGAAGTCGGAGACGGACGGCGGCGCCGAGCGTCGCGCCGATGTCCGACTCCGCGCGGTGGCGGTGCGTTAAGCACCCCGCCGAAAGTTTTTACCCTCAGCCGCGGCCCGAACTGGAACTCTCCAGACCGTGCCGCGGCTGAGGCGATGCAGGTGCAGTTGCAGTCCAGGCGGTATCCGTTACTCGACGATGCGAGGAGGTCGGTGGAGATGGTCCTCGCTTTGTGGGTGTGCGGCCTGGTCGTCGTACTGGTCGCGGTGGGTCTCTTCGTCTTCGGCCTGCGCCGGCGGCTGATTCAGCGCTCCGGTGGGACGTTCGACTGCAGCGTGCGGTGGAATGTGCCGGCCGAGCCCGATCTCTCGGGCAAGGGCTGGGTGTACGGCGTCGCCCGGTACAGCGGCGACAAGATCGACTGGTTCCGGGTCTTCTCGTACGCTCCCCGGCCCCGCCGGGTTCTTGAGCGTTCCGCGATCGAGGTGGTCGCCCGGCGGCTGCCCGAGGGCGAGGAGGAGCTGGCGCTGCTCTCCGACGCCGTCGTGCTCGGCTGTCTCCACCGCGAGACCCGCCTGGAGCTGGCGATGAGCGAGGACGCCCTCACCGGATTTCTCGCCTGGCTGGAGGCGGCTCCGCCCGGCCAGCGAGTCAATGTTGCTTGAGGACGGGCCTTGTCGGCAGGGGGTCCCTCGGATGAAGTCCGGGGAGGGTGAACCTGGCCCGAGGGGCCGTATGTACGGGCAGGACCGCGGGCACAACGAAGAACCGGGGAGACAGGGGGCGGACCTGTCTCCCCGGCTGCTTTTCGGGGTTACGCGCTGCTCTGCACGAGGACCGCGGTGACTACCTCAGTCCGCTGTCGATCGCGCTGACGAGTTCACCGTTGCTGGTGTCCCCGCTGAACTCCCAGAAGAACGCGCCCTTGAGGCCCTGGTTCTTCACGTAGGTCATCTTCCCGGCGATGGTGGCCGGGGTGTCGTAGCTCCACCAGTTGCTGCCGCACTTGGCGTAGGCGGTGCCGGCGATGGTGCCGGTGGCCGGGCAGCTGGTCTTGAGCACCTTGTAGTCCTCGATGCCCTGCTCGTACTTGCCGGGCGCGGGGCCGGTCGCCGTGCCGCCCGGGGCGGCCTGGGTGACGCCGGTCCAGCCGCGCCCGTAGAAGCCGATGCCGAGGTTCAGCTTGCTGCCCGCGATGCCCTTGCCCTTGAGCTTGGTGATGGCGGCGTCGCTGTTGTAGCCGTCCAGCGGGATGCCGCTGTACGAGGTGAGCGGGGAGTGCGGGGCGGTCGGGCCGTCCGCGTCGAAGGCGCCGAAGAAGTCGTACGTCATCACGTTGTACCAGTCGACGTACTGGGCCGCGCCCGCGTAGTCGGCCGCGTCGATCTTGCCGCCCGACGAGGCGTCGGCGGTGATGGCCGCGGTGACCAGGTTGGAGCTGCCGAACTTCGTCCGCAGCGCGGAGACCACGGTCTTGAAGGCCGAGGCGCCGCTGCTGTCACAGGACAGACCGCAGGCGTTGGGGTACTCCCAGTCGATGTCGATGCCGTCGAAGACATCGGCCCAGCGCGGGTCCTCGACCAGGTTGTAGCAGGAGTTGGCGAAGGCGGTGGGGTTCTGCGCGGCCTGGGTGAAGCCGCCGGACCAGGTCCAGCCGCCGAAGGACCAGATGACCTTGAGGCCCGGGTGCTTCTTCTTCAGCTCGCGCAGCTGGTTGATGTTGCCGGCCACCGGCTGGTCCCAGGTGTCGGCGGTGCCGTCGACGCTGGAGGCCGCGTCGTAGGTCTTCTGGTAGGCGGCGTAGGCGTCGCCGATCGCGCACTGGCCGCCGGCGACGTTGCCGAAGGAGTAGTTGATGTGCGTGATCTTGGCGGCGCTGCCGCTGGTCTCCAGGTTCTTGACGTGGTAATTGCGGTCGTAGACGCCCCACTCGGTGAAGTAGCCGAGCTTGACCTTGCTGCCGGGGTCGGGGTTTCCGCCACCGCCCGTGGTGTGTACGGCCACCGAGGCACTGACCGGGCCCGTCTGGTCGGCGGTGTCACGCGCCTGGATCGTGTACGAGTAGTCGCTGCCGGCGGTCAGCCCGCTGTCGGTGTAGGTCAGGCCGGTGACCGTGGTGACCTTGTTGCCGTTGCGCAGCACGTCGTAGTTCTTGATGCCGTTGTCATCGGTTGCGGCTGTCCAGGTGAGCTTCACACCGGTGTCGGTGATGTTGCTCGCGGCCGGAGTGCCGGGTGCGGAAGGGGCGTTGTCGCCGGGGACGCTGCCGCCGTCACAGGAGGCGCCGTTCACCTTGCAGCCGGTGGGGGCGCCGGGGCCGGCGCCGTTGAAGCCGAAGCTGACGCTGGCGCCGGGGGCGACCGCACCGTTCCAGCCGACGTTCTTGGCGGTCCAGTGGGTTCCGGAGCTGGTGACAGTGGCGTCCCAGGCGGACGTGACCGACGTGCCGGAGGGGAAGTCCCACTCGATGGTCCAGGAACTGAGGGCGGTGGTACCGGTGTTCTTCACCGTCCACTGGCCCTCGAAGCCGGTGCCCCAGTCGGACTTCTTGACGTATGCGGCGGTCGCCGAGGTGGCGGCCTGGGCAGGGGCGGCCAGTCCGACCATTGCGGCGAGGGGGAGCAGTAGTGCGGTGAGGCCTGCCATCGCCTTCGTACGGGTGGTGGTGGCCAGGCCGAATCTGAATCTGGTTCGGCGTAGGGGGGTCTCGGTGCTCAACGGTGCTCCTCGGGTGAGGTCCGGACAAACGGGGGTGGTCCGTGGACTGCAACCCTGCGCCGCCCTGAGCCCGCTTTGTCGTGGCGCGCTCACCGCAGTGTGTTCGGTGAGGTTAGGAAGGTCTGGACCAATCGTCAAGAGGTCTGGACCAAAGATCGGAAGTAAACCTCACATGCTCAACTCCTGTACCAGAGACGTCGCTTGGGGCCGGCGGCTAGGCCTGAGTGACCCCGCAACCGGCTGACGTTCCGTTCGGGATAGCGGAACGGGCCCGGCCGGCGGCTGAGGACATCTGCCGGGCCGGGCGGACCCCCGCCGCCTACCGCTCGCCGCCCGGTACCCACAGCACGTCGCCGACTTCCTTGTTCGCCGTCCTGGCAAGGATGAACAGGAGGTCGGAGAGGCGGTTGAGGTAGGTCGCCGTCAGCGCGTTCATCACGTCACCGTGCACTTCCAGCGCCGCCCAGGTGGACCGCTCGGCACGCCGGACCACCGTGCATGCCTGATGGAGCAGCGCCGCCCCCGGCGTACCGCCCGGCAGGATGAAGCTCCGCAGCTTGTCCAGGTGCTCCAGGAAGTGGTCGCAGTCCGCTTCCAGCCTGTCGACGTAATTCTGCTCGACCCGCAGCGGCGGATACTTCGGCTTCTCGGCGACCGGCGTCGACAGATCCGCGCCCACGTCGAACAGGTCGTTCTGCACGCGGACGAGGACCTTCACGACCTCCTCCGGCAATTGGCCGAGCGCGATCGCCGTACCGATGACGGCGTTGGCCTCATTGGTGTCCGCATACGCCGAGATTCGCAGATCGGTCTTGGCGGTGCGGCTCATGTCGCCGAGGGCAGTGGTGCCCTGGTCGCCGGTACGGGTGTAGATGCGCGTCAGATTGACCATGCGGCCGAGCCTATCCGCGCCCGTTCCCGCTCCGGCGGTCCGGAGCACGGGCGGACGCGCACGCCATGAGGGCTTCACGGCTTCCTCGGCGGCGGAGTGCTCAACTGCGCGCGGCGCGCCACCGAATGACGCGTACCGGTGTGATGTCCGTCATGTGAGACGTGACGCGTATCTCTTCACCGCCCCAGCGCGCCCCACGGGTACTAATCTCCGCCGGAGAGCATGTGAACAAGCGTTACGAATACGTCCGTGGAGCCGTCGGGTAGGTCGGCCGTCGCGGATTGACACAAAGGGGTGCGAACGTGGCCAGGAAGCTCGCCGTCATCGGGGCCGGACTCATGGGGTCCGGTATCGCGCAGGTCTCCGCCCAGGCGGGCTGGGACGTCGTGCTGCGTGATGTCACCGACGAGGCCCTGGCCCGTGGGCGCGACGGCATCAAGGCCTCGTACGACAAGTTCGTCTCGAAGGGCAAGCTGGAGGCGGCCGACGCCGACGCCGCGCTGGCCCGCATCACCACGACCACCGACCTCGACGCGGTCGCCGACGCGGATGTCGTCGTCGAGGCCGTCTTCGAGAAGCTCGAGGTCAAGCACGAGATCTTCCGGGCCCTCGACAAGATCGTGCGGGCCGACGCCGTCCTCGCCTCGAACACCTCCGCCATCCCGATCACCAAGATCGCGGCCGTCACGGAGCGCCCGGAGCGCGTCGTCGGTGTGCACTTCTTCTCGCCGGTCCCGATGATGCAGCTCTGCGAGCTGGTGCGCGGCTACAAGACGAGCGACGAAACGCTCGCCACCGCACGGGAGTTCGCCGAGTCCGTCGGCAAGACCTGCATCGTCGTCAACCGTGACGTCGCCGGGTTCGTCACCACCCGGCTGATCTCGGCGCTGGTCGTCGAGGCCGCCAAGCTGTACGAGTCGGGCGTCGCCACGGCCGAGGACATCGATATCGCCTGCAAGCTGGGCTTCGGTCACGCCATGGGGCCGCTCGCGACGGCGGACCTCACCGGGGTCGACATCCTGCTGCACGCCACATCCAACATCTACACCGAGTCGCAGGACGAGAAGTTTGCCGCACCCGAGCTGATGCGCCGGATGGTCGATGCAGGTGACATCGGCCGCAAGAGCGGGCAGGGCTTCTACACCTACTGATCGTTCTCGGCCCCCGGACGCCTGATCTGCCGTCGATCACGCCCGGGGGAGACGGGGGTCACTCCCCGGCTGCGGTGGTCCTTGAGCGGGCCGTTGTCACTCCACGGAGTGAATTCGGTATCGGTTCGCTTACAGACGGAAACTTCCCTGTCGTTGCCGCAGTCAGTTGTGACAGAGACAGAAACAGACAGACGACCGTGCCATGGAGCATTTCCGGGGAGCGCATATGCACATCAGGGGCGACCACGCCGAGCTGGTCGTCGGGGGCCGCCTCGACGTCCGAAGCGCGGCGGACGCCCGTACGGTCCTGCATTCGGCCCTCGACGACGGGGTCGGCGACCTTGTTCTCGACCTGACCGAGCTGGATTCCTGGGACGCCACCGGTCTCGGTGTCATCATGGGCGCGCACCGCCGGGCCGGGCGGGCCGGACGGCGGCTGGTGCTCCGTGGTGTGCCACCACAGATGCAGCGCCTGCTGGTGGCGACGAGACTGCACCGCATTCTGGCGATCGAAGGCGGAATCGCCGCGGATTCCCTGCCGCGGGTTTAGCACGCGCGTCGGGGCGCTCGTCCACCCGCCCGAACCCACACAATCCTCACGAGACCGTGATGTCCTGGACGGCGCGGCACCCCGATGGTTCGTAGATACTGTGCGAAGGTTTAGGGTTCGGCCGTCCACCGATTGACAGAACCCATGCGGCGGACACCGGACCAGAAGCGACAGCAGGGCGTGCGAGGCCGGGAGGGGCAACCGTGCGCGACGCGACTGGGGGGTTTGGCGATGGACCCGACACACCGGGGGCCGGAATTTTTCGGCCATGACAATGACGGCTACGGCGAGGACACCGGCCGACGGCGGTCCCGCGACCCGTTGAGCACCGAATTCGGCCAGCAGCCGCCGCAGCAGGCTCGCGTCGTGCTGCTTTTCCCCGGCGACTTCCTGCTCACCGTCAACCCGGTCGACGGCAGCGAGGTCGAGCTGTGCCCCCCGGGGGAGCAGCCCGCCGCTCCGGTCCGCCGTACCCCCGCCGAGCGCACCGACCGCGAGCGAGCGGCCGCACCGCCCGTACCGCCGGGACCCCCCTCCCCCCAACTGCCGCTCCTGGAGCGCGCGGAGGAGCGTGAGCGGCTGGTGCGCCTGCTGGCGCGCGGCCGCTCGGTGCGGCTCACCGGACCGTCCGGATCCGGACGCACCGCGCTGCTGAACGCCGTCGCCGCCGACTGCGCGGACCTCGCTCCGGACGGAGTCGTGCGGCTCTCCGGCCACAAGCGCACCGCCACCGACCTGCTGTACGGGCTCTACGAGGCGGTCCTCGACGCGCCGCTGCTGCGCCCCGACCGCGCCGCCCTCCTCGAACAGGTCAGGGGTATCGGCGCCGTCGTCGTCCTCGACGACCTGGAGTTCGGCGGGGCCGCGCTGGAGGAGCTGCTCGACGCGACGCCGGAGTGCGCGTTCCTGCTCACCGCGACACCCGACATCGCCGCACCCACCGCCGACTCGCACGTCGAAGAGGTCTTCCTCGCCGGGCTGGGCCGCAGTGCCTCGGTCGACCTGCTGGAACAGGTCGTCGAGCGGTCGCTCACCGAGGACGAGGCGAACTGGGCGGGCGACCTCTGGTTCGAGTCCGAAGGGCTGCCGCTGCGCTTCGTCCAGGCCGGCGCCCTGCTTCGCCAGCGCGACATGCTGCGCACCGACCCCACCGCGTACGACGAGCACGGTTACTTCGAAGGCCGGCCCGTCGACGATTCCTTCGACGCCTTCGGCCAGGACGCCGACGGTCATGACGTACCGCTGCCCAGCCTCGGCGAGGGGGCCGCGCCCGCCGCGCTGCTCGCTTCCCGGCTCAGCGGGCCCGCGCGCGACACCCTGCACTTCGCGGTCGCACTCGGCGGCGAGGTGCCGCACCAGGCGCATCTGCCGGCGCTCGTGGGGGACACCCACGCCGATGCCGCGCTCGGCGAGCTGGCCGGCTGTGGACTGCTCTCCCCGGCCGGTTCCCGCTACCGGCTGGCCGCCGGTGTCCTCGCCCAGCTGGAGGCCGCCGGATACGGCGAGGACGCGGCCGACCGGGCCCGCACGGCGGCCCAGCACTACGCCTGGTGGTCCGGGCATCCCTCGGTGACCCCTGCCCGCGCGGTGGCCGAGGCCGACGCGATCATCGCAGCCATGACCCAGCTGGTCCCCGGCGACGGGGCCGGACAGGTCAGTGCAGCCGTGCTGCTGGCCCGCAGCGCCGCCCCGGCCTTCGCCGCCGGGCTGCACTGGGGAGGCTGGGAGAAGGCCCTGCGGCTCGGCCAGGAGGCTGCCAGGATCGCCGGTGAGGTCGCTGAAGAGGCCTACTTCCACCATGAGTTGGGCGTCCTCGCGCTCTGTACCGGCAATCTCGACCGGGCCAGGGCCGAGCTGGAGACCTCGATCGGTATGCGCGGCGCGCTCGCCGACAAGTCCGGGGCGGTGGCCGGACGCCGCGCGCTCGCCCTGGTCTCCGACCGCTCCGGCGGACAGGTGCCCGGCACCCGCCCGTCGGGTGAGGAGGTGCCGGCCGCGCGGTACGAGGAGTCGGCACGCCTGCCCGTGACCGTACCGGTGAGCGGGCCGAAGACCGCGCCGCGTAGGTCCGAGGACCAAACCGCGCTGATATCCCGGGTCGCCCCGGCGGCAGGCACCGGTGCGTCCGGCGGCCGCAAGACGGCGGTGCTGGGCGGCGCCCGGCGCAACCTCGTTGCGGCGGGCGCGGGCGTCGTGCTGGCCGCTGTGCTCGGCACGGTGGTGACGCTCGGCATGACGTCCAGCAGCGACGCCCGGGACGGCGGTGGTGTCACGACCGAGCAGCCCGACGAGGACGACATCGACGGCGGGTTTCCGGCCGACGAGCCGACGGACGCCTCGACACCGGGCAAGGGCTCGTCGAGCGGGAGTCACTCGTCGCCGGACCCGTCCGGCAGCCGGATCACCCCGAGCGGCAGCGGTGCGCCGTCCACGGGATCGACCGGGCCGAGCGACAGCCCGTCGTCGTCGGGCAGGCCGCCGACCGGGAGGCCCAGCACACCGGGGACGCCCACCAAGTCGCCGACCAAGAGCCCCACGAAGACTCCGACCACACCCACGCCGACCACCTCGACCTCGCCGGAGCCGACGGAAAGCCCCAGTCCGACCGAGACGGACCCGGGACCGACCACGCCGGACACGTCCGTCTCGGCGAGCGGCCCGTCGACGACGACGAGCGAGTCCGGCACCACGGTGGAGCCGACGGTGGCCTGAGACCGGACCCGTACGGACCGGAACTCGTACGCGCAAGGCCCCGGACCGCCGATGTGCGGTCCGGGGCCTTGCGCGTACGGGGGACGGCGTCAGAACAGCCGCAGCTTGTCGTCCTCGATGCCGCGCATGGCGTCGTAGTCGAGGACCACACAGCCGATTCCACGGTCCGTCGCCAGCACCCGGGCCTGCGGCTTGATCTCCTGCGCCGCGAAGACGCCCTTCACCGGGGCGAGATGGGGATCGCGGTTGAGCAGCTCCAGATAGCGGGTCAGCTGCTCCACACCGTCGATGTCACCACGGCGCTTGAGCTCGACGGCGACGGTCCTCCCGTCAGCGTCCCGGCACAGGATGTCGACCGGGCCGATGGCGGTGGGGTACTCGCGGCGGATCAGGGTGTAGCCCTCGCCGAGGATTTCGATCCGGTCGGCGAGCAGCTCCTGCAAGTGCGCTTCCACGCCGTCCTTGATGAGGCCGGGATCGACGCCCAGTTCGTGCGACGAGTCGTGGAGGATCTCCTCCATCGTGATGATCAATTTCTCGCCCGCTTTGTTCACCACGGTCCAGACGCCTTCGGTGTCGTCGGCGCCCTCCTTCAGCGTGCAGGGCGGTGACATCCAGTTGAGGGGTTTGTACGCCCTGTCGTCGGCGTGGATCGAGACGCTCCCGTCCGCCTTGACCAGGATGAGACGGGGAGCGGAGGGCAGGTGGGCCGTGAGCCGGCCCGCGTAGTCCACGGAGCAGCGGGCGATGACGAGACGCATGGTCGGCAACGCTACTCGACGACGGGTGCTCCACGCGATTCTCCCTCCGGCAACCCATCACCACCGCCTGTCACAGCCCTTCCCGTCCGCGGGCTTGCCCCTCTTTGCGCACCTTCGTTATTGGCCGGTTGTGTTCCCAATCTCCTGGTGCGGCCCGGACTGCACCCTTACCGTGGAAGCAGGAGGTCGCCGTGTGTGTACGCTGCGTCGCCGTCCTCCTTCCCTGCCCGTAAGGCCCCGGCCGTCCGCCGGGGTCGCGAGAGGAGAACCCATGTCGCTCGACGTCTCACCGGCGCTGTTGGAACAGGCCGAGCGAGGCGAGGTCGACGAAGCCGACTTCGTCGACTGCGTCCGGACCTCCCTGCCCTATGCATGGGAGATGATCAGCTCTCTGGTGGCCCAGCTGAAGGTCGACGGCGGAGAGTTCGCCGACAACCAGACGCCGCCGCCGGACGAGCAGGCACGTGGTCAGCTGTTGCGTGCGCTCGCGAGTGATGCGATACGCGGTGCGCTGCAGCGGCACTTCGGGGTGCGCCTGGCATTCCAGAACTGCCACCGCGTCGCGGTGTTCCCGCTGGACGCCTCGGTCGACGAGCGGTTGGCCCGATTCACCTCGGTGAGAGGTCAGTTGCTCAACCAGTCGCCCGAACTTCGGGACTGCTGAACGCTTCTGCTGCCGCCCTGGGCCGCGGGAGGTGCAACTGGCTCCGGGGCGGCAGCTCCCCGTCCTCATACGGGTGTTCATGTCAGGAGTGGCAGTACCTCGGTGCCCAGTCGCGCTACGTTCTCCTCCGTGGCCGCGAGATCTCCCGAACCCTCCGCCAGGAGCGCGAACCTGGTGATGCCCGTCCGCTCGGCGGTGGCGGCGAGCCGGTCGGCCGCGAGCCGGGGCGGGCCCACCGGATGAAGACCGCACAGCAACTCCGTGTACGCGACCGGATCGCGCATCACCCGGTGCCTGCCGTCGACCGTCACATGGGCGTCGAGCCCCTGCCGCAGCCAGCCCGGCATAGCCTTCACGAGCG
This sequence comes from Streptomyces sp. NPDC051664, assembly GCF_044453545.1. NCBI lineage: Bacteria > Bacillati > Actinomycetota > Actinomycetes > Kitasatosporales > Streptomycetaceae > Streptomyces > Streptomyces sp. NPDC051664. Next base: position 322,952 of record NZ_JBITCU010000001.1, on the reverse strand, counting down.
TCTCCACGGCCTCCTCGCGCCGGTCCGCGATCTGGGCGACGCCCGCGGAGACATGGCCCGCGTCCCGGACGCTCTCCGGGGAACGGCCCGCGGCGAGGGCGGTGGAGCGCCACAGGGCGACCATCTCGGCCTTCTCCTCGTCCCCGCAGTGCATGCCGAGGAGCATCGGCAGGCCGTTCTCCGCGGCGAGTTTCACGCTCTTCGGCGAGGTGCACGCGACGATCACCTCGGGGCCGCCCGGCGCCTGTGCGGTGTCCTCGCGGTGCTCGTCGAGCAGTTCGTCGGCGCGGGGGACCACCGCGATCTCACGGAAGCCGAATCGCTCCCCACGGCCCGCCACGCGCGGTTTGCTCAGCCAGTCGAGCAGGAGCTCCAGCGACTCGGGGAAGCCGTTCTCGTACGCCTTCAGGCCCCCTCCGAACACCTCCAGATCCACCCAGGGGCCGCCCCGGCCCACGCCGAGGGAGAACCTGCCTCCGCTGGTGAGGTGGAGCAGCGCGGCCTGCTCGCCCAGCGCGACCGGGTGCTGGGACGGCAGCACGCTCACCGCCGTACCGACCCGGATTCTGCGGGTGCGGCCGAGCAGCAGCGCGGCCAGGGTGACGGCGGACGGGCAGACCCCGTACGGCACGAAATGATGCTCGGCCAGCCAGACCGAATCGAGTCCGGATTCCTCCGCGACCTCGGTGGACCGGATCGCGCGATGCAGCGCTTCACCCGGCCCCTGGCCCGGAAACTGGGCTGCCAGTACAAACGTTCCCACGCGCATCGCCAATTGCCTCCTTGCGGCCGACGCGGCTCTCCCCTATAGGCAACAACGTCTGACACGTGCCAAAGGCACGGTCCACGGCGAAGTTGTTGCGATTTTCCGGTAACCCGGTCCTGTCCCGGTCCCGTTCCGGGGTCTCCTGGACACCTGCCCCGCCCGAATGGCCCTACGCTGGACGGGAACTGCCCGGCCCGCCCAGTGAGGTGTCACGTGTCCCCGCGCCGCAACCGCCCCCGAGGCGGCGAGAGTCCCACCGGCAGCACGAGCGAGGCGGACGAGCGGTACGGCGGGGGAGGGCGCGCAGAGGAGTGGCAGGGCGAGCAGTGGTCGGTCCGCCCGGTGAGCGGCGCGAGCGCGGCGGGCAAGCGGTATCGCTGCCCCGGCTGCGACCAGGAGATCCCGTCCGGCGTTCCGCATCTGGTGGCCTGGTCCGAGTACGGCGGGATCGACGACCGCAGGCACTGGCACAAGGCCTGCTGGAACGCGAAGGACCGCCGCACCACAAGGGTGCAGCGGTCCAGGAACGCGCCGCGCTACTGAGCTGCGCCGGCCGGTGACCGGTCAGACGTCGCGCCGGTCCAGCGACACATAGGCGCCGATCATGGCCACGGCCGTGACGCCGAGCATGATCCAGAGCGGCTCCCATCCGGACGGCCCCGATGAGGCCACGGACGCGTCGTAGAGCGCGCCGAGCTGGCTGGGGATCGAGTACTCGAACAACGCCTGCTGCACGTCGGCGAGCGACTCCGAGAACATGAACATGGCCAGCACGAGCGGCAGCAGCACCACGGCGATCATGATCGTGATCGCGCCGGCGGAGTGCCGGATGAGGGCGCCCACCGCGAGCGACAGCAGCCCCAGCGTCGCGATGTAGAGGCCGACACCGACCGTGGCGCGCAGCCAGTCGCCGCCGGTCGGCTCCGCGCCGCCCAGCATGGCCGTCTGCAGCACCGCGACGAGCGCGGTCGTCAGGGTCGTGATGACGAAGGTGAGCAGGAAGAAGACGATTGCCTTCGCGGTCAGCACCCGGCCGCGGCTGGGGCAGGCCGTCAGCGTCGTCCGGATCATGCCCGTGCCGTACTCGGAGGCGATGGTCATCACGCCGAGCGTGATCACGCAGATCGAACCGAGGAGCACCCCGAAGAAGCCGAGGCTGAGCACGGGGGTGTTGCCGAGCTCGGCGTCGGACGCGTCGACGGCGACCGCCGACAGCAGTCCGATGCCGAGCAGCAGCACGATCATGATGCCGAGCGTCCACATCGTGGAGCGCACGGAACGGATCTTGGTCCACTCGGAGGCGAGCGCGTCACCGAGGGTGGCGCGCCGCTGCGGGATCGGCGAGGCGTAGAGGCTGGCGGGTGCCCCCTGCCAGTCCTGCTGCGGGGCGGGGGGCTGCTGCGGATACTGCTGCGCCTGCTGCTGGTACGGCGCCTGCGGGGTCGGCGGCGTTGTCATCGGGCGTCCTCGCTGGTGTCGCGCTGGGTCAGGTCTGCGGGGCCGGTGGCGGGCACGGCCGGGGCGGCTGCGGCCGGGGCGCCCACGGGGGGCGCCGCGTACGGGTTCTGTCCTGGCGGCGGCGGGGCGTACCAGCCCTGCTGCGGCACCTCCTGGGCGGGCGGCAGCGCGTACCCGCCGCCCATCACGGGCTGCTGCAGCCCGGCCCGCTGGTCCGCCGTCGAGCGGTAGTCCACGGCGCCCTGCGTCATCCGCATGTACGCCTCCTCCAACGAGGCCTGGTGCGGCGAGAGCTCCCACAGCCGGACGTCCGACTCGTGCGCGAGATCGCTGATCCGCGACAGCTGCAGCCCGGTGACGCGCAGTGCCCCGTCCGGCTCCGACATCACCCGGCCACCGGACTCGGTGAGCGACGCGGTCAGCTTCTCCCGCAGCTCCGGCTGCGCGTCCGGGACCCGCACCCGGGCGAAATCGGCCGAGTTGGCGGAGATGAAGTCCTTGACGCTCATGTCGGCGAGCAGCTGCCCGCGGCCGATCACGATCAGATGGTCGGCGGTGAGCGCCATCTCGCTCATCAGGTGGCTGGAGACGAAGACCGTGCGCCCCTCGGAGGCGAGCATCTTCATCAGGTTGCGGACCCAGAGGATGCCCTCGGGGTCGAGACCGTTGACCGGCTCGTCGAAGAGCAGCACCTGCGGGTCGCCGAGCAGTGCCGCCGCGATCCCGAGCCGCTGCCCCATGCCGAGCGAGAACCCCTTGGACCGCTTCCTCGCGACGTCCTGCAGACCGACGACGCCGAGCACCTCGTCGACCCGGGCGGCCGGAATGCCGGCGAGCTGGGCCAGCGAGAGCAGGTGATTGCGGGCGCTGCGGCCACCGTGCACCGCCTTGGCGTCCAGCAGCGCACCCACCTGACGCGGGGCGTTCGGCAGGCTGCGGAAGGCGTGCCCGCCGATCGTCACACGGCCTGCTGTCGGACGGTCCAGGCCGAGCATCATGCGCATGGTGGTGGACTTGCCCGACCCGTTGGGACCGAGGAATCCGGTGACGGCACCCGGCCGCACCTGGAAGGAAAGGTTGTACACGGCCGTCTTCGCGCCGTAGCGCTTGGTCAGGCCGACTGCCTCGATCATGCTCCAGCCCCATCGACTTATCTGTCGTCGGGGCCCAGGCCGACCGGCCGCACGCCCCCCGTAAGAGTTAGGAGGATATCCAGGCCTTGACGGTTCCGGCCAAGCCGTTGCGGGGGTGCGTCACCCATCCATCGGACCGAACCGGATCTCTTCCTCCTGCTTTCCTCCGCTTCCTCCCGCTTCCTACGGGATCACGCGTCCCGCTTCTTGAGTACGAGATAGCCGCCGATCAGCGCGGCCACCACCCACGCCACCAGAATGCCGAGCCCGCCCCACGGTCCGTACGGGGCCGGGTCGCTGCGCATGGCGTCCGGAACCACCTGCATGATCTTGGAGCCGGCCCGGTCGGGGAAGTAGCGGGCCACGTTCTTGGCGCCCGGGACCGCCGACAGGATCTGGGAGACCAGGAAGAAGAACGGCATCAGGATGCCGAGCGACAGCATCGAGCTGCGCAGCATCGTGGCCACGCCCATGGAGAAGATCGCGATCAGGCCCATGTAGACGCCGCCGCCGAAGACCGCGCGCAGGACGTTGTCCGCACCGATGTCCGTGCGGTGGTCGCCGAGCAGGGCCTGGCCGAGGAAGAAGGTGACGAAGCTGGTGGCGAGGCCGACCACCAGGGCGAGCACGCCGGCGACCGCGATCTTGCTGAAGAGGAACGAGCCGCGCTGCGGTACGGCGGCCAGCGAGGTGCGGATCATGCCGGAGCTGTACTCCGTACCGACCACCAGGACACCGAAGACGACCATCGCCAGCTGACCGAGGATCATGCCGGAGAAGCTGAGGAAGGTGGGGTCGAAGGTGGCCCTCTCCGGTGCGGGGAGATCGTCGAACTGGGCGTTCATCAGTGCGCAGAGTGCCGCGCTCATCGCCACGGTCACGACGAACGCGGAGATCAGGGTCCAGGTGGTCGAGGAGACCGTACGGATCTTGGTCCACTCGGAGTTCAGGACCGCGGGTACCGATGCCATCGTCGTCACGCCCCCTTTCCGGGGCCGGGGGTGCCGGACTGCAGGTTCCACTGCTCGCCCCACTGCGGGCCCGCGAGCGCCGGTGGCGGCCCGGCGTGGTCCGCATGGGCGTGGTACTCCACGGAGTCCGCCGTCATCTGCATGAACGCTTCTTCCAGCGAGGCCCGCTGGGAGCTCAGCTCATGCAGCACGATGTGGTGCTGCGCGGCCAGCTCGCCGAGCTGTTCGCCGGTGGCGCCGTCGATCTCCAGCACGCCGCTCCCCGATTCGACCGCGATGATGCCCGCCTCGTGCAGCACGTCCCGCAGCCGTTCCTGCTGCGGGGAGCGCATCCGTACGTAACTGCGCGAGTTCTGGTGGATGAAGTCGGCCATCGAGGTGTCGGCGAGCAGCCGGCCCTGGCCGATGACGATCAAGTGTTCCGCGGTAAGGGCCATTTCGCTCATCAGATGCGAGGAGACGAAGATCGTCCGGCCTTCCGCCGCGAGCGTCTTCATCAGATTGCGAATCCAGTGAATTCCCTCGGGGTCCAGACCATTGACGGGTTCGTCGAACATCAGGATCTCGGGATCACCGAGCAGCGCGGCCGCGATTCCGAGCCGCTGACCCATACCGAGAGAGAACGACTTGGACTTCTTCTTCGCCACCGCGCTCAGGCCGACGGTGTCGAGCACTTCCCGGACACGGCTCTCCGGGATGCGATTGCTCTGCGCGAGACAGAGCAGATTGTTGTACGCGCTGCGGCCGCCGTGCATCGACTTGGCGTCGAGCAGCGCGCCGATGTGCTTCAGGGGTTCCGACAGCTCGCGGTAGTGCTTGCCGTCGATCCGCACCGATCCGCTCGTCGGGTTGTCGAGATCGAGCATCATCCGCATCGTGGTGGACTTGCCCGCTCCGTTCGGGCCCAGAAAACCCGTCACCATTCCAGGCCTGACCTGGCATGAGAGGTGGTCGACGGCAACCTTGTTACCGAAGCGCTTGGTGAGACCATCAAGCTCGATCATGCGCTCACGCTAGAACGGGCGCGCGCCCGGCGCCACCACAAGGGCGGAACCGGGCGCGCAAGGGGTACAGCTGAGGTACTGCGGGGTCAGCGGGTCTGCTGAGCCGGGACCCCACGGGTGACGGGCTCGTCGTCCACCGGCGAACCGGCGGCGGCCACTGCGGCACCGGTCAGCGTCGCCAGCATCTCGCGGACGTTGGTCAGCTGCGCGTTGATCGAGTCGCGGCGGTTGGTGAGCGCCGCCAGCTCGCGCTCCGATTCGCTGCGGATCCGGTCGGCCTTCGCGTTCGCGTCGGCCACGATGTCCTCGGCCTGGCGCTGCGCGGTCTCCACCGTCTGGCGGGCCCGGCGCTCGGCGTCCGTACGGAGCTTCTCGGCCTCCAGGCGGAGCTGCTCGGCACGGTGCTCGATCTCGGCGAGGCGCTTCTCGGCCTTGGCCTGACGGGACGCGAGGTCGCGCTCCGACTGGTCGCGGCGCTTGGCCAGGTTGGTCTCGAAGTCCGCGGCGGCCTGGGCGGCCTTGGCGCGAGTCTCCTCGAAGAGGGCGTCCGCCTCCTCGCGCTTCTGCGCCGCGTCCTTCTGGGCCTCGGTGCGCAGCGAGGTGGCCTCACCCTTGGCCTTCTCGACGATGCGTACGCCCTCGTCCTCGGCCTTCGCCTTGCGCTCGGCGGAGAACGACTCGGCGTCGTTGCGCACCTGCTGGGCGGCGGACTCGGCGAGCTCGCGGTGCTGCTCGGCGGCGCGACGGGCCTCCTCGCGCAGGTCCTTCGCCTCCTCCTCGGCGAGGCGGAGGATCTTCTCCACGCGCGCACCGAGACCGGCGTACGACGGCTCCGCGTCGTTCACCTGGGCCTGGGCGTTCTGCGTTTCGAGGTGCAGCTCCTCGATGCGCTTTTCCAGAGACGTGATGCGGGTGAGAGCACTATCACGGTCGGCGACGAGCTTGGTAATGCGGTCATCCACCTGACCGCGGTCGTAACCACGCCGCACGAGCTCGAAGCCGAAGGGGGAGGAAGGGTCACTCATGGGGTTCCTGTCGAAGTAAGACCGGTGAGGTGATAGGGGGAATCCTAGGGGCCCGAGCGGCGTGTCATCGAGTGGATGCCCGTTTGATCTGGAGAATGACACCCCTTTTGAGTGGCTAACCCCCGGAACCCTTGCCACTCGGAGGGGCGAACCTCCTTGTCGAAGCATGTGACTCGGCCGGGTGACTACCCCTCGGACGACTTGCCACTCGATCGAGTGCCGGCCGAGGCCCCGGCTTTGACGCCGCCCGTGGAACCGCTGCCCGCGCCCTTGCCGCCGCCCGGTGTCTCGAAGGACTCCAGCGCCTCCAGGACGTCCTGGACACGGGAGATCTCCGTGTTGATGTCCTCGCGCCGGCGCACCAGGACATCGAGCTCGCGACGGCCCTCGTCCACCGTCTTCTTAGCCTCCTGCTCGGCGTCGGCGCGCAGCTTCTCGGCCTCGCGGACCATGCTGGCCTTCTTCTGCTCGGCCTCCTTCAGCAGCGACTCGGCCCGCTTCACCGCGGCGATCCGGACCTTGCTCGCCTCCGAATTCGCGTCCGCAAGCAGCTCCTTGGCCTTCGCCGCAGCCTCTTCGCGCTGCTCCGTCGCCGCCTTCATCAGCTTGTCGACGCGCTCGCCCGCAGTCTTCATCTGCTCGGAGGTCTCGCGCCGCGCCCGGTCGTGCAGCTCCTCGATCTCGCTCTCCAGACGGGCCCGGAGCTCCTCGGCCCGCTCCCGTATGGCCGTGGCGTCCCGGCGGGCGCCGACCAGCAGCTCGTCCGCGTCCGTACGGGCCCGCTCCACCAGGGAGTTGCCCTCGACGGTCCCCTCCGCGGTGATCCGCACGGCCTCCTTGCGGGCCGCGCCGACCATCGTGTCGGCCTGCTTCTCGGCCTCGGTTGCGGCGCGCAGCGCCTCCTCCTGGGCCTTGTTGACGAGCTGGTCGGCCTGCTCGGCGGCGTCGGCACGGCGCTTCGCCGCCGCCTCGCGTGCCTCGTCGAGGAGCCGGTCCGCCTCCTCGCGGGCCTCCCCCCGCATCTGCTCGGCCGCCGCCTCCGCGTCGGCGCGCACCCGCTCCGACTCCTCGCGGGTACGGGCCGCGTGCTCCTGCGCCGAGCCGACGGTGGCTGCCGCCTCCGCGCGCAGCCGCTCCGCCTCGTCGGTGGCGTCGCCGACGAGCTCGGTCGCCTGCTGCGTCGTCTCGGCAAGGATCCGCTCGGCCTCGCCCGTCGCCTCGCCCACCAGCCGGTCGGCCTGGGCCGCGGCGTCCGAACGCATCCGGTTGGCGTCCTCGCGGGCCTCCGCGCGGCTGCGCGCGGCGTCCTGCTCGGCCGAGGCCAGCGCGTCCGACGCCTCGGTACGCATCCGCTGGCTGTACTCCGCGGTGTCCGTGCGCAGCCGTTCCGACTCGGTGATCGCGTCGCTGAGGGTCCGCTCGGCCATCGCCTTCGCGGCCTCGGACTCCTCCTGGGCCTCGCGGCGAATGCGCGCCGAGTCCTCGCCGGCCCGCTCCCGCTCCGCGTACGCGTCGGCGCGGACCCGGTCCGCCTCCTCCTGCGCCTCGGACTTCGTCCGCCCCGCGACATGCTCGGCGGTGGAACGCAGCCCGGCGATCTCCGCCTCTGCCTGCTCCTGGAGCCCGGAGACCGAATCCCGTACCTGCTGGGCGGTCTGCTCGGCGGCGGAAACCATCTCGGTCGCCCGGGCGTCCGCCTCGCCGACCAGCCGCTGGGCCTCGGCCTGCGCCTCCTCGACCCGCCTGCGGGCGGAGGCGAGGAGCTCCTCGCTCTGCTCGCGGGCCCGCTCGCGCTCCTGGGTGGCCTCCGTGCGCGCGGCGTCGAGGGTCTCCTCGGCCTCGCGGCGGCGCCGGTTCGCCTCTTCCTGGGCGGCGGCCAGGGCCTCGGCGGCCTCGGTGCCGACCCGCTCGGCCGCGGCCGCGGCCTCGGACCGCACCCGGTCGGCGCTCTCCTGCGCCTCGGTCCTGAGCCGCTCCGCCTCGGCGGCCGCCTCGCTGCGCAGCCGTACGGCGACGGCCTCGCCCTCCGCACGGGACTGCGACGCATCCGCCGCCGCCTCGTCGCGCAGCCGCTCGGCCTCGGTCTCGGACTGCTCCTGCAGGGCGCGCAGCCGCTCGGCGGCCTCGGCGCGCAGCCGCTCGGACTCCTCGTTCGTCTCGCGCCGGAGCCGCTCCGCCTCGGCGCGCGCGTCCGTGAGCGCCTGCTCGGCGGTGGTGACCCGGGTCTCGGCCTCGGTGTGCAGCCGGATCAGCTCGTCGGCCGCCTCGGTGTGCCGGGCCGCGACCGCGCGCTCGGTCTCCTCACGGAGCTCCGCCGCCGCCTGCTCGGCCGCGGTCGTGGTGGACTCCGCCTGCTCCTCGGACTCGGTACGGAGCCGCTCGGCCTCTGCTCGGGCCCGCTCCAGGGCCTCCTCGGCCTGCTTGCGCAGCACCGTGGCGCGCTCGATCGCCTCGCCACGGACCCGTTCGCTCTCGGTGCCCGCGGCGGTCCGCAGCTCCTCCGCGTCCGCCTTCGCCTTGGACAGCAGTTCCTCGGCGGTCTTCGCGCCCTCTTCGATCTGCTGGACGGCCTCGCGGCGGGCCTCGCCGCGGATCCGCTCGCCCTCGGCGACCGCCTCGGAGCGCAGCTGCTCGGCCTCGCCGCGCAGCCTGCGCGCCTCCTCCTGCAGCTCGACCGTCTTGGCCCGGTACTCCTTGGTGTCGTCCTTGGCCGCGCCCTTGAGCTGGTCGGCCTGCTCCGCCGCCTCGCCGCGCAGCCGGTCCGCCTCGGCCTCCGCCTCGCGGCGGATCCGGTCGGCCTCCTCGCTCGCCGCCCGGGTGGTGGACTTCGCGTCCTCGGACGCCTTGGTCAGCACCTCCTCGGCGGTCCTGGCCGCCTTGGCGAGCTGCGCCGCGGTGTCCTCGGCGGCCGCTGTGCGGGCCCTCTCCGTCGCCTCGGACGTGAGCCGCTCCGCCTCGGCGCGGGCGTCGGCGAGAGCCTGCTCGGCCTCCGCCTTCAGCGCCTCGGCGTCCTTCGTGGCCTCGCCGACCAGCCGGGCGATCTCCGACTTGGCCGTACGGGTGCGCTGCTCGTTCTGCGACTCGGCGCCGGCCAGCCGCTTGACCGCGGCCTCCTTCGCCTCCGTGAGGACCTTCTCGGCCTCCAGGCGGGCCTCGCGCAGCTGCGTCTCGGCTTCCTGTACGCGCTGCTCGGCGGTCCGGTTCAGCTCGGCGGTCTGCTGCCGGGTCTGCTCGGTCTCCGCGTTCGTCGACGTACGGAGCTGCTCGGCGTGGCTGGTGGCCTCCTGCGCCTGGCTGGACGCGACGTTGATCAGCCGCTCGGCGTCCTTGCGGGCGCGCAGCAGGATCGTCTCGGCCTCGGCGCGGGCGGACTCCGCCTCGGAGCCGAGCCGCTGCCGGGTCTCGTCCGCGAGCCGGGCGGCCTCGGTGCGGGCGGCGGCCAGGGACTGCTCGGCCTCGGCCCGCGACTCGTCGAGCAGCCGGCGGGCCTGGGACTCGGTCCGGGCCCGCAGCTGCTCGGCCCAGGCGACGTTCTCGTTGACGTGCGACTCGACGGTCTGGCGGCGCTCCGCGAGCTCCTGGTCGAGCTGCTGCCGCCGCTGCACGGCCTCGTTGTGCAGCTCGGCCTGCAGCCGCGCCTGGTGTTCGGCGTGCTCCTGCAGGATCCGCTGCGTCTGTGCCCGGGCGTCACGCAGCTCGCGCTCGGCGTCGGTACGCAGCTGATCAGCCTGGATCTGGGCATTACGGAGCAGCTGTTCGGCCTGGTAGCCGACGTCCGCGCTGTCGTACGCGGGACGGGTCGCGAGATTGCGCCGAGCCTCGTGCAGCTTGGCGCGCAAGACCTCGACCTGGTAACCGAGGTCCTCGGCGTGCTGGACGGCCTTCTCCCGGTCGGTCTTCAGCCGATCCATCTCGGCTTCGAACCGCGAGAGGTGGTCGTCGTCAGCTCGGTGGCTCTCCTGGCGTTCGTAGCCCCGCACTGCGCGGTCCCATCCGTCCCCTGGTCGCAACTCTCCAAACGAGTACCGTTCGCCGGCGAACGGTCCCCCGGGGAATGGTGACAGATCTACGGCTGGGGACGCGGCGCGGCCCCGACCCGGCCCCGGCCCGGAATTGCCCACTCTACCGGGCCAGGTATCCGGAGGTCAGTGCTCCGCTGCGGACGTGACCAGTTCGGTGAGGACGCCGTGACAGTCCTTGGGGTGCAGGAAGGTGATCCGGGAGCCCATCGACCCGGTCCTGGGCTCGTCGTACAGCACCCGGACGCCCTTGGAACGGATGTCCGCGGCGTCCGCGTCCACGTCTGCGGTGCCGAAGGCGATGTGGTGGACTCCCTCGCCGTTCTTGGCCAGCCATTTACCAACGGCCGAGTCCTCGCGAGTGGGTTCGAGCAACTGGAGGTACGAGGCGCCGCCGTCCGAGGTCTCATTGATCTTGAGCATGGCCTCCCGCACGCCCTGCTCCTCGTTCACCTCGGAGTGGAACACCTCGAAGCCATAGGTCGAGCGGTAGAACTCGACAGTCGTGTCGAGGTCGAAACAGGCGATCCCGATGTGGTCGATTCGCGTCAGCATGGACAACAGTGGAGCGCTCAACCGATGGTTACGCAACGTGCGCGCGATCACACCCGCTGCCGGATGACGGGCGGGGTACCGCTCAGTACATTCGAGTAAACCCTCGTTCACATCTAATCCAAGGGGCCGTGCCTCATGTCTGGAACGACCGGTACCACCTCAGTGATCGTCGCGGGCGCCCGTACGCCCATGGGGCGTCTTCTCGGCTCCCTGAAGAGCTTCTCCGCAGCCGACCTCGGCGGCTTCGCCATCAAGGCCGCGATGGACCGGGCCGGCATCGGCGGCGACCAGGTCGAGTACGTGATCATGGGCCAGGTGCTCCAGGCCGGGGCGGGGCAGATCCCGGCACGCCAGGCCGCGGTCAAGGCCGGCATCCCGATGAACGTCCCGGCACTCACCGTCAACAAGGTGTGTCTGTCCGGGCTCGACGCCATCGCGCTGGCCGACCAGCTGATCCGCGCCGGCGAGTTCGACGTCGTGGTCGCCGGTGGCCAGGAGTCCATGACCAACGCCCCGCACCTGCTCCCGAAGTCCCGTGAGGGCTACAAGTACGGCGCGATCGAGATGCTCGACTCGATGGCGTACGACGGTCTGACCGATGCGTACGAGAACATCCCGATGGGTGAATCCACCGAGAAGCACAACACCCGTCTCGGTCTGAACCGCCTGGACCAGGACGCGATCGGCGCCCTGTCCCACCAGCGCGCCGCCGCCGCCCAGAAGAACGGTCTCTTCGAGGCCGAGATCACCCCGGTCGAGATCCCGCAGCGCAAGGGCGACCCGGTCCTCTTCTCCAAGGACGAGGGCATCCGCGCCGAGACGACCGTCGAGTCGCTCGGCAAGCTGCGCCCGGCCTTCACCAAGGACGGCACGATCACCGCCGGCACCTCCTCGCAGATCTCCGACGGCGCCGCGGCGGTCGTCGTGATGAGCAAGGCCAAGGCCGAGGAGCTGGGCCTGGACTGGATCGCCGAGATCGGCGCGCACGGCAATGTGGCGGGCCCGGACAACTCGCTGCAGTCGCAGCCGTCCAACGCGATCAAGCACGCGCTGAAGAAGGACGGCCTCTCCGTCGAGGACCTCGACCTCATCGAGATCAACGAGGCGTTCGCGGCCGTCGCCGTCCAGTCGATGAAGGACCTCGGCGTCTCCCCGGAAAGGGTGAACGTCAACGGCGGAGCGATCGCGCTGGGTCACCCGATCGGGATGTCCGGCGCCCGTGTGGTGCTGCACCTGGCGCTGGAGCTGAAGCGGCGTGGCGGCGGCACGGGCGCGGCAGCACTGTGCGGCGGCGGTGGCCAGGGCGATGCGCTGATCATTCGCGTTCCGGGCAAGTAGTAGTCGTACGTACGCAGCGGCAGAGCGAACCGAACGGAGCGGTAATGGTGGACGTCCCCACCCTGGTCGAGCAGGCCCGTGAGGGCCGGCCGCGGGCCGTGGCCCGGCTCATCTCGCTGGTGGAGGGGGCGTCGCCGCAGCTGCGCGAGGTGATGGCGGCCCTCGCGCCGCTGGCCGGGAACGCGTACGTCGTCGGTCTGACCGGTTCGCCCGGTGTCGGCAAGTCGACCTCCACGTCGGCGCTCGTGTCGGCGTACCGGCGGGCCGGCAAGCGCGTCGGTGTGCTGGCTGTCGACCCGTCGTCGCCGTTCTCCGGGGGCGCGCTCCTCGGCGACCGGGTCCGGATGTCGGAGCACGCCTCCGACCCCGGCGTCTACATCCGTTCCATGGCCACCCGCGGACATCTCGGCGGCCTCGCCTGGTCGGCGCCGCAGGCGATCCGGGTGCTGGACGCGGCGGGCTGCGACGTGATCCTGGTGGAGACGGTCGGCGTCGGCCAGTCGGAGGTGGAGATCGCCTCCCAGGCCGATACCTCCGTGGTCCTGCTCGCCCCGGGCATGGGCGACGGCATCCAGGCGGCGAAGGCCGGAATCCTGGAGATCGGTGATGTGTACGTCGTCAACAAGGCCGACCGGGACGGTGCGGACGCCACCGCGCGTGAGCTCAACCACATGCTGGGCCTCGGGGAGTCCCGGGGGCCCGGCGACTGGCGGCCGCCGATCGTGAAGACGGTCGCCGCCCGGGGCGAGGGCATCGACGAGGTCGTCGAGGCGCTGGAGAAGCACCGGGCGTGGATGGAGGAGCACGGCGTCCTCGCTGAGCGGCGGGCGGCGCGCGCGGCGCGCGAGGTCGAGACGATCGCGGTCACCAGACTCCGCGAACGCATCGACGACCTTCACGGCGACCGCCGCCTGGACTCCCTGGCCGAACGCATCGTGGCGGGCCGCCTGGACCCGTACGCCGCTGCGGACGAACTGGTGGCGGGAATCACCGGGGCCTGACACCCGGGGCGGCGGGTGGCGTGCGGGCCGCCTTCCGCCCGGGGTGGTGTGCGCTGAGGATGCGTCGTTGAAGGGCGGCGTCCTCAGGCAGCTCGCTGGAGTCGTACGCCCTGCATGCCGAGGGAAATGCCGACAACAAGTGCATGAAGCTCTGCTCCGGCCGGCCCGTGGGGAGGGCCGAGCCGGAGCTGATCGCGCAAGGCGATGTGGTGTTTCCGATCTACGCCGACGGGACGGCGCTCTCGGGCTACGCGCCCTGATCAGTCGTCGTCGCGGTCGTCGTGCCGGTCGTGCCCGCGCCGGTCGCCCCCGCGGTGGCCGTCGTCCGAGTGGTGGGGGGTGACCGCGGCGGTCCTGGCGTCCACGTTCACCTCGTGGTGCCGGCCGTCCTTGCCATTGATTTCGACCTCCCAGTGCGGCGCTCCTCCGCTCCGGTCGGCGTCGTCGAGCTCGATCGAGGTGACCGTGCCCGGCGCCGAGCGCAGAGCGGCGTCCATCGCAGCGGCGCGCGTGACGGAGGCCGGCCGCGACGTGTGCAGACCGCGGTCGTCGCTGTTGTTGTCGTCGGAGGCGTGCTTACCGAGCACCCTGTTGTTGTCGTCGGAAGTGTGCCGGCCGAGCACCTTCGCGCTGTCGTGGCTGTCCTGGCCGCTGTCGTCGGCGAAGGCGGCGGCCGCGGCGGTCCCGCCGCCGATGAGTACGGCCGCGGTGACGGCTGCGATGGCGATCCTGTGCTTCATGAGAGTTCCTCCCGATGTGGGTTGTCCGTGTGCAACGTGAACCACCGTGGCGCACCGATGCTGAACGCAGCCTGAAGCCACCTGAAGCCGTCTTCAGGTTCCGTTTGCCACTCTGTGCGTATGCGTCTGTTGATAGTGGAGGACGAGAAGCGGCTGGCGATGTCCCTGGCCGGGGGACTCACTGCCGAGGGCTTCGCCGTGGACGTCGTGCACGACGGCCTCGAAGGGCTGCACCGGGCGGCCGAAGGGGCGTACGACCTCGTCGTTCTCGACATCATGCTGCCGGGGATGAACGGCTACCGGGTCTGCGCCGCCCTGCGCGCCGCCGGCCACGAGGTGCCGATCCTGATGCTGACGGCGAAGGACGGGGAGTACGACGAGGCGGAGGGGCTGGACACCGGCGCCGACGACTATCTGACCAAGCCGTTCTCGTACGTGGTGCTGGTCGCCCGGATCCGGGCACTGTTGCGGCGCCGGGGCGGCGGTTCCGCCTCGCCCGTGCTCACCGTCGGCGCACTGCGGATGGACACCGCCGCCCGCCGCGTCCACCTCGGCGAGGACGAAGTCACCCTCACTGCCAAGGAGTTCGCCGTGCTGGAGCAACTGGCCCTGCGGGCGGGGCAGGTGGTCAGCAAGGCGGACATCCTGGAACACGTCTGGGACTTCGCGTACGACGGGGACCCGAACATCGTCGAGGTGTACGTGAGCGCGCTGCGGCGCAAGCTCTCCGCCGCGGCCATCCGTACGGTGCGCGGCGCCGGCTACCGGCTGGAGGCGCTGTGAGATCGGTGCGGGCCAGGGCCGCGCTCGGCGCCACGGTGGTGGTCGCGGTCGCCCTGATCGGCGCCGGGCTCGCCGTACTCCTCGTCCTGCGCGCCAACCTCACCGACCAGGCGGCCCTCCAGGCGGAGGTGGCGGCCCGTGAGGTCGCCGGACAGCTGGCCCTCGATGTGCCGGTCCACCAGCTGGACCTGCCCGACGCGGAGGAGCACCCGGTCCAGGTGACCGACGAGGACGGGCGGCTGGTGGCCGTGTCCAAGGACCTGGTGGCGATCACGGGCACGGGCACGGACCGGGTCGAGCCCCAGGCGTCCGCCGTGCCGACGAGTGCCGGCACCGGCACCGACGACGACGGCAGCGGCGACCGCCACGGAGGCGAAGACCGGGGCGACGACGATGGGAACGGCAGCATTCCTGCCCGCGGCGAAGTCTCCACCGACGACCCGGACTTCACCAACGGCACCGCCACCGTCGACGAGGGCACGGCCGACTACCGCTTCGCCTCGGTCTCCGCGACCACCGGCGCCGGCGTGACCCTGACCGTCCACGCGGGCGCCCCGCTCGCCACCGAACAGAAGGCGGTGGGCAGTGTGCGCCGCGCGATGCTGACCGGGCTGCCCGTGATGCTGCTGATCGTCGCCGCGGTGACCTGGCTGATGACAAGGCGCGCGCTGCGGCCAGTCGAGGGCATCCGGGCGGAGATGTCCGCGATCACGGCGTCCGCGGATCTGTCCCGGCGGGTGCCGGAGCCCGGTTCGCGCGACGAGATCGCCCGACTGGCCCGTACCACCAACGAGACCCTGACCGCGCTGGAGGCCTCGGTCGACCGTCAGCGGCGCTTCGTCGCGGACGCCTCGCACGAGCTGCGCAGCCCGATCGCGTCCTTGCGCACACAGTTGGAGGTGGGCGCGGCCCATCCGGAGCTGCTGGATGTGCCGGGCGCGGTCACGGACACCGTGCGGCTCCAGGCGCTGGCCGCCGATCTGTTGCTGCTGGCCCGGCTGGACGCGGGGGAGCGGCCGGGGAGCACCCGGCTGGACATGGGCGCGCTCGTCCATGAGGAGGTATCGCAGCGCACCGGCGACCGGATCCCGGTGTCGGCGTCCGTGCCGCCGTCGGAGCCCCTCGAAGTCACCGGCTCACGCAGCCAGTTGGCGCGAATCATCGGCAATCTGCTGGACAACGCGGAGCGTCACGCGGAGAGTTCGGTCGCCGTCACGGTATATACGGAACGCGGCAGCGTGGTGGTCGCGGTCGGCGACGACGGGCCGGGCGTTCCGGAGCCGGAGCGTGAGCGGATCTTCGAACGCTTCGTACGCCTGGACGACGCCCGCAGCCGCGACGAGGGCGGCGCGGGCCTGGGCCTCGCCATAGCGAGGGACGTGGCCCGCAGACATCAGGGCACCCTGACGGTCACCCGATCTCCGGAAGGCGGTGCCCGCTTCGAACTACGCCTGCCGGCAAGGCCGGATCCAGGCAGATGAGGTCGGCACGGGGCCCGCTGATGAACACGGCCCGGGCGGATCCGGTCCGCCCGGCGATCGAGGACGAAGTGGCCACGCCCGTGCGACGAGGCGCTCCACCCGCGCCCCGCCGCGCTACGGCTTGCCCCGCCGCCCCCGCAGATGATCCGCAACCGGCGTCAGCGCCGCATGCAGGTCCGCCAGCGCTTCGGGCGTCAGCAGGTCCATGAAGTGTTTGCGCACCGAAGCGACGTGGTGCGGTGCAACCTTGTGCATCGTCTCCGCGCCCGTCTCCGTGAGTACCGCGAACAGCCCACGCCGGTCGGACTCGCAGTTCTCCCGGCGGACCAGCCCGGCCGACTCCATCCGCGTGATCTGGTGCGAGAGTCGGCTCTTGGACTGCAGAGTGGCGGCGGCGAGGTCGCTCATCCGCATGCGCTGGTTGTCCGACTCCGAGAGGTTGACCAGGATTTCGTAGTCGTTCATGGTCAGGTCGAACGGCTGGAGATCCTTCTCAAGCTGATGCATCAGCAGTCTGCTGACGTCCAGGTGGGTGCGCCAGGCGCACTGCTCCGCGTCGTTCAGCCACTGGGTGGCCGTCTCGGTCTCCATGTATGGATTCTACCTAAGAAGTTGAAATCTGGACGAACTAGACTGGGTGTGACGTCCGGCACCCGCCCGGAGGCCGGCTCAGGAGCGCGGTCCGGGCTGGGCGCAGACGTTCGACGTCACACTCTGCAGACTACCGTTCACAAACCGAAGCGGCGCTGGAGGTCCCCCAGCTGCCCGGGCAGGCGGGGGGTGGAGCCGGGTTGACCTGCACCGGGTGAGTGCTGCCCACCGCCCGGCACCCCGGCCTGCTGCGGAGTCAGCCCCGTCGCCTGTTCGGGCATCAGGACCTCCGTCGACTGGAGCAGCACCGTACCGGCGCCGACGAACTCGAACTGGTGCTCCTCGCCCGACGTCCCGCCGATCCCGGTCAGCGATCTGAGCCCGCCCATCACGCCCGTCATGTAGCCGTGGTCGTAGTGGTGGCACGGCGAGGGGCAGTCCGCCCAGCCCACCAGCGCCTGCGGATCGACCCGCAGCGGCGGCTCCATGAAGACCACCGGACCGTTGGACGCGGCCACGAACTTCCCCGTACCGATCAGCGTGAGAAAGCCCGGCACGATCGACTGCTTGAGTGCCAGCGTCGGCTGGTACGCGAGGAGGTTGCCGGAACGGATCGTCAGGTTCCCGTTCTCCAGGTCGTACGAGTTCACGTCGAACGCCCGGTCGGCGAGCAGCATCTTGCCGCTGCCCTCGGCCACCACCCAGTCGCTCGCGTGCAGCGGCGAGTGGAAGCTCGTACGGATCAGCCGCTCGAAGCGGCCGTGGCCGATGCCGTTGAACTCGATCCGCCCGTAGTAGGCGATCATCTTGCCCTTCTGCAGGAACCACTGGCTCCCCTTGAGCTCCACGCAGAAGGTGTAGGCGTTGACGTTGTCGTCCGACGGCAGCGTCATCGGATCGAAGATCACGGGCGTGCTCACAGCTTCTCCTCCGACGCCTGGACGTACACTGCGCCACTGCCGCTGAGCTCCAGCTGGAACGCCTCGCCGGAGCCGCGCCCCACCATGTCGCGCCAGCCGAGCGCGGTGGAGAGCTTGTTGCGTACGTCGCCGTGGTGCGCGACATACGCCTGCGGGTCCACATGCACCTCGCGGCCCGGGGTGATCGGCAGCTCGATCACCCCGCCGTGCGCCATCACCGCGACCGCGCCATGGCCCTTCAGTGTCGTGGTGAACAGGCCCTGCCCGGTCACCTGACCGCGCACCATGCCCATGACCCCGCCCTGTGCACCCATGAACATCGTGCCCTGCTGCAACGTCCCGTCGAAGGCGAGCAGCCGGTCGGCCTCCACGTAGAGGGTGTCGCCGGCCAGGTTGATCACCTGGATGTGGTGGCCGCCGTGGCCGAACATCACCGTGCCGCTGCCCTCGACCGTCATCAGCGGGGTCGCCTCGTTCGCCACCCGGCGGCCGATCATCGACATCAGGCCGCCCTGGCCGCCCTGGATGTTCGGGGTGAACGACACCTCACCGCGGTACGCGAGCATCGCGCCGCGCTGGCTGAACATCTTCTGGCCGGGAACCACCGTCGCCTCGACCATCTTCGAGTTGATCTCACGGAACGGCATCAGACATCGCCCCCGATGGTGTTCCGCTCGCTCGGCTGCACGTAGACGAGGCCCTCGCCCTCGAACCGGATCTGGAACGACTCGCCCGAGCCCTCGCCCATCAGCGTCCGGAAGTTCACCCCGGACTGGAAGTGCTGCTGGAGGTTGCCCTGGTGGGCGATGTACGCGCCGGGGTCGACGAACAGCGGGTACTGGGCCGTCACCCGCAGCACCACGGCCGAGCCGTCCGACATGATCGCCGCCTGACCGGTGCCCTCGACGGTGGTGGTGAACAGACCGTTACCGGTCGCCCCGCCGCGCAGCCCGGTGAAGGTGGTGCCGGTGCGCAGACCGGCGTCGGTGCAGAGCAGATTGCTCGCCTCCACATAGAGCTTGTCGCCGCGCAGCGACACGAGGTTGATCTCGCTCGCGCGGTCGGCGAAGTAGCAGGTGCCCTGTCCTGTCACTTCCATCACGGTCATCTGCTCGCCGGTCAGCCGGCGGGTCACCATGCCGCGGATCCCCTCACCGCCGCCGGACATCTTCTTGAACGCCATCCGGCCGTCGTACGCGACCATCGAGCCGTTCTTCGCCTTGACGGCGTCGCCGGTGAGATCGACGGCGAGCGTCTTGCTGCCTTGGAGTCGGAACATTGCCACGGAGGTGACGTTAGCGGCCCGGACCAGGGCCCGGACAGGGTCCATGGACCTATCCGGCCCCTGACTCGACCCTGATATGCGCCGATAAGTGCCCAGCGGCGGGTGCCGCCCCCCGCCCCCGGGGCAGGTGGGGCGCGATGTCACAATGGGGGACGCTTGTGCCTGTATTCACAAGCCGTCACGACCCTCCCACCGAAGGTGCCCTCGTGGACATCAAGACCGCCACCGCCCTGCACCGGCTGCGCCTCATCTCGATTCCCGAGGCGCTCTCCTTCCCGGCGCTGATCATCTTTGGCTCGATCCTCAGCCGTGTCTCGGACATCGATTTCCTGATGAAGCCGCTCGGCATGCTGCACGGCGTCCTCTTCGTGATCTACACCGTCCTGCTGCTGGACGTCTGGTCCAAGACCAAGTGGCCGCTCAAGCGCGTCGCGTTCTTCTTCCTGCTGGCGCTGCTCCCGTTCGGCGGGCTGTACGGCGACAAGGTGCTGAAGCGCTACGAGGCCGACGGCGTCATCGCCGCCCGCGCCCGCAGGGAAGGCGTGGTCGAGGCATGATCGTCGCCTTCTCCGTCAGCCCGCTGGGCGTCGGCGAGGACGTCGGTGAGTACGTCGCCGACGCCGTCCGAGTCGTTCGCGAGTCCGGACTGCCCAACCGTACGGACGCCATGTTCACCTCCATCGAGGGTGAGTGGGACGAGGTCATGGACGTCGTCAAGCGGGCCGTCGCGGCCGTCGAGGCCCGCGCCGGACGTGTCTCCCTCGTACTGAAGGCCGACATCCGCCCCGGCGTCACCGACGGCCTGACCTCCAAGGTCGAGACGGTCGAGCGGTACCTCGCGGACTGACACCGGCCCGCCGCACCACCTGACGAACCCCCGTGCCGTACGGCGCGGGGGTTCGCCGTCACCCGGTGCCCGCGCCGGACGTACACGCGACCCGTCAGCCGCGCCCCGCGCCGCGACCGCCCACCCTGCCGAACCGGTACCGGTCTCGGCCCCTTGCCCGGAGCGCGCCGACCCCACTGACCCGAAGCCGTCGCCCGCGCTCCGGGGCCGGGCCCCCGCCGCATCCCCGGAGCCCACCCCTCGCGGTTACCGTGCCGTCTTCGCCGCCCATCTGCTCTCCCTCCTCGGCGTCGTGGTCAGCGATCTCGCGCTGCGCTGGCCGGGGTGGGGGCGGCGTACATCATCGGCCTCGACCAGTGGTTCGTCGATGCCGTCCCGGAGGAGCTGCGGGGCCGGGCCATGACCCTGCTCACCGCAGGACTGATGACGGTCCAGGGCGTCGGCATGGCCCTCGCCGGCCTCGCCGCCGAGTTTTTCCCCGTGCACCGGGTGGTCGCCGGCTCCGGGGCGATCGGCGTGGTCTGCACCCTTCTGCTCGTCCGCCAGGTCAGCAGAACCGCACGCGCAACCGCACCTGTGGACGGTAGCCGGACCGAAGTGCGAGACGGGGCTGACCAGCATATGACCAGTGGGTAAGGTCGGTGCCGTGCCGAAGCCGCTCAGTCTCCCGTTCGATCCCATCGCCCGCGCCGACGAACTCTGGCAGCAGCGCTGGGGTCCGGTCCCCGCGATGGGGGCGATCACCTCGATCATGCGTGCGCAGCAGATCCTGCTCGCCGAGGTCGACGCGGTCGTCAAACCGTACGGGCTGACCTTCGCGCGGTACGAGGCGCTGGTGCTGCTCACCTTCTCCAAGGCGGGCGAGCTGCCGATGTCCAAGATCGGCGAGCGGCTGATGGTCCATCCCACCTCCGTCACGAACACGGTGGACCGGCTGGTCAGGTCAGGTCTGGTCGCCAAGCGGCCCAACCCGAACGACGGTCGCGGCACGCTCGCCTCCATCACCGGGAAGGGGCGCGAGGTGGTCGAGGCGGCCACCCGGGACCTGGTGGACATGGAGTTCGGACTCGGGGTGTACGACGCCGAGGAGTGCGCGGAGATCTTCGCCATGCTGCGGCCGCTGCGGATCGCGGCTCACGACTTCGAAGAGAAATAGGGTCTGTCTTTCGAGTCGTGCCGGGCTCCGGGGTCCGGCCGGCACGACCCCCGGCCCGCTGCAAGATCCACCCGGCTGCCCGGTTACGCTCGTTGCCATGAAACGCAGTGTTCTGACCCGGTACCGGGTGATGGCCTACGTCACCGCCGTCATGTTGCTGGTGCTCTGCACCTGCATGGTCTTCAAGTACGGCTTCGACACCGGTGAGGGTCTGACGCTCGTCGTCTCCCAGATCCACGGTGTGCTGTACATCATCTACCTGATCTTCGCCTTCGACCTGGGCTCCAAGGCGAAGTGGCCGATGGGCAAGCTCCTCTGGGTGCTGATCTCCGGCACGATCCCGACCGCCGCGTTCTTCGTCGAGCGCAAGGTCGTGCAGGAGATCGAGCCGCTGGTCGCGGACGGCTCCCCGGTGACCGCCAAGGTCTGACCCGGCCCCACCCGAACCGCCCCGCGCAAAGCGCCGGGCGGTTTGTCATCGACATTTACTAGGACGTCCTAGTAAATTGGTCCCATGGACGCTGACGCGATCGAGGAAGGCCGCCGACGCTGGCAGGCCCGTTACGACAAGGCCCGCAAGCGTGACGCGGACTTCACCACGCTCTCCGGGGACCCGGTCGAGCCCGCGTACGGGCCCCGCCCCGGGGATACCTACGAGGGCTTCGAGCGGATCGGCTGGCCGGGCGAGTACCCATTCACCCGGGGTCTCTATCCGACCGGCTACCGCGGCCGCACCTGGACCATCCGCCAGTTCGCCGGCTTCGGCAACGCCGAGCAGACCAACGAGCGGTACAAGATGATCCTCGCCGCGGGCGGCGGCGGGCTCAGCGTCGCCTTCGACATGCCGACGCTGATGGGCCGCGACTCCGACGAGCCGCGCTCGCTCGGCGAGGTCGGGCACTGTGGTGTCGCCATCGACTCCGCCGCCGACATGGAGGTCCTCTTCAAGGACATCCCGCTCGGCGACGTCACGACGTCCATGACGATCAGCGGCCCCGCCGTCCCCGTCTTCTGCATGTACCTGGTCGCCGCCGAGCGCCAGGGCGTCGACCCGGGGGTGCTCAACGGCACGCTCCAGACCGACATCTTCAAGGAGTACATCGCGCAGAAGGAGTGGCTCTTCCAGCCCGAGCCCCATCTGCGTCTGATCGGCGACCTGATGGAGCACTGCGCCGCCGCCATCCCCGCGTACAAGCCGCTCTCGGTCTCCGGCTACCACATCCGCGAGGCCGGGGCGACGGCCGCGCAGGAGCTCGCGTACACCCTCGCCGACGGCTTCGGCTACGTGGAGCTCGGCCTCTCCCGCGGGCTCGACGTCGACACCTTCGCCCCCGGGCTCTCCTTCTTCTTCGACGCGCACCTCGACTTCTTCGAGGAGATCGCCAAGTTCCGCGCGGCTCGCCGGATCTGGGCCCGTTGGATGAAGGAGGTGTACGGGGCGAAGACCGACAAGGCGCAGTGGCTCCGCTTCCACACCCAGACCGCCGGGGTCTCCCTCACCGCCCAGCAGCCGTACAACAACGTCGTACGGACCGCGGTCGAGGCCCTGTCCGCCGTTCTCGGCGGCACCAACTCGCTGCACACCAACGCCCTCGACGAGACCCTCGCGCTCCCCTCCGAGCAGGCCGCCGAGATCGCGCTGCGCACCCAGCAGGTGCTGATGGAGGAGACCGGTGTCGCCAATGTGGCGGACCCGCTGGGCGGCTCCTGGTACGTCGAGCAGCTCACCGACCGGATCGAGGCCGACGCCGAGAAGATCTTCGACCGGATCAAGGAGCGCGGCACCAGGGCGCACCCGGACGGGCAGCACCCCATCGGGCCGATGACCTCCGGCATCCTGCGCGGGATCGAGGACGGCTGGTTCACCGGCGAGATCGCCGAGTCCGCCTTCCAGTATCAGCAGTCGCTGGAGAAGGGCGACAAGCGGGTCGTGGGCGTCAATGTCCACCACGGCTCGGTCACCGGCGACCTGGAGATCCTTCGGGTCAGCCACGAGGTCGAGCGCGAGCAGGTCCGCGAGCTCGCCGGCCGCAAGGCCGCCCGTGACGACGCCCGGGTCCGCGCCTCACTGGACGCGATGCTGGCTGCCGCCCGGGACGGCTCGAACATGATCGGACCGATGCTCGACGCGGTACGGGCCGAGGCGACGCTCGGTGAGATCTGCGGGGTCCTGCGCGACGAGTGGGGCACCTACACCGAGCCGCCCGGCTTCTGACGGGGTCGCGGCCAGGGGCCCCGCGTTACGTGGCGACCGCCGCGCCCAGCCCCGCGAGCAGCAGAACGGTGAAGCGCCGGGCCCAGTCCTCGTCGACGGGCTCGGCGCTCACCAGTGCCCGGTGCACGACCGCACCGGCGATCACATCGAAGATCAGGTCGGCCGTCATGGCCGCCGTCGCCTCGTCCGCCTCGACGGGCAACTCGCCGCGCTGCTGCGCCCGTTGTCGTCCCAGCAGTACGAGCCGCTTCTGCCGGTCCACGATCGAGTCGCGGATCCGGTCCCGCAGCGCCTCGTCGCGGGTCGACTCGGCGACGACGGCCATCAGTGCGGTCCTGGTCTCCGGCCGCTCCAGCAGCCCGGCGAACTGCAGCACCACGCCCTGCACATCGGCCGACAGGCTGCCCAGATCAGGCAGTTCCAGCTCGTCGAAGAGGACTGCGACGGCGTCGACGACCAGTTCGTTCTTTCCGGCCCAGCGGCGGTAGAGGGTCGTCTTGGCGACCCCGGCCCGGTTGGCCACGTCACCCATCGTCAGCTTCGACCAGCCGAGGTCGACCAGCGAGGCCCGGCAGGCTTCCAGGATCGCTTCATCGGCCGCGGCGCTGCGCGGTCGTCCCGTTCGGGCGGGTTTGGGGTGGCCGTCGCTCAGCATCCCGTGACCATACCCGCCGGTAGCAAGAACAAGCCGTTCCCGTTCCTCGTGAGACAGATCACCGAACACTCTTGTGCATCAGGGGTACAGGGCAGTTACGCTACGGGTCGTAGCGTAAGGACGACGGCCGTGCCGTTGCTGCGCCACGAGCGAACGACAGCCACATGCGCCGGGTGGGGACCCGGCGGAAGAAGGGCCCTGGAGGGCCCTCGGGCCGTGGATGTCCGTGCGCCCCGCACACCGGCGGGAGCCACGGACGGATGCGGTTCCCGGATCGCTTTCCGGAACGGCGTGCCAAGGGGGGAGGATGTACGTATGCAGCCTAGGAACATGTCCATGAGCGGCGTCGTCGACCTCGCCGCGGTGAAGGCGGCCGGTGAGGCCAAGGTGAAGGCGGAGCAGGCCCGTGCCGAGACCGCCCGGCAGGGTGGCGGCGGCGCCGTGCCTCCGTCCGCCCTGGTGATCGATGTCGATGAGGCGGGCTTCGAGCGCGACGTTCTCCAGCGCTCCGCCGAGGTCCCCGTCGTCATCGACTTCTGGGCCGAGTGGTGCGAGCCGTGCAAGCAGTTGGGGCCGCTCCTCGAGCGTCTGGCCCAGGAATACAACGGCCGCTTCCTGCTGGCCAAGGTCGATGTCGACGCCAACCAGATGCTGATGCAGCAGTTCGGTATCCAGGGCATCCCGGCGGTCTTCGCCGTCGTCGCAGGGCAGGCCCTCCCGCTCTTCCAGGGCGCGGCCCCGGAGGCCCAGATCCGGCAGACCCTGGACCAGTTGATCCAGGTCGGCGAGGAGCGGTTCGGTCTCACCGGGATCGCGGTCGACGCGGCCGCGGCCGGTCCGGAGGGAGCCGAGCAGGGCCCGGCCGAGGTGCCGGCCGGTCCGTACGACGCGCTGCTCGAAGCGGCGGTCCGGGCGCTCGACGCCAACGACTTCGCCGGCGCCGTCCAGGCGTACAGGAACGTGCTCTCCGACGACCCGGCCAACACCGAGGCCAAGCTGGGTCTCGCTCAGGCCGAACTGCTCTCCCGGGTGGCGGACATGGACCCGCAGCAGGTCCGCAACGACGCCGCCGAGAAGCCGGGCGATGTGGCGGCGCAGATCGCCGCCGCCGATCTGGATCTGGTCGGCGGTCATGTCGAGGACGCCTTCGGGCGGCTCGTCGAGACCGTGCGCCGCAATTTCGGTGACGACCGGGACGCGGCGCGGCTGCGCCTCCTCGAGCTGTTCGAGGTGATCGGCCCGGAGGATCCGCGCGTCGTCGCCGCACGCACGGCGCTGGCCCGGGTCCTGTTCTGATGTGACAACGCGGCCGTGGTGCCCCGCCGGTGCCACGGCCGTTTTTCGCGGTCGAGCGACAAGACCCGCCCCTGCTTTACCAAATCTTGATAAAAGCTCGGACTGTTACTCGCAGTAAAGTGTGCGACGGGATCTGTCCGCTTACAAACCTCCATCTCCCCTTTTCTCCATGCGTCCTGCGCCACCCTGTGTGGCCGGTCGATGTCACCCGGTTGTGCATCGGTTATCGGGCCGTTACTAGCCAGTAACGATCCCCCTTGTGTCGCGGGCGCGAATGGACCACGATCGGCCACGCTCGGTCCAATGACGCCAGCCCGACCGCCAGTCGGCGCGGCGGCCGAATTGGGTCCCCACCGAGTCGGTCGGCGGCAGTGGCGCCGACTGCGGACAGGGGGGTTCCTGCTGACTGGCAGGGCCTGTCCGAAGCAGGTTGCGCGAACGCGTGGCCAGTGGTTGTCGCTCGGGGGTGATCGCCAGTGATTCGGACGCGGTTCACGCCTCCGGTTCCGGCGCTCCCCTTCCCGAGGACGTAGCACTTCTCCCATCCCAGGACGGGCCAGGCCCGGACCGGAGATGTACGTCCGAGAAGGAGGAAAGTCATGGAGTCCCAAGTTCGTGGCGGGACCAGATGGAAGCGGTTCGCTCTCGTCATGGTGCCGAGCGTGGCCCTGACGGCTGCTGTCGGTGTATCCCTTGCACAGGGTGCGCTGGCCGCTTCGTTCAGTGTCTCCGGCCAGTCGTTCAAGGTGACAGCGGATCACCTGGACGGCAAGGGCTTCTCGCAGTACGGCGGCATAGACGCCGGCTATGCGGAGCTCAAGGGTGACAAGAAGACCCTGCACCCGGTCGCGATCTCGTCGTTCAAGTCGGCCGACATCACGGGCATGTGCCAGTCCGTGGTCACGCCGGACATCCCGCTCCTCGGGTCCGTCAGCCTCCAGCTGAAGGCCGGCGGCGGCGGTACCCCGGTTCACGCCGAGAACCTGTACCTCGACGTTGCGGATCTGGACGCCGACGCCACGTTCACCAACATCGACATCGGTGTTGCGGCGAAGGACGCCAACAAGGGTCCGAAGATCAAGGAAGGCGAGAACGTCAACGAGAACGGTTTCGCCCAGCAGGCGGACCGTGCGGTTCTCGACAACGTGAAGCAGAAGGCGTGGGCGACCACCGCCGGCACCTTCAAGCTCAACGGCCTGAGCATGCGCCTCTACAACGGCGTCAAGGAGTGCTACTAAGCACTCCGCCCGGGTGGGCGGGGAAGCGTGAAGCTGCCCCGCCCACCCGTCTCCCACTCTCTTTTCACAGCAAAACCGGTTCCAGGGAGCTGTTTTCCATGAGCGCCGAGACCACAGGTTCCCGCGACTCCGCCTACTGGCGGCTGCGGTTCCGTGCCTGGCGGCACACCCGGCCGTTCTGGGCCGGCCTGCTCACCGCACTCGGTGGGGCGCCGATCGCGTACTTCCCGTACGCCAATCTCAAGCTCGGCCACCTCACGCTGGCCATGGCGACCACCGCGGGTGCGGGCTCACTGATCATCGGTGTACTGCTGGTCACGCTCGGTCTGACCATGTGGTACCACCAAATTGTCCGGGTGTTCGCCGGTGTCGCCTCGATCCTGCTGGCGCTGGTCTCCATTCCGGTGTCCAACCTCGGCGGTTTCGTGGTCGGGTTCCTGCTCGCCCTGATCGGCGGCTGCCTCGCCCTGTCCTGGGCCCCGGGCACGCCCACAGGCGAGCAGCCGGCCAAGCACGCGGCCGGACGTTCCCCGAAGGGCCCGGAAACTCCTGAGGGTTCGGCGCCTTACGGCACGGAACCTCAGCTCGGCGCCGGACCTACGTACAGCCCGGGTCCCGCTCCGTGGAGCGACGACAGCACGAACGGCATAGTTGAAGCCAACGGCGGGAGGAACAGTGCGGGGTGACGAGACGCAGCTGAACTCGACCGGAGGCGAGGTTTTCCGGGGCAGAAGCGGGCCGCGTCACGCGGCCCCCAGAAAGTCGCTGCTGACGAAGCTGCACATACCCGCGGGCAAGGCCTTCGCTCTCGCCGCGATGCCGACGGCGGTCTTTGTCGGGATGGGGCTCACCCCCAAGCTTGCGCTGGCCGACGACGCGACGGACATCCCGTTCGCGCCGGGCCCCTGCGTGACCCGTTCCGACGAGCCGAGCGAGTCTCCGGAGCCGTCGGCCTCGGCGACGAAGTCACCGTCGCCGTCCGCCAGTGAGACCACCGGCGACAGCGGCAGCGGTTCCGACCAGGGCGACGGGGCGACCCCGAAGCCTTCGGCGACCTCGTCGTCGAGCGGCACGTCGAATTCGTCGAGCGACGCGTCCGCCGCGACGCCGAGCAGCTCGCCGTCGCCCTCGGCGACGAAGAACCCGCTGGACCCGCTGGGCGTCGGCGATGCGCTCAAGGGCCTCCTCGGGGGATCGGACCAGGAGACGGCGAGCCCGTCCCCGAGCGCCACCACCGCGTCCCCGAAGCCGTCCGACACCGCGACCAAGTCGACCGACAACCCCGTCGGCAAGGTCACGGACACCGTCGGCAAGACCGCCGACGCCATCCGTGACGCGGCGGGCAAGGCGGGCACGACGGTCGAGGAGCTCGACGAGGGGGTCAAGGGCCTCGACCCCGTGAAGGACCTGGACATCCCGGACGGCGCCAAGGAGCGCTTCCCGTGCCCCACCGCCGACCCCAAGGCACTGGCCGCGGCCGACCTGGAGCAGGGCATCCCCCGGCTGCCGAACCAGCCGTGGATCCTGGAGAGTTCGCTGCTCACCCTGAGCGGGCTCGACTACAAGGGCATCGTCGAGGTGGAGAAGGGCGACGGCACCACCAAGAAGGTGCTCAAGTTCACCGCCTCGTCCGTCGACATCAAGGACCTGCACCAGCTGACGGAGGGGCCGAACGGCACCACCGGCCATGTCCAGGCGCGGAAGGGCTCCACGTCCACCATCCGCAACGGCACGGTGACGATGTACACGGAGGAGCTGAAGGGCAACCTCTTCGGCCTCATCCCGATCACGTTCAGCCCCGAGACCCCGCCGCCGGTCAACGTACCGTTCGCGTTCTTCACCAATGTGAAGGTCACCCAGGCCGGCCAGTTCGGCGGCACGCTGACGGTGCCCGGGCTGCACAACTACTTCACCGGCGGCAACAGCTAGCGCCCGTGGATCCAGGACCCGTTCGGGAGCCGCACAGGACTGTGGCCCGCACCCCCTTCGAAGGGGGTGCGGGCCACAGTCGTACGCCGGTGCGGGCGAACGCGTCAGTCGCGGGCGCCGCCGCCCACGTGATGCACCCGGACCATGTTGGTGGTGCCGGGGACGCCGGGGGGCGAACCGGCCGTGATGACCATCGTGTCGCCGGCGTTGTAGCGGCTCAGCTTCAGCAGCTCCGCGTCGACCAGGTCCACCATGGCGTCGGTGTTGTCCACGTGCGGCACGACGTGGGCCTCGACGCCCCAGCTCAGCGCGAGCTGGTTACGGGTGGACTCGTCGGTGGTGAAGGCCAGGATCGGCTGTGCGGCGCGGTAGCGGGAGAGCCGGCGGGCCGTGTCACCGGACTTGGTGAAGGCGACCAGCGCCTTGCCGTTCAGGAAGTCTGCGATCTCGCAGGCCGCGCGGGCCACCGAACCACCCTGGGTACGGGGCTTCTTGCCCGGCACCAGCGGCTGCAGACCCTTGGAGAGCAGTTCCTCCTCGGCTGCGACGACGATCTTCGACATCGTCTTGACCGTCTCGATCGGGTATGCGCCGACGCTGGATTCGGCGGACAGCATGACCGCGTCCGCGCCGTCCAGGATCGCGTTCGCGACGTCGGACGCCTCGGCGCGGGTCGGCCGCGAGTTGGTGATCATCGACTCCATCATCTGGGTCGCCACGATCACCGGCTTGGCGTTCCGCCGGCAGAGCTCCACCAGGCGCTTCTGCACCATCGGGACCTTCTCCAGGGGGTATTCGACGGCCAGGTCGCCACGGGCGACCATGACACCGTCGAACGCCATGACGACGCCCTCCATGTGCTCGACGGCCTGCGGCTTCTCCACCTTGGCGATGACGGGGACCCGGCGGCCCTCCTCGTCCATCACCTTGTGGACGTCCTTGACGTCGCTGGCGTCCCGCACGAAGGAGAGTGCGACCAGGTCGCAGCCCATCCGCAGGGCGAACCGGAGGTCCTCCACATCCTTCTCGGACAGGGCCGGGACGTTGACCGCGGCACCGGGCAGGTTGATGCCCTTGTGGTCGGAGATGACCCCGCCCTCGATGACGATGCTCCTGACCCGGGGGCCGTCGACCGCGACGACCTTCAGCTCGACGTTGCCGTCGTTGATCAGGATCGGGTCGCCCTTGGCGACGTCGCTCGGCAGACCCTTGTAGGTCGTACCGCAGATCGACTTGTCACCGGGGACGTCCTCGGTGGTGATGGTGAACTCGTCCCCGCGGACCAGTTCGACGGGGCCCTCGGCGAACTTCGCCAGGCGGATCTTCGGGCCCTGGAGGTCGGCGAGCACGCCCACCGCCCGGCCCGTCTCGGCGGCCGCCTTGCGGACGCGGTCGTAACGGCCCTGGTGTTCCTCGTGGGAGCCGTGGCTGAAGTTGAAACGGGCCACGCTCATGCCGGCCTCGATCAGAGCGACGAGCTGCTCATGGGAGTCGACGGCGGGACCGAGGGTGCAGACGATTTTGGAACGGCGCATGAGGCGGATCCTATCGGTTTGTTTCGCTGCGGAATATTCCGTCTGGTGGAAGATACAAAGGGGCGCGGGGGTGCTCAGTTGTCGACCTGTCCGACCGGCACTTGCTGTCCGGCCGATTCGGTCTGTCCGACCAGTTCGAAGGTCTGGTCGGCGATCTCCAGCTCCTCGTCCGTCGGCACCACGGCGACCGCGACCCGCGCGTAGTTGGGCGAGATCAGCCTCGGTCGGCCGGACCGCACTGCGTTGAGACCGGCGTCCACCACCAGGCCGAGCTCCTCCAGACCGGCGATCGCAGCCTCCCGTACCGGCGCCGAGTTCTCCCCGACCCCCGCCGTGAACACCACGGCATCCACCCGCCCGAGGACCGCCGAATAGGCGCCGATGTACTTCTTCAGCCGGTGCACGTAGATGTCGAACGCCAGGGCCGCCCGCTCGTCGCCCTCGTCGACCCGGCGCCGGATCTCCCGCATGTCGTTGTCCCCGCAGAGCCCGACCAGACCGCTCTTCTTGTTCAGCAGGACGTCGATCTCGTCGGTGGACATCCCTGCCACCCGATTCAGATGGAAGGTGACCGCCGGATCGATGTCCCCGGACCGCGTCCCCATCACCAGCCCCTCCAGCGGGGTCAGTCCCATCGACGTCTCCACGCACCGGCCGGCCGCCACCGCCGAGGCCGAGGCGCCGTTGCCCAGGTGCAGCACGATGACATTGACCTCCTCGGGGGCACGTCCGAGCAGCTCGGCGGTCTTGCGGGAGACGTACGCGTGCGAAGTGCCGTGGAAGCCGTAGCGGCGGATCCGGTGTGCGTCGGCGGTCTCCACATCGATCGCGTACCGCGCCGCGTACTCCGGCATCGTCGTGTGGAACGCGGTGTCGAAGACGGCGACCTGCGGCAGATCGGGGCGCAGCGCCTGAGCGGTACGGATGCCGGTGATGTTCGCCGGGTTGTGCAGCGGCGCCACCGGGACGAGCCGCTCGATCTCCGTCAGCACCTCGTCGTTGATGACGGTGGGCTCGGTGAACCGCAGTCCGCCGTGCACCACCCGGTGGCCGATCGCCGCCAGCTCGGGGGAGTCCAGGCCCAGCCCGTCGGCGGCCAGCTCCTCGGCCGCCGCCTTCAGCGCCGCCGCGTGGTCGGCGATCCTGCCGGTGCGCTCACGTGTCTCGGCGTCGCCCCCGGTCAGCGGGGTGTGCAGCAGACGGGAGGTCTCCTCGCCGATCCGCTCGACCAGGCCGATCGCGAGCCGGGAGCGGTCGTTCATGTCGAGGAGCTGGTACTTCACCGACGAGGAGCCGGAGTTGAGGACGAGTACACGACGGGCCTGCACGGCGGCGGAACCTTCCTTCGTGGGGGTGGTGGTCATGCGGTTCACTCCTGGGCCTGCGCCTGGATCGCAGTGATGGCCACGGTGTTGACGATGTCCTGGACCAGCGCACCGCGCGACAGGTCGTTGACGGGCTTGCGCAGACCCTGGAGCACCGGCCCCACAGCCACGGCGCCCGCCGAGCGCTGCACGGCCTTGTACGTGTTGTTGCCGGTGTTCAGGTCCGGGAAGATCAGCACGGTCGCCTGCCCCGCCACCTCCGAACCGGGCAGCTTGGTCGCGGCCACGCTCGGCTCGACCGCCGCGTCGTACTGGATCGGGCCCTCGATCCTGAGGTCCGGGCGGCTCTCGCGCACCCGGTCCGTGGCCTGGCGCACCTTGTCGACGTCGGCCCCCGTGCCCGAGGTGCCCGTCGAGTACGAGAGCATCGCGATCCGCGGCTCCACGCCGAAACGGGCGGCCGTGGTGGCGGACTGGACGGCGATGTCGGCGAGTTGCTCCGCGTCCGGGTCCGGGTTGACCGCGCAGTCGCCGTACACCAGGACCTTGTCGGCGAGGCACATGAAGAAGACGGAGGACACGATCGACGCGTCCGCCCGGGCCCTCCCGTCTCCCGCCGCCGCCCTGCCTAACGCGCTCCGCGCGGCCCCCTTGCTCTTGATGATCTCGAAGGCGGGGCGGATCGTCGCCGCGGTGGAGTGCACGGCCCCGGAGACCATCCCGTCGGCCAGACCCTCCTGGACCATCAGGGTGCCGAAGTAGTTCACGTCCGAGACGACGTCGTAGGCCAGCTCCACCGTGACCCCGCGGTGCGCGCGCAGCTGTGCGTACCGCTCCGCGAACGCCTGGCGCAACTCCGAGGTCTGCGGGTCGATCAGCTGGGTTCCGGCAAGATCGATGCCGAGGTCGGCCGCCTTCTTCCGGATGACGTCCAGGTCGCCGAGGAGGGTGAGATCGCAGACATCGCGGCGCAGCAGCACATCGGCGGCGCGCAGCACCCGCTCCTCGGTGCCCTCCGGCAGCACCACCCGGCGCCGGTCCGCGCGGGCCTGCTCCAGCAGCTCGTGCTCGAACATCATCGGCGTGACGCGGCCGCTGCGGGCCACCGAGATCCGGTCCAGCAGGGCGGGGGTGTCCACATGGCGCTCGAAGAGGCCGAGTGCGGTCTCCGCCTTGCGGGGCGTCGCCGCGTTCAACTTGCCCTCCAGTGTGAAGAGTTCGGCCGCTGTGGGGAAGGAGCCGCCGGCCACCGACACGACCGGCGTGCCCGGTGCGAGCCGTGCGGCCAGCTTGAGTATCTCCTCGCCGGGGCGCTCGTCCAGCGTCAGCAGCAGACCTGCGATGGGCGGGGTGCCGGCGCTGTGCGCGGCCAGTGCGCCGACCACCAGATCCGCCCGGTCCCCGGGCGTGACCACCAGGCAGCCGGGCGTCAGCGCGTTCAGCAGATTCGGCAGCATCGCACCGCCGAAGACGAAGTCCAGCGCGTCCCGGGCCAGCCCCGCGTCGTCGCCCAGCAGTACGGTGCCGCCGAGCGCCGCGGTGATCTGGGCGACGGTCGGCGCGGAGAGCGCGGCGTCGTCCGGCAGGACCGAACACGGCACGGGCAGCCGCGCCGTCAGCCGCTCGGCGATGATCTCGCGGTCCTCGGCCGCCACCCGGTTCACCACCATCTCGAGGACGTCGCAGCCCAGACCGGCGTACGCCCGGTAGGCATTGCGCGTCTCGGCCCGCACGGACTCCGCGTCCTGCCCCTTCCCGCCGACCACCACGATCACCGAGGCGCCGAACTCATTGGCCAGCCGGGCGTTGAGCGCCAGCTCGTCGGGGAGCTGGGTGGCCGCGAAGTCGGTGCCGAGGACCAGGACCACCTCGTACATCCGGGCCACCTGATGGAAGCGGTCGACGAGCCGCGAGACCAGTTCGTCGGTACCCTTCTCCGCCTGTAGCGCGGACGCCTCCGCATAGTCCAGGCCGTAGACCGACGACGGGTCCTGGGCGAGCCGGTAGCGGGCCCGCAGCAACTCGAACAGCCGGTCGGGGCTGTCGTGGACCAGCGGCCGGAACACCCCGACCCGGTCCACCTGACGCGTCAGGAGCTCCATGACTCCCAGATCGACGACCTGGCGGCCGTCTCCCCGGTCGATCCCCGTCACGTACACGCTGCGCGTCACGCATGCTCTCCCGTCGTTCTGGCTGTTTGGTGTGGTATCGCCCTTTTTGACGATACCTGCGGGTGCAGACCGGCCGCCCCCCGGGCGAAAGCCCCTGTTCCGGGGTGCTGATACGCCTGCAGCGGTCGGATGCCGCGCCCCGGGCAGGCCGGGAGCGCGAGGTCCGGACCTGACGTGGGACAATCGTTGTGGCTCACGGTACGGGGGATTCCGCAGTCGCCCCCGAAATGCACGGCACTAACGAGCAGGAGATACGGCACGATGCGCATCGGAGTTCTCACCGCAGGCGGCGATTGCCCAGGTCTGAACGCAGTGATCCGGTCGGTCGTGCACCGCGCCGTGGTGGGTCACGGCGATGAAGTCATCGGGTTCGAGGACGGCTTCAAGGGTCTCCTCGACGGACACTTCCGCCCCCTCGATCTCAACGCGGTCAGTGGCATCCTCGCGCACGGCGGCACCATCCTCGGCTC
Source organism: Streptomyces sp. NPDC051664 (assembly GCF_044453545.1). Lineage (NCBI taxonomy): Bacteria > Bacillati > Actinomycetota > Actinomycetes > Kitasatosporales > Streptomycetaceae > Streptomyces > Streptomyces sp. NPDC051664. The sequence goes on along the minus strand of NZ_JBITCU010000001.1, from coordinate 289,045 downwards.
GGCCCGGCTGGAGCGCGACCGGCTCCGTGAAGCCGCCGAGAACTGTGACGAGCTGAGCCGCCGTTACGGCATCGACGTGCTGATCCCGATCGGCGGGGAGGGCACCCTCACCGCGGCCCGGATGCTGTCGGACGCCGGGATGCCCGTCGTCGGCGTTCCGAAGACCATCGACAACGACATCTCGTCCACCGACCGTACCTTCGGCTTCGACACGGCGGTGGGTGTCGCCACCGAAGCCATAGACCGTCTCAAGACCACGGCCGAATCGCACCAGCGGGTCATGGTCGTCGAGGTGATGGGCCGGCACGCGGGCTGGATCGCCCTGGAGTCCGGCATGGCGGGCGGCGCGCACGGCATCTGTCTGCCCGAGCGGCCGTTCGAGGTCGCGGACCTCGTCAAGATGGTCGAGGAGCGCTTCGCCCGCGGCAAGAAGTTCGCGGTCATCTGCGTCGCCGAGGGCGCGCACCCGGTCGAGGGCTCGATGCCGTACGCCAAGGGCGAGATCGACCAATTCGGCCACGAGCGCTTCCAGGGCATCGGCAACCGGCTCGCGGTCGAGCTGGAGACCCGCCTCGGCAAGGAGGCCCGGCCGGTCATTCTCGGCCATGTCCAGCGCGGCGGCACGCCGACCGCGTACGACCGGGTGCTCGCGACCCGCTTCGGCTGGCACGCGGTCGAGGCGGCGCACCGGGGCGACTTCGGCCGGATGACGGCGCTGCGCGGCAACGACATCAGGATGGTGCCGCTGGCGGACGCGATCACACAGCTGAAAACGGTGCCGAAGGACCGGATGTACGAGGCGGAGTCGGTGTTCTGACCTGCGGGTCCGACTCTCCTCAGGGGCCGGCTTCGAGGGCCGGCCCCTGAGGGCCGGGCCGGCCGGGCGCCGGGCTCGCTACGCCCCCGCCGTCTCCCAGAACCGCTCCACGATCCCGTCCAGAAACGCCCGCCCCGCCTCGCCGTCCGCGCCCGCCCGCTCCGGACCCCCCGTGCTCCAGCTCAGCGTCGACACCATCAGTGCCTGGTAGTCGGAGTGCAGCTGTTCCAGCACGTCCTGCAGCAGCCGCCGCTCCAGCGGCACCAGCTTCGCCACCGGCCGGGTGTACGCCTGCCAGCGCGTTGTCACCGCGCTGCGCAGCAGCTCCCCGAGATCCTCGTTCCGCCCGGTCGCCGTCACGAAGTCGGCCGCCGTCAGCTCCAACGCCTCGCTGAGCGCGGCGGACTGGCGTTCGTTGCCGCGCCAGCGCCCCGAATCCTCCATCCGCTGGTACGCGGAGACCGCCAGCCCCAGCAGCCGCGCCAGCTCGTCCACGGCCAGGCCACGGGCCACCCGGTGTTCGCGCAGGCTGCGGGCGGCGGTCAGCAGATCGCCCGGCGCGCACCACAGCACTCCGGCCAGCGCCGTGAGTTCCCTCTCGCCGGGCAGCGCGAGACCACGTTCCCAGGCGGCGACGGTGTCCGCGCTGATCCGGAGTCCGTACTGGGCGCCGAGGCCGTACGCGACATGACCGGGCGCCATCCCCAGGGCTTCGCGCAGTCGGCGCGCGGCGGGGGCGTTGAAGGGCGGGGTGGGGTGCACGGCCCCACCGTAGGAGCCGGGACCCGGCCTGACTACGGTGTGTTCGACCGAGATCACGGCTCGTAGGAACGTCCTAGCCTGCGCCGCCCGTTCATCCCTTGACCGCGCCGCCCAGGGCGAACCCACCGCCCAGGCGGCGCGAGATCAGGATGTACAGCAGCAGCACCGGCGTCGAGTACAGGATCGAGAACGCCGCCAGCTGCCCGTAGACCACCGATCCGTAGTTGCCGAAAAAGGTGAAGATCGAGACGGAGGCCGGGAGTTGCTCGGGGGAGAGCAGCAGCATGAAGGGGACGAAGAAGTTTCCCCACAGCATGATGAAGGTGTAGATCGTCACCACGCCCACCCCCGGCCCCATCAGCGGCAGCACCACCCGGACCAGTGTCTGTGTCGTCGACGCCCCGTCCGTCCAGGCCGCCTCCTCCAGCACCTTCGGCACGCCGTCCATGAAGTTCTTCATCAGCCAGATGGCGAACGGCAGCTGGGCGGTGGCGAGGAAGAGCGCCGTCCCGTACATCGTGTCGATCAGATCGACCTGTACGAAGAGCCCGTACACCGGCACCATGATGGCGGTGATCGGCAGGCATGTCGTGAACAGGATCGTCAGCAGGTACGGGCGGGTCAGGCGCGAGCGGTGGCGGGAGAGCGGATACGCGGCCAGCGCCGCGCACACCACGGTCAGCAGCGTCGCACTGCCGCACAGCAGCAGACTGTTGAGCATCGGCGTGAAGGTGATCTCGTCGGTGAGGACCGCGTCGAAGTTCTCCAGAGTCGGTGACGTCGGCGGTCGCACCCGAAGATCGGCGCTGCCGTCCAGCGAGGCGAACAGCAGCCACACCAGCGGCAGTGCGAACGCCGCCGCGACCAGCAGCAGCGCCCCGTCGGACGCCAGCCGCGCCCGGGTGCGCCGGGACGTCGTCACGCCTTTCACGCCCGTCACACCTCCACCTTCATCAGCCGCAGATAGACGATCGAGAACAGGGATCCCACCAGAAGCAGCAGCAGCGCCACCGCCGTCCCGTAGCCGATCAGACTGTTCACGAACGCCTGGTCGTACATGAACACCGGGAGCGTCTGGCTGCGGTTGCCCGGACCGCCGCGGGTCATCGCCCAGATCAGTCCGAACACGGAGAGCGTGGACAAGGTGTTGAGCATCAGATTGGTGCCGATGGAACGGCGGATCATCGGCAGCGTGATGTGCCACAGCCGGCGCGGCCCGCTCGCCCCGTCGACCTCGGCGGCCTCCGTGATGTCCTGCGGGATCTCGGCGAGCGCCGCCGAGTAGATCAGCATCGAGAACGCCGTCCCGCGCCACACGTTGGCGAACGACACTGCCAGGATCGGCAGCGTGAACAGCCAGTTCTGGGCCGGCAGATGGAGCTGGTCCAGGATCGCGTTCAATGTGCCCTCGCGGCGGAAGAACGCGTACAGCAGGAATGCCGCGACGATCTCCGGCAGGACCCAGGCCGTGATGACCAGCGCCCCGGTGACCGTACGGACCGGGCGGGACGCCGCCCGCATCAGACCCGCGAGCGCCAGTCCCAGCGTGTTCTGTCCGACGATCGACGACAGGAAGGTGAAGGCGAGCGTCAGCTGGACGGCGTTACGGAAGTTGTCGTCGGCGAACGCCCGCCGGAAGTTGGCGAAGCCGACGAAGTCGGAGCTCGACGATCCGGTCAGCTGGGTGTTGGTGAAGGCGATCCATACGCAGTAGCCGATGGGGCCCGCGAGGAAGAGCAGCAGCAGCGCGGTGGCGGGGGCGATCGGCAGCCACCGCCCTGCCTGCCGCCACGCTTCCGCACGCCGCCGCGACCCTGCCTGCTGCCACGACTCCGCTCGCCGTGATCGCAAGGGTCCGGCTTTCGACGCGGCGCCGCTCACTTCGTGACGACCGCGCCGTCGACAAGGGTCTTCAGCTGCTCGTCGTACTCCTTCGCCGCCGACTCCGGCGATCCGTCGCCCGTCGTCACCTTCTCCATCGCCTCACCGATGGCCGTCGACACCTGCGGGTAGACGGGCAGAGCGGGACGGTAGTGCGTGTACTGGACGAGGCCGGTGAAGAAGTCGATGCCGGGCATCGACTTCAGATACGCCGGATCCTTCGCCACGTCCTTGCGCACCGCGATCTGCGCACCCACCACATCCCACTTCGACGCGTTCTGCGGGGTCTGCATCGTCTTGACGAACTCCCAGGCCAGATCCGGGTTCTTGGCCTTCTGTGGGATCGCCCAGGTCCAGCCGCCCGACATGGACACCTTCCCGGGCTCCTGGCCGTTCTGGGTGGGCATCGGGGTCTGGGCGAGTTCCGTCTTCCACTCGGGCCACGCCTTGGGTCCCTCGTTGATCCAGTTCTGGCCCATCCAGGAGCCGTCCAGCGAGATGGCCAGCTTGCCCTCGGGGAACCACTCGGTGGCCACATGCGTACCGACGTTGGGGTCGAGCGCGTCGGACGGATCAGGGCCGAGCTTCTCCCCGTACACCGTCCCCACGAAGCCGAGCGCGTCGCGGAAGCCCTGACCGCCGGCCACCCACTTCTTGGCGCCGGGGTCGTAGAGCGGGTCGTCGCCGGTCCCGTACAGCAGCATCTCGAAGCCCTGCATCACCGCGGCCTCGCCCGGGGCCTTGCCCGTGTACACATTCAGCGGGATGACGCCGGGGACCTTCTTCTTGATCGCGCGGGCCGCGTCCAGGACCTCTTCCCAGTTCTTCGGCTGCCAGTCGGCCGGCAGCCCCGCCTTGGCGAAGATCTTCTTGTTGTACCAGAGCCCACGGGTGTCGGTGCCGTCCGGGACGCCGTACGTCTTGCCGTCCTCGGCCTTCGCAGCGGCCTTCGCCGTGTCCACGAACTGGCTCCAGGTGTCCCACTCGGCGAGATATGTGTCCAGCGGCCGGAGATAGCCGGCCTTGATGTCGGAGTTGATCCGGAAGGTGTCCTCGTAGACCAGATCCGGTGCCGTCTTCGGCGAGCGCATCATCTGCTGCACCTTGGTGGCGTAGTCGTTGTCCGCCGCCTGAATCGGTATCAACTTGATCTTCTTGCCGGGGTGTTCCTTCTCGAACTGCTTCTTCACCGACTCGATATAGGCGTCCTTGAAACGGATCTTGTTGTCCGTGGAACGGTTGTACGCGACCTTCACGGTGTCCGGATCACTGCCGGAACCGGAGGAGCAGGCGGTCAGCGAGCCGGCAGCCAGAACGGTGACTGCGGCGGCGAGGATAAGTGGGGCGGTGGGGCGCACGGGCACGACCTCCTCATAGCCACGGGGGGCTGAGACCGTGACCGTAGGACCGGCCCGTCGACAAGGTCAATCCCCGTGCGGGAAGCGCTTGTTGTCGGTGCGACGTACGGGTGGAAATGCAGCTGGATGTACGGATGGGCGTCGGCGCGGCCGAACGTACGGACGGGCGTACGGTCAGCGCGTTTCGGCCACCCACCGGTAGTGCAGCTCCGGCCGCCCGATCTGCCCGTACTGCGGACTGCGGACGGCGCGGCCCACCGACACCAGGTGCTCCAGATAGCGGCGTGCGGTGATCCGCGAGATGCCCAGCTCCACGCCGGTCGCGGCTGCGGTCACCCCGTCCGGGGAGGCCCGCAGCGCACGGGTCACCGCCTCCAGCGTCGGGCCGCTCAGCCCCTTGGGCAGCCGGGACGGCTGCGGAGCACGGAGCGCGCCGAGCGCCCGGTCCACCTCGTCCTGGCCGCTCGCCTCACCGGCCGCCGCACGGAACTCGGCGTAGCGCATGAGGCGGTCGCGCAGGGTGGCGAAGGTGAACGGCTTCAGCACGTACTGGACGACACCGAGCGACACCCCTTCCCGGACCACCGCCAGATCACGCGCCGACGTGACGGCGATGACATCCGCCGTGTGCCCGGCGGCGCGCAGCGACCGCAGCAGCTGCAGACCGTGTCCATCGGGCAGATACAGGTCCAGCAGCAGCAGATCGACGTGGGTACGGTCCAGCGCCCGTACCGCCTCCGCACGCGAATGCGCGACCGCGGCCACGGTGAAGCCGGGGACCCGGCCGACGTACAGCCTGTGGGCGTCGGCGGCCACGGGATCGTCCTCGACGACCAGCACCTGGATCACGGGGTGGGCTCCTTCGGCGCGTGCTGCTGCGTGGCCGACGGAGACAGCGGGAGCCGTACGGTGAACTCCGCGCCGCCGTCCGGACCTCCGCTCAGCGCGACCGTCCCGCCGGCCCGGTGCGCGGCCTGCTGCACGAGCGCCAGCCCGAGCCCACGACCGGCGCCGTGCGTCGACCAGCCGCGGTCGAACACCTCGGCGGCGACGTCCGGATCGACTCCGGCCCCGGTGTCCGCGACGCGCAGCAGCAGCTCACGGTCGTCGGCGAGCGCGGTGACGGTGACCCGCGCGCGGCCGGCGCGGCGCGGTGCCGCACCGCGCTGGGCGGGCACGGCTGCGGAGTCCGCCGCCACTCCGGCCCCGGGCACGGTCCCCGCGGCGGAGGGCGCACCGGAGGGGACACCCGCGCCGGGCGGCGGGGCCGTCGCCGCCTCCGACGCGGCATCCACCGCGTTGTCGATCAGATTGCCGAGGATCGTCACCAGATCGCGCTGCGGCAGCGTCGCGGGCAGCGCGCCGTCGTCGATCACACTGTCGTCCGCGAGCACCAGCTCCACCCCCCGCTCGTTCGCCTGCGCCGCCTTGCCCAGCAGCAGCGCCGCCAGCACCGGTTCGGCGACGGCGCCGACGACCCGGTCGGTGAGGACCTGCGCCAGCTCCAGCTCCGCCGTCGCGAAGCCGACCGCCTCCTCCACGCGGCCGAGCTCGATCAGCGAGACGACCGTGTGCAGCCGGTTCGCCGCCTCGTGCGCCTGTGAGCGCAGCGCCTGGGTGAACCCCCGCTCCGAGTCCAACTCACCGGACAGCGCCTGGAGTTCCGTGTGGTCGCGAAGGGTCACGACCGTACCGCGCTGCTCGCCGCCCACCACCGGACGGGTGTTGACCACGATCACCCGGTCCGCCGTCAGATGCAGCTCGTCGACCCGCTCCTCGGAGGCCAGCAGCGCCCCGGTCAGCGGCGCCGGCAGTTCCAGTTCGGCCACCCGGCGTCCGACCGCACCCGACGGCAGCCCGAGCAGCTCCCGGCCCGCGTCGTTGACCAGCGCGATCCTGCGCTGTCCGTCGAGCATCAGTAGCCCCTCGCGCACCGCGTGCAGCGTGGCCTGGTGGTAGTCGTGCATCCGGCTCAGCTCGGCGGCGTTCATTCCGTGCGTGTGGCGCCGCAGCCGGGCGTTGATCACATACGTGCCGATGCCGCCGAGGGCGAGTGCCCCGCCCGCCGCGAGCCCCAGCGCGCCGAGCTGCGCCCGCACCTGCGAGGAGACCCGCTCGACCGTGATGCCCGCGCTGACCAGGCCGGTGATCCTGCCGCCGTCCCGGATCGGGGTGACGACCCGGATCGAGGGGCCGAGTGTGCCGGTGTACGTCTCCGTGAACGTCTCGCCGCGCAGCGCCCTCGCGGTGTGGCCGAGGAACGTCTCCCCGATCCGGTCCGCGTCGGGGTGCGTCCAGCGGATCCGGTCCGGGCTCATGATCGTGACGAAGGCGATCCCGGTGTCCTTGCGGACCTTCTCCGCGTACGGCTGGAGCACGGCGGTCGGGTCCGGGGTGCGGATCGCCTCCCGTACGGACGGTGAATCGGCCACCGCCAGCGCCGCCGCCCTGACCTGCCGGGTCGCGGTCTCCTCCGCCTGCGCGCTCCCGGAGACGTACGCGAAGAACGCGCACCCCGCCACCACGGCCGCAACCAGCACCACCTGCATCGCGAAGAGCTGACCGGCCAGGCTGCGGGGACGGGTACGGGGGCGTGGGAGACGCATGCTCACAGTCTGCCTGGCCGAAAACATATGAACTAAATGCACGTAAGGGTGACGGCCGTCACACGGGGCGGGATATTCGCCGGGACCCCCAGGGACGGGGGACGGACAGGGACGAGCCGAGGAGAACCCCGTGGGAGTGCCAGCCGCCAGGCGGGACCGTACGCATTATCTGTATCTCGCCGTGATCGGCGCTGTGGCACTCGGCATCCTGGTGGGCTTCGTGGCCCCCGGGGTAGCCGTCGAGCTGAAGCCGATCGGTACCGGCTTCGTGAACCTCATCAAGATGATGATCTCGCCGATCATCTTCTGCACGATCGTGCTGGGCGTCGGCTCGGTCCGCAAGGCCGCCAAGGTGGGCGCGGTCGGCGGGCTCGCACTCGGCTACTTCCTGGTGATGTCGACCGTGGCCCTCGCCATCGGTCTGCTCGTCGGCAACATCCTGGAGCCCGGCCAGGGTCTCCATCTCACCGAAGCCGTGCGCGCCGCCGGCGAGAAGCAGGCGGCGGGCGCGAGCGAGTCCACCGTGGACTTCCTGCTGGGCGTCATCCCGACGACCATGGTCTCCGCCTTCACCGAGGGCGAAGTGCTCCAGACCCTGCTCGTCGCCCTGCTCGCGGGCTTCGCACTCCAGGCCATGGGATCGGCCGGCGAGCCCGTCCTGCGTGGCATCGGCCACATCCAGCGACTCGTCTTCCGTGTCCTCGCCATGATCATGTGGGCGGCCCCGGTCGGTGCCTTCGGTGCGATGGCGGCCGTGGTCGGCGAGACCGGCGTCGACGCGCTGAAGTCCCTCGCGATCATCATGGTCGGCTTCTACATCACCTGCGCGATCTTCGTCTTCGTGGTGCTCGGCACGATCCTGCGGCTGGTGGCCGGGGTGAACCTGCTGCTCCTGCTGAAGTACCTGGGCCGCGAGTTCCTGTTGATCCTCTCCACCTCGTCGTCGGAGTCCGCGCTGCCGCGGCTCATCGCCAAGATGGAGCACCTGGGCGTCAGCAAGTCGGTCGCGGGCATCACCGTGCCGACCGGTTACTCGTTCAACCTCGACGGCACTGCCATCTATCTGACGATGTCCTCGCTCTTCATCGCCAACGCGATGGGAGACCCGCTGAGCGCAGGAGAGCAGATCTCGCTCCTGCTCTTCATGATCGTCGCCTCGAAGGGTGCGGCAGGCGTCACCGGCGCTGGCCTCGCCACGCTGGCGGGCGGCCTGCAGTCCCACCGCCCCGGCCTGGTCGACGGCGTCGGTCTGATCGTCGGCATCGACCGCTTCATGAGCGAGGCCCGCGCCCTGACGAACTTCGCGGGCAACGCGGTCGCCACGGTGCTGGTCGGCACCTGGACCAAGGAGATCGACAAGGAGCGGGTGGACCAGGTGCTGTCCGGCTCCATCCCGTTCGACGAGAAGATGATCACGGACGAAGCCCCCGCCGAGGCGTACGTCCCGGAGTCCAGGGGCGGCGACGGCGAGAAGGCCTCGCTGGCGAAGGGGTAGCGGCGTGCGTGTGCGGCCGGTACGGGACTCTCGTACCGGCCGCACACGTATGTCAGCTGTGCGGTCAGCCGAACGGGATGTGGACGACCGACTGGTTGCCGATCCCGACCGTGCTGGAGCCGTTGCCGATGGCGTTCCAGATCTCTACCTTGACCTTGCCGTTCACCAGATTGCCCTGGCTCCCGGTCGAGGCCATGAGTCCCTTGCTCTGCGTGTAGTGCTCGTAGCCGGGGACGGGGTCGGTGGGGAAGTAGTTGTACGTCTCCGTCCGGTCCCAGGTCCCGTCGCCCGTGCGGTCATAACTCACCCTCACCTGCTGCCCGTTGGCGACTGTCGCACCGGCGTCGACGAACAGGTCGAACTGGGTGGACCCGCCGTTGTAGGTCCGGGTGATGCCGGAGGCGGTGAAGGTCTGCGGGCTGTGCAGGGCGCCGTCGTAGTTGGCGCCACCCGCCGAGGCGAGCGTAGCGGCCGAGCCGGACGCCTCGGCCGCACCGAGACCGCCACCGGAGCGGAGCGTGAGGTCGGAGGAGCCGGACGGCGGGTCGGTCGGGTCCGGGGGATCGGTCGGGTCGGTGCCCCCGCCGCCCTTGGTCCAGACACCGACGTAGTCGACGAGCATGGGGCGGCCCGGGACGGTCTCGGCGGTGGGGGTACTGCCGCCCAGCGCATCGGGGAACGCGCCGCCGATCGCGAGGTTGAGAAGGATGAAGTACCCCGCGTGATCGGTCATGGCGGCCCAGGTGCCGGCGTCCAGCTGGCTCTGGGAGACGGAGTGGAACTGCTGGCCGTCCACGTACCAGCGCAGCACATTGGGGGTGACGGAGCGGTCCCACTCGAACGTGTACGTGTGGAACGCGGACTGGCAACTGGCACCGGGGCAAGCCCGATTGTTGGCGATGCCGCTGGTCTCGTTGCACGGGCCGCCCGGGTTGACGCCGCAGTGCAGCACGCCCCAGACGGAGTTGATCCCGTTGACGTTCTCCATGATGTCGAACTCGCCTATACCCGGCCAGTTCCAGTAGTTGCCACGGTACGGGGAGCCGAGCGCCCAGAACGCGGGCCAGTAGCCGAGCGCCGCGTTCCCGGTGACGTTCGGCATCTGGATCCGGCTCTCGATGCGCAGAGTGCCGCCCGCCGGGGCCTTGAAGTCGGAGCGTGTGGTCTCGACCCGGCCGGAGGTCCAGTTGCCCGCACCGTCCCGGAGCGGGGTGATCCGGAGGTTGCCGTTGCCGTCGAGACTGAGGTTGTCAGGGCTGGCGGTGTAGTTCTGGATCTCACCCGTGCCCCAGTTCGCGGGGCCGCCCGGGTAGGCGTGGCCGGTGTCGATCTGCCAGTTCGCGGCCGAGGGGAGGGAGCGGTCGGCGCCGTTGAAGTCGTCGCTCCACTTCAGGTCCCAGCCGGGCGCCGGGGGGACGGCGCCGCGTGCGGACCCGGTGCCGAGGACAGTGGCCAGTCCGGCCAGGAGCAGGGCCAGCACGGTCAGCGCGGCGAGTGCGGTGGTGCGTCTGCGGGGGGTGGAGGTGGGGGAGTGGGCGGGCAGGTGGATGCGGCTCGCGTTCAAGGAACACCTCTCCGGTGGGGGCGGGGGGACAGAAACGAGGTACCGGTCTTGAGAGCGCTCTCACGCTTTTGTAGATGCACGCCAGGAGACCGTCAATGGCGATGCACTCTTAACTTCTTGAATGTAAAAGGCAGTTGAAGGAATGCCTCGGGGAGGAGAGCCCCGCGCTTGCCTTGACGCCCGCGTCAACCCTTACGGTCGAAGCATGCGAATCGGGGAGCTGGCCGAGCGGGCCGGGACGACGACGCGGACTCTGCGCTACTACGAGTCACGCGGGCTGCTGCCTGCGCGGCGGACCGTGAACGGGTACCGCACGTACGACGAGGACGATCTGCGTCTGCTGCAGCAGATCCGGACCCTGCAGGACTTCGGGTTCGATCTGGAGGAGACCCGGCCGTTCGTCGAGTGCCTGCGCGCCGGCCACCCGGCCGGTGACGCCTGCCCCGCCTCGCTCGCCGTCTACCGGCGCAAGCTCGGCGAGCTCGACTCGCTCATCGAGCAGCTCAAGTCGGTCCGCGCCCAGGTGGGCGCAGAGCTCGCGAGGGCCGAGATGGAGGCCGCGGCCGAGCTTCCTGGCGGCCCGGAACCACGTTGTGAACTGGGAGGATGACAGATGATTCATGCAGAGGGCGTGACCGAGGTCACCGACGCCACCTTCGACGGGGAGGTACTGGGGGCCGAGCTCCCGGTGCTGGTCGAGTTCACCGCAGACTGGTGCGGACCCTGCCGTCAGCTCGCCCCCGTGCTCAGCGCGATCGCCGCCGAGGAGGCCGGGCGCATCAAGATTGTCCAGATCGACGTGGATGCCAACCCGGGCATCACGAGCCGCTACGCCGTGCTGTCGATGCCGACCCTGATGGTGTTCCGGTCCGGCGAGCCGGTGCAGTCGATGGTGGGCGCCCGGCCCAAGCGCAGGCTCCTTCAGGAGCTGGAGGGCGTGCTCGAGAAGGTGTGAGCCACAACGCTCAGTAGTTTCCGCCGCCACAGCTGCTGCCACCGCCGCAGCTGTGGTGGTGACCTCCTCCGTCGTACGAGGATCCGTGCGAGCCGTACGAGTCGTGGGAGCTGCCGGATCCGTAGGAGCTGTGGTCGCTGCCGGCGCCGCCGCTGTCCGGGTTCCGGTCGTCGTCCGGATCCAGCGCCTTTCCGTACTTGATCAGCATGCGGCCCACCGAGGGCAGACGGCCCCCGCCCCCGTCCCACCGCCGGGAGCGCCGGCGCTCACCCGGCAGCGCGCTGCGCCCGTCGAACACCACGGCCCCGAGCGCGGCCGATGCCCACACCTCACCGGTGCGTATCGCTGCGAGGCGGCGACGGCCCGCCGGGGTCAGCGGTCCCCGCGCCGGGCACAGCACCCGTACGGCCAGACAGCAGGCTCCCACCGCGATGAACGGTGCCGCCTGCCGTAGCCCCTGCGGGACGGCCAAGGTGGCCAGGACCGCTGTGCTGCACACCACGACGACCAGGCCGCGCGCGGCGTACAGGCGGGCCAGGGCGCGTGGCGGGGACATCAGCAGACCGTACGAGACGAGCCGGTCGCCGATCGCGCGTACGGCCCCGGCCCGCACCGCCCGTACCCGCAGCAGCGTCGGGGTCGTAGAGCCGGAGGTCCGCCACTTCTCGACCACGGCATGCTCCACCGGATGCCCGGGTTCCGTCCACGGCTCGGGCAACCGCAGCCGCCCACCCGACCCGATCACGACGTTGTTGTCACTGCCCCACAGGGTGTGGAGCGCCGCCTCCACCACCCGCTCCGGTCCGCCCGCCAGGAACGCCGCATCGTACGGACCCAGTTCGGGCGCGCGCTCCTGGCGCCGCCACGGCGGCAGCCGCCGACCGGAGAGGGCCAGGCAGGCGGTGGCGGCGACCAGTGCGGTCGCGGCGTCGATGAGCGTGAGTGCGGTCCACATGGCAGCCCCCGATCCGGACGTGCTCCGGATGAATGTGCGTATACGAGGGGTATCTCCGTGTGAAGCACGGTCAATCCGAACAAGCCTGATTTCAGAGCTTTTTCTGAGCTTGCTCCGAGCTGCTTGCTTCCCCCGTGCTCGCGGTCCGGGCCATCGATCGCATCCGCGCGCCCGACTCCGGCCGCGCGGCCCTCCGGGTCGACTCCGGCGACGCCGCCTTGCGGCGGGGCATCCTCGTACGGCTGCGCGCCGTGCTCGATGCGACGGGGGCACCGGCCCTTCGCCAAGCGCCTCCTGGACGCAAACAAAAACCCCGGTCCGAATTGACGGTCGGGGTATTTCTTCGCCTATATTGAATAGTTCCGTGTGTGCGTGAAGCGTAATACACGGAGAACTTCAATAAATGTACTCTATCGCGCCAGGAGCTGAATTGTCAACCGAGGAAATGCGGCAGGAACAGCAATTCGTCTCCTTCGCCCACGAGCGGCTCGACCAGCTCCGGGCAGCGGCCGAAGCTGCCATGCGTGCCACGATCGCGCAGCTCAGCACCGGTCGACAGGCGCGGGTGGAGCGCGATATCGGTGTCGCCGAGCACTCCGCCTCACTCGCCTCGCTGAATGCCGCCGACACGGGACTCTGTTTCGGACGGATCGACAGGCGCGACGGAGTCACATACCACATCGGGCGCATCGGAATCCGGCGGGACGACGTCGCGCGGACCCCGTTGCTGATCGACTGGCGGGCTCCCGTCGCGCGGCCGTTCTATCTCGCGACCGGGTATGAACCTATGGGGCTGCGCCGCAGGAGGCACATCACCACGCAGGGGCGCACGGTCACGGGGTTGCACGACGAGATCATGGATCTCGCCGACACCAACCGCACCGGATACGAGTCGCACGACGCCGACGAGGTGCTGCTCGCCGCGCTGAACACCGCCCGCACGGGCCGGATGGGCGACATCGTCTCGACCATCCAGGCCGAACAGGACCGCATCATCCGCGCCCCGCAGCGCGGGGTGCTCGTCGTCGAGGGAGGGCCGGGCACCGGGAAGACCGCGGTCGCGCTGCACCGGGCCGCGTATCTGCTGTACGCGCACCGCGAGCAGCTCGCCAAGCGGGCCGTGCTGATCGTCGGGCCCAACCCGGCCTTCCTCGGCTACATCGGCGACGTGCTGCCCTCGCTCGGTGAGACCGGCGTACTGCTGTCGACGGTCGGCGAACTGTTCCCCGGCGTCCGCGCCACCGGCACCGACAGCCCGGCGGCCGCCGCCGTCAAGGGCCGGGCGGACATGGCCGGCGTACTGGCCGAGGCGGTACGGGACCGGCAGCAGGTGCCCGACAAGGGCGAGCCGATCGTCATCGCGCACGACGACGGGGAGCTGATCCTCGACTGGGACATGGCAGTCGAAGCGCGGCACAAGGCCCGCGAGACCGGGCTGCCGCACAATCTCGCCCTGCCCACCTTCGCCTTCCGGATCATCGACGATCTCACCACGCAGCTCGCCGACCGCATCGGCGCCGACCCGTACGGCGGCCCGAACTTCCTCGGCCCCGACGACATCGCCCAGCTCGGCAAGGGCATCGCCGCCAGCGCGGAGGTGCACGCCGCCATCACCTCCCTGTGGCCGGCGCTCACCCCGCAGGAGTTCCTCGCCAGCTATCTGGAGGAGCCCACGCACCTGGCCGAGGACGACGCCGAGCTGCTCCGGCGCGCGCAGAAGGCCGCCTGGACACCTGCCGACGTGCCCCTCCTGGACGAGGCCGCCGAGCTCCTCGGTGCGGACGACTCCGCCGCCCGGGCCGCCGCCGAGGCCGAGCGGGCCCGTCAGATCGCCTATGCGCAGGGCGTCCTCGACGTCTCGTACGCCTCCCGTACCTACGAGTTCGAGGACAAGGAGGACATCGACGAGGACGCCTCCGAGGTCCTCGCGGCACACGACATCATCGACGCCGAACGGTTCGCCGAGCGTCAGGAGGAGGCCGACCACCGCAGCGCCGCCGAGCGCGCCGCCGCCGACCGGACCTGGGCGTTCGGGCACATCATCGTCGACGAGGCGCAGGAGCTGTCGGCCATGGCCTGGCGGCTGCTGATGCGCCGCAGCCCGACCCGCTCGATGACCCTGGTCGGCGACCCGGCCCAGACCGGCGACCTGGCAGGCTGCGACTCCTGGCAGGAGATCCTCGCGCCGCATGTCCAGGACCGCTGGCAGCTGGCCCGGCTCGGGGTCAACTACCGTACGCCCGCCGAGATCATGGAGTACGCGGCCGAGCGGCGCCGGGCCACCGACCCCGCCTTCGAACCCCCGCGCTCCATCCGCTCCACCGGTGCACGGCCCTGGGAGCGCACTCTGCCGCTCGCCGACGTGGCCGGGCTCGCCGAGGCCGAGGCCCCGGCGGAGGGCAGGCTCGCCGTCATCGCCCCGCGCGAGCTCCACGCGGAACTCACCGGACTCGACGACGGGCCGCTGGATCTGCACCGGCCCGTCGTCCTGCTCGACCCGCGCCAGGCCAAGGGCCTGGAGTTCGACACGGTTCTCGTCGTCGCGCCTGCGCTGATGACCCCCAACGATCTCTATGTGGCGCTGACCCGGGCCACCCAGCGGCTCGGGGTCATCACACCGGCTTCAGCCACACCGTCGCCAGCGGCGGCAGAGTGAGCTGGACGCTCGTGCGGTGACCGTGGGCGGCGACGGACTCCGGCTTCAGCGGATCCGGGTTGAGGACGTCCCCGCCGCCGAACCGTGCCGCGTCCGTGTTGAGCACCTCCGCCCAGGCGGACGCGGACGACGGCACGCCCAGCCGGTACTCGTGGCGGACCACCGGCGAGAAGTTCGACACCGCGAGCAGCGGCGCACCGTCCGCGTCGAAACGCAGGAAGGCGAAGACATTGTCCTCGGCAGCTCCGCCGTCGACCCAGGCGAAGCCCTCGGGGACGGTGTCGCGTTGCCACAGCGCCGGTGTCGTCGTGTACACCGCGTTCAGCTCACGCACCAGGTCCCGGACGCCCCGGTGGTCCGCCTCCGCCGCGTACGACGGGTCGAGCAGCCACCAGTCCGGGCCGTGGCCCTCCGACCACTCGGCTCCCTGGGCGAACTCCTGCCCCATGAACAGCAGTTGCTTGCCCGGGTGCGCCCACATGAAGCCGAGATACGCCCGGTGGTTGGCGCGCTGCTGCCACCAGTCGCCGGGCATCTTCGACACCAGCGCCCGCTTGCCGTGCACGACCTCGTCGTGCGAGATCGGCAGCACGTAGTTCTCGCTGTAGGCGTACACCATCGAGAAGGTCATCTCGTTGTGGTGGTACTTGCGGTGCACCGGCTCCTTCGAGACGTACTCCAAGGAGTCGTGCATCCAGCCCATGTTCCACTTCAGTCCGAAGCCGAGCCCGCCGAAGCCGCCGGGGCCGACATGGTGGGTGGCGCGCGTGACGCCGTCCCAGGCGGTGGACTCCTCGGCGATGGTGACGACGCCAGGATTACGCCGGTACACGGTGGCGTTCATCTCCTGGAGGAAGGCGACAGCGTCCAGATTCTCCCGGCCGCCGTGCTCGTTCGGAGCCCACCCCCCTTCCTCGCGCGAGTAGTCGAGGTAGAGCATCGAGGCGACGGCGTCGACCCGCAGCCCGTCGATGTGGAACTCCTCGCACCAGTACGTGGCGTTGGCGACCAGGAAGTTGCGCACCTCCGTGCGGCCGAAGTCGAACTCGAGCGTGCCCCAGTCGGGGTGCGCGGCGCGTGCCGGGTCAGAGTGCTCGTACAGCGGGCGGCCGTCGAACTCGGCGAGCGCCCAGTCGTCGCGCGGGAAGTGCGCGGGCACCCAGTCGACGATGACGCCGATGCCGGACCGGTGCAGCGCGTCGATCAGATACCGGAAGTCGTCAGGGGTGCCCATGCGCGAGGTCGGGGCGAAGAAGCCGGTGACCTGATAGCCCCAGGAGCCACCGAAGGGGTGCTCGGAGACCGGCATCAGCTCCACATGTGTGAACCCCAGATCCCTTACATAGGCCGGAAGTTGCTCGGCGAGCCGGCGGTACGTGAGTCCCGGCCGCCAGGACGGCAGATGCACCTCGTACACGGACAACGGCGCCTCGTGCACGGGTGCGTCCCCGCGGTGCGCCATCCACTCCTGGTCCTGCCACTCGTGGTGCGAGGCCGTCACGACCGAGGCATTGGCGGGCGGGACCTCGGCGCGGCGGGCCATCGGGTCGGCGCGCACCGTGTGCGTACCGTCCGGGCGGCAGATGTCGAACTTGTAGAGCGCACCCTCGCCGATCGCGGGGAGGAACAGCTCCCAGACCCCGCTGGAACCGAGCGAACGCATCGGGAAGCCCGTGCCGTCCCAGTAGTTGAAGTCCCCGACGACCCGCACACCGCGGGCATTGGGCGCCCAGACGGTGAACCGCGTACCGGCGACCCCCTGGTGCTCCATGGGCTGTGCGCCGAGGGCGGTCCACAGCTCCTCGTGCCGTCCCTCGCCGATCAGATGCAGATCGAGATCGCCGAGCGCGGGCAGGAAACGGTACGGATCATGGACCTCGACCTCGTTGTCCGCGTAGCCGACCAGGAGTTGGTACTCGGGGACGGACGGCATCGGCAGCAGACCGGAGAAGAGGCCGTCGCCGTCGTCGTGCAGCTCGGTCCGCAGCCCCTTGGCGAGCACGGTCACCGATCGCGCGTACGGACGGAGCACCCGGATCGCCACACCACCACGGACCATGTGCGCGCCGAGCAGATCGTGCGGGGCATGGTGCTCACCGGCCAGCAGCCGGCCCCGGTCGGCGTCGTCGAGGGCTCGCACCGGCCGGACGCCGCGACCACCGCCACGCCGCGGCCGCGGGGGAGAGGCATCGGTCCGCTTCTCCGCTGTCTTCTTCCGCGTGGCCGGGGAGGTGGCCGAGCCCGCGGGTGCCGAGGGCGCCGCAGTGGCCGAGGAGGCTGAGAGTTCCGGCTGGGCCGCTGGGGCTGCGGAGGCCGGCTGGGCCGCTGGGGTCGGCCCGGCAGCAGGCGCTGTTGGGGTCGCGGAGGGATCGGGCGCTTTGCGGGGCGGCTTGCGGGCGGTCACAGGGACAGCCTCCTCGAGGGGTCTTGGTGAGGCAGGAATCAGGTGGCCCGGGCAGGGAAGAAGCCGCCCGGCCGAAGAAGGCGCGCACTGCGCGGGGCATCAGTCGACGGCGGCGGCCAGGCGGTGGATCGCGGCCATCGGGACCGGCAGCCAGTCGGGCCGGTGCCGGGCCTCGTACAGCACCTCGTACACCGCCTTGTCGGTCTCGTGGGCCCGCAACAACTCCGGTTCGCTGCGCGGATCGACGCCCGCGGCCTCCGCGTAACCGTCGCAGTACGCCGCTCGGCAGCGGGCCGCCCACTCGGCGTTCCAGGGCCGGTGCGAGCGGGCGGCGTAGTCGAAGGAGCGGAGCATGCCCGCGATGTCCCGCACCGGCGGCTGCGGGCGGCGGCGTTCCAGGAGGGGGCGCGCCGGTTCGCCCTCGAAGTCGATGAGTGACCAGAAACCATCGGCCGCGCGCAGCGTCTGGCCGAGATGGAGGTCGCCGTGGACGCGCTGTGCGGCCCAGCTGCGGCCCTTGTGACCCAGCGCGGCAACGGCGTCGAACGCGGTGCGCAGCCCGGGGACGTAGGGCACGAGAGCCGGAACGGCCTGGGCGGCCGCCTCCAGCCGCTGCAGCATACCGGCGGCGAGATGCTCGGTCTGGGCGCTGCCCAGCACGGGCGTCGGCAGGGCGGTGGCGAGCGCCGTGTGCACCTCGGCGGTGGCCCGTCCGAGGGCGCGGGCCTCGCGGGTGAAGTCATGGCCCGAGCCCAGCGCGCGCAGCGCCAGCTGCCAGCCGTCCTCCGCGCCGCGCAGGAACGGCTGGAGAACGCCGAGGGTGAGGGGCTCCGGGGCTGTCGCCTCGAACCAGGCGACGGGTTCCGGCACCCGCCCGCAGCCCTCCCGGGAGAGAGCGAGCGGCAGTTCCAGATCCGGGTTGGTGCCGGGGAAGACCCGGCGGAAGATCTTGAAGATATAGGCGTTGCCGAAAACGAGGGAGGAGTTGGACTGTTCGGTGTCGAGCACGCGGGGGGTGAGCCCGGCAGGGATGGGAGCGGCGCCCCGGTCGAAGCGCAGGGTGCCGAGGGTGCCGGGGGTTCGGAGCCGTTCCAGCAGGAGTTCGGCGAGGCGCGGATCGTGCAGGCCCTCGTAGACCGTCCGGCCGGCCAGCGGGCCGCCCGTCACATGGCCGATGAGGGCCGGGGCGAGCCGTGGCGGCAGCGTGGACCGTACCCCGAGCAGCATTTGGTAGCAGTCGTCGGGCGACTGGGCGGGCAGGGACGGCTGGTGGACCCGGATCAGCAGATGGAGCAGCCCCGGCCCCGTGCCGGGGCCGGTCCCCTGGCCGATGCCGGTGGAATCGGCGTCCACCGGCAGTATTTCGGTCGCCGAGACAAGGGAGAAGGCCGTGACCGGCCGCCCCTTGCCCGCGAACCACCGCTGCCGGGGCAGCCATTCGTGCAGCAGCGGGGCGAGTGACGGGAGCAGGGCTGTGCTGTTCGCGAGGGCGACCCGAGTGGATGCAGCCTCCGACATGGCATCGCGTCCTTTCCCCGGGCACACCACAGGATGCGAAGAGTGTCCCGGATTGCGGCAATAGCTGTCCGGCTGTGCGGGACGTGTCGGGTCAGGATGGTCCGTACGGACTCGACGTGAGGGCCTCGAAAAGGCGCGAGGCCCCCGGAAGGACTCCCGAACGACTCCGGGGGAGCCGCCCCGAAGGGCCCCGAAGTTCCGTAACTGCCTGAAGAGCCCTGAGAGCCCCGAAGAGCCCTGAAGAGCTCGATGTGGGGGAGAGTGCCCCGTGCGGGGCGGCGGAAACCGCCCCGCGGTCAGCGGTGGAAATTGACACCGCATCAGCTCGGCGGCGCGTCCTTCCGCAACCTGAACCAGTAGAACCCGTGCCCGGCGAGAGTCAGCAGGTAGGGCCACTGACCGATCGCGGGGAAGCGCACCCCACCGATCAGCTCCACCGGATGACGCCCGTTGAACAACCGCAGATCGAGCTCCGTCGGCTGCGCGAACCGCGAGAAGTTGTGCACGCACAGGACGAGATCGTCCTTGTACTCACGGGTGAAGGCGAGCACGGCGGGGTTCGATGACGGCAGTTCGCTGTACGAGCCGAGACCGAACGCCCGATTCTGCTTACGGATCTCGATCATCCGCCGTGTCCAGTGCAGCAGCGACGACGGCGAGGCCATCGACGCCTCGACATTGGCCACTTGGTAGCCGTAGACCGGATCCATGATCGTGGGGAGATAGAGGCGCCCCGGATCGCTGGAGGAGAATCCCGCGTTCCGGTCGGGCGTCCACTGCATCGGGGTCCGGACGGCATCCCGGTCACCCAGCCAGATGTTGTCGCCCATGCCGATCTCGTCCCCGTAGTACAGAATCGGGGAGCCCGGCAGGGACAGGAGCAACGCCGTGAACAGCTCGATCTGGTTGCGGTCGTTGTCCAGCAGGGGCGCGAGCCGCCGCCGGATGCCGATGTTGGCCCGCATCCGAGGATCCTTGGCGTACTCCGCGTACATGTAGTCGCGCTCTTCGTCCGTGACCATCTCGAGCGTGAGCTCGTCGTGGTTGCGCAGGAAGATGCCCCACTGACAGCCGGACGGGATCTCCGGGGTCTTCGCCAGGATTTCGGAGACCGGGTAGCGGCTCTCGCGCCGCACGGCCATGAAGATCCGCGGCATCACCGGGAAGTGGAAGGCCATATGGCATTCGTCGCCGCCGGCCGGGAAGTCGCCGAAGTAGTCGACGACGTCTTCCGGCCACTGATTGGCTTCGGCGAGCAGCACGGTGTCCGGGTAGTGCGCGTCGATCTCCTTGCGGAGCCGCTTGAGGAACTGGTGGGTCTCCGGGAGGTTCTCGCAGTTGGTGCCCTCCCGCTGGTAGAGGTACGGCACGGCGTCGACGCGGAAGCCGTCGATCCCGAGGTCCAGCCAGAAGCGGAGTGCGGAGATGATCTCCTCCTGCACCGCCGGGTTCTCGTAGTTGAGATCGGGCTGGTGGGAGAAGAACCGGTGCCAGTAGTACTGCTTGCGCACCGGGTCGAAGGTCCAGTTGGACGTCTCGGTGTCGACGAAGATGACCCGGGCGTCCTGGAACTGCTTGTCGTCGTCGGCCCAGACGTAGTAGTCGCCGTACGGGCCGTCGGGGTCGCTGCGGGACTGCTGGAACCAGTCGTGCTGATCGCTCGTGTGGTTCATGACGAAGTCGATGATCACGCGCATGCCGCGCTGGTGCGCGGCGTCGACGAACTCCACGAAGTCGGCGAGATCGCCGAACTCCGGCAGTACCGCGGTGTAGTCGGAGACGTCGTAGCCGCCGTCGCGCAGCGGCGACTTGAAGAACGGCGGCAGCCAGAGGCAGTCGACGCCAAGCCACTGCAGGTAGTCCAACTTGGCGGTGAGACCCTTGAGGTCGCCGATGCCGTCACCGTTGGAGTCCTGGAAGGACCGGACGAGGACTTCGTAGAAGACGGCGCGCTTGAACCAGTCGGGATCGCGGTCCTTGGCGGGGGTGTCCTCGAACTTGTCGTGGACAGGCTCATTGACGATCATGGTGTGGGTGACCCTCCGGTCGGCGGGGACGGTCGCAGGACGACGACGTGCGCGGGCGTGACGCCCGGCTCTAGGCGCACATAGAAGTTCCTGCCCCAGTGATAGGTGTGGCCGGTGAGCTCGTCACGCACCGGCACGGTCTCGTGCCAGTCGAGGCCGAGTTGCGGCATGTCCAACGAGACCGTGGCCTCCTGGGTGTGGTGAGGGTCGAGGTTGACGACCACCAGAACGATGTTCGAACCCGAGCGCTTGCTGTACACGATCAGCGCGTCGTTGTCGGCGGCGTGGAAGTGCACGTCGCGCAGCTGCTGCAGGGCGGGGTGACGGCGCCTGATCCGGTTGAGCGAGGTGATGAGCGGAGCCAGGGAACGGCCCTCGCGCTCCGCCGACTCCCAGGCCCTGGGCCGGATTTCGTACTTCTCCGAGTCCAGGTACTCCTCGCTGCCGGCCCGTACCGGGGTGTTCTCGCACAGCTCGTACCCCGCATACATGCCCCAGGACGGCGAGAGCGTCGCGGCGAGCACGGCCCGGGCCTCGAAGGCCGGACGTCCGCCCTCCTGGAGATAGCCCGGCAGGATGTCCGGAGTGTTCACGAAGAAGTTGGGCCGCATGTAGGAGGCCGCGTCGCCGGACAGCTCGCTGACGTACTCCGTGAGCTCCTGCTTGGTGTTGCGCCAGGTGAAGTACGTGTACGACTGCTGGAAACCGACCGTCGCGAGCGTGTGCATCATCGCGGGGCGGGTGAACGCCTCGGCCAGGAAGATCACATCGGGGTCGGTGCGATTGATGTCGGCGATCACCTTCTCCCAGAAGACGACCGGCTTGGTGTGCGGATTGTCGACGCGGAAGATCCGTACGCCGTGGTCCATCCAGAACCGGAGGATGCGGAGGGTCTCCGCGACGAGGCCGCGCAGATCCTTGTCGAAGGCGATCGGATAGATGTCCTGATACTTCTTGGGCGGGTTCTCGGCGTAGGCGATGGTGTCGTCCGGCCGGTGGTGGAACCACTCGGGGTGCGTCTCCACCCACGGGTGGTCCGGGGAGCACTGGAGCGCGAAGTCCAGCGCGATCTCCATGCGCAGGGTGCGGGCGGTCTCGACGAAGTGGTCGAAGTCGTCGAGCGTGCCGAGCTCGGGGTGCACTGCGTCGTGACCGCCCTCGGCCGAACCGATCGCCCACGGCACCCCGACATCGTGGGCGCCGGGGGACAACGAGTTGTTGGGGCCCTTGCGGTGGGTGGTTCCGATGGGGTGGATGGGCGGGAGATAGACGACGTCGAACCCCATGGCGGCGACAGCGGGAAGCCGCTCGGCAGCGGTACGGAACGTGCCGCTGATGATCCTTCCCTGCTGTTGCTCCTCCGTCCTGGCCGAAGCCTTCCCCGCCCTGCCCTTCTTGGCCGCCTTGGTCGCCTTCACCGGCTCGGCGGGTTCGATCCTGGCCCCCTCGGACCGGGGGAACAGCTCGTACCAGGAACCGAACAGGGCCCGTCGGCGCTCGACGACCAGGGGGAGCGGTCGGGCCGCGGTGACCAGCTCGCGCAGCGGGTGGCGGGCGAGTGCGGCGGTGGCCTCGGGAGCGAGCGCGGCGGCGAGCCGGGCGGCGGCCGGACGGGACTCGTCACGAAGCGCGTCGGCGGCGGCCAGCACGGCCTCGCGCCCGTCCCGTTTCGGTACGCCCTCGGCGGCCCGTTCGTACAGCGCGGCGCCCTCGGCCAGGACGAGCGTGGAGTCGATGCCGGCGGGGATCTTGATCTGGGCGTGCTGGCGCCAGGTGGTCACCGGATCGCTCCAGGCCTCGACCGTGTACGTCCAGCGCCCTTCGGAATCGGGGGTGACATCGGCGCCCCATCGGTCGGAGCCGGGGGCGAGCTCGCGCATCGGTGTCCACGGGCCGGTTCGTCCGCTCGGATCCCGCAGAACCGCATTGGCGGCGACCGCGTCATGGCCTTCACGGAACACGGTGGCCGTGACCTGGAAGGTCTCACCGGCAACGGCCTTCGCGGGCCTTCTGCCGCAGTCGACGAGCGGGCGGACGTCGAGGACGGGAATACGACCGATCATGGAATCACCTGGGGACTGGAGCTCGGGCTGCACGGGGTGCGGCGAGGCCGGGAAGGGCTGAGCGAGTACGCCGCGACTGTGGGGGTCCGTCCTTTCTAGCTGCTCCGTTGTCGGCTGATGGGGTGTGAGCATGGCCGCTCCTGTCCGCGTTCACTCGAATGGCACTCGAATGGCTGGGGCACGGGTGTGGTGTACGGGTGGGGACCGGATGCACACCGGCCCCGTACGCACTGCGTACGAGCCGCTGCTGGATCGCAGATGATCCGCATTCGGGCGGTATTCGGGCTGTGTACCGCAGAAGCCTTCCCACCGTTCTCGGGGGGCCAATCCGGTGGTTTGTTAACTACTCGGGCGTAGCTGTGAAGGTCTGAATGCGCCGGGCTCCGTCCCTGGTGACGGGCCGGCGTGGTCGGCCTCGCCGGTGCTCGGGCGGGGCGTGCCGGGCGTCGGGCGTCGTAGTGCCCGTCCCATGAGCCGAAACCTCCTCCTCGACGTGGAACTCGCCGCACGGAGTCGCGCCGGTGGTCGGGCGGTCCGCCCCCGACCCCGTACGTGCCACACGGCAGCCTTCCCTGTGGGATGAGGTGCCACAAGGCCACCCGAGGGGGTGGAATCGGCCATAACCCCCGTGGCGGATGCGCAGCGATTTGCTCCAAGAGGGCAGTGATACGGAGGGGACCCATGCCTGCGGGGCTTCGGCCGGGGGCGTGGCCGGGGCGGGCGGCTCACCGGGCGTCGCCCGCCGTGAGCCGGTCACGCGCCGTGGTTTCGCAGTGCGGTGCACCGTACCGTCGAGGGTGACGGAGAGGGCGCACACCGTGGTGCGTCCCCTCGGATTCGTACGTCCCCTGTAAAGGTGGAATACGTGAAGGCCATTCGTCGATTCACCGTGCGTCCCGTCCTCCCCGATCCCCTTCAACCGCTCAGCGACCTCGCCCGCAACCTGCGCTGGTCCTGGCACACCGAGACACGTGAGCTCTTCCAGGCCGTCGCTCCGAAGGGCAGCCGGGCGGCGGACTCCGACCCTGTGGGTCTGCTCGGCACCGTCTCCGCCGGGCGGCTCGCCGAGCTGGCCCGGGACGAGCAGTTCCTGCACCGGCTCAACGAGGTGTCCGGCGCCCTCCAGGAGTATCTGGACGGTCCGAGGTGGTACCAGGAGCAGCAGGCTCAGGGCACGGAACTGCCCGCCGCCGTGGCGTACTTCTCGCCCGAATTCGGTGTGGCCGCAGCCCTTCCCCAGTACTCCGGCGGACTCGGCATCCTTGCCGGGGACCATCTGAAGGCCGCCAGCGACCTGGGCGTACCCCTCGTCGGGGTGGGTCTGCTCTACCGGCACGGCTACTTCCGCCAGAGCCTGTCGCGCGAAGGCTGGCAGCAGGAGCACTATCCCGTCCTCGACCCGAACGAACTGCCGCTCACCCTGTTGCGCGAGGCCGACGGAACACCGAGCCAAGTGGTACTGGCCCTCCCCGGCGGCCGCTCGCTCCACGCCCGTATCTGGCAGGCCCAGGTCGGCCGCATCCCGCTGCTCCTGCTCGACTCCGACGTGGAGGAGAACGCGCCCGGCGAGCGCGATGTCACCGACCGGCTGTACGGCGGCGGCAGCGAGCACCGTCTGCTCCAGGAGATGCTGCTCGGCATCGGCGGGGTACGGGCCGTACGGACCTACTGCCGGCTCACGGGGCACGCCGAGCCGGAGGTGTTCCACACCAACGAGGGACACGCCGGCTTCCTGGGGCTGGAACGTATTCGTGAACTCTCCGGCACCGGGCTGGATTTCGACTCCTCGGTCGAGGCGGTGCGGGCCGGCACGGTCTTCACCACCCACACCCCGGTGCCGGCCGGAATCGACCGCTTCGACCGGGAGCTCGTCGCCCGCCACTTCGGCGACGACGGTGAACTGGCGGGCGTGGGCGTCGAACGGATCCTGCAGCTGGGCATGGAGACCTACCCCGGCGGTGAGCCCGGCCTTTTCAACATGGCGGTCATGGGCCTGCGACTGGCCCAGCGTGCCAACGGAGTCTCCACCCTGCACGGCGCGGTCAGCCGGAAGATGTTCGCGGGACTGTGGCCAGGATTCGACGTTGCGGAGGTGCCGATCACCTCGGTGACCAACGGCGTGCACGCGCCCACGTGGGTCGCGCCCGAGATCTTCGACCTGCGGGACCGGTACGGGGGCACGCCGGGACGCTGGGATGCGGCGGCCGGGATCCCGGACCGGGAGATCTGGGACCTGCGGCGGAACCTGCGCGAACAGCTGGTGACCGAGGTGCGCAAGAGGCTCTCCGCCTCGTGGCGCACACGGGGTGCGGAGCCGGCCGAACTCGGCTGGATCGACGGTGTGCTGGACCCGGACGTACTGACCATCGGCTTCGCCCGCCGCGTGCCCTCGTACAAGCGGCTGACCCTGATGCTGCGCGACCGTCACCGGCTGACGGAACTGCTGCTCCACCCGACCCGGCCGATTCAGATCGTTGTCGCGGGCAAGGCACACCCTGCCGACGACAGCGGCAAGCGGCTGGTCCAGGAGCTGGTGCGGTTCTCCGACGACCCCAGGGTCCGCCATCGCATCGTCTTCCTGCCCGACTACGGGATGGCGATGGCACAGAAGCTCTACCCGGGCTGCGACGTCTGGCTCAACAACCCGCTGCGCCCGCTGGAGGCGTGCGGCACGAGCGGGATGAAGGCTGCCCTCAACGGCTGTCTCAATCTGTCGGTGCTCGACGGCTGGTGGGACGAGTGGTTCGAACCGGACTTCGGCTGGGCGATCCCGACCGCGGACGGGTCCGCCATGGACGAGGACCGGCGCGACGATCTGGAGGCGAATGCGCTCTACGAACTGATCGAGGAGCGGGTCGCACCACGCTTCTACGACCGAGGCGCCGAAGGTCTGCCCGAGCGCTGGGTCGAGATGGTCCGCCGCACGGTGGGATCCCTCGGGCCCAAGGTTCTGGCGGGACGCATGGTGCGTGAGTACGTGGAGCGGTTGTACGCACCGGCCGCACTGGCCCACCGCTCCCTGGACACCGCCACGGCGCGGGAACTCGCGGACTGGAAGGCCCGGGTCCGTGCGGCCTGGCCGCGGGTCGCCGTCGACCACGTGGAGGCCGTGGCACCGGGCACGGCGGGCAGTTCGGCCGAGCTGGGGTCCACGCTGGCGCTGCGGGTCCGGATCGCCCTCGGAGCACTGGAGCCGGACGATGTGGAGGTGCAGGCGGTGGCCGGGCGGGTCGACTCAGCCGACGCGATCTTGGACACCCAGGTCTTCCCGCTGAAGCCGACCGGCGGCCAGGACCTGGAGGGCCGCTGGTTGTACGAGGGGCCGCTCGCCCTCGACCGCACGGGGCCCTACGGCTACACCGTGCGGGTACTTCCTGCCCACCCGCTGCTCGCGACCAGCGCGGAACTGGGCCTGGTCGCCCTGCCGACGGAAGCGACGGGAGACGGTGCGGGCGTGCTGATGCGCTGATGACCCGACCCCTGGGGCCCGGCACCTGCGAGGTGTCGGGCTCCTTCGTTTTCTGAACGCAATGTCTTGACGTGTCCATGGGATGCATTTAGGTTCCTCACTCATTGCAGAGTTCACAACTCGACTCGATGTTCATGTCTGTGAACTGAACTGGTTCTGAAGAGAGTTGCTGAACCTCCTCCGCACCGGAAGGCACCCCACATGCGTACCGGATCCATCGGGCGCGGCCTCGGCCTCGCCACAGCACTGGCCGCCCTGCTCACCGCGGTCTTCATGGCCCCGGCGTCGGCAGACAGAGCCGTACCCGCCGACGGCCCGCAAGCGGTGAAGGCCGCCACGGCCGCGGCCCCGGCCTCCTTCACCCACCCCGGCGTCCTCGTCAGCCGCCCCCAGCTCGACTTCGTTCGCGGCAAGGTGCAGGCCGGGGCCCAGCCCTGGAAGAGCGCGTACGACCAGATGCTGGCCAGCAAGTACGCCTCGCTCACCCGCACCGCGAAGCCACGCGCCATCGTGGAGTGCGGCTCGTACTCCAACCCCAACTACGGCTGCACCGACGAGCGCGAAGACGCGATTGCCGCCTACACCCTCGCGCTGGCCTGGTACATCACTCAGGACAGCCGCTACGCCCAGAAGTCCATCGAGATCATGGACGCCTGGTCGGCCGTGATCCAGGACCACACCAACAGCAACGCCCCGCTTCAGACCGGCTGGGCCGGCTCCTCGTGGCCCCGGGCCGCCGAGATCATCAAGTACACGTACAGCAGCTGGCCGAACTCCGGCCGTTTCGCCACCATGCTGCGCAACGTCTACCTCCCCAAGGTCATCAACGGCTCCAACAGCAACGGGAACTGGGAACTGAGCATGACCGAGGCCGCGATCGGCATCGCGGTCTTCCTCGAGGACCGCACCGCCTACGACAAGGCCGTCACGAAGTTCCGCGGACGTGTCCCCGCGTACATCTACATCGCCGCCGACGGCGCCCTGCCGAAGACCGCACCGGGCAGCGGCCTCGACACGCGCGACGAGATCATCGGCTACTGGCAGGGGCAGTCCACCTTCATGGACGGTCTCTCCCAGGAGACCTGCCGCGATCTCACGCACACCGGCTACGGCATCTCCGCCATCTCCCACATCGCCGAGACAAGCCGTATCCAGGGCCAGGACCTCTACCCCGAGATCGCCGAACGCCTGCGCCACGCACTGGGCCTCCACGCCAAGTACCAGCTGGGCGCTGCAGTTCCGTCGACGCTGTGCGGCGGCACGCTCAAGGACAACCTCGGCCCGGTCACCGAAGTGGGCTTCAACGCCCTGCACAACCGGATGGGTATCGCCATGACCAACACCCAGACCCTCACCGAACAGCAGAGGCCGGCCGGATCCAACAACCTGTTCGTGGCCTGGGAGACCCTGACGCACGCGAACAACCCCAACTGAGCGGCATCCAGAGGCAAGTCGTTTCGCGGAACGGCGAAACCGCCCGGGAGGAAGGAGCATCCCTCCCGGGCGGTTCAGCTCATCGACTGCCCTGAACGTGCTGCTGGGTTCAGAAGGTCAGCTTGAAGCTGTTGACGGTGCCGGTGTCCTGCGAGGCGACGTCCTGGACCTTCAGCTTCCAGGTGCCGTTGGCGACCTCGGACGACGCGTTGACGGTGTAGGTCGTCTGGACGTTGTCCGCCGAGTCGCTGGACGACGAGTTCTTCAGCCGGTAGGCCGTACCGTCCGGGGCGACGAGGTCGATGACGAGGTCACCGCGCCAGGTGTGGGTGATGTCCACCCCCACCTGGAGGGTGCTGGGCGCGTTGCCCGTGACGCCGGTGACGTTGACCGAGCTGGTGACGGCCGCGCCGTTGTCCGGGATGGCGACGTGGGTGGTGTTCTGGAAGACGGTGCCGCCGCCTCCGCCACCGGGGCGCGAGCCGACGTTGATGCCGGCCCAGGCGTCGGCCACCGACTTGTACTCGGCACTGGTCGTGCCGTACAGCTCACCGGCCGCAGCGAGGGTGCCGGTGCGGGCCGCCGCGTAGTTCGTCGTGGAGCTGAACTTGGTGGTGAGCGCCTTGAACCAGATCAGCGCGGCCTTGTCGCGGCCGATGCCGGTGACCGGCAGGCCGTCGGAAGTCGGGGAGTTGTACGAGACGCCGTTGATGGTCTTGGCGCCGCTGCCCTCGGAGAGGAGGTAGAAGAAGTGGTTCGCGGGACCTGAGGAGTAGTGGACGTCCACTCCGCCGATGCCGGAGTACCAGGCGTCCTTGGACGCACCGTCCTTGCTCGGCTTGTCCATGTAGCGCAGCGGGGTGCCGTCGCCGTTGATGTCGATCTTCTCGCCGACCAGGTAGTCGCCCACGTCGGTGGCGTTGTTCGAGTAGAACTCGACCGCGGCGGCCATGATGTCGCTGGTCGCCTCGTTGAGCCCGCCGGACTCGCCGCTGTAGACCAGGCCGGCCGTGGCGGAGGTGACACCGTGCGTCATCTCGTGCGCGGCCACGTCCAGGGAGGTCAGCGGTGCGGCGTTGCCGCTGCCGTCCCCGTAGGTCATGCAGAAGCAGCTGTCGTCCCAGAAGGCGTTGACGTAGTTGTTGCCGTAGTGGACGCGGGAGTACGCGCCGACGCCGTCGCCCCGGATACCGGTGCGGCCCTGCACGTTCTTGTAGTAGTCCCAGGTCTCGGCCGCGCCGTAGTGCGCGTCCGCCGCGGCGGTCTCGACATTCGTCGGATTTCCGTTGCCCCAGATGTCGTCGGAGCCGGAGAACAGCGTTCCGGTGCCGGACGTGCCGTGGTTCAGGTTGTACGTCTTGTGGTTGCCGCGTGTCGTGTCGGTCAGCGTGTACGACGGGGCGGTGCCGAGCGTGACCTGTCCGCTGTACTGGGTGTTGCCGGTGCCGGTCTCGATGGCCTGCCACTCGTAGATCTTCGCACCGCTGGACGCGTCGGTGATGACGTGCAGCTCGTTGGGGGTGCCGTCGTCCTGGAGGCCGCCGACGACGGTCTCGTAGGCGAGCTGCGGCTTGCCCTGGGCCATCCAGACCACCTTGCGCGGTGCCCGGTCGGCGACGGTCTTCTTGGAGCCGGCGGCCTTGGCCGCACCGAGAGCCTGCGTCTCGGCCTTGGCCGGGGCGACATCGGCGGCGGTGTCGACGGCCTTCAGCTGGGCGGAGGAGGCCTTGGACGCCTTCGTGACGCTCTCGGTCTCACCGGCCTTGGACTCCTGGACGACCAAGTCCCCACCGAGGACCGGAAGTCCGTTGAAGGTGCGCTCGTAACGCGTGTGCGTGGTGCCGTCGTTGTCCTGGATGACATCGCGGACGACGAGCTTCTCCTGAGAGCCGAGATCGAGCTCCTTGGCCGTGGCCGCCTTGCTCGCGTTGGCCTCGCGGATCAGCTCGGCGCGCTGGGAGGGGGAGAGCTGCTTGGCCAGTGCCCCGTGATTGACTCGGGTGGCGGCCGGGGCGGCAGCGGCACTGTCGGGCACGGCGGCTGCCGTGCCCGTCTGGATTCCTGTGGCGAGGAGGGCTGCTGCGGCTATCAGAGCGCCGGTCGCGGTGGCGCGACGGCTGGGCGTGGA
Source organism: Streptomyces sp. NPDC051664 (assembly GCF_044453545.1). Taxonomy (NCBI): domain Bacteria; kingdom Bacillati; phylum Actinomycetota; class Actinomycetes; order Kitasatosporales; family Streptomycetaceae; genus Streptomyces; species Streptomyces sp. NPDC051664. The sequence continues at coordinate 258,953 of NZ_JBITCU010000001.1, read as the reverse complement.
TCTCACGCGGACTCCTTCTGCGAGGGGGGTACCGGCGGCTGGGTGAGCCGTCCGGGCAGAGCAAGCAGTGCGCAGAACGGGGGAAGAGTGTCAGCAGATGGACGTCTCTGTCAGGACCGCGTCAACAATTTGGCCAGAATTCGTCCGTTGCCGGAAACGTCATGTTCGTTAAGCGGACGTTTCACCGATCATCACCGCGACGCCATCCAGGGTCCGGATGCAGGCCTGATTCGTAGAGCGATCTAAGTCGAGCTCGCACGCATCGTGTTCGAACAGCGAGCTGGGTTCGGGGTAGCGCCCGTCAGCGGAAATGGCCTCGAACTGTGGCTCGTTCCGAACCGTCCGCGACCGGGACATCCGCCGAACGCTGCCCGGCGCACCCGCCGCCGAGCGTGAGACGCCCGGCGGCGCGGTCATGGCAGCCGCCGCCGCTGTCTCCGCAGTCCTGTCGCGGAGAACCGGCTCCGCGCCGTGTTCACGACGACGGCGAATGAGACCGGTCGGCATGCCAGGAACGCCAGAGTGCGGCGTAGGCGCCGTCGGCGGCCACCAGATCGTCATGGGCACCGAGTTCGGTGATCCGGCCGTCCTCCATGACGGCCACCCGGTCCGCGTCATGGGCCGTCTGCAGGCGGTGCGCGATGGCGATGACCGTCCTGCCTTCGAGGACGGCGGCCAGCGCTCGCTCGGTGTGCCGTGCGGTCCGCGGGTCCAGGAGCGCGGTGGCCTCGTCGAGTATCAACGTGTGGGGGTCGGCCAGTACGACACGTGCCAGCGCGAGTTGCTGGGCCTGTGCGCCGTCCGGGCGGTGTCCCGCATGGCCCAGATCGGTGTCGAGGCCGTCCGGGAGCTCGTCGGCCCACTCGGCGCCGACAGTGGCGAGCGCCGCGCGCAGTTCGGCGTCGGTGGCCGACGGCGCTGCCATCCGCAGGTTGTCCCGGACCGTGCCGAGGAACACATGGTGCTCCTGGGTGACGAGGACGACCTGGCGGCGCAACCGGTCGGGCGTCAGACCGGCCACCGGTACCCCGCCCACCGTCAGCGAGCCGGTGCGCGGCACGTCCACGCCGGCCAGCAGCCTGCCCAGCGTGGTCTTGCCGGCGCCGGACGGGCCGACGATCGCCAGGTGCTCGCCGGGCCGGACCGTCAGACCGACTCCGTGCAGGACGTCGGCGTCGTCGCCCCCGCCGCCGTAGGCGTAGTGCACACCGGTCACCGCGAAACGGTCGTCCGCCGGTGTGAGCGAGCGGGCCGAGGGCACGTGCGGCACCACCCCGATCCCCTCGACCCTGGCAAAGGACGCGCTGCTGCTCTGCAGTTGTTCGACCCGCTGCAGGATGGTGTCCAGCGGCTGGGAGAGCTGCCGCAGATACAGGGCCGAGGCGACCACCGCACCCAGGCTCATGGCGCCGTGGCTGTGCAGCACACCGCCGGTCAGCAGGACACCGGCCACGGGAACTACATAGGAGATGTCCACGGCGGGGAAGAGCACGCTGCGCAGGAACAGCGTGCGGGTCCGGGTGCGCCGGCAGTCCTCGATCGCCTGGTGACATGCGTCGATACGGCGCTTCTGCAGCCCGAGCGCCTCGACGGTGCGGGCGCCCGCGGCGGTGGCAGCCAGCTGCTCCGCCAGCGCCGAATTGGCCGCGCCCTCGGCGAGGTAGGCGGTGAGCGCCCGGCGCAGATACCAGCGGACGGCGAACCAGATGCCCAGCAGCCCGAGCACGCCGCAGGCACCGAGCAAGGGGTTGAGTACGAAGACGGCCCCGAGGATGAACAGCGCCTGGACCGCGGCGATCAGCACATCGGGGCCGACGTCGCGGAGGGTGGTACCGACCGCCGCGACATCCGTGGTGCCGCGGGTCGTCAGGTCTCCCGTGCCGGCTCGCTCGACCACCGAGGCGGGCAGCGCCAGTGCGCGGTCGGCGAACTGCTCGCGGACGCGCGCCAGGGTCCGTTCGCCGAAACGGTGTCCGACCAGGCCGGCGTAGCGGGCCAGCAGGAGCTGTGCCAGGGCGAAGACCAGGATGGTGAACGCCAGCCGGTCCACGGTGCCGACTCCGCCGCCTGCCCTGACTTCGTCGATGACCCGGCCGAGCAGCCACGGGGCGACGAGTCCGGCGCCGGCGGCCAGCGCGTTGAGCGCGAGCAGCGCGGCGAAGGCGCGGCCGTCCTGCCGGACGAGCCGGACGGCCGCGCGACGGATCCGGAACGGTTCGGCGACCGGCAGAGCCCCGGACGGCGGCCGGGGCTCTGCCGGGGCACCGGACGAAGAAGCAGTCATGAGGTGGCCTCCTGGGGCGCGGGTCCGCACTCGTCGCCCGCGGGGACGGAGTCGTCATCGTCCGCACCACGGGACACCAGCAGGCGATAACCGGGTTGTCCGTCCAGCAGCTCGCGATGGGAGCCGACAGCCGCGACGGAGCCGTCGACCAGGTAGTACACGGTGTCGGCCAGGTCCAGCACGAGAGGGGAGGTGCTGGTGACGACTGTGGTGCGGCGGGACCGTGCCGTGCGCAGCCGGGACGCCATGGCTGCCTCGGTGTGCGCATCGACGGCCGAGGTCGGCTCGACCGCCAGGAGGACCTCGGGATCGGCCAGCAGGGCCCGGACGAGGCGGACCCGCTGCCGCTGGCCCCCGGAGAGATTGCGGCCCTGGGCGTCGACGGTGGAGCCGAGGCCGTCGGGCAGGCCGCGGACGATGTCCTTGGCCGCGGCAGCGTGGACGGCACGGCGGAGCACCTCGTCGTCCCGGTCCCGGCTGCCGGAGACGACATCGCGCAGCGTGCCGGCGAACAGGTCGGCCTCGTTGTCCGCGACGAGAATCCGCGCGCGGACCTGGGCCGGCTCGATCTCGTCGAGGCGCACGGTGCCCCAGGTCGCTGCCGACGCGGCAAAGCCGCCGAGACGGTCGATCACCGTCGCGGAGTCCGACGGCCGGGCGCCGACCAGAGCGGTCAGCCTTCCGGGGATCACCTCGACCCCGGACTCAGGATCGTGGAGGACGGAGGGCGACTCGGGCCCGTTCAGAGATGGCGAAGATGGCTCCCGGACCGTCGAGTCGGGCTCCAGGGACAGGAAGTGGATGACTCTGCGCGCGGCGACCAGACCGCGGCTGATGTCGTAGCCGCCCTCGATGAAGGCGGAGACGGGCACGACGAGAACCGCCGTATAGCCGTACACCGCGACCAGTTCGCCGACGGTGAGCTCGCCCTGTGCGGCCATCCGGGCCGCCAGCCAGGTCACGGCGCCCAGGAACAGGGTGGGCAGGCCGACGCCGAGTGCCTGGATCCAGCTGGTCACCGCCCCGACCCGGTACCCCTCCGCCTGCAGCTCCTGCGAACCGCGCCGGTAGCGTTCGGCGTAGACGTCCTTGCCGCCGATGCCGTTGAGGACACGCAGACCGCCGGCGATGTCGGCGAAACTGGCGGCGAGGCTGCCCTGCCGGTCGCGGTACGCCGACTCGGCTCCCTGGAGTCGCCCCAGCAGCGGACCGACCAGCACCGCGAGCAGCGGCACGCCCAGCAGCACCACCGCGGCGAGCAGCGGCGAGACGGCCAACAGCAGTGCGGCCACGACGACATAGGCGAGGACGGCGCCGACGCCGGGCCCGGTGACGGTCAGCGTATCGGCGATCCTGGCGACGTCACCGAACCCGATGGTGACGATCTCGCCGGCCGTGGCCCGGCGCGGCAGCGCCGCGCCCAGCCTGGTCGCCTGGGCGACCACCACCCGCACCGTACGGAAGGCACCGTCGAGCCGCACCCTGGTCATCGTGCGGTGCCGCATGATGGCCAGCCAGGCGTTGAGCACTCCGACACCCACCAGTGCCGCGACCCAGCCGGCCAGCGCAGCGCCGCCCCCGGTCCGCAGCCCGTCGTCGATGGCGCGCGACAGCAGGTACGGCGGCAGGGTCAGGCAGATCATCCAGGAGCTGCCGAGCAGGGCCCCGGCGGCAACGCGGCGCCATTGACGGGTGACCAGCCACCACAGATACCGCCCGGGGCTGCGCAGGTCCGGGGTCTCCTGGTCCACATGCGGGCCGACCGGGTGACCCACGGGATCAGTCATGTACGCACCCTAAGGGCTGTCCCGTAATCCCTGGCGGGCGCACGACGACAGCTACGGCACCTCGCTGCGTTGTCGGAACGCCCGAATACGCCCAGTATGAGGACGCTCCTCCGCCTTGCGATGCACCGCATCCGACGCCGCGCGCTGATCCACCAGGGATCACGGGACAGCCCTTAGACCGCCGCTGCGGGAGGCCGACGGGGAGACCGTCACCCGCGGTCGGTCTCAGGCCAGGCTCTCCCGCCAGGCGCGGTGGAGCCCCGCGAACCGTCCTGTCCCGCCGATGAGTTCGGACGGGAAGCCGTCCTCCACGATTCGGCCGTGCTCCATCACCAGCACCCGGTCCGCGATCTCCACGGTCGACAGCCGGTGGGCGATCACCACCGCGGTCCGGCCGTGCAGCACCGTGTCCATGGCGCGCTGCACCGCCCGTTCGCCGGGGATGTCGAGGGAGCTCGTCGCCTCGTCGAGAATCAGCACCGCCGGGTCGGCGAGCAGGGCGCGGGCGAAGGCGACCAACTGGCGCTGGCCGGCCGAGATCCGGCCGCCCCTCTTCCGTACGTCCGTGTCGTATCCGTCGGGCAGACTGCTGATGAAGTCGTGCGCTCCGATCGCCTTCGCGGCCTGCTCGATCTCCGCGGGGGTGGCGTCCGGGCGGCCGATGGCGATGTTCTCGGCGACCGTCCCGGAGAACAGGAACGCTTCCTGGGTCACCATCACCACGCCGCGCCGCAGTTCGGGTGTGGCGAGGTCCCGGAGATCGGTCCCGTCCAGCAGCACCCGGCCGTCGGTCGGGTCGTAGAACCGGGCCAGCAGTTTCGCGAGCGTCGACTTCCCGGCGCCCGTCGAACCGACCACGGCCACGGTCTGCCCTGCCGGGATCGTCAGGTCGAAGCGGGGCAGCACTTCGCCGCCCGTTCGGTAGGCGAAGCTCACCGAGTCGAAGACCACGTCCCGGCCCGGCTGCTCACCCGTGCGGGCGGGCAGCTCCCGCGGGTTCGTGGTCTCCGGCACGGTGGGGGTCTGGGCCAGCAGACCTGCGATCTTCTGCAGCGACGCCGCGGCCGACTGATAGGAGTTGAGGAACATGCCGAGCCGGTCGATCGGGTCGTACAGCCGTCGCAGATAGAGCACGGCCGCCGCGAGCACGCCGAGTGCGAGAGCGCCGGAGGCGACTCGGTACGCACCCCACAGCACGATCCCGGCCACCGCCGTGTTCGCGACCAGCCGGGAGCCGACGACGTAGCGCGCCATCTCCAGCAGCGCGTTGCCGTTGGTCCGGCAGTGCCGCTGGTTGAGCCCGTCGAACTCGGCGTCGTTGGTGCGCTCGCGGCGGAAGGCCTGGACGGGACGGATTCCGTTCATCGTCTCCGCGAACTTCACGATGACCGCCGCGATCGCCGTGGACCGCGCAGCGAAGATCACACCGGCCCGCCGCTGGTAGAGCCGCACCAGCGCATACAGCGGGACGAAGGAGAGGACGGCGACCGCACCGAGATCGAAGTCCAGCCACAGGAGCATCAGTGAGATGGATACGAAGGAGAGCACCACGCCGATGAGTTCCTGCAGGCCCTCGCTGAGCAGCTCCCGCAGCGATTCCACATCCGTGGTGGAGCGGGAGATCAGCCGGCCCGAGGTGTAGCGCTCATGGAAGTCCACACTGAGCGCCTGCGCATGCCGGAAGATCCGCCCGCGGAGATCGAGCAGCACGTCCTGGTTGATCCGGGCGGAGGCCTGGATGAACGCGTACTGCATGCTTCCCGCGGCCGCCGAACACAGTGCGTATCCGATGGCCACGGCGATCAGCGGCCCGTAGTCCTTGTCCCGGAACGCCGGCACGCCGCTGTCGATCGCGTAGGCGACCAGCAGTGGGCCGGCCTGGACGGCTACCTGCTGGATCAGCAGGAACAGCGCGGCCACCACCACCCGGCCCCTGAGCGGGCCGAGCAGGGACACCAGCAGGGTGCGGGTAGCGCCGCGAGGCGTGGGCAGGTCGTCCCGGTCGAAGGGGTCCCCGGCCCCGGCGTCGACGGCGGAGTCGGGTTCCAGGTCGGTGGCCCGGGCCTTCGTCCGCGGACCGCCGCCCTGCCCGGTACCTGTCCCCGCACCCGTGCCGTTCAGGTCGCGGACCTTGATCTCCGTGGCCGCAACCGTGGCCGCAACCGTGCTCGTGCGCGCGCCGGAGCTCGTGACGGGGTGTCTCATTGCGCCCGTCGTGGTGGCGGCCGTTGACTCCGGGCCGGGCCCGGAGCGGTTCTCGTCGTCGCCGTCCGTCCCTGTGGGACACCCTGTCGTCGCATCGGTCATCGGGCACTGCCCTCCTCGGCAGGGACGTCCATGGCACGCACGCCGGCGTCGGACATGTATGCGGTACCAGCATCCCCGGCGGTCATGTCGTCGGTGAGTTCAGCGGACACCGAGCTTCCGGCGCCGGACATCAGCCAGGCGTATTCGGCGTTGCTGCGCAGCAGTTCCTGATGGGTGCCGACCGCGCTGATCCGGCCCTCCGACAAGAGAGCCACCCGGTCGGCGAGCATCACCGTCGACGGCCGGTGGGCGACCACCACGGCCGTGGTCGATTCCAGCACGCGCCGCAGGGCGGCCTCCACCAGCGTCTCCGTATGCACATCCAATGCCGAGAGCGGGTCGTCGAGCACCAGGAAGCGCGGCTTCCCGACGACGGCGCGGGCCAGTGCGAGGCGCTGCCGCTGACCGCCGGAGAGACTGAGACCCTGCTCGCCGACCTGGGTGTCGATGCCGTGCGGCAGGTCGTACACGAAGTCGGCCTGCGCGATCGACAGCGCCCGCCGCAGCTCGTCCTCGCCGGCGCCCTCGGCGCCCATGAGAACGTTCTCCCCGACGCTCGCCGAGAAGAGTGTCGGCTCCTCGAACGCCACGGACACCAGCTCACGCAGCCGTTCGCGCGGCAGGGTGGTGATGTCGGCACCGTCCAGCGTGATCCGCCCGTCGGTGACGTCGTGCAGTCGCGGTACGAGCGCGGTGAGCGTCGTCTTCCCGGATCCGGTGGCCCCGACCAGGGCCATCGTCTCGCCGGGGCGGATCCGTAGATCGATCCGGGTCAGCACGGGTACGGACCCGGCCTCCGCGTCCGGGTAGCGGAACTCGACGCCTTCAAAGACCATCCCGCCGTCTGCGGAAGACTCCGGGAACGACTTCGCGGACGTCCCCGCGGACGGCTCCTCGTCCGACTCCCCGGCCGTCTCACGCTCCTCCGCCACGTCCATCACCTCGAAGAACCGCTCGGTCGCCGTGGCCGACTCCTGGCTCATCGCCAGCAGGAAGCCGATCGACTCGACCGGCCATCGCAGCGCCAGCGCCGTCGACAGGAACGCGACGAGCGTGCCCGCCGACAGTCCGCCGTCCGCGACCTGGATCGTGCCGAGCACCAGCGCCGCCCCGATCGCCAGCTCGGGGATGGTGGTGATGAACGCCCAGATGCCGGCGAGCAGCCCAGCCTTGTCGAGTTCCGTACCGCGCAGCCGCTGCGAGAGACCACGGAAGGCCAGGGCCTGGCTGCGGTGCCGGCCGAAACCCTTGATGATGCGGATGCCGAGCACGCTTTCCTCGACCACCGTCGTCAGATCGCCGACCTGGTCCTGGGCCTTGCGCGCCACCACCGCGTACTTCGTCTCGAAGACCGAGCAGAGGATCACCAGCGGCACCACCGGAGCCAGCAGCACCAATCCCAGCGTCCACTGCTGCACCAGCAGAATGATGAAACCGGCCAGGATGGTGGTGGCGTTGACCAGCAGGAACGTCAGCGGAAAGGCCAGGAACATACGCAGCAGCATCAGATCCGTGGTGCCGCGCGACAGCAGCTGACCCGATGGCCACCGGTCGTGGAAGGCCACCGGCAACCGCTGCAGATGCCGGTACAGGTCAGCCCGCATCGACGCCTCGACGCCCGCCAGCGGCCGCGCCACCAGCCACCGCCGCAGCCCGAAGAGCAGCGCCTCGACGATGCCCAGCAACAGCAGGTAGAGCGCGCCGAGCCAGACTCCGCCCGGATCGTGGTGCGCGACCGGGCCGTCCACGATCCACTTCAGTACGAGGGGTATCACCAGGCCGAGGCAGGAGGCGACGACCGCCACGGCAGCCGCGCCGAACAGACGGATCCGTACAGGCTTCACGTAAGGCCACAGCCGCAGCAGGGAGTGCGCGGCGGACCGGTGCTTGGGCTCTACATGGTTTTCGGGCATCAGGGGCGAGCCTACGGTTCACCACTGACATCCCTCATCTGGTTTTCCTCGCGGTCGTACCCGCCATCAACCGATCGGCTGATGCCGTTTCGAGCGCGATGGACGATGCCGCGCGGGCCCGCCCGGCAGGACCCTCGTACCCATGGCCATCATCGAAGTGAACGGGGTGCGCAAGGCCTACGCCGGGCGCCCCGCGGTGGACGGAGTGACCTTCGCCGTCGACGAGGGGGAGATCTTCGGGATCCTCGGGCCCAACGGCGCGGGCAAGACCACGACCGTCGAATGCGTGGAGGGACTACGCGTCCCCGATGCCGGCACGGTCCGGGTCGCCGGACTCGACCCCGTCGCCGACCACGGGCCGGTGACGCAACTGCTGGGAGCCCAGCTCCAGGAGAGCGAGCTGCAGGCCAAGCTCACGGTGCGCGAGGCGCTGGAGCTGCACAGCGCCTTCCATCCGCGCCCCGCCGACTGGCGGGCCCTGGCCGAACGGCTCGGTCTGCACACCAAGCTCACCACCCGGTTCGCCAAGCTGTCGGGCGGTCAGAAGCAGCGACTGTCCATCGCCCTCGCCCTGGTCGGCAACCCGCGGGTCGTGGTGCTCGACGAGCTGACCACCGGACTTGACCCCCGGGCCCGCCGTGACACCTGGCAGCTGATCGAAGAGGTACGGGACAGTGGCGTGACCGTCCTTCTCGTGACCCACTTCATGGAGGAGGCCCAGCGGCTCTGCGACCGGATCGCCGTGATCGACAAGGGGAAGGTCGTCGCCCTCGACACCCCGTCCGGCCTGATCAGCAGGGCCGGCAGCACCACCGCCATCTCCTTCACCCCCTCGCAACCCTTGGCCACCGGAGATCTGGCGGAGCTCCCCGGCGCGGCGTCGGCCGAGCAGAAGGGCGGCCGGATCGTCATCAACGGCACCGACGAGACCGTCAACGCGGTGATCTCGCTGCTGGCCCGGCACCGCATCACCGCACACCAACTGCGCGTCAGCGAAGCGACCTTGGACGATGCCTTCCTCGACCTCACCGAGACAGAGCCAGAAACCGAAGCAGACAAGGAAACGGCGGCCTGAGATGCCCACCACCTCCCTCGCATCAACCACTCCGGCCTCTGGCAACCCCTCTTTCGCCGTCCTCAAGTGCGAGACCCGGCTCTTCCTCCGCGAGCCCGGCAGTCTCTTCTGGATCCTCGTGTTCCCTACCGTCCTGATGACGATCCTCGGGCTGGTCCCGTCCTTCCGGCATCCCGACGACGCCCTCGGCGGCCGCCGCGTCATCGACCTGTATGTGCCGGTGGCCGTACTGCTCGCCATGATCATGGCCGGGCTGCAGGCCATGCCGCCCGTCCTCACGGGCTATCGCGAACGCGGCATCCTGCGCCGCATGTCGACCACTCCGGTGCGGCCGTCAGCCCTGCTCACCGCACAGATCGCGCTCCACGGCGCCGCCGCCCTGGGCTCGGCCGTGCTGGTCATGGCCGTCGGCCGTATCGCCTTCGACGTGCGGCTGCCCGGTCAGCCCGCCGGCTATCTGCTGGCCCTGCTCCTGGCGACCGCGAGCGTTCTCTCCCTCGGGGCGATGGTCAGCGCGGTCTCCGCCACCACCAAGGTCTCCGCCGCGGTCGGCTCGGTCGTCTACCTCGCGATGATGTTCACGGCCGGGGTCTGGGTACCGGTCCAGACGATGCCGGGCACCCTCCGCCGGATCGTCGAGTGCACCCCGTTCGGCGCGGCCTCCCAAGCACTGGACAGGGCGGCCTCCGGCGGCTGGCCGAGCTGGGCGCATCTGGGGGTGATGGCCCTGTGGACCGCCCTGCTGGCTGCAGCGGCGACCCGTTGGTTCCGGTGGGAGTGACGCGGCCGGGGGCCGGGGCAGACTGACCTCATGGGAACGGGGCGCACCGGCCGGAGTGCCGCAGCGGTCACGACGGCCGAGCAGGGGTGGGAACAGTTCTTCCGGTACGGGCCGTACGGTCTGCTCGGGCTGGCCACCGTCGTCTCGGCGATGTCCGCCGACCTCATCATGAGCCGTACCGGGATGTACGTGGCCGGGGCGCTGGTCCCGGTGGCGCTGATGCTCCAGCTCTGGTGGAGCCGGATCCGGCACCGGCCTGCCGGGCGGTCGTGGGCCCCGTCGGTCTACTTCGTGGTCCGCACCATCCTCGCCTTCGTGCTGACCTGGAGCAACCCGTTCTTCTCCATGTTCGCGCTCCTCGGCTACTTCGACGCGGCGCGCCTCCTCTCCAAGCGGGCCGCACGTGTCGGGATGCTGGCCACCGCCGTCACCATGGCGGGCTCCCAGTGCGGCAGCGGTTTCCCGCCGGAGACACTGACGAACTGGACGGCCTTCGGCATCCTGCTCGCCCTGCACAGCACCCTCGTCCTCGTCTTCGCGCAGCTCGACACCCGGCAGGCCGAGCAGGCCCGTACCCAGCTCGACACCATCGACGAACTGGAGTCCGCCAACGCCCGTCTCGAACAGGCCCTGGCGGAGAACGCCGGTCTGCATGCCCAACTCCTCGTCCAGGCACGCGAGGCGGGAGTCGCCGACGAGCGGAGCCGGCTCGCCGCGGAGATTCACGACACGATCGCCCAAGGGCTGACCGGCATCATCGCCCAGCTCCAGGTGGTCACCTCCACCGCCGAGTCTGACCCTGCGCTGGCCCGCGTACACCTCGACCGCGCCGCCGCGCTCGCCCGCCACAGCCTCGGGGAGGCTCGCCGGTCCGTGAGCAATCTGGTCCCCACCGCACTGGCCCACGACGACCTCCCCGAGGCGCTCGGGAAGACCGTCGCGAGCTGGGCGGAACGTACGGGTGTACGCGCCGAGTGCACGGTCACCGGCACCGCCGAGCCGCTGCACGACGAGGTCGGCGCCACCCTGCTCCGGATCGCGGAGGAAGCCCTCTCCAACGTCGGCCGTCACTCCGGGGCCACCCGGGTCGGCGTCACGCTCTCTTTCATGGGCGACGAAGTCACCCTGGACGTACGGGACGACGGTTGCGGCTTCGACCCGGTGGCCCTGCCGCCGTACCGGGGCTCGGACGGTTTCGGCCTCGGCGGTATGCGTGCCCGCGCCGAACGCATGGCGGGGGCCGTCGTGGTGGAGTCGGAACCGGGCAACGGAGCGGCGGTCTGTGCCCGCGTCCCCCTGGTTCCCCAGCGATGAACACCGCGCATCCGGGCAACGCGTATCCGAGCAGCGCGTACGGTGGAGCCGCCATGGTTGACGGAACCGCACGCACCATCACCCTCATCGTCGTCGACGACCACCCCGTCGTACGGGACGGTCTGCGCGGCATGTTCGAGTCGGCCCCGGGCTTCGAGGTCCTCGGCGAGGCGGCCGACGGCGTCGAGGGAGTCGATCTCGCCGCCCGCCTGGACCCCGACGTCGTCCTGATGGACCTGCGGATGCCGGGCGGCGGCGGAGTCGCGGCAATCGCCGAACTCACCCGGCGCGGCGCCCGCTCCAAGGTGCTCGTCCTCACCACGTACGACACCGACTCCGACACCCTCCCGGCGATCGAGGCGGGAGCCACCGGCTACCTGCTCAAGGACGCGCCTCGCGACGAGCTGTTCACCGCCGTCCGCGCCGCCGCCGACGGCCGCACCGTGCTGTCTCCCGCGGTCGCCTCCCGGCTGATCACCCGGGTGCGCATGCCCGTCGGCGCCGCCGACCAGTCGCTGTCCGCACGCGAGCGCCAGGTGCTCGAACTCGTCGCCAAGGGCACCTCCAACCGGGAGATCGCCGCCGAACTGTTCATCAGCGAGGCAACGGTGAAGACCCATCTCACGCACATCTTCAGCAAGCTGGGCGCCAAGGACCGTGCCGCGGCCGTCGCGGTCGCCTACGACCGCGGCATCCTCGGCTGAGCCGCCCCGCCATCCGTAGCTTCTCCCCTCCGCTCCCGTTCACTCCCTGACACGCAGCAGCAACACCGCCCTCGCCGGTACCGTCAGTACCTCGTTGCCCCGGTGCACCGTCGCAGGCGCGGTCGACTGGTCCTCCTGCGAGGTGTCCAGCACCAGTTCGTACGCCTGCGCCCATGGCGCCCCCGGCAGCCGGAAGCCGATCGGACGGTCGGCAGCGTGCAGGATCGCCAGGAAGCTGTCGTCGGTGACCTGCTCGCCGCGCGCGTCCCGGCCCGGGATGTCGCGCCCGGAGAGATAGAGACCGACTGTCGCGGCCGGTGCGTACCAGTCCGTCTCCGTCATCTCCTTACCCTGCCGGGTGAACCACGCCAGGTCCCGCAGCCCGTCCGCGGCCTGCGCCCGGCCGGAGAAGAACGCCCGGCGGCGCAGCACCGGATGGGTGTGGCGCAGCGCGAGCAGGCGGGCCGTCAGCTCGGTCAGCTCCCGCCACTGGGGCTGGTCGAGCAGGGACCAGTCCAGCCAGCTCACCTCGTTGTCCTGGCAGTACGCGTTGTTGTTGCCGCCCTGCGTACGGCCCATCTCGTCGCCCGCGACCAGCATCGGCACCCCGGTCGAAAGCAGCAGCGTGGTCAGCAGATTGCGTAGCTGGCGGCGGCGCAGCGCGTTGATGCCGGGGTCGTCGGTCTCGCCCTCGGCTCCGCAGTTCCAGGCCCGGTTGTCCGACGTGCCGTCCCGGTTGCCCTCTCCGTTGGCGTCGTTGTGCTTCTGCTCGTAACTGACCAGGTCGCGCAGGGCGAAGCCGTCGTGCGCGGTGATGAAGTTGACCGAGGCGTACGGCCGGCGGCCGCCCCATGCGTAGAGATCGCTCGATCCGGTCAGCCGGTAGCCCAGATCCCGCACATCGGGCAGGGCGCCCCGCCAGAAGTCCCGCACGGCGTCCCGGTAGCGGTCGTTCCACTCGGTCCACAGCGGCGGGAACGCGCCCACCTGGTAGCCGCCGTTGCCGACGTCCCACGGCTCGGCGATCAGTTTCACCCGGCGCAGCACCGGGTCCTGGGCGATCACCGCGAGGAACGGGGACAGCATGTCGACGTCGTGCATCGAGCGGGCCAGCGCCGCCGCCAGATCGAAGCGGAAGCCGTCGACGCCCATCTCCGTGACCCAGTACCGCAGCGAGTCCGTGATCAGCCGCAGCACGTGCGGCTGCACCACGTGCAGGGTGTTCCCGCAGCCGGTGTAGTCGGCGTATCTGCGGGCGTCGGACTGGAGCCGGTAGTAGCCGCGGTTGTCGATGCCGCGCAGCGACAGCATCGGCCCCAGCTCGCTCGCCTCCGCCGTGTGGTTGTAGACCACGTCGAGGATCACCTCGATCCCGGCATCGTGCAGCGCCCGCACCATCCGTTTGAACTCGCCGACCTGCTGGCCTCCCGTACCGCTGGCCGAGTAGTCCGCGTGCGGGGCGAAGTAGCCGATCGAGTTGTAGCCCCAGTAGTTGTGCAGCCCGCGCCGGAGCAGATGGTCCTCATGGGCGAACTGATGGACCGGCAGCAGTTCCACCGCTGTCACCCCGAGCCGCTGCAGATGGCCGACGGCCGCCGGATGAGCGAGACCGGCGTACGTGCCGCGCAGTTCCTCGGGGATCCCCGGGTGCAGCTTGGTGAAGCCGCGCACATGCAGCTCGTAGATGACGGAGTCCGCCCACGGGGTCTTGGGCCGCCGGTCCTCCGCCCAGTCGTCGTCGTCGTGGACGACGACACCCTTGGGCACGAACGGAGCGGAGTCCCGTTCGTCGCGCACGGTGTCGGCGACATGCTGCTGCGGCCAGTCCCTCACATGGCCGTACACCTCGGCCGGCAGGGTGAACGAGCCGTCCACGGCCCGTGCGTACGGGTCGAGGAGCAGCTTCGCCGCATTCCACCGGGCACCCGTCCACGGGTCCCAGCGGCCGTGCACCCGGTAGCCGTACCGCTGACCCGGCCGCACGCCCGGCACGAAGCCGTGCCAGACCTCATGGGTCAGCTCGGTCAGCGGAAGGCGCGTCTCGTTCCTCTCCTCGTCGAAGAGGCAGAGCTCGACGGCCTCGGCGCCGCCGGCCCAGAGCGCGAAGTTGGTGCCCGCCACCCCGTCGGGCCCCACCCGGAAGCGGGCCCCGAGCGGCATCGGCGCACCGGGCCACACGGCCTGCTGCTGCCCACCGGAGGGGGCCGGCCCGCTCGCCGGGCCGGTCCCCGGCTCTTCCGCTGTCCGCTCCACCGCCTCCCTGACCGGCCCTGGCACTGTCTCCTGCTCGGCTGCGCTCGACACTCTCAGCCTCCCGCGGCTCGTCCGGACCCGGCACCGAAGAGGAGCGCACGGCGTCCCGGCCGCGGCTCCTCGAGTGTGGTCCTCCCTCTGTTCTGCCCAGGGCAGGGCCCGCACTCACGTTTCCCCCCGGCCGCTCCGGTCGTTGGGGGAACGTGAACCACAACGCGAAGAAGGCAGGAGCGAGCCCGGCCACCGTGCTGACATGGGCAGGACTGCTCGCTGTACTGGCCGTACTGACAGGTTGCACCGACTCGGAATCATTCATCAGCGGGAAGCCGGGGTCGTCGCCGTACGCGATCAGGATCACCCCGCAGAACGGGGCCAGGGACATCAGGCCCGACGCCCGGGTCGAGGTGAAGGTTTCCGACGGGCGGCTGGAGCACGTCAAGGTGACGCAGATCGAGGTCGCGGAGCAGCCCGCGAACGCGGAGCGGAGCAAGGACGCAGGACAGCGCGAGATGCGGGGTCTGATCTCGCAGGACGGCCTCTCCTGGACCCCGCGCGGCGCCTCGGGCCGGCTCAGCCTGGCCGCCAAGTACACCGTCGACGTGGTGGCCCTGGACGGTGCGGGGCGCCGCTCGGCCCGCCACTCCACCTTCACCACGGCGGTCCCCCGGCACCGCTTCACCAGTAGCTTCGAGCCGGACGAGCGGTCGACCGTCGGCACCGGCATGATCGTTTCCTTCCACTTCGACCGCGTCATCAAGAACCGTGCGGCGGTGCAGCGGGCCATCCGGATCACCGCCGAGCCCGCGGTCGAGGTGGTGGGGCACTGGTTCGGCGGCGGACGGCTGGACTTCCGCCCGGCCGCCTACTGGAAGCCGGGCACCGAGGTCACTGTCGCGGTGGCGCTGCACGATGTGGAGGGCGCGCCCGGCGTGTTCGGCACCCAGCGGAAGAGGGTCACCTTCACTGTGGGCCGCTCGCAGGTGTCCAGGGTGGACGTGGCCGACCACACCATGGAGGTACGCCGCGACGGCCGGCTGCTGTCCAAGGTCCCGATCACGGCGGGCGCGCCGGCCACGAGCACGTACAACGGGAAGATGGTGGTCACCGAGATGCAGGAGGTGACCCGGATGGACGGCCGGACCGTCGGCTTCGGCGGTGAGTACGACATCAAGGACGTTCCGCATGCTGTGCGGATCACCGACTCCGGCACCTTCGTGCACGGCAACTACTGGGCGGGCGGTGGCGTCTTCGGCTCGGCGAACGTCAGCCACGGCTGTGTCGGGCTGCAGGATGTGAAGGGCGGTGGCGGGGACACACCGGCCGGCCGGTTCTTCGACCGGACGATCGTCGGGGACGTGGTCGAGGTCGTCAACTCCGAGGACAAGAAGGTCGCTCCGGACAACGGTCTGGGCGGCTGGAATCTGAACTGGATCCAGTGGAAGGCGGGCTCCGCGCTCCACTGACCCGGATCGGCCGGACACGCACCTGACACCCCCGCGCAGCGCTTCGAACCGTGCGTCACCTGGGGAAGTTCCGCTCCAACTTGGGACTGAACGGTGACATCCGAGGGGGGATCTCCGCACGGGCGGTGTGGTTATCTTTCGCTGAGCGCGCATGAGCAGCGCGCGGGGGTGGGAGCCTGCGGGCTCCCTGGGCCTTGGCGGGGCCAGGCCGTGTGAAGGGGAGACGACCACATTGAACGGGCAGCCGATATCGGGGACATCGGTCGGGACGAACGGCGGGCGGCGTGGTCGGGGGGCCACCGGACTGCTGGCTCTGGTGCTGGGAGCGCTGCTGCTGGTGACGGCCTGCGGCGGGGGAGATACCGACGCCGGGAGCAAGGGCAGCAACACGGGCGGGGGCAAGAGCGAGGACACGACCGCCTCGCAGGCGGTGGTGACCGTCGCACCGAAGGACGGCGCCGACTCCGTCGCCACCAGTGGGGCGCTGAAGATCTCCGCCGATCAGGGCAAGCTGACCACGGTCAAGGTGGCCGACCCCAAGGGCGTCGAGGTCGAGGGCGAGATCGCGGCGGACGGCACGAGCTGGGAGCCCGAGCAGCACCTGGCCGCGGCGACGAAGTACAGCGTCCACGCGGTCGCCAAGGACTCCAAGGGCCGTCAGTCGGCGAAGGACACCACTTTCACCACACTGGTCCCGAAGAACACCTTCATCGGGCAGTACACGCCGGAGGACGGCTCCACGGTGGGCGTCGGCATGCCGGTCTCGATCCACTTCACTCGCGGCATCACCGACCCGGACGCCGTCGAGAAGGCCATCGACGTGACGGCGGAGCCGTCCGTCCCCGTCGAGGGCCACTGGTTCGGTAACGACCGTCTCGACTTCCGCCCCGAGAACTACTGGGCGGCGGGCACCAAGGTGACCGTGAAGCTCAACCTCGACGGGGTCGAGGGACGCCCGGGGGTCTACGGCAAGCAGGCCAAGACGATCTCGTTCACCGTCGGCCGCCGCCAGGTCAGCACTGTCGACGCGAGCACGCACCGCATGAAGGTCGTCCGCGACGGCAAGGAGATCAGGAACATCCCGATCTCCGCGGGCGCCCCGGCGACCACCACGTACAACGGACAGATGGTCATCAGCGAGAAGCTCAAGGTGACCCGGATGAACGGTGACACCGTCGGCTTCGGCGGCGAGTACGACATCAAGGACGTGCCGAACGCGATGCGGCTGTCCACGTCGGGCACGTTCATCCACGGCAACTACTGGGGCGGGCCCGGCGTGTTCGGCTCGACCAACACCAGCCACGGCTGCGTCGGTCTGCAGGACGTACGCGGCGGCTGGAGCAGGACGACCCCGGCGGCCTGGTTCTTCAACCACTCGATCATCGGCGACGTCGTGGTCGTGAAGAAGTCCCAGGACAAGACGATCCAGCCGGACAACGGTCTCAACGGCTGGAACATGAGCTGGGCGGAGTGGACCAAGTAGTTCGCGACGTACGACACGACGGCGGGCCCGGTGCTGTGACCAACAGCACCGGGCCCGCTGTCGTTAGCGCCGGTTAACCTGCCTCCCATGACCGTAACCCTCGAAGCAAGCGACGGCGTCGGCACGATCCGGCTGGACCGCCCGCCCATGAACGCCCTGGATGTCGCCACCCAGGACCGGCTGCGTGAACTCGCCGAGGAGGCGACCCGGCGCGACGACGTGCGCGCCGTCGTCCTCTACGGCGGCGAGAAGGTGTTCGCGGCGGGCGCGGACATCAAGGAGATGCAGGCGATGGACCACACGGCGATGGTCGTACGGTCCAAGGCGCTGCAGGACTCCTTCACCGCGGTGGCCCGGATCCCCAAGCCGGTCGTCGCCGCGGTCACGGGCTATGCGCTCGGTGGTGGCTGCGAACTGGCGCTCTGCGCCGACTTCCGGATCGCCGCCGACAACGCCAAGCTGGGCCAGCCCGAGATCATGCTCGGTCTGATCCCCGGTGCGGGCGGCACCCAGCGGCTGGCCCGGCTGGTCGGCCCGTCCAAGGCCAAGGACCTGATCTTCACCGGCCGTCATGTGAAGGCCGAGGAGGCCCTGACGATCGGTCTGGTGGACCGGGTGGTGCCGGCGGCCGAGGTGTACGAGCAGGCGCATGCCTGGGCCGCGCGGCTGGCCAAGGGACCCGCCCTGGCACTGCGCGCCGCGAAGGAGTCCATCGACGCGGGGCTGGAGACCGACATCGACACCGGACTCACGATCGAGCGGAACTGGTTCGCCGGTCTGTTCGCCACGGAGGACCGTGAGCGCGGTATGCGCAGCTTTGTCGAAGAGGGCCCGGGCAAAGCCAAGTTCCTCTGACCGAAGGTCAGTTGGGCACACACGGACGTGGGTTCATCCGTGTGGGCGGATTAGCTGAGCCTTAAGGCAACCTTAAGGCTCAGCGCTTCGGTGATCGGTGCAATTGCGTTCGGGCGGCACATATGTGCAGGTCGGAGCGGGTGTCGAGATGCGCATTCTGCCTCTGGCATATGCCTACCGACCTGTACGGAATGCCCTCTTCCGGGGGAGGGATTCCCTCGGAACGGCCCCGGAGGGCCCGCCGTGCGGCCATGATGGTGTGCATGGCGGGCCTGGAGGGTGTGGAACAGCCGCGACAGCGCGGCGGTGCGACTGCGGCACGCTGGGTGTCGGCTGTCGAGGACGAACAGGCGTTCAAGGCGCTGGAGTTGTTCGGAAATCCGACGGAGGGCGAGGTCCGGCTGCCGTCCCGTCCGGAGTCCGCGGCGACTGCTCGCCGGCTCACCTCGTGCGTGGTGCTTCGGCAGTGGGCGCTTTCCCCGCAGACTGCCGAGCATGCCGTACTGCTCGTTTCCGAACTCGTCGGCAACGCGGTACGGCACACCGGTGCCCGCATCTTCGGGCTCCGGATGCTGCGCCGCCGCGGCTGGATCAGGATCGAGGTGCGCGACCCCTCGCGCGGACTGCCGTGTCTCATGCCGGTCCAGGAGATGGACATCAGCGGCCGCGGCCTCTTCCTCGTCGACAAGCTCTCCGACCGGTGGGGGGTGGATCTGCTGCCGCGCGGCAAGACCACCTGGTTCGAGATGCGGATCTCCGACCGCTGAGCCGGTCAGGCCTGCCGGGCCTCGCCTTCCCTTGCCTTCCCCCCTGCACGTCCGGACGACGCACAGAAGCCCCCGGTCTGCCGTGGTGCGGCGCCTCGGGGGCTTCTGTGTGGGGACCGTGAAATGGGGGGTGTGTTCACGGCCGCGTAAGACGACCTGGCCCGGGTCAATGGGGGTCGTGGAACCGACTATGGCAGATGGGCGACCGCGGAGCCAAAAGCGCTAATCTGTTGAAACAGGCTATATCTTGACATTTCTGCGGTGAATCGTAGGTGTGATGGGTCACTGGCCTGGCAATGCATGAATGACTATGTGGTTCCACGGGTGATTCATCGAGCATCCGGGTCGCTTGCGACATGCTCCGGGCTCCACTGAATCGGTATGAATGGGGTCAATTTTTATCTTCCGGGCATTGCGCCCCTACTGTTCTGCTCATGAACGCCTCCGAGACATCGGTGCACCGCCGCAGCGCTCTGCGCGCGGGCGCAGGGGCAGCCCTGGCCGGCGCCCTCGCGGCCGGATGTACGGATGGACACGGCGCCGCCGACACCTCCACGAAGACCTCTGCCGAGACGCCCGCGGACACCCCCGCGGCCACCGGCAAGAGCGACGCGGGGGCGCGGCCCCCGGCCCCGCGGGCCGCGCCTGCCCCGCACCGCTTCCCCGGGCAGCCGGTCCAGATCGACCACGGCCCCCGCGACCGCCCGCGCGTCGCACTGACCTTCCACGGCCAGGGCGACCCGGCCGTCGCCCGCGCCGTGCTCGCAGAGGCGGAACGCGCTCACGCCCGGATCACCGTCCTCGCCGTCGGCAGCTGGCTCGACGAGCACCCCGACATGGCCCGACGGATCCTCGACGGGGGACATGATCTCGGCAACCACACCCAGAGCCACGTCGACATCTCGGCGATGGGCGAGGCGGCGGCGTACGCGGAGATCACCGGCTGCGCCCAGCGGCTGCGCCGGCTCACCGGCTCCGTCGGAACCTGGTTCCGCCCCTCGCGCAGCCGGTACGCCACCCCACTCGTCCAGCGCCTCGCGCGCAGGGCGGGCTACCCGCACGTCCTCTCGTACGACGTGGACTCCCTCGACTTCACCTCTCCAGGCGCCGCGGCCGTCACCCGCAAGGTCGCCGGGGAGATCCGCAACGGATCGGTGGTGAGCCTGCACTTCGGCTACGCGGACACGGTTGCCGCGCTGCCTGTCCTCCTCACCGAAATCGACCGCCGTCGCCTGCGTGCGGTGACGACCACGGAGCTGCTGACCTGATGCTTCCCTCCACCAAGCGCACCGCGGCCCTGCTCGGAGGCGTCCTCATCGCCGTACTAGTGGGCTGTGGCACCCCCGCCGAGAAGGGGAAGGCCGAGGCCGACGACACCGAGGCCGCCGCGCCGCCCGTCGTCCCGGACCACGCGACCCCGGAGCGTCTCACCCCGGCAGGGCTCGCCGGGATGCCGCCGGTGCTCGATCCCGAGGACGTGTACGCGGCCGACCGGGCCGGAATGATGTCACCGGTCGTCAAGAACTTCCCGGCGCGCGTGTACGTACCCAACACCAAGTCCAACACGGTGTCGGTCATCGACCCGAAGACGTACAAGGTCATCGAGACCATCCCGGTCGGCCACCAGCCGCAGCATGTCGTCCCGTCCTGGGACCTGAAGACGCTCTGGGTCAACAACGACCTCGGCGACAGCCTCACGGCCATCGACCCGGCCACCGGGAAGGCCGGCCGGACGGTCGCGGTCTCCGACCCGTACAACCTGTACTTCACGCCGAACGGCAAGTACGCCATCGTGATGGCCTCGATGGACCGGCAACTGGTCTTCCGCCACGCGCACACCATGAAGACGGCCAGGACCGTCCCGGTCGACTGCGCGGGGGTCAATCACGCCGACTTCTCCACGGACGGCCGGTACTTCATCGTCTCCTGCGAGTTCTCCGGCGAACTCCTCAAGGTCGACACGGCGAAGATGAAGGTCGTCGGCCGGCAGAAGCTGCCGCTCAAGGGCGCGATGCCGCAGGACGTGAAGCTGTCGCCGGACGGCGGGACGTTCTACATCGCGGACATGATCGCGAACGGAATCTGGGTGCTGGACGGGCAGAAGTTCAGCAGACCGAAACTGCTGCGCACCGGCAAGGGCGCCCACGGTCTGTACGTCAGCCGCGACTCCAAGGAGATGTACGTCACCAACCGTGGTGAAGGCTCCATCTCCATCTTCGACTTCGCGAAGAGGAAACTGACGAAGAAGTGGCACCTGCCGAACGGCGGCAGCCCCGACATGGGCGGCGTCTCGGCGGACGGCAAGGTCCTCTGGCTGTCAGGGCGTTACAACGCCGAGGTGTACGCGATCGACACGGCCACCGGCAAGCAGCTCGCCCGGATCCCGGTGGGCAACGGACCTCATGGACTCGCCGTCTATCCGCAGCCGGGCCGCTACTCGCTCGGGCACACCGGAGTCTTCCGCTGATCGCCCGGCCACCCCGGCGTCCTCCGTCCGTCCGCCGAGGGCTCGCGGGTCAGCCCGCGATCAGCAGGGCCTCCGAGCCCACCGGCCGGTAGCCCGCCGCCTGGAACGTCCGCACACTGCGGGCGTTCCCCGGCGACTGCTGCGCCCACACCACCGTGTCCGGCACCAACTGCCGGGCCGCTCGCGCCAGCCGCTCCCCGAGCCGTCGGCCACGCGCCTCCTCGGCCACCTCGATCGCCGTCTCCCAGCGTCCGGCGACCCCACGGCCCAGAATCAGCACACCGCCGTCGGCGGCCCAGACCCGCACCTCGTCGCGGTACTTCATGGCCCGGGCCACCCGCGGATGTTCCGGGTCCTCGATCTCCTGGAGCCCGATGTCCGGATCCCCCGGCAGCGCGCCCGCGACCGTCAGCAGATCGATGGTGTTCATGTGCCGTCCGGTACGGGCCAGCAGCGCACCCAGGAAGTACGGGTTCATCGTCGCGGCGAGCGGATCACCGGGGGTGGCGGCCAGCGTGGCCCGTACCCATGCCGGATCCTCGTCGGTGAACACCACCGAGTGCGCGGTGAAGGCCAGCACCCCGGCGTCCCGCGCGTTCGGCTGCGCCACCACCGTCGTGCCCCCGTCCGGCGGGGGGAACCGCCCGTGCGCGGCAGCTGTCAGGGTCTGAGCCAGTGCGTCCTTCGTCAAGCGTCCCACTTCCCCGGTCCCGAGCCCCGCCCGCCGTCCGCGGACACCCCACCCATGATGGACGACCGGCCGCCGCGATCGACGCCGGTCGCGCCCGTTAATCTGGCCCCCGTCAGTTAGGCATGATGAAGGGGCGGAACAGTGGCGGACATCGAGTCGGCGCGCAAGGCTTTCGAGCGGTACGACCTGAACGGCGACGGGCTGATATCGGCCGCCGAGTACAAGAGCGTGATGGCTCAGCTGGGTGACCCCTACGTCACCGAGCCGGTGGCCCAGGCCGTCATCAACTCCCACGACGCGAACGGTGACGGTCTGCTCACCTTCGACGAGTTCTGGGCTGCCCAGAACAAGGGCTGATCGCCGGGAGGACCCCCGGTCGTGGTCGGCCGGGGGCCGCCGGACGCGTAACCCCTCAGCTTTCCGGACCGGACAGCCCTTGGGGCGACCGGGCGAGGCCGGATCAGGCCGGTCCGGATTCGGACCTGGCCCGGCGCCCCGATCCCGGCCGGTCAGGCGGCGAAGTTCCGGGACAGGGAGTGCTGTTCGTCGACCTCCATCAGGTCGGGGCGGGTGTACCGCTCCGCCCGTGCGTGGTAGTCGAAGTCTCCGCGGACGAGCCCCCGGTAGTCCTGGACACAGCGCTCGAGGGCGGCGCGTGCCGGGCCGTCGATGCGCGCGGCCTCTATTTCCTCGACGAGTTCCTTTTCCGCTCGCTGCACCCGGTCGGCTATCCGCGCCAGCCATATCCCGGCCTCTTCGACGGCCTCCTGCAGCGTGCCGCCGCGGTCCCGCTGAATGAGCCGGACGGTATTGTGCTCGTAACCGAGCATGGCTTCTTTCTCAAATGAACAGATGTCGTTGCAGAGTCCCGAGTGATCGGCCACCGCATTGCGCAGTGCGATATACGCGGGAAGGGAGCGAGCGGATTCCGGGAGATCTATTCCGGCAGTGATTTCGTGCAGGTCGAGGAACGGCTGCATGGCCACCGAGTCACGGCGGTGCTTCACGAAGTCGGCGGTGCTCGGCACATGGCCCGCGGCCCGGTCGACGGCCTCCGCGTAGTACGTCCACAGCCAGCCGACCGTGTCCCGGCGGAACTGCCGGACCCAGCGCAGCGACCTTCCCTCGCAGGTCCGCATCATCAGACCGTCGAGAGCGTGCTCCATGGGGCCGTTCGGCGCGCTGGTTCCGTCGAGCACGTCCACCAGTCGGGCGATGGCCTCCTCGCACACGTGCGGGTCGCGGCCGGCCGGGCCGTCGTCGAACTCGTCGTCCACCAGGAACGCCCAGAAGAGCCACTGGCAGAAGAGATCGAGGTGTTCCTGCGAGGCCGCCGGGAATATCAGGGATATCCAGAGCTCCGGGCGTGTCCGGATCATCTTCTTCTGAGCCACCGGGGACAGGACGAGGTCGTTTTCGGCCGCCCACTCCCAGGCGGATTGTTTGGTTGCCTGAATGCCTGGATTGCAGCCCGTGCTCTCGAACGGCATATGGAATTCTGGAAGCGTGATTTTGCTCATGGTGCCCCTCGTCTGAACGTTGCGAACAGGGAATGGGAATGAGTCGCTTTCACGAATCAGTGCAGGCGCGCGGGCGATCGATTCCGGGAGAGCTCATCGCTGTCCTCTCTCCGCCGCCGGGGCTTCGGAGCCGGGCCGGTTGGCCACGGCGGCGGACCGCATACGGACAGCGACCGCGTCACCACTCATCACGTCCAGTGAACCCTGAGAGAGCGGTGGATGGAAGCAGTTTGTGACCGAAACTGCTTGATCGTCACGAACGCCTGCTCACTTATGAGCAGTTGGTGAACCGTTGAGTCGAGTGACTCGCCGGCCAAGGCGTCGGGTCTGGCCGGATCACCCGGGCCGTCCCCGCCGCGACCAGCAGGCGGAGTGCCCTCGTCCGGACAACCCCGTGCCCGGACGAGGGCCAGGGATCAGGACAGGGCGAGCTCGGTGACGTCGTCCGCCTCGTGGGCCCAGGCGGCGGTCAGGCCGCCGTCCTTCACGTACGTCCTGCCGCTGCCCTTGAGGATGCCGATGCGGTTGCCGGAGAGGGCGATCTGAATGACGTTGTCCGCCTCGTGGGCCCAGGCGGCGCTGAGACGGCCGTCCTTCACGTAGGCCTTGCCGTCATCCTTGAGGATGCCGATGCGGTCGCCGGAGAGTTCGAGCTGAATGACGTCGCTGCCCTCGTTCGCATACATGGCCTTGAGGCTGCCGTCCTTCACGTACGCCCTGCCGTCACCCGTGAACACCCCGATCCGGTTGCCCGCCAGGTCGATGTCGACGATGTTGTCGCCCTCGTAGACCCAGCCGGCGCTGAGGCCGCCGTCCTTCACGAACGCGTCGCCGTTGCCCTGGACGATGCCGATGCGGTCGCCGGACAGCTCCAGCTCCTTCACCTTGGCGGCCTCGTGGACCCAGCCGGCGGTGAGGCCCCCGTCCTTCACGAACGCGTTGCCGTTGTCCTTGAGGACGCCGATGCGGTTGCCGGAGAGCGCGATCTGCTTGACGTTCGAAGCCTCCTTGACCCAGGTGGCGTTGAGGCCGCCGTCCTTCACATACGCGTCGCCGTTGCCCTTGAGGACGCCGATGCGGTCGCCGGAGAGCGCGATCTGCTTGATGCCGCTGCTCTCCAGGGTCCAGATGGCGCTGAGGCCGCCCTCCTTGACGTGCGCGTCGCCGTCCGCCTGCACCGTTCCGATGCGGTTGCCGCCGTCACCCGAGACCGTTCCGGGCGCCGCTGCGGCGGATCCGGCCCCGATGAGACCGGCGACGGTCAGCGCAGCGGCGATGGTGAGCATTCTGGAGTTCATTGATGGTTCTCCATCGAGTCGGCCGGGGAACCACGGGACGGTCCCCGAAGTGGAATTACTCGCAAGATCAACGACGAGTGCGGGAAGATGATGTGCACTGTCACCCGGTCAGAGGGCGTGCGCCGGGCGCACATGCCGTGGGCAGCGGGCGATCGCAGGTCCGAGTTCTTCCGCATGCTCGGGCACCCGGTGGATGCGGGCCGGGCGGTGGATGCTGACCGAGATGCTGACCGGGCAGAACGAGTTGCCGGACCGAACCGCGGGAAGGTCACCGCCCGGTGAGCACCCGGCCGACCCGGTCGAGAGCCACGGTGTGCTGGTCGACCCGGCGCTCTGCGGGCGTCAGGGCGGACGGTTCAGGGCAGGGCCTGTTCTGCCCAGATGGTTTTTCCTCGGGCGGTGAAGCGGGTTCCCCAGCGGCCGGCCAGTTGCGCGACGAGGTACAGGCCGCGGCCACCTTCGTCGGCGAGATCCGCCTGGCGCAGGTGGGGGGCTGTGCTGCTGTCGTCGGTGACTTCGCAGATGAGGGTCCGGTCCCGTATCAGGCGTTGCCGGACGGGGCCGGTGGCGTAGCGGATGGCGTTGGTGACCAGCTCGCTCACCAACAGCTGGGTGGTGAAGTCGAGTTCCTCCAGTCCCCAAGTGGCCAGTTGCCGGCTGGTGAGGCTGCGGGCGTTGGTGACGACGGCGGGGTCGTTGGGCAGGGTCCAGGACGCGACCTGGTCGGCGGCGAGGGTGCGGGTGCGGGCCAGGAGCAGGACGACGTCGTTGTCGAGCGTGAGGGGGTGTTGTGCACGGATGATGGCGTCGCAGGTGTCCTGGAGTGCGGGGAGCGGGTTGCCCAGGACGCGGCGCAGTCGGGTCAGGCCCTGTTGCGGATCGCTGTCGTTTGTTGTGATGAGGCTGCTGGTGAACAGGGCGAGGGTGCTGCCCTCGGGGATTTCCAGCTCGCACGTTTCGTAGGGCGGGCGGCCGCTTCCCAGTGCCGGTCCGGCAGGAATGTCGGGTATGCCCACCATGCCATGGGGCGAAGCGATGACGGGGGCGGGGTGGCCGGCGCGTGCCAGCGTGCAGCGCCGGGAGATCGGGTCGTAGACCGCGTACACACATGTTGCGCCGATCGCCTGTTCGCGTGTCGAGTGCGTGCGCGCCGAGGGCGCGCCGCGGCCGCCGGCGCCCGTCACCAGGTCGTCGAGGTCGGCGAGCAGTTCGTCGGGGGCCAGGTCCTGGGCGGCCAGGGTGTTGATGGCGGTGCGCAGTTGGCCCATGGCGGCGGCGGCATGCATGCCGTGCCCTGGCACGTGTCCGACGACGAGGGCCACGCGCGCCCCGGACAAAGGGATCACGTCGTACCAGTCTCCTGCGGCTGCGGACACGTGGTGCAGGGCGACTTCGACGGCGTTCTGGGCAGGGAGGGCCTGCGGCAGCAGGCTGGAACGCAGGATGAGAGCGGCGGTGCGTTCACGGGTGTACCGGCGCGCGTTGTCGATGCACAGGGCGGCCCGGGCGCCGAGATCCGCCGTGAGGGCGAGGATGTCCTCGTCGAACGGGTCCGGTGCGGCGGTCCGGTAGAAGCTGGCCAGGCCGAGGACGACCCCGCGGGCGGTGAGGGGTACGACCATGAGCGAATGGGCCCCGGTCCGGCGGATCAGATCGGCACGCCGGGCGTCGTGCAGGGCCCACTCGTCGTCGATCTCCAGGCGCTGCACGAGGCGGGGCCGCAGATCGGCGAGGCAGTCCTGGAAGAACCGCGGATACGACAGGTTGACCTCTCCGACACGGTAGGCGACCGATGCGTGTTCCCCTTCGGTGGATCTGAAGGCCGCACGTCGCAGCACGGCGTGGGAGCTCACCGGACCGGGTTGCGGAGCTCTCCCCTCCAGCACTTCGTCGAGGATGTCCACGACGGCGATGTCGGCCAGGCTCGGCACCGCGACCCCGACCAGTTCCTCGCACGTCTTCCCCACGTCCAAGGTGGTGCCGATGCGGGTGCTCGCGTCGAGGAGCAGGTCCAGGCCCGCGCGAGCCCGATGCCGCTCGGAGATGTCGGTCGATGCCGCCAGCAGGCCGAGCACGCCGCCGGCGCGGTCGTGGAGACGGTAGAGCGAGACGGAATAGGTGTGCTCGTGATCGGGGTCGGAGGGTGGCCGCCCGGTGTGCTCGACGTCGATCACGGGCCGGCCCGTGTCCAGGACCTTCCTCAGCATCTGCTCCAGCGCATCGTCGACCATACCCGGCGCCACCTCGCGGATCGGCCGGCCGATGACCTCGTCACCCAGCAGACCGCGCACACCCGGCGCGGCGGTGTTGAACCGCATGAGCCGCAGATCGGGATCAAGGACCTGCAGACCGAGCGGGGACTGGGTCATCACCGCGCGCAGTACCGCGCTGTCGATGCTCGGCCCGCCGGAACACCCCGCCAGGGTCAGAAGCACGGACCACCACACGGCATCGCCCTCACCCACCATCGGCCATACCTGGATGCCGACCGCGAGCCCCCGCCCGGACCGGTGACGGACGGCAGGCTCACCGGCGGACTTCATCACCTCGGAAGCCGCCGGATCCGTGTGCTCACCGGGCCCGGTCAGCAGGACCGCCACCCGGCGCCCCAGCACCTCCTCGGCCGAATAGCCGAGCAACGCCTGCGCCTGCGAGCTCCACTCGACCACGACCCCGTGGTCATCCACCACCAGCCGTGCGCCCTGAGCCGCAACCGACCCGTCCTGGCAGCCGGCGGGGTCATCACGTGTGCTCATCCGAGCCAGTGCCTCCCTACGGACAACACCTCGGCGCACCCCGGCCACGCCCGGTCCACTGTGCCCATCGCACCCCACCGGCGTCATCCGCTACCGCAGGGAACGTGGAGTTCCTGGGGGCCACCTACCCAATATGCCGTGGCGCTCGGCACGGCGCAGCGCAAGCAGCCCCCAGCAGGCCCGGGGACCTTTCAGGGACCTTCAGCTCCGTCCGGAGGAGTTTCCAGGGTGGTCCGCCGTGCGGGCGGGGAAGCCCGTGACAGCGCTGATGGATGAGAAGCCCCTGATCAGAGGCCGTCTCTCAGCACTCGATGATGTTCACTGCGAGCCCGCCGCGCGCGGTCTCCTTGTACTTCACGCTCATGTCCGCACCGGTCTCCTTCATGGTCTTGATGACCTTGTCGAGGGAGACCTTGTGGGTGCCGTCGCCGCGCAGCGCCATCTTCGCCGCGGTGACAGCCTTGACCGCCGCCATGCCGTTGCGCTCGATGCACGGGATCTGGACGAGGCCGCCGACCGGGTCGCAGGTCAGGCCGAGGTTGTGTTCCATGCCGATCTCGGCGGCGTTCTCGACCTGCTCGGCGGAGCCGCCGAGGACCTCGGCGAGGGCGCCCGCGGCCATCGAGCAGGCGGAGCCGACCTCGCCCTGGCAGCCGACCTCGGCGCCGGAGATCGAGGCGTTCTCCTTGAACAGCATGCCGATGGCGCCCGCCGCGAGGAGGAAGCGGACCACGCTGTCCTCCTTCTCGGCCTCGGTGGCGCCGCCTGCCGCGAAGTTCATGTAGTAGTGCAGTACGGCCGGGATGATGCCCGCGGCGCCGTTGGTCGGGGCGGTGACGACGCGGCCGCCCGCGGCGTTCTCCTCGTTGACCGCCATCGCGTAGAGGGTGATCCACTCCATCGCGTGGGCCTGCGGGTCGCCCTCGGCGCGCAGCTGGCGTGCGGTGTTCGCGGCGCGGCGGCGGACCTTGAGGCCGCCGGGCAGGATCCCCTCGCGGGACATGCCGCGCGACACGCACGCCTGCATGACGCGCCAGATGTCGAGCAGACCGGAGCGGATCTCGTCCTCGGTGCGCCAGGCGCGCTCGTTCTCCAGCATCAGCGAGGAGATCGACAGCCCGGTGTCCTTCGCGAGCCGCAGCAGTTCGTCGCCGGTGCGGAAGGGGTGCTTGAGGACGGTGTCGTCGAGAACGATCCGGTCCTCGCCCACCGCGTCCTCGTCCACGACGAAGCCGCCGCCGACGGAGTAGTACGTCTTGTCCAGCAGCGGGGCGCCCTCGTGGTCGTACGCGAAGATCGTCATGCCGTTGGCGTGGTACGGCAGCGCCTTGCGGCGGTGCAGGACCAGCTGCTCGTCGGCGTCGAAGTCGATCTCGTGCATGCCGAGGAGGTTGAGCCGCCCGGAGGCACGGATCTCGGCCACCCGGTCGTCGGCGGACTCGACGTCGACGGTACGGGGGGACTCGCCCTCCAGGCCGAGCAGGACGGCCTTGGGCGTGCCGTGGCCGTGTCCGGTGGCGCCGAGCGAGCCGTACAGCTCGGCGCGTATCGAGGCGGTGTGGGCGAGCAGGCCCTCGTTCTTCAGCCGGCGCGCGAACATACGGGCCGCGCGCATCGGGCCGACCGTATGGGAGCTGGACGGGCCGATGCCGATCGAGAACAGGTCGAAGACCGAGATGGCCACGGGTGACTCCTAAGGGGTTGGTAGACGTCGTTGTCTGCCGGGTGGTGCGGTACGGACCGGTCGGTCCGAAGAGCAGCGGGACAAGGGATGGGGCACCGCGCTCACTGTCCAGTGTGCGCGGTGCCCCGCCTCAAACGTACAGAACCGCTTCCCGGACTACTTCAGACCGGGGTACAGCGGGAACTTCTCGGCCAGCGCGGTGACGCGGGCCTTGAGGTCGTCCGCGTCGTACGAGGGCTTCAGGGCCGACGCGATGATCTCGGCGACCTCGGTGAAGTCCTCGGTCCGGAAGCCGCGGGTGGCCAGGGCCGGCGTACCGATCCGCAGACCGGAGGTGACCATCGGCGGCCGCGGGTCGTTCGGGATGGCGTTGCGGTTGACCGTGATGCCCAGCTCGTGGAGCCGGTCCTCGGCCTGCTGGCCGTCCAGTTCGGAGTTGCGCAGGTCGACGAGGACCAGGTGGACGTCGGTACCGCCGGAGAGGACGGAGACGCCGACCTCGGTGACGTCCGGCTGCACCAGACGGTCGGCGAGGATGCGGGCGCCGTCCAGGGTGCGCTGCTGGCGCTCCTTGAACTCCTCGGTCGCCGCGACCTTGAACGAGACCGCCTTGGCCGCGATCACGTGCTCCAGCGGACCACCCTGCTGACCGGGGAAGACGGCAGAGTTGATCTTCTTTGCGAGCTCCTGCGTCGACAGGATGACGCCACCGCGCGGACCGCCGAGGGTCTTGTGCGTGGTGGTCGTGACGACATGGGCGTGCGGCACCGGGTTGGGGTGCAGACCCGCGGCCACGAGGCCCGCGAAGTGCGCCATGTCGACCATCAGGTACGCGCCGACCTCGTCCGCGATGCGGCGGAAGGCGGCGAAGTCCAGCTGTCGGGGGTACGCGGACCAGCCGGCGACGATCAGCTTCGGCTTGGACTCCTTGGCCAGACGCTCGACCTCGGCCATGTCCACGACACCGGTGTCGTCCACGTGGTACGGGACCACGTTGTAGAGCTTGCCGGAGAAGTTGATCTTCATGCCGTGGGTCAGGTGACCGCCGTGGGCCAGGTTCAGACCCATGATCGTGTCGCCCGGCTTCAGCAGCGCGAACATCGCGGCGGCGTTGGCCTGCGCACCCGAGTGCGGCTGGACGTTCGCGGCCTCGGCGCCGAACAGCGCCTTGATCCGGTCGATGGCGATCTGCTCGACCACGTCGACGTGCTCGCAGCCGCCGTAGTAGCGGCGGCCCGGGTAGCCCTCGGCGTACTTGTTGGTGAGGACGGAGCCCTGGGCCTCCATGACCGCGACCGGAGCGAAGTTCTCCGAGGCGATCATTTCGAGAGTGGACTGCTGACGGTGGAGCTCGGCGTCGACGGCGGCGGCGACGTCCGGGTCCAGCTCGTGGAGGGAGGAGTTGAGAAGCGACATCAGGTGGTCCCTTGGGGTCTTTAGTTGCCGGAGAACTCGGAGTACTCGTCTGCGGAGAGCAGGTCCTTCGGCTCTTCCGTGATGCGTACCTTGAACAGCCAGCCGCCCTCGAAGGGAGCGGAGTTCACCAGCGCCGGGTCGTCCACGACGTCCTGGTTCGCGGCGGTGACCTCGCCGGTCACCGGCGAGTACAGGTCGCTGACGGACTTGGTCGACTCCAGCTCACCGCAGGTCTCGCCCTCGGTCACCGTGTCACCGACCTCGGGGAGCTGGGCGTAGACGACGTCGCCGAGCGCGTTGGCCGCGAACTCGGTGATACCGATCGTGGCCACACCGTCCTCGACGGCCGACAGCCACTCGTGCTCCTTGCTGTAACGCAGCTGCTGGGGGTTGCTCATGACCTGAATTCTCCTGTACGCGGGGGAGTGCTGATGAACGGTGGTCTTACGGGCTGAGACGCGACTGCGTCACTTCTGCCGCTTGTAGAACGGCAGGGTCACGACCTCGTACGGCTCGTGGCTGCCGCGGATGTCCACTCCGACGCCCGCGGTCCCGGGCGCGGCGTACGCGGCGTCCACATACGCGATGGCGATCGGCTTGCCGAGGGTCGGGGACGGGGCGCCGGAGGTGACCTGGCCGATGACCTGCCCCTCGGCGACCACGGGGAAACCGGCGCGCGGCACCCGGCGGCCCTCGGCGATCAGGCCGACCAGCTTGCGCGGCGGGGCGCTCTCGGCGCGCTCGGCGGCGGCCTCCAGCGCCTTGCGGCCGACGAAGTCGCCCTCCTTCTCGAACTTCACGACCCGGCCCAGGCCGGCGTCGAACGGCGTCAGCTCGGTGGTCAGCTCGTGCCCGTACAGCGGCATACCCGCCTCCAGGCGCAGCGTGTCACGGCAGGACAGACCGCACGGGATCAGGCCGTGCGCGGCGCCCGCCGCGGTGAGGGCCTGCCAGAGCTGCTCGGCGTGCCCGGGGGCGACGAACAGCTCGAAGCCGTCCTCGCCGGTGTAGCCGGTACGGGCGATCAGTGCGGGCACACCCGCGACGTTGCCGGGCAGGCCCGCGTAGTACTTCAGGCCGTCCAGGTCGGCGTCGGTGACCGAGGCGAGGATGGCGGGGGACTCGGGGCCCTGGACGGCGATCAGCGCGTACGCGTCGCGGTCGTCGCGCACCACGGCGTCGAACCCGTCGGCGCGGGCGGTCAGCGCATCCAGCACGATCTGGGCGTTCCCGGCGTTGGCGACGACCATGTACTCGGTCTCACCGAGGCGGTAGACGATCAGGTCGTCCAGGATCCCGCCGTCCTCGGCGCAGATCATCGTGTAGCGGGCGCGGCCGACGGCGACGGTGCCGATGTTGCCGACCAGCGCGAAGTTCAGGAACGCCGCTGCCTGCGGGCCGGTGACGGTGATCTCGCCCATGTGCGACAGGTCGAAGAGGCCGGCCTTCGTACGCACCGCGTTGTGCTCGTCGCGCTCACTCGCGTACCGCAGCGGCATGTCCCAGCCCGCGAAGTCGGTCATGGTCGCGCCCAGCGAGCGGTGCAGGGCGTCGAGGGCGGTGAGACGGGGGGCGTTGCTCATAGGTGTGGCTCCCAGGGCATGACGACGAGGACGATCCCTCCCCATCTGTCATCGGAACCTGAGAGGTTCGCCGAGAGACCCTGACGGGTTCGGCTTGCACCTTGGGTGGAGCCGCCACGGCGACTCGCTTTTCAGATCTGCCTCATCCACGCGGTACGGGGCCTGAGAGATTCAAGGGAGGATCTTGCTCCTTCGGCGCCCGGCACAGTCAATGGCCGGAACTCTCCCGCGCGGATTCAAGCGGCCTTTATGCAGTTGGCCGGGTCATCATCGCACGCATTGCGGAAGAGTGGGGCGTCGGTACCGCGTGAGGGAAACGAACGGTGGGACGGTTGTCTCGCATTGCCTTTTCTTTACACTTCGAGGGCAGGCGTGGGTGACCGACAGGGGGAGGGCAATGACGTTGCAGCGGTACGCGACGACCGCGGGGGTCGCGCACGGCGCGATGACCGCGCAGCCGGGCACACCTGTCCGGGAGAGGCTCGGCACGCACGCACCCGTCGTGCGCGATCTGCGCGAGCGCGCCGGGCACAGCCCGCGGGGCCTGCACTTCGCCGCAGGCGATGTGGTGGTGGTCTCCGGGTTGCCGGGCAGCGGCAAATC
Source organism: Streptomyces sp. NPDC051664 (assembly GCF_044453545.1). Lineage (NCBI taxonomy): Bacteria > Bacillati > Actinomycetota > Actinomycetes > Kitasatosporales > Streptomycetaceae > Streptomyces > Streptomyces sp. NPDC051664. The sequence goes on along the minus strand of NZ_JBITCU010000001.1, from coordinate 225,949 downwards.
GACGCTCATCCGGCGAGCGGTGACCGTACGGGCCATCGACTCCCAGGACACCCGGGACCGCTGGGCACAGCGAGTGCCCCGCTTACTCCCGTACGCCCTCTACCGCCCGCTGGTCCGCATCGCCCACTACTGGGGGCTCTGGCGGGCGCTGCGCTCCGGTGACTCGGTCGTGGTCCACGACTGCGGCACCCAGGCGTGGGTACGGAGCTGGCTGGCCCGGGACGCGCGACGCCGGGGCCGTGTCCTTCACCTCGTGCTGCTGGACGTCACCCCGCAGGTGGCGAGGGAGGGCCAGCGCGAGCGCGGACGCGGAGTCTCCGGCTACGCCTTCGCCCGGCACCGCAGGGCAGTCGGCAGGCTGCTGCGGGACACCGAGGCCGGCATCCTGCCGCCCGGCTGCTGCTCGGCGGTGCTGCTGGACAGGGAAGCGGCCGGGATGCTGGCCCGGATCACATTCGCCGACAACAGCGCCTGAGGGCTGTGCCGCCCGTCAGCGCGGAGGGGCGCGCCGGAGTTACTGTTCTGCGGCAAGCCATGGGGTGAGAAGGGGAAGCAGTGGACATTCCGGCACCGGTCCAGACCCATCCGCAGGGCGGATGGCCGGCCAATGAGCTCGAAGAGGTGCTCGGGGCCTCGCTCGGCAGCCCGGAGGCGGGCGGCCGGCTCGTCGAAGTGCTCGGCCGCAGCCACCTCTGGGTGCCGCTTCCCAACGGCGGTGGTCCCGACGCCCCGTCGCTCGATCTGCCCACGGTGGAGATCGAGGGCGCGGCGTACGTCCCCGTCTTCAGCTCCGAACAGCAGTTCCTGAGCTGCGTCGGCACCCACATGTCCTTCACCGTGGCGCCTGCCCGCGAATTCGCCCGCGGACTGCCACCGCAGCTCGGCATCGCGGTGAACCCGGGTGGCGCTGTCGGCATGCCGCTGCCGCCGCCCGCCGTCGCCAAGCTCTGCCGCGCCGGGCGCACCTCTCTGGACGGGCCGGCCAGCGGAGGCCGTGTCCGGCTGTACGAGCCGGACTGGCAGGAGGAGCCCGTCGACTTCCTCGCCGCCGCGGCCGGTGAATTCGAGGAGAGCGGTGTCGTGCGCACCGCCCGCCGCACGCTGGCCAGCATCGAGGGCGGCGACCCCGTCCTCTTCATAGGTGTCGAGTTCTCGACGTGGGACGGCGCCGGACGCAACGCCCCGATGGACGCCCTGGGCCGCGCGCTCGGCCGTGTCGAGGCGCCCTGGCCGGTCAACCTGGTCCTGCTGGACGTGGCGCAGGACCCGGTCGCCGACTGGATGCGGGCCAGGATCCGGCCGTTCTACCAGCGCGAGGGCCACTGAGCGGCGGCCGGTACCCCCTTGCCGGAGCCCGGTGGCCGGTGCGCGACCCGTCGGCCTGTGACGTCAAGTCGGTGTCAGGGACGCCGCTTAAGCTGGTTTGATGGCTAGTGCCTCGGCCACCGTGCCGCACCCGTGTGCCCCGGGAGCGGCAGGCCGACACAGTGGATCGAAGAGGGGCGGGACCCAAGGTGAGTGCGTCAGGCACCGCGGCGGCCGGGCAGGTCGAGCACATGCTGCGTCAAGTGACGCCCGGGCGCTACGACGCGTACGAGGCGTTGCTGCGGGCCCTCGCCCAGGACCGGATCTGGATGCTGCTCTGGCACGGCCGGGCCGGATCGCCGGACGCCCAGTACGGGAACATGGAGATCGACGGGCTCGGCTACGCCCCCTGTGTGACCTCGGCCCAGGAACTCGCGGCCAGCGGCTGGAACCGGGCCCATGAGGTGGTCACCGGCGTCGACATCGCCCGCGCCCTCTTCCCCGACCGCTGGGGCATCTGGCTCAACCCGCACGCCCCCGGCGGCGGCGTCGGTATTCCCTGGCTGGATCTGAGACGGATCGCCACCGGCCTCGACCGGATGCCCGCGGGGCCGCTCCGGCTCACCGAGCCGGCCATCGAGATCCCGCAGTTCTACGCACTGCTGTCGCAGAACGCCCATCGCACCCCTGCGATCCGCTCGCTGCGCCGCGCCTGGGTGCAGCCCGCGCTCGGTGCCCCCTATCTCGCCATCGGTCTCGATCTCTACGACACGAGTCAGTCCTCCGTCGACACGGTGCGCGCGATGATGCAGCAGTCGATCGGCGCGGTCCCGGACGGGCTTCCCGTCTCGACCGTCGCCATGTCCGACGAGTACGACCCGGTCGCGATGTGGTTGCGTGCCAACGCCCGCCCGTTCTACGACCGCGAGGCACACGCCCAGGCCGGTCCGCCGCCCGCAGCCGGTTCCGCCTACGGGTACCCCTTCGGGTAGATGAGCCGGAGGCGCCCGGGACCGTCCCGCCGCGCCCCCGACGGGCAGGCGCGCCCGGTGAGATGACCTGCGCTGCGCGCCGATCCCGGCGAAATCGGTTGAGCTACCGGCAAATGACGTCACCGAAGCCCAAGTCCGGGCATTTCCTGCGTACCGGAGCATCCGGCGCTTCCCATGGATCCCGGGGCAACTCACTGGAAAACAGCGGCGGTTGTAAAGCCTGAAACCGCTCCTGGAACAACGTTGTCCGGATTACGGAACCCTTCTGCCCTCATCACGTTTGAGCAAACATTCCCCGTCAGGTCTGGCGGGTGATCGCAGGCGCGTTGAAGACTCCCCGGACAGAGGGATATCGGATCCGGTGCAGAGTGCTCCGGAACAGGACGCCGTCCCTCGGTACCACCTGAACCACCCGGCAACACGGCAGCAACGGACCGCACCGTCGACCCGGGCGGCCGCCAAGCATCGTCGGCAACCGTCGGCACGGGCAAGCACGAGGGACGATGACCGCACCCATAGAGACCACTGAATCGCAGGCCGGTTCTCAGCCCGAGTCTGTGCTGAAGGGCGTCAAGGCCTCACAGATCGAGGGTCGTTCGCTAGGACGGATCGCCTGGAACCGCTTCAAACGCGACAAGGTGGCTGTCGCCGGCGGCATCGTTGTCATCCTGCTCGTGCTGCTGGCCGTGCTCTCCAAGCCGATCCAGGCGATGTTCGGTCTCGACCCCAACGAGTTCCACCAGGACCTGATCGACCCGGCCCTGCTGTCGCCCAAGGGCGCCTGGGGCGGCATGAGCTGGGATCATCCCCTCGGTGTCGATCCGCAGTACGGACGCGACATCCTGTCCCGCATCATCGAGGGCTCCTGGGTGTCCCTCCTCGTCGCGGGCGGCGCGACTCTGGTCTCCGTGATCATCGGTGTGATCATGGGCGTCACCGCGGGCTTCTACGGAGGCTGGGCCGACAGCCTCATCAGCCGCACGATGGACGTCTTCCTCGCCTTCCCGCTGCTCCTCTTCGCGATCTCCATCTCGGCCTCGCTCCAGGACGGAGCGTTCGGACTGTCGGGGCTGCCGCTCAGGATCGCGGTGCTGATCTTCGTCATCGGCTTCTTCAGCTGGCCGTACATGGGCCGGATCGTCCGCGCCCAGACGCTCAGCCTGCGCGAGCGGGAGTTCGTGGAGGCGGCCCGAAGCCTGGGCGCCCGCGGCCCGTTCATCCTGATGCGGGAGCTGCTGCCCAACCTGGTGGCGCCGATCCTGGTCTACTCCACGCTGCTGATCCCGACGAACATCCTCTTCGAGGCGGGGCTCAGCTACCTGGGTGTCGGAATCGCTCCGCCGCAGGCCTCCTGGGGAGGCATGCTCTCCACGGCCGCCGAGATCTACACGGCCGATCCGCAGTACATGATCGTGCCGGGTCTGGCGATCTTCATCACCGTTCTGGCGTTCAATCTGCTGGGTGACGGGCTCCGTGATGCCCTCGACCCGCGCAGCAAGTAATCCGCGGCACCTGCCAAAACTTCTGCCGCAACCATCGATCGAGGGGGCATTCCTCAGGTGAAGACCAAAAGAGCGACAGCTGCGATCGCCACAGCTGTGGCACTCGCGCTGGGGGCAACCGCCTGTGGCGGTTCGGACAGCGACAGCAAGAGCAAGGGTGGTAGCAGTGGTGCCACCGACGCCGCGCTGACCTCCGTAGTCAACAAGTCCGACAAGAAGGGTGGCACGCTCTCCCTCGCACTGTCGGACGAGCCGGACTCCCTCGACCCCGGCAACACGTACTACGGCTGGGTGCAGAACTTCGCGCGCCTCTACGGCCGTACGCTCACCAGCTTCAAGCCGGCCGCCGGCGGCGCCGGTCTGGAGGTCGTCCCGGACCTCGCGGAGTCGCTGGGCAAGCCCAGCGCCGACGCGAAGACGTGGACGTACACCCTGAAGAAGGGCCTGAAGTACGAGGACGGTTCGCCGATCACCTCGAAGGACATCAAGTACGCCATCGAGCGGAGCAACTTCTCGCCCGAGGCGCTGTCCAACGGCCCGACGTACTTCAAGGCGCACCTCATCGGCGGCGACAAGTACCAGGGTCCGTACAAGGACAAGAACTCGGACGGCATCGCGTCCATCCAGACCCCGGACGACACCACCATCGTCTTCAAGCTGAAGGACGCCTTCGCGGACTTCGACTACCTCGCGACCTTCTCGCAGACGGCCCCCGTGCCGGCCGCGAAGGACAAGGGCGCCGAGTACGTCCAGCACATCGTGTCCTCGGGCCCGTACAAGTTCGCGTCGTACGAGGAGGGCAAGAGCGCCAGCCTCGTCCGTAACGAGAACTGGGACCCGAAGACGGACCCGATCCGCCCGGCCCTGCCGGACAAGATCAACATCCGTTTCAAGGTCAAGCAGGAGACGGTCGACAACGACCTCCTCGCGGACAACCTCACGGTGGACGCGGCCGGCACCGGTGTGGCCCCGGCCACGCAGCCCAAGGTCCTGACCGACCAGAAGCTCAAGAAGCAGACGGACAACGCGTACGCGGGCGCCACCTCGTACATCGGTCTGAACGTGCACGTGAAGCCGTTCGACAACGTCCACTGCCGCAAGGCCGTGCAGTGGGGCATCGACAAGGCGTCGGTCCAGGCCGCCCAGGGTGGCGACCCGAAGGGTGACGTCGCGACGACGCTGCTGCCGCCGACCGTCAGCGGCTACAGCAAGTTCGACCTGTACGAGACCGAGGGTCACAAGGGCGACATCGAGAAGGCCAAGGCCGAGCTGAAGGAGTGCGGTCAGCCCAACGGCTTCGAGACCAACATCTCCGCCCGCTCCGACCGTCCGGCCGAGATGTCGATGGTCACCGCGGTCCAGGCGTCCCTGAAGAAGATCGGCGTCACCGCCAACATCAAGACGTTCCCGGGCGGCAAGTACTTCCAGAACTTCGCCGGTAACCCGAGCTACGTCCACGAGCACAAGCTCGGCATGATCATGACCGCGTGGGGCGCCGACTGGCCGACCGGCTTCGGCTTCCTGGACCAGATCATCAACGGCTCGGCCATCAAGCCGACCGGTGGCAACAACGTCCAGGAACTCGACGACCCGGCGATCAACAAGGCGCTCAACTCGGCCATCGCCAACACCGACGACGCCGCCCGCGCGAAGGCCTGGGGCGACATCGACAAGCTGGTCGCCGAGAACGCGTCCGCCGTGCCGCTCGTCTACCGCAAGAACCTGCTGCTGCGTCCGGTCTCCGCGACCAACGTCACGGTCACGCAGGCATACCTCGGCATGTACGACTACCTGCTGATGGGCTCCTCCAAGTAACTGCCGGGCCTGTCCGCCGGGCTGATTCATTCGGGGGGCGACCCCCGTACCCCCGAAAGTTCGAAAGGCAGGTGAAGGTTTCGGTGTCCGCCGGACCGGGTGCTCCTCGGAGCGCCCGGCCGGCGGACACCGCCGCCGGACAGCTGTGGCTGCGTACATCATTCGACGCGTCTTCGGCGCGGTGCTGTTGCTGCTGATCGTCAGCGCAGTCACCTTCGCGATTTTCTTCCTCGTCCCCCGGCTGGCCGGGCAGACGATGGACCAGCTCGCCGCGCAGTATGTGGGCAAGGATGCCAATCCCCAGTCCATTGCCGCGGTCAAGCACAACCTGGGTCTCGACCAGCCGCTGTACACGCAGTACTGGCACTTCATCAAGCAGATCTTCGTCGGTGCCACCTACAACTTCGGCCCCGACGCCTCGCAGTGCCACGCCCCGTGCTTCGGCTACTCCTTCAAGCGTCATGTCGAGGTCTGGCCGCAGCTCACCCAGCGCATCCCGGTGACGCTCTCGCTGGCCGTCGGTGCCGCCGTGATCTGGCTGATCAGCGGTATCGCCATCGGTGTCGTCTCCGCCCTCAAGCGGGGTTCGCTGCTGGACCGTTTCTTCATGGGCGTCGCCCTGGCCGGCGTCTCCCTCCCGATCTTCTTCACCGGCATGCTGGCGCTCGGCGTCTTCACCGTGCAGTGGCCGATCTGGGAAGGCGTCAACTACGTCGCGTTCACGGACAATCCGGCCGACTGGGCGTGGAATCTGCTGATCCCGTGGTGTTCGCTCGCCTTCCTGTACTCCGCGCTCTACGCCCGGCTCACCCGGGCCGGAATGCTGGAGACCATGGGCGAGGACTACATCCGTACGGCCCGCGCCAAGGGCCTCAAGGAGAGCCGGGTCATCGGCAAGCACGGGCTGCGGGCCGCGCTGACCCCCATCGTCACCATCTTCGGCATGGACTTCGGTCTGCTGCTCGGCGGCGCCGTGATCACCGAGACCGTGTTCTCCTTCCCCGGACTCGGCCAGTACGCCGTCAAGAGCGTGCAGGACAACGACCTTCCGATCGTCATGGGCGTGACGCTCGTCGCCGCCTTCTTCATCGTCATCTGCAATCTGCTGGTGGATCTGGTGTACGCCGCCATCGACCCCAGGGTGAGGCTCTCGTGAGTGAGGTTTCCAAGACCGAGGCGCCGGGCGAGCCGGTGGCCGGCCGGCGTTCCGGCGACGACGAGGCCTTCCTCTCCGTACGGGATCTGCGTATCCACTTCCAGACGGACGACGGCCTGGTCAAGTCGGTGGACGGCGTCAGCTTCGATGTGAAGCCGGGGCAGACCCTCGGCATCGTCGGCGAGTCCGGCTCCGGCAAGTCCGTCACCTCGCTCGGCGTGATGGGCCTGCACCGCACGGCCCCCAACGCCCGCATCTCCGGCGAGGTCTGGCTGGACGGCGAGGAACTGATCGGGGCCACCGCCGACCGGGTGCGCGAACTGCGCGGCCGCAAGATGGCGATGATCTTCCAGGACCCGCTCTCCGCGATGCACCCGTACTACACGGTCGGCGCGCAGATCGTGGAGGCCTACCGGGTCCACAACAAGGTCAGCAAGAAGATCGCCCGTACGCGCGCGATCGAGATGCTCGACCGGGTCGGCATCCCCGAACCGCACAAGCGGGTCGACGCCTATCCGCACGAGTTCTCCGGCGGTATGCGCCAGCGAGCCATGATCGCGATGGCGCTGGTCAACAACCCCGAGCTGCTGATCGCCGACGAGCCGACCACCGCCCTGGACGTCACCGTCCAGGCGCAGATCCTGGACCTGATCCGGGACCTGCAGAAGGAGTTCGGCTCCGCCGTCATCATGATCACCCATGACCTGGGTGTCGTCGCCGAGATGGCCGACGAGCTGCTGGTGATGTACGGCGGCCGGTGCATCGAGCGCGGTCCCGCGGAGCAGGTCTTCTACGAGGCCCAGCACCCGTACACCTGGGGGCTGCTCACCTCGATGCCGCGCATCGACCGCGAGCAGACCGAACGGCTGATCCCCGTCAAGGGCCAGCCGCCGTCGCTGATCAACATCCCGAGCGGCTGCGCCTTCAACCCGCGCTGCCCCTACGCGGACGTCCCCAAGGGCGACATCACCCGCACCACGCGTCCCGAGCTGAAGCTGGTCGGCGACGGGCACTACTCGGCCTGCCACATGGCACCCGAGGAGCGCACCCGGATCTGGACCGAAGAGATTGCGCCGAAGCTGTGAGCGAGGCGAATGAGGTGAGCGACGTGAGCGAGAAGAAGGATCCCATCGTGCTCGACAAGGACGTGACGATCCCGCAGCAGGCCACCGCCCCGCGCGAGCCGCTGCTCAAGGTCGAGGGCCTGGTCAAGCACTTCCCGATCCGCAAGGGTCTGTTCGGCCGGCAGAGCGCCGCGGTCAAGGCCGTCGACGGCATCGACTTCGAGGTGTACCCGGGAGAGACCCTGGGCGTCGTCGGCGAGTCCGGTTGCGGCAAGTCGACCATGGGCCGGCTGATCACCCGGCTGCTGGAACCGACCGGCGGCAAGGTCGAGTTCGAGGGCCGGGACATCACCCATCTGTCCATGGGGCAGATGCGGCCGATGCGCCGCGACGTCCAGATGATCTTCCAGGACCCGTACTCCTCGCTGAACCCGCGCCACACGATCGGCACGATCGTCAGCGCGCCGTTCAGGCTCCAGGGCGTCGAGCCCGAGGGCGGTCTGAAGAACCACGTCCAGGAGCTGCTGAAGCTGGTCGGGCTCAGCCCCGAGCATTACAACCGCTACCCGCACGAGTTCTCCGGCGGCCAGCGCCAGCGCATCGGCATCGCCCGCGCGCTCGCCCTGCGGCCGAAGCTGGTCGTCGCCGACGAGCCGGTCTCGGCGCTGGACGTGTCGATCCAGGCGCAGGTGGTGAACCTGCTCGACGACCTCCAGGACGAGCTCGGGCTCACGTATGTGATCATCGCGCACGACCTCTCGGTCATCCGCCATGTCTCGGACCGCATCGCCGTGATGTACCTCGGCAAGATCGTCGAGCTCACGGACCGCAAGTCGCTGTACGAGGCGCCCATGCACCCTTACACCAAGGCCCTGATGTCCGCGGTGCCGGTGCCGGACCCGCGGCGGCGCGGGGTGAAGAGCGAGCGGATCCTGCTCAAGGGCGATGTGCCGTCGCCGATCTCGCCGCCGAGCGGCTGCCGCTTCCACACGAGGTGCTGGAAGGCGACGCAGATCTGCAAGACGCAGGAACCCCCGCTGATCGCGCTGAAGACCGGTCACCAGGTGGCCTGCCACCACCCGGAGAACGCGCCGGACCAGGTGCCGGGCGAGACGGTGCTGGCCGCGGCGCGGGAGGCGGTCGAGGTGGTTTCGGTGACGAAGGCCGTGGCGGCCGAGGCCGCGGAGTCTTCGGAGGACATTGCGCAGACCGAGGTCGCGGAGCCTGCTCAGGTCACCGAGTCCTCGGAGGCCACCGAGGTGGCTGAGCCGGCCGAGGTCGCTGACGCCGGTGAGTCGGCCGAGATCGCAGAGGCCGCCGAGTCGGCTGAGGTCGTGGAGGCCGCCGACGCCGCCGAGTCCGCTGAGGCCTCGGCTTCCGACGACGCGACCGACGTCGACGACACCGCCGCGCAGTCCTCGGACGACGCCGCGACGCCGTCCGGGACCTCGGAGGACAGCCCCAAGCAGTAGTACCGGCACAATTGCCCGGTGCTCAATGAACTGTTCACGCCCTCCGTCCAGCATGCGCTCGACATCGTCGGAATCTTTGTCTTCGCGATCTCCGGCGCACTGCTCGCCGTACGCAAGAACTTCGATGTCTTCGGCATCGCGGTACTCGCCGAGGTGACAGCGCTGGGCGGGGGGCTGTTCCGTGATCTGATCATCGGGGCGGTGCCACCCGCCGCCTTCACCGATCTCGGTTACTTCCTCACCCCGCTGCTCGCCGCCGGTCTGGTCTTCTTCCTGCATCCACACGTCGAGCGGATCCAGGTGGCGGTCAATGTCTTCGACGCGGCGGGCCTCGGGCTGTTCTGTGTCACCGGCACCGTCAAGGCGTACGACTACGGCCTGGGCCTCACCGCTTCGGCGGCCCTGGGCCTGGCCACCGCGGTCGGCGGTGGTGTGCTGCGTGACGTACTCGCCAATGAGACGCCGTCGCTGCTGCGCTGGGACCGCGATCTGTACGCCGTGCCCGCGATGGTCGGCGCAACCATGATCGTGCTGTGCATCCGCTTCGGCACGATCAATGCCTTCACCAGTGGCACTGCCGTGATCACCGCTTTTGTTCTGCGGCTCCTGGCGATGCGGTTCCACTGGCGTGCGCCCCGCGCGTACAAGCGTTCCTCGGCCGCGGCCGAGGAGGGTTCCGCCGCCACCTGACCGGCCATGGCTCGAGTCGGCGATGCGCCGACACATCGCCGACTCAAAAAAGCTACCGCTCAGTAATACAATCGGTGTACGGTGCATCTCATGGCACAGGCAGCTCAGGCACTCATCGGTGACAGCGAGTTCGACAGGGACACCGCCGTCACCCTTCGCGAAGAAGGCGTCTACGACGCCGAACTCTCCGCGGGCTGGACGATCATCCATGCCGTCAACGGCGGGTATCTACTGGCCATGCTCGGCCGCGCGCTCGGCGAGGCCCTGCCGCACCCCGACCCCTTCTCGGTCTCCGCGCACTACCTCACCGCGTCGGTTCCCGGTCCTGCGGTGATCCGAACCCAGGTCGTCCGCACCGGCCGTACCCTCTCCACCGGTCAGGCGTCGCTCTTCCAGTACGCGGAGGACGGCACCGAGGTCGAGCGCATCCGGGTCCTCGGCACCTACGGCGACCTGGACTCCCTCTCCGACGACATCCGCACGTCGGTGAAGCCGCCGGCCATGGCGCCGATCGAGCAGTGCTTCGGCCCGGGCGACGGCCCGGCGCCCATCCCCGGCAGCTCCGCGATCACCGAGCGGCTCAACATCAAGCTCGACCCGTCGACCGTCGGATGGGCCATCGGTGCCCCGTCCGGCAAGGGCGAGATGCGCGGCTGGTTCGGCCTCGCGGACGGGCGCGACGCCGACCCGTACTCCCTGCTGCTCGCCGTCGACGCACTGCCGCCGACCTCGTTCGAGCTGGGGCTCAAGGGCTGGACGCCGACCATCGAGCTCACCACCCACATCCGTTGCCGCCCGGCCCCCGGCCCGCTGCGTGTCTCCATCACCACCCGCAACCTCGCAGGCGGCTTCCTGGAGGAGGACGCGGACGTCTGGGACAGCGCCGACCGGTTGGTCGCCCAGTCCCGCCAGTTGGCCCGCGCCCCGCGCAGCTGAACCACGCCGCCCCGGGCTCCCGGACTGGCTGACGTGAGCGCGCCAGGTAGTCCGGGAACCCGGGGCGGCGTGACATCCGACCGGCTGCTCTCGATCCTGCTGTACCGGACCCGCGGACCGGTCCCCGCCATCGAGCGTGCCGAGCGTTTCGAAGCCTCCGCACTCGGTCTCGGCGCCCAGCTGTGCACGGACCCGCCCGTTCCGCCTGCGGACAGCGGGTGAGCGTGGCGGTCGGCTCGGCCGGGGTGTCCTCGTGTGCGAGACGCCCGGCACCCGCACACCCGCAGCCCGGCCTGATCCGAACGAAAGACCCTAGGCGCCGGTGCCGTCCAGCCAGTGGCGTCTGCCGAGGGTGACGAGCCGCAGCCGTCGGCGGGTGACCTCGGCCACCTGGGCCTCACCGGCCGGGCCGGCGTCCAGCATCGCGGAGGCCGTGATCACCATGTGGTCGACATAGAGACTGCCCAGCATCAGCAGGTCCTCGTCGCTCCAGCCCTGCGACTCCGGCTCCGCGGCGAGCGCTTCAGCCACCTCCTCGGCGAATCGCCGCAGTTGGGCCGCTATGGCTTCGCGGACCTGGCAGACGCCGCCGTGCTGTTCACGGGCGATGAAGCGGAAGTGGGCAGGTTGCGCACGTACATGACGGGTGATCAATTCGACGCTGCGGTCCAGTCGGGCCTCGGTGTCGCCCGTCTCGGCGAGGATCGCGCCGATCACCCCGTGCAGGCTGCCGAGTGCTTCCTCGACAAGTGCCACGCCGAGCGCGGCGGTGTCGTCGAAGTGCCGGTAGAAGGCGGTCGGCGCGACGCCCGCCGCCCGCGTCACCTCGCGCAGTCCCAGGCTGCTCAGGCTCTGGTGCTCCAACAGCTGGAGCGCGGCGTCCAGCAGCGCCTGACGGGTTTTCAGCTTCTGGGTCTGGCGGATGCCGACGGTGTGACTCATGCCATTCAGTAAACAACTGTTCTCCGGACCACGGAAGGGGTGGACGGGTCTAGACTGAGAAGTCAGTGAACACTCGTACTCTCAAATAGGCGCACAGGGCGCAGAGTGTCCGAGTGCCCCGAGAGCTCGCAGAAAGGCCGAACATGGTCATCCTCGTCGCCGCCCTGCTCCTGCTGGGGGTCGTCCTCGGGGCGGTGGTCCAGATTCCGCTCCCGCTGACCCTCGCCCTCGCCGCCGCGATCGGCTGCTGGTTGCTGATCTTCGCGGTCCGTGAGCGGCTGAGCGCGCACCGCCGGTCCCACTGATCGGGACTGTTCCGATCCGACATTCGAGCCAATGACAGAGACGAAGGAGCCCGCACCATGACACTCACCGCATTCGCCCGCCGCGCCGGCACGGAAGCCGCCACCGCCGGGGGTGACGCCCCGCGGCCCGTCGGCCGCAGGAAGAGCACCCGGGACGCCGACGGTCTGGCCGTCGCCTCCTTCGTGCTCGGGCTGATCGGCCTGCTCGTGATGAACATCGTGCTCGGCCCGATCGCCGTCGTGATGGCGGTCATCGCCCTTGCCCGCTCCACCGCCCGGCGCGGCCGCGCACTCCTGGGACTCGCCCTCGGCATCGCCGACCTCGTCGTCCTGGCGTTCCTGGTCACCGGAAACGGCACCGTCTCCTGGAGCTTCGGCAGCTGACCGACGGCGTCCTGCGGCGCCGCCCCCGGCCGGATCGGGCTCCGGTTCGGGCTCCGGTTCGGGCAGGTGACACGACACCTGTCCGCCGTGCGCGGGTACGGACCGCGATGCGCCCGGCATACGCCCCACCCCGGGCTCGTAGAATCGAGCCCACCATGGCTTACCTCGACCACGCCGCGACCACGCCGATGCTTCCGGAGGCGATCGCGGCGATGACCGCCCAGCTCGCCGTCACCGGTAACGCGTCCTCACTGCACGCCGCCGGGCGCCGGGCCCGCCGTACCGTCGAGGAGTCGAGAGAGACCCTCGCCGACGCCCTCGGCGCACGCCCCAGCGAGGTGGTCTTCACCTCCGGCGGTACCGAGGCCGACAACCTCGCCGTGAAGGGCCTCTACTGGGCCCGCCGCGACGCCGACCCCCGGCGCACCCGCGTACTCGCCGGTCCCGTCGAGCACCATGCCGTGCTGGACGCCGTCGACTGGCTCGCCGAACACGAGGGTGCGACCGTCGAATACCTCCCCGTCGACGCCTACGGGCGCGTCCACCCGGACGCGCTGCGCGAGGCGATCGCGCGCAACCCCGACGATGTCGCGATGGTCACCGTGATGTGGGCCAACAACGAGATCGGCACCATCATGCCGGTACGTGAACTGGCCGCTGTGGCCGGTGAGTTCGATGTGCCGATGCACTCGGACGCGGTGCAGGCCTTCGGTCAGGTGGAGGTCGACTTCGCCCGGTCGGGACTGGCCGCCATGACCGTCAGCGCGCACAAGATCGGCGGCCCGTTCGGCATCGGCGCGCTGCTGCTCGGCCGCGCCTACACCCCCGTACCCGTGCTGCACGGCGGCGGCCAGGAGCGGCATGTGCGCTCCGGGACCCTCGATGTGCCCGCCATCGCCGCCTTCGCGGTGGCCGGCCGGCTCGCCGCCGACGGCCGCGAGGAGTTCTCCCGGGAGATCGGCGGGCTCCGCGACCAGCTGGTCGCGGCCGTGCTCGCGGCTGTTCCCGACGCCATCCTCGGTGGCGATCCGGCCCCCGGCGGCCGGCTCCCGGCCAACGCCCACTTCACCTTCCCCGGCTGCGAGGGCGACTCCCTGCTGCTGCTGCTGGACGCCCAGGGCATCGAATGCTCCACCGGCTCCGCCTGCACGGCGGGAATCGCCCAGCCCAGCCACGTACTGCTGGCCACCGGCACCGACCCGGACCTGGCCCGCGGCACGCTGCGGTTCTCGCTCGGACATACATCGACCAAACAGGACGTCGAGGACGTCGCCCGGGCGATCGGCCCGGCCGTCGAGCGCGCACGGACGGCAGGGCTCAGCTGAACGGGGCGGCGGGCCCCGCTGTCACCGGGCGCCCGCTGCCCGCACCAGCTCGATATACCGGTCCCAGTCCCAGTGCGGACCCGGATCGGTGTGGTCGGTGCCGGGCACCTCCACATGCCCGATGATGTGCGTCCGGTCCACCGGTATCCGGTACCGCCCGCAGATCGCGGCCGACAGCCGCGCCGACGCCTCGTACATCGCGGCCGTGAAGTCCTGCGGCCGGTCCACGAACCCCTCGTGCTCGATGCCGACGCTGCGCTCGTTGTACGACTTGTTCCCCGCGTGGAACGCCACATCCAGCTCACGGATCATCTGCGTCACATGACCGTCCTTGCGCACCACGTAGTGCGCCGCCGCACCGTGGCCGGGGTCCTGGAAGACCCTGACCGCGCCGCGGAAGCTGCCCTGGGTCACATGGATGACGACCCGGTCTATGACGTAGTCGGCGGGGCGGTCCGCCCGCCGCCAGTTCGCCGGGGATGCCGCTGTCCACTGTGCCCGTGCGTAATCCAGCTCGCCGGGCTTGCGGGGCTTCTCCACACCGGGCAGCCGCCACCAGGCATGCTCCAGCTTCTCCCGGGCCAGCGCCGCCGTGCCCACCGCCGTGACAGCAGCGCCGATCAGCAACCCGCGCCGACTGATGCCATGCTCCGCCTTGGCCCCCGCCGACCGCTTGGCGCCTGCCGTCTCCTTGGTCCCCATGAGATCGACAACGCATATCCGAGAGCATTCGGTTCCCGGCGCCCCGTACCCTGGTGGAGCTATGACTCAGACTTCCCAGCGCCCCCTCCGTGTGCTCGCCGCCATGTCGGGCGGTGTCGACTCCGCCGTCGCCGCGGCCCGCGCCGCCGAGGCGGGCCACGACGTGACCGGTGTGCACCTCGCCCTCTCCGCGAACCCGCAATCGTTCCGTACCGGAGCGCGCGGCTGTTGCACCATCGAGGACTCCCGCGACGCCCGCCGCGCCGCGGACGTCATCGGCATCCCGTTCTACGTCTGGGACCTGGCGGAACGCTTCCGCGAGGACGTCGTGGAGGACTTCGTCGCCGAGTACGAGGCGGGCCGCACGCCCAACCCGTGTCTGCGCTGCAACGAGAAGATCAAGTTCGCGGCGCTGCTCGACAAGGCACTCGCGCTCGGCTTCGACGCTGTCTGCACCGGCCACTACGCCACTGTCGTGCTGAACGAGGACGGCAGCCGCGAGCTGCACCGCGCCTCCGACATGGCCAAGGATCAGTCGTACGTCCTCGGTGTCCTGGACGAGAGGCAGCTCGCCCATGCGATGTTCCCGCTCGGCGACACCCTCACCACCAAGGACGAGATCCGCGCCGAGGCGGAGGCCCGTGGTCTGGCCGTGGCGAAGAAGCCCGACAGCCACGACATCTGCTTCATCGCCGACGGCGACACCCAGGGCTTCCTGGCCGACCGCCTCGGCGGCAAGGCCGAGGGCGACATCCTCGACGAGTCCGGCAACAGGCTCGGCACCCACGATGGAGCCTTCGGTTTCACCATCGGTCAGCGCAAGGGCCTGCGCATCGGCCACCCCGCCGCCGACGGCAAACCGCGCTACGTCCTCGACATCTCCCCGGTGAACAACACGGTGACGGTCGGCCCGGTGGAGGCCCTCGACGTCACGGCGCTGACGGCGATCAAGCCCCGCTGGTGCGGCACGGCCCCGGCCGGCTCCGCCACGTACACCGCGCAGCTCCGCGCCCACGGCGGCGAGACCGAGGTGACCGCCGAGCTCGTGGACGGCACGCTCGACGTCAGCTTCACCGAGCCGGTACGGGGCGTGGCCCCCGGCCA
Source organism: Streptomyces sp. NPDC051664 (assembly GCF_044453545.1). Classification (NCBI taxonomy): domain Bacteria; kingdom Bacillati; phylum Actinomycetota; class Actinomycetes; order Kitasatosporales; family Streptomycetaceae; genus Streptomyces; species Streptomyces sp. NPDC051664. The sequence goes on along the minus strand of NZ_JBITCU010000001.1, from coordinate 210,255 downwards.
GGCGGTCGTGCTGTACGACGGGACGCGAGTGGTCGGCTCGGCGACGATCGCGACGACGGTTCGGCGCACCGAGGCCGCGGTCGGTCGGGGCTAGGGTTTTTCCTGCGAAGCGGGCCGGGCTCGGGCTGTGACGAGTCGTCGCGCGCCGCGGGGGCTTACGACGCCCGGCTGACGTACACGTCCGTCGAGAAGAACTCCGCCAGCGCCGGGGCGACCACCTGCGGCGCCAGATCATGCGTCTGGCCCGTCAGCGTGCGGTGCCGGGCGCGCGGGATCGCGTCCGCGAGGATGCGGGTCAGAGTGCGCACCGGGGTGGGACTGAATCCGCCCGTGATCACCATGGTGCGCGCGGTGACGGACCCGAGACGCTCGGCGGGGACCGTGCCGTTGCCGAGGATCGCGTCGTCGTACGCCAGGGTGTGCGCCAGTGATTCGAGACCGCGCCACAGAGGGGCGTGCCGCATCCGGGCGATCATGTCGGCCGGGATCCCCGCGAGCGACAGGAACAGCTCGAGTGCCCCCGCCCGGTCCCCGGCCGACAGCAGGCGGTGCAGCCGGGTCGCGTAGCGCGCCTTGGCACGGCGGCCCAGTGCGTCCGGGGCGAACGGCGGTTCGTACACCGCGAGCAGGTCGACGGGCAGCCCCGAGGCCTGCGCCTCCAGCGCCAGGGCGCCGCCGGACGACATCCCGAACACCGAGGCCCGGCCACCGACCCGATCGATCATCGCCGCCAGATCCTCGACCTCACGCTCGACCGCGTACGGCGCACCGTCCCCGCTGGAGCCGCGGCCGCGCCGGTCGTAGGTCACGACGCTGAACCGCGACGCCAGAAGTTCCGCCAGCGGTGCCTCGGTCGCCGCAGTACTCAGCGCCCCGCCCACCAGAATCACGGGCGGCCCGTCACCTCTGCGCCGGTAGGCGATCAAAGTGCCGTCACGGGAGGGAGTCCTGTCCATATGCAGATGGACTGCGGCGCACCGCAGAACTCATCGCTGCGGCGAGAAAGTTTTTCGAGATTCTTCAACTCCGCAGTTCAGCACGGTGTCTGGCGATCAGTCGGAGACCGTCTCGGTGTCGTAGAAGCAGAAGTGATCCTTGATCGCGGCGACTTCGGGCTTGGGGTCCGGATAGGCCCAGACGAGATCGGCCGCGTCCGACAGCGACCAGTAGGAGGCATCCCCCTTGAACGGGCAGTGGGTGTGGGTGTCCGACGCCGTGAGCAGTTCCGTGCGGACGTCCTCGGGCGGCAGGTAGTAGCGGACCGGACAGCCCGTCTCGCGCAGTACGAGCGGACGGCGGCTCTCGGCGAGCAGCTGACCGTCACGCACCACCCGCACATGCTCGGTGCCGGGCTCGACGGTGATCACGTGTCCTGAAGTGGAAGTCATGTCTTGTTCAGCCGTGCCGTGCGCCGGATTCTTCCCCGGAACAACCCCCTGTCCCGCGGAGTGTCAGTGGGGGCACTTACCGTTGCTGCATGAACATCTGCGTCTTTCTCTCCGCCGCCGACCTCGACGACCGCTACACCCGGCCCGCCCGCGAGTTCGCCGAGCTGCTCGGCCGCGGCGGACACACATTGGTCTGGGGCGGGTCGGAGAGCGGGCTGATGAAGGTCGTCGCCGACGGGGTGCAGGAGTCGGGCGGGCGGCTCGTCGGGGTCTCGGTGGACTTCATGGCCGCCCAGGCCCGGACCGACGCCGACGAGATGGTGATCGCACGCGATCTCGCCGAGCGCAAGGCGCTGCTCCTGGAGAAGGCCGACGCCGTCGTGATCATGGTTGGCGGTATGGGGACGCTCGACGAGGCCACCGAGATCCTGGAGCTCAAGAAGCACGGCAAGCACGACAAGCCGGTCGTCCTGCTGAACACGGCGGGTTTCTACGACGGGCTGCGTCTGCAGTTCCAGCGCATGGAGGACGAGGGCTTCCTGCCCCTTCCCCTCACCGACCTGGTGTTCTTCGCAAAGGACGGGGTCGGCGCGCTGGCCTACCTGGAGGAGTGGTCCGGCATCCAGTAGCCACCTGGCCGGATGCGACCATGGGCTCATGTCCACTCACCTCATCACCGGCGCCGGCTCCGGCATCGGAGCAGCTGTCGCCCGCCGTCTCCTGGAGCGCGGTGACGAACTCGTGCTGCTGGCCCGTGACGCGGGCCGCGCCAAGGAGCTGGCCGCGCTCCACCCCGGAGCCCGCACGCTCGTCGGCGACCTCGGCAACCCGGACCGGCTGTCCTGGGCGTTCGCGCAGCAGTCGCTCCCGGAGCGGATCGACTCGCTGATGCACATCGCGGGCGTCGTGGAGCTGGGCCAGGTCGGGGAGCTCACGCCCAAGGCATGGCACTTCCAGCTCAACACCAACCTGGTCGCCCCTGCCGAGCTGACCCGGCTCTTCCTGCCTCAACTGCGCGTGGCCCAGGGCCATGTCGTCTTCGTGAACTCGGGCGCCGGGCTCAGCGCACACGCCGAGTGGAGCGCGTACGCCGCGAGCAAGCACGGCCTGAAGGCGCTCGCCGACTCGCTGCGCCAGGAGGAGCACGGAAACGGTGTCCGGGTGAGCTCCGTCTACCCCGGACGTACCGCCAGCCCCATGCAGGCCAAGGTGCACCAGCAGGAGGGCAAGGAGTACGACGCCTCCCGGTTCATCGACCCTGAGTCCGTGGCGACCACGATCGTGATGGCGATCGACCTGCCGCGCGACGCCGAGGTCAACGACCTCACGGTCCGTCCCGGGCACTGAAACCCCGGACGCCGGGTCCGCGGAGGCCGAGCCGCCCGACATCGGGTGGAGCCCGGCCCGGCCCGCGAGCGTCGGCCCGCCGGGCCCGCGACGGGCCCGGCGGCCCGGACCGTAGGCTTCCTGCGTGACCGAGAAAAGCAAGTTCAGCGGGTGCCGCGCGACCGGTATCGGATCGATGCCCGGGGGAGACGCGCGGGAGGCGGCGAAGACCGTCACCGGGTCCTTCGCGGACGGTGAGGGTCTGCCGTATCTGCCGGAACTGCCGGCACGCGGGCCCGGCGCCGACATGATCGGGCGGACCATCGGACTGCTCGTCGACATGTACGGCCATGTCGAGCCCAGCGGCTGGCGCATCAGTGACCGGCCGAGCCGCGACACCCGGCGGGCCCGCTCCTGGCTGGGTGAGGATCTCGACGCCCTGGAGGAGTTCACCCAGGGGTACGAGGGACCGCTCAAGGTTCAGGCCGTCGGCCCCTGGACGCTCGCCGCCGCACTGGAACGGCGGGGCGGCGAGGCCGTGCTCGGCGACCCGGGTGCCTGCCGCGATCTGGCGGCCTCCCTGGCCGAGGGGCTGCTGGGCCATCTCACGGAGGTACGGCGCAGGATGCCCGGCACCCGGGTGATCCTCCAGCTCGACGAACCGTCCCTGACCGGCGTACTGCGCGGGCACATCAGGACGGCGAGCGGCTACCGCACCTACCGGGCCGTGGACCGGCAGGTGGTGGAGGGCACGCTCCGCGATGTCCTGGCGGCGAACGGGGAAGAGGCGACGCTCGTACACACCTGCGCGCCCGACGTGCCGTTCGCGCTGTTGCGCCGGGCCGGTGCCGACGGCATCTCGTTCGACTTCTCACTGCTCACCGAGCGTGAGGAGGAGGCGATCGGGGAAGCGGTCGAAGGCGGTACGCAGCTCTTCCTCGGGGTGGTGCCCGGCACCGACCCGGCTTCGGACGCATTGTCGGACCCGGGCGGTAGCGTCATGGGTGTCAGGACGCTGTGGCGCAGGCTGGGGCTGAATCCGGGGACTCTTGCCGAGTCGCTGGTGATCACCCCGTCGTGCGGGCTCGCAGGTGCGTCGCCCGCGTATGCGCGCGCCGCGCTCGCCCACTGCGCCCGGGCTGCGAGATCGCTCGCAGACAACCCTGAGTAAGCGGGTATCGGGTAACGGGAGGACGAGACGATGGCCGGCGGACAGAAATCGGACGTGCCTGCGGAGGCGCAGCAGCGGCATGCGCTCCTTGCGGAGCAGATCGAGGAGCACCGCTTCCGGTACTACGTGAACGACCAGCCGGTCGTCAGCGACGCCGAGTTCGACCGGCTGATGCGCTCGCTGCAGGATCTGGAGGGCGAGTACCCGCAGCTGCGTACGCCCGAGTCGCCGACCCAGAAGGTCGCGGGGCCGTACCGGACGGAGTTCACCTCGGTCGAGCACCGCGAGCGGATGCTCTCCCTGGACAACGCCTTCGACGACGAGGGGCTGGCGGTCTGGGCCGAGCGCGTCGCCAAGGACGTCGGGGCCGGCGCCTACCACTTCCTGTGCGAGCTCAAGGTGGACGGCCTCGCGGTCAACCTCACGTACGAGCAGGGGCTGCTGACCCGCGCCGCGACCCGCGGCGACGGCCGGAGCGGTGAGGACATCACCCCCAATGTCCGCACGATCGCCGAGATCCCGCACCGGCTGAAGGGCGACCGGATCCCGGCGCTGGTCGAGATCCGCGGCGAGGTCTTCTTCCCGATGGAGGCGTTCGAGGAGCTCAACGCCCGGCTGGTGGCGGCCGAGGACAAACCGTTCGCCAACCCGCGGAACGCGGCAGCGGGTTCACTGCGCCAGAAGGACCCGAAGGTCACCGCCGGCCGCCCGCTGCACATGGTGGTGCACGGCATCGGTGCCCGTGAGGGCCTCGAGATCGACCGGCTCTCGCATGCCTACGAGCTGCTGCACGAATGGGGCCTGCCCACCGCGAAGTACAACAAGGTCGTCGACTCCCTCGACGGTGTCAGGGAGTTCATCGCGTACTTCGGCGAGAACCGGCACTCCGTGGAGCACGAGATCGACGGCGTCGTCGTCAAGCTCGACGAGATCGCGCTCCAGGGTCGGCTGGGTTCCACCTCGCGCGCCCCGCGCTGGGCGATCGCCTGGAAGTACCCGCCGGAAGAGGTGAACACCAAGCTGGTGAACATCCGGGTCGGTGTCGGACGCACCGGCCGGGTCACTCCGTACGCACAGGTCGAACCTGTCGAGGTGGCGGGCTCCGAGGTCGAGTTCGCCACCCTGCACAACCAGAACGTGGTGAAGGAGAAGGGCGTCCTCATCGGGGACACGGTGGTGATCCGCAAGGCGGGCGATGTGATCCCGGAGATCCTCGGCCCGGTCGTCGATCTGCGGGACGGCACCGAGCGGGCGTTCGTGATGCCGACCCACTGCCCCGAGTGCGGGACGGAGCTGCGGCCCATGAAGGAGGCCGACATCGACGTCCGCTGTCCCAACGCGCGCTTCTGCCCCGCGCAGTTGCGCGAGCGCGTCGCCTATCTCGCGGGCCGCAAGTGTCTGGACATCGACCACTTCGGTTATGTCGCGGCGGCCGCCCTGACCAAGCCGCTGGAGCCCACCGAGCCGCCCCTGCGCGATGAGAGCGACCTCTTCGGGCTGACGATCGAGCAGCTGCTGCCGATCCGGGCCTACGTCCTGGACTTGGACAGCGGACTGCCCAAGCACGACCCGAAGACCGGCGAGGAGAAGACCGCCCTGGTCTTCGCCAACCAGCACGGCGAGCCGAAGAAGAACGCCGTGGCGATGCTGGAATCGATCACCGCCGCCAAACAGGCGCCGCTGGCCCGGATCCTCACCGGGCTCTCGATCCGTCATGTCGGTCCGGTCGCGGCCGAGGAGCTGGCCCGTCAGTTCCGTTCGATGGACCGCATCGAGGCGGCGACCGAGGAGGAGCTGGCCGCAGCGGACGGCGTCGGACCCATCATCGCCGCCTCGGTCACCCAGTGGTTCGCGGAGGACTGGCACCGGGAGATCCTGCGCAAGTGGCGGGCGGCCGGGGTCCGGATGGCCGACGAGAGCGCGGGTGACGACGAGGCGTCGCGTCCGCTCGAAGGACTCACCGTCGTCGTCACGGGCACGCTGGCCGACCACACCAGGGATGGCGCGAAAGAGGCCTTGCAGAGCCGGGGGGCAAAGGTGACAGGATCCGTTTCGAAGAAGACCTCCTTCGTGGTGGTCGGCGACAATCCGGGCTCGAAGTACGACAAGGCGATGCAACTGAAGGTTCCGGTTCTGGACGGGGCGGGCTTCGCCGTACTGCTCGAACAGGGGCCTGACGCGGCACGCGAGGCGGCTGTACCGGTCGCCGGACCGGTCGAGGAGTAGCCGGGCCGCGGCGGGCCGGACGGGCAATCGGCATGACCGGGAAGCCCGGTTCGCCCGTTCGCCGCATACCAGATGCTGAAAGATGGTCAGTTCGCATTCGGGCAAGAGCTGTAGAGCGCTGCCCGTACGAGCGTTCCGCGGCCTACTGTTGAGACGTGCGCCTGCCGTGCCCGGGTGCGTGACGGATATCCCGGCTGCGTGACGGTCAGGGTTCGTGGTGGCATGGGAGCGGGACGAGCAGGTGACATCGGCACCGCCGGCTGTGAGAGGGACGGAATGAAACCGACCGAGAGCGCCGCACCGGTGTCGCGGCTACAAGGTTTCCTCGGCCTCATGCCCAAAGTGGGTGCCGCCGTTTTACTGGTCGCCACTGTTCAGCTGGCGACCGGCTTCTACCGGACCGTGAGCGCCGGGCACGCGCTCTTCCCGAGCGGTGCGGCCGGCTGGTCGCTCGCCGTCCTCACCGGGATCATCGTCGGCCATCTCGTCGCGCTCGGGCGGGACCGCTGGTGGGGCGGCACCGGATCGGGCGCCGCCCTCACCCTCGCCGTGCTGCTGCTCTACGGCTGGGTGCCTGCCGGCCTGGTCAGCCTGGTCGTCGTCGTGCTCGTCGGGGTGGCCCGCAGACACCGCTGGTGGCAAGGGCTGCTGCATGGTGCGGTGGACATCCTGGGGATAGGTGCGGCGGCCCTGGTCCTCGCCGCCTTCGGCGACGTGCAGACCGTCGAGTCGCCCTGGAAGCCACTCGACTGGGGCATCGACGCCGTCCCGGAAGTCGTTCTGGCCGCCTCCACGTATCTCGTCGTCACCAGGGTCCTCCTCTGGTACGCGCGGGTGCCCCAGGGCGGCGGGCTGCCGACCATCGCCCGCACCGCCCTGCTGCGCCAGGGGCTCGTCGCGGTCGCGCTCCTCGGACTCGCCCCGCTGATCTGCGTCGTCGCGATCGCCACGCCCGTACTGCTGCCGCTGTTCGCCGTTCCGCTGATCGCCCTGGACTCCACCCTCTGGATCGCCCGGGCCCGGGCCGAGGAGCAACTGCGGGACCCGCTGACCGGACTGCCCAACCGGCAGTGGCTGCTGGAGCGCACATGGACAGCGCTGGAGGACGCCGAGAACATCGGCGCGAGATCCGCGCTCGTCCTGATCGACCTCGACCGGTTCCGTGCGGTCAACGACACCCTCGGCCATCTCGCGGGGGACCGGCTGCTGCTGCAGATCGCGGAGCGGCTCCGGCTGGCCCTGCCGCGCGGAGCGGAGGCCGCCCGGCTCGGCGGCGACGAGTTCGCCGTACTGCTGCCGACCGCGGACTCCACCACCAGTGCCCAGCGCGTCGCCCGCCATCTGGTCGCCGAGCTCTCCTCACCACTGGACCTCGACGGCCTCACGCTGGTGCTGGAGGCCAGCGCCGGAGTCGCTGTCTACCCCGACCACGCGCTGGACGCCGAAGGGCTGCTCAGACGGGCGGACGTGGCGATGTACCAGGCCAAGCGGGACCGTACGGGTGTCGAGGTGTACGAGTCGAAACGGGACAGCAACACCCCGGACCGGCTCGGACTCCTCGGGGACCTGCGGCGCGCGCTGGATGCCGGCGAGGTGGAGCTCCACTACCAGCCGAAGGTCCGGTTCGACGGCCAGGTGGCCGGGCTCGAAGCTCTGGTGCGCTGGGTGCACCCGGAGCGCGGCCGGGTACCTCCGGACGAGTTCATCGCCATCGCCGAGTCGTCGGGGCTGATGCCGCACCTCACCGAGTACGTGCTGGAGACGGCGCTGGCCCAGGTCGCCCGGTGGCGGGCGCAGGGGCTGTTCGTCCCGGTCGCGGTCAACGTCTCCCCGCGCGACGTCCACACCCCGGGCTTCGCGGGCGGCGTCGCGGCGCAGCTCGCCCGGCACGGCGTCCCGGCCGGCTCCCTCCAGCTGGAGATAACGGAACACGTGCTGCTGGAGGACCCGCAGCGTGCCGCCGACACGCTGGCCGGCCTGACCGCGCACGGCGTGAAGATGTCCCTCGACGACTTCGGTACGGGGTACTCCTCGCTGGTGCACCTGCGCCGGCTGCCGGTCAGCGAGCTGAAGATCGACCGTTCATTCGTCGCCCGGCTGGCCGTCGACAACGAGGACGCGGAGATCGTCCGATGCACCATCGACCTGGCCCACTCGCTCGGCCTGCTGGTCGTCGCCGAGGGCGTCGAGGACGACGAGACGTGGGAGCGGCTGCGGGACCTGCGCTGCGATGCGGTGCAGGGGTGGCTGGTCGCGGCCGCGATGCCGCCGCAGGAGACGACGGCGTGGCTGCGGGCGCGCGGCGAGCACGGCTGGCGGCGTCCGGCGGAGCTGGAGGCGGCGGCCGCCGCGGCCGCTGCCGCCGCATCGGGGACGGCGGGCGTGACGGCAGCCGTGGCCGAGTTGGAGCAGCGGAAGCCGGGGCGGCCCGCGCAGTCGCGTCCGGCGACGACATGAGCGGGCCAGGCGGCCCAAATCCCGGCGGCGGAATCGAGCCGATCGTCCCCGGTACGGGCACGGCCGGGGGCTGACCGGAGGCGAGTGTTCCGTGGGTGGCGGCCCCGCCGGCGCCGGACCCCATAGGATTGGGGCCAAAACCACAACACTCACCCCTGAGGATCGCTGCATGCCTGGCATCACGCGCGAGGAGGTCGCCCACCTCGCCCGGCTGGCGCGTCTGGAGCTGAAGGGCGAAGAGCTCGATCACTTCGCCGGTCAGCTCGACGACATCATCGGCGCGGTCGCCCGCGTCTCCGAGGTCGCCGACCAAGACGTACCGCCGACCTCCCACCCGCTGCCGCTGACCAATGTCATGCGCGCGGACGAGGTCCGTCCGTCGCTCACCCCCGAGCAGGCGCTCTCCGGCGCCCCGGCCCAGGAGCAGCAGCGTTTCAAGGTGCCGCAGATCCTGGGGGAGGACTAGAAGTCATGACGGACAACAGCTCCATCATCAAGCTCACCGCCGCCGAGATCGCCGCGAAGATCGCTTCCGGCGAGCTCACGGCCGTCGAGGTCACCGAGGCGCACCTGGCCCGGATCGACGCGGTCGACGAGAAGGTGCACGCCTTCCTGCACATCGACCGTGAGGGCGCGCTCGCGCAGGCCCGTGCCGTCGACGCGAAGAAGGCCGCGGGCGAGAAGCTCGGCCCGCTGGCCGGTGTCCCGCTCGCGCTGAAGGACATCTTCACCACGAAGACCATGCCGACCACCGTCGGCTCGAAGATCCTCGAGGGCTGGGTCCCGCCGTACGACGCGACTGTGACCAAGAGGCTGAAGGCCGCCGACGTCGTCATCCTCGGCAAGACCAACATGGACGAGTTCGCCATGGGGTCCTCCACCGAGAACAGCGCCTACGGCCCGACCGGCAATCCGTGGGACCTCACCCGGATCCCGGGCGGCTCCGGAGGTGGCTCCTCGGCCGCCCTCGCGTCGTTCGAGGCCCCGCTCGCCATCGGCACGGACACCGGCGGTTCCATCCGCCAGCCCGCCGCCGTCACCGGCACCGTCGGCGTCAAGCCCACCTACGGTGCGGTCTCCCGCTACGGCATGGTCGCCTTCTCGTCCTCGCTCGACCAGGGTGGCCCGTGCGCCCGTACGGTCCTGGACGCGGCGCTGCTCCACGAGGCGATCGCCGGACACGACCCGTTGGACTCGACGTCCATCGACGCCCCGGTCCCGCCGGTCGTCGAGGCCGCCCGCAACGGCAGCGTCGACGGCATGCGCATCGGCGTCGTCAAGCAGTTCTCCGGCGAGGGCTACCAGGCCGGTGTCGTCCAGCGTTTCAACGAGTCGGTCGAGCTTCTGAAGTCGCTCGGTGCCACTGTCGTCGAGCTGGACTGCCCGTCCTTCGACCTGGGTCTGTCGGCGTACTACCTGATCGCGCCGTCCGAGTGCTCCTCGAACCTGGCCCGCTTCGACGCCATGCGGTACGGCCTCCGGGTCGGCGACGACGGCACGAAGTCCGCCGAGGAGGTCACCGCGCTCACCCGCGAGGCCGGCTTCGGCGACGAGGTCAAGCGCCGCGTCATCCTCGGTACGTACGCACTCAGCTCCGGCTACTACGACGCGTACTACGGCTCGGCGCAGAAGGTCCGCACGCTCATCACCCGGGACTTCGAGAAGGCCTTCGAGCAGGTCGACGTGATCGTCTCCCCGACGACGCCGACCACCGCCTTCCCGATCGGTGAACGCGCCGACGACCCGATGGCGATGTACCTGGCCGACCTGTGCACCATTCCGACCAACCTGGCCGGCAACTCCGCGATGTCGCTGCCCTGCGGTCTGGCACCGGAGGACGGTCTGCCGGTCGGTCTGCAGATCATCGCCCCCGCCATGAAGGACGACCGGCTGTACAAGGTCGGGGCCGCCGTCGAGGCCGCCTTCGTGGAAAAGTGGGGGCACCCGCTGCTGGAGGAGGCTCCGTCACTGTGAGCGCACTGACCAAGGCCAAGGGCTTCAAGAAGTCCAAGACCGGTACGTACCTGTCCATCGGCACCACCGCGTTCGGTGCGGTCAGCGTGCTCAAGCAGGCCAAGAAGGCACGCTCCGAGCACGACACGCTCCGGCTGGTCGACGCCGTCGTCTCCGCTGCCGCCATCGCCACCGGCATCGCTCTGCTCTACCGAGAGCTGAAGCGCCTGGGCGACGACGACGTACTGCTGGGTTGAGAGGGAAAGTTTCACCGTGACTGTCACTGACCTGGTGCCGTACGAGGACGCCCTCGCGACGTACGACCCCGTCATGGGCCTGGAGGTCCATGTCGAGCTCGGCACCAAGACCAAGATGTTCTGCGGCTGCTCCACCGAGCTGGGCGCGGAGCCGAACTCACAGACGTGCCCGACCTGCCTCGGCATGCCCGGCTCGCTGCCGGTCGTCAACGCCATCGGCGTCGAGTCCGCCATCAAGATCGGTCTCGCGCTGAACTGCGAGATCGCCGAGTGGTGCCGCTTCGCCCGGAAGAACTACTTCTATCCGGACATGCCGAAGAACTTCCAGACCTCGCAGTACGACGAGCCGATCGCCTTCGACGGCTATCTGGACGTCCAGCTGGAGGACGGGGAGACCTTCCGGGTGCAGATCGAGCGCGCCCACATGGAGGAGGACACCGGTAAGTCGCTGCACGTCGGCGGTGCCACCGGCCGTATCCACGGCGCGTCGCACTCCCTGCTCGACTACAACCGTGCGGGCATCCCGCTCATCGAGATCGTCACCAAGCCGATCGAGGGAGCGGGCGCGCGCGCCCCCGAGATCGCGAAGGCGTACGTCGCCGAGCTGCGCGAACTCATCAAGGCGCTGGGCGTTTCCGAGGCCCGCATGGAGCAGGGCCAGATGCGCTGCGACGTGAACCTGTCGCTGCGCCCCAACGGCACCGAGACGTTCGGTACCCGCTCCGAGACGAAGAACGTGAACTCGCTGCGTTCCGTCGAGCGTGCCGCCCGTTACGAGATCCAGCGCCACGCCGCGGTGCTGAACTCCGGCGCCAAGGTCGTGCAGGAGACCCGGCACTTCCATGAGGAGGACGGCTCCACCACGGCCGGCCGCATCAAGGACAACGCCGAGGACTATCGCTACTTCCCGGAGCCGGACCTGGTGCCCGTCGCCCCGGCCCGCGACTGGGTCGAGGAGCTGCGCAAGGGACTTCCCGAGCTGCCGCGGGTACGCCGCAACCGGCTGCGCGAGGAGTGGGGCGTCTCGGAGTTCGACATGCAGTCGATCCTCAACGCGGGCGCGGTCGACCTGATCGTCGCCACGACCGAGGCGGGTGCCCCGTCCGACCAGGCCCGCAAGTGGTGGATGGGCGAGCTGGCCCGGCACTCCAACGAGACCGGTGTCGCCCTGGACGAGCTGGCGATCACCCCGGCGCAGGTCGCCCGGGTGACCGAACTCGTCGCCTCCGGCGACCTCAACGACAAGCTGGCGCGCCAGGTCATCGTGGGGGTCCTCGCGGGCGAGGGCGACCCGGACGCAGTCGTCGAGAAACGGGGCCTGAAGGTCGTCTCGGACGAGGGTGCGCTGGGCGCGGCCGTGGACGAGGCGATCGCCGCCAACGCGGCCGTCGCGGACAAGATCCGCGGTGGCAAGGTCGCGGCGGCGGGTGCGCTCGTCGGCGCGGTCATGAAGGCCACCCGTGGCCAGGCGGACGCGGCCCGGGTGCGCGAGCTGATCCTGGAGAAGCTCGGCGTCGAGGGCTGAGTCCTTCGCGCAGCTGCGGCTGCGTACGTACGTAGGTGAAGGGGCGGTGCACCCGGCCAACGGGTGCACCGCCCCTTCATGATTCCTTGCGCTTCCGGAGAGAGTCCGCTGAACACCGTCACCGCCGAGATCGTCTCCGTCGCCCTGCTCCTCGCGGTGCTGGCGTTCGCCGTCGTACGCCCCCGGGGGCTGCCCGAGGCGACGGTCGCCGTACCCGCCGCCGTGCTGGTGGTGGTCCTCGGCGCGGTGCCGTTCGCGGACGCGCGGGCCCAGGTCGGCAGCCTGCTGCCGGTCGTCGGCTTCCTCGCCGCCATTCTCGTGCTGGCCCAGCTCTGCGCCGACGAAGGACTGTTCACGGCTGCCGGCCATATGGTCGCCCGCCTCTGCCGGGGGCGGACCGGGCCGCTGCTCGGCGGGGTCTTCGTCGTGGCGGCGCTGATCACAGCCGTCCTCAGCCTGGACGCCACGGTGGTCCTGCTGACGCCCGTCGTCATCGCCACCGCCGCCCGTGTCGGCGCCCGCCCCCGCCCGTACGTCTACGCCTGCGCGCATCTCGCCAACTCGGCGTCCCTGCTGCTTCCCGTCTCCAACCTCACCAACCTGCTGGCGTTCACCGCGAGCGGCCTCTCCTTCACCCGCTTCGCCGCGCTGATGTCCCTGCCGTGGCTGGCTGCCATCGCCGTCGAGTACGTCATCTTCCGCCGCGTCTTCGCCGATGACCTGGCAGCGGGCGCGCACCCGCCGGATCCGGACGAGGAACCGACCGGCGTCCCCGTCTTCACGCTCGTCGTCCTCGGCCTGACCCTGGCGGGTTTCGTCGTCACGTCGTTCGCGGGCGCGGAACCGCTGTGGGCCGCGCTGGCCGGAGCGACCGTCCTCGGGATCCGGGCACTGGGACAGCGGAGAACCACGGTCAAGGGGCTGGTGCACGCCGCCAACCCGATGTTCTGCCTCTTCGTGCTGGCCCTGGGGGTCGTCGTCGCGGGTGTCGTCGAGCACGGCCTCGGCGCCGGGATCGGCATGCTCCTGCCGGACGGTTCGTCACTGCCCGCGCTGCTGGCGGTGGCTGCGGTGGCGGCGGTGCTGGCCAACCTGATCAACAACCTGCCCGCGATCCTGGCCCTGCTCCCGGTCGTCGCGGCGGCCGGACCGGGACCGCTGCTCGCCGCGCTGATCGGGGTGAACCTCGGGCCGAACCTCACCTATGTCGGCTCGCTCGCCACTTTGCTCTGGCGCCGCATCCTGCATGCCCACGGCGCCGCGCCCGAACTGGGCCACTTCACCCGGCTGGGGCTGCTGACCGTACCGGCGACACTGGTCGTGTCGACGGTCGCGCTGTGGGGAGCGCTGCACACGATCGGGGTTTGACCGGTACCGCGGCCGGGCACGGGGTCCGGGCTCTCCGGGGTGGCCTGCTGGACGTTCACCGCCGGGCCGTGCGGTGGTCTTTCTGCCGCCACTTGGCTTGATTAGCTTCCCGGCTGTACGACCGGACTCGGGAGGCTCAAGTTGACCACGGACATCTCACGGCGACGACTCTTCGCGCTCGGCGGCGGCGCCCTCGGTGCCGCGGCGGCCGGGTCGCTGCTGCCGCCGTCGCTGCAGGCCGCGCTCGCCGCGCAGCCGGTGCGCCCGGCGGGGGCCGGCGGGCTCGGGGACATCAGGCACGTGGTGATCCTGATGCAGGAGAACCGTTCCTTCGATCACTACTTCGGGACTCTGCGCGGCGTACGCGGCTTCGGTGACCGCAACGCGATCGAACTGCCCTCCGGCAAGCCCGTCTTCGAGCAGCCGGGAGCATCGGGCACCTCCGTGCTGCCGTTCCCGGTCCGGGACGCCGCCGCGATGCAGAAGAAGGACCTCCAGTACATCAGCGCCCTCGATCACTCCTGGAGCGGCGGCGGCAAGGCGTGGGCCGGCGGCTGGATGAACGGCTGGGTGACCGCGAAGACGGCCGCCACCATGGCGTACTACGACCGTCGCGACATCCCGCTGCACTACGAACTGGCCGACACCTTCACGGTCTGCGACGCCTACCACTCGTCCATCCACACCTCCACCAGCCCCAACCGAAACCACCTGTGGAGCGGGAAGACGGGCTTCGAGGCGAACGGCAAGCGGGCGGTCGGCAACGACGCGTACAGCGAGGGCACCCACCCCGGATACGGCTGGAGCACGTACGCGGAACGGCTGGAGAAGGCCGGGCACAGCTGGAAGACGTACACCGAGTGGGAGAACTTCACCGACAACCAGATCGAGTTCTTCGCCACGTTCAAGGCGATCGCCCGCAAGGCGCTGGCGAAGACCGGCGGCCACACCTACATGGAGTCCTTCTACGCGGCAGTCCGTGACACGGACGACGCGGCGGAGCGCGAGCGGCTGCTCGGACTGCTGGAGGAAGGGGTCGCCACGCTCACCGAGGCCGAACGCAGCCTCTTCGAGCGAGCGCTGCGCCGGGTCGAGACCGGCACGCTGGCCGACGCGTTCGCCGAGGACGTCGCGGCGGGCACACTGCCCGAGGTCTCCTATCTGGTGCCTTCGGCGGTCGACTCCGAGCACCCGAGCGTCTCCTCCCCGATCCACAGCGCGACGATCGTCTACAAGATCCTGGACGCGCTCGGCAGGCACCCCGATGTGTGGCGGCACACCGCCGTCATCATCAACTACGACGAGAACGACGGCTTCTTCGACCATGTCCCGCCGCCGGTCGCGCCGCCCGAGGTGACCGATGAGCAGTGGGAGTCCAAGCCCACCGGCCTCGGAGTGCGCGTGCCGCTGCTCGTCGTGTCGCCGTGGACCGTGGGCGGCTTCGTCTGCTCCGAGGTCTTCGACCACACCTCCGTGATCCGCTTCCTGGAGCGGTGGACAGGCGTGCAGGAACCGAACATCAGCGACTGGCGGCGCACGGTCACCGGTGATCTGACGTCGGCGTTCGACTTCACACGCGTACGGCGCCGGCCCGAGGTGGAGCAGCCGGGCGTCATCCCGCCGTTCAGCGGACGCTGGGCGCCGAAGCCGCCCGCCGTCCAGCAGATGCCCGTACAGGAGCCGGGTGTCCGGCCCGCCCGTCCGCTGCCGTACCAGCCGGACGCGCAGGCAAAGGTCGTGGAAGGGGCGGTGCGGGTCGCCCTCAGCAACACGGGCCGTTCTTCGGCGCACTTCGCGCTCTACCCGTACGCGGGCGAGTTCCCCGTCCCGCAGCACCAGGACGTAAGGGGCACGGCGATATGGACGGTGCCCCTCACCGGTGAGGCGTACCGGTTCACGGTGACCGGGCCGAACGGCTTCCGTCGCGAGTTCGCCGGATCCGCCGAAGGGGGACCCGAGGTCGCCACCTGGGTCGACGCCCACGAGCGCGATCTGCACCTCACCCTGCGCAACACGGGGCGGCGGACGCTCACCTACACCGTCCGGCCGCTGGGCTATGTCGACGAGGCGGACCTGCGGGACTGGACGAGGACGATCAAGGTCAAGCCGGGGCGGAGCCGTACGGTCGTCCACTCGGCGGCCGACGCGCACGGCTGGTACGACCTGGCCGTCACGATCGACGGGGACGATGTCTTCCGCCGTCGGCTGATGGGACACATCGAGAACGGCCGGGCGAGCGTCTCCGGCTGACCGGAAACAGGCCGTCGTGGGTGTACCCACCCGGACGGGGACGCGCGGGAGGGCGGGGGGTGATCGGGACGCCGGTCATGTAAGGGAATAATCAGACACTGTGAGCATCGCCACGAAAAAGGCAAATGATCAACAGTGGCTGCCAGAGTGACGGTTCTCAGGTCATGTGTTCTTTTCGGGCTGTTCATCAGAT
This sequence comes from Streptomyces sp. NPDC051664, assembly GCF_044453545.1. Classification (NCBI taxonomy): domain Bacteria; kingdom Bacillati; phylum Actinomycetota; class Actinomycetes; order Kitasatosporales; family Streptomycetaceae; genus Streptomyces; species Streptomyces sp. NPDC051664. Next base: position 194,141 of record NZ_JBITCU010000001.1, on the reverse strand, counting down.
CTCCCGAAAAAGATCCACGAACCACCAGGGAGCACGTCCGTTGGCTGCCATCGCCCGCTGGTGCATCACGCACCGTCTCCTCGCTGTCCTCATCTGGCTGCTCACCCTCGGCGGCGCGGCCACCGCGGCGGGCATGGCGGGTTCCGCGTACTCCAACGACTACGAGGTGCCCGGCACGGAGTCGGGCAGGGCCACCCAGCTGCTCAAGGACGGCTTCACGGACCTCGGCGGCGACACCGACACCGTCGTCTGGCACACCACCGGATCCACCGTCCGGGCCACCGATGTCGTACAGACGATGACGCGGACACTGCACGCGCTCGAGGAGCTGCCGGGTGTCGGAGACGTCACCGGTCCCTACGGGGCCTCCGGCGTCGGGCAGATCAGCGCGGACGGACACACCGCCTACGCCACGGTCACCTTCGACCAGCAGGCCGACGACATCCCGGTGCAGCAGGCCCGGACTGTCGTCGACACCGCGAAGTCAGCTGCCGGTGACGGGCTCCAGGTGGAGGTGGGCGGCTCCGCGGCCGCCCTCACCGAAGCGTCGTCCGCCCACCTCAGTGAGGTCATCGGGGTGGTCGTCGCCGCGGTCGTCCTCTTCCTCGCCTTCGGTTCGCTCGCCGCCAGCCTGCTGCCCGTCGCCACCGCCCTCGTCTCGGTCGGAACGGCGTACGCGGGCATCGAGCTGCTCGGGCACCTGATGACCGTCGCCGACTTCGCCCCCATGCTCGGCATACTGATCGGGCTCGGCGTCGGCATCGACTACGCCCTGTTCATCGTCACCCGGCACCGCAGAGGGTTGCGGCGCGGCCTGCCGGTCGCCGAGGCGGCGCAGAACGCCGTCACGACGACGGGGCGTGCCGTCGTCTTCGCCGGGGCCACCGTCTGTATCGCACTGCTCGGCATGCTGATCCTGCAGCTCGGGTTCCTCAACGGCGTAGCCATCGCCGCGTCGCTCACCGTCGTGCTGACCGTCGCCGCCTCGGTGACGCTGCTGCCCGCACTGCTGTCGTTCGTCGGGATGCGGGCACTGAGCCGGCGCGAACGCAGACAGCTCGCCGAGCAGGGACCGCAGCCCGAGCTGCCCACCGGCTTCGCTGCGCGCTGGTCCGCCTTCGTCGAACGGCACCCCAAGCTGCTCGGCGTGGCCGCCGCCGCGGTGATGCTGATCCTCGCACTGCCGACGTTCTCACTGCATCTGGGCACCTCCGACCAAGGCAACAACGCCTCGTCGTCGACCACCCGGCAGGCGTACGACCTGCTGGCCGACGGCTTCGGGCCCGGCGTCAACGGTCCGCTGACGATCGCCGCGCAACTCGACGGCGCCGACGACCGGCTCGCGATGGACGCGCTGCCCGCCACACTGCGGGCCACCGACGGGGTGGCATCGGTCAGCCCCGTCACGTACAACAGCAGCGGCGACACGGCGTTCGTCACCGTCGTCCCGACGTCGTCGCCGCAGTCCCAGCGGACGAGCGCCCTCGTCGACCGGCTGCGCACGGACGTCCTGCCGCACGCCGAGGAGAACACCTCGCTCCGGGCCCATGTCGGCGGGGTGACAGCCGGCTACGACGACTTCGCGCAGGTCATCATCGGCAAACTGCCACTCTTCATCGGGGTCGTCATAGGGCTCGGCTGTCTGCTTCTCCTGCTGGCCTTCCGATCGATCGGTATTCCGCTGAAGGCGGCCGCGATGAACGTGGCCGCCGTCGCCTCCTCGTTCGGGGTCGTCACCGCGATCTTCCAGTGGGGGTGGGGGAGCGAACTGCTCGGACTCGGCAGCGCCGGCCCCATCGAACCCTTCCTGCCGGTGATCATGGTGTCCGTGCTCTTCGGGCTCTCCATGGACTATCAGGTGTTCCTGGTCGGCCGGATGTACGAGGAGTGGCTGGAGACCGGCGACAACCGGCGGGCGGTCCGGGTCGGCCTCGCCGAGACCAGCCGGGTGATCAACTCCGCCGCGGTGATCATGATCTCGGTCTTCCTGGCCTTCGTGCTCAGCGGGGACCGGGTCATCGCGATGTTCGGCATCGCGCTCGCGGCGGCGGTGGCGCTCGACGCCTTTGTCCTGAGGACGCTGCTGGTACCCGCGCTGATGCACATGCTGGGTGGTGCGAACTGGTGGCTGCCGCGCTGGCTGGAACGGCGGCTGCCGCGCATCAGCATCGAGCCGCCCGAATGCTGGGAGTCGCATGCGAGGATTTCCGGGGCGCGCAGCAGCGAGGACGACGAATCGGTCGCACAGCGCGTCCACTGAGATCTGATGCGGTCTCTCGGGACGGACCTCTTGGGACCGACCTCTTGCGACCGACATCGACCGACATCGAAGGAGCATGATGTTCGCGGTATCCCTGGGTGACGACGGTGCGGAACTGCGCCCGCTGGAGATCTGGCAGGCGGAGGAGTTCCTCGCCCACATCGACCGGGCGCGCGAACTCGTCGACCCGTGGATCCCCTTCGCCGCCTTCGCCACCGACCTCGAATCCGCGCGCGCCCTGCTGCAGCGGTACGCCGACAAACAGGCGGCCGACACGGGCCGGCTGTACGGCATCTGGCTGGACGGCACCCTCGTCGGCGGCGTCCTCTTCCGGATCTTCGACACCGAGTCCGGGAACTGCGAGGTCGGCTGCTGGCTGGAGTCGGCGGGGGAGGGGCGCGGCCTGGTGACCCGGGCGGTGCGGAAGCTGATCGACTGGGCGGTCGAGGAGCGGGGCATGCACCGTGTGGAGTGGGTGGCGTCGTCCGCCAACACCCGCAGTGTCGCGGTCGCGAAGCGGCTCGGGATGACACGCGACGGGGTGCTGCGCCAGAACTACCCGTACCGCGGAGTGAGGCACGACTCGGAGATATGGTCCGTCCTGGCGCCCGAGTGGCGCGCTCAGCGGGGCTGAGGCGGGGCCGGGGAGCCGGGCGGGCCTGCCGGACCGGCCGTGGCCGTTAAGGGTGTTCTCATCCGGGCCGCCTAGCGTGCGGCCCATGAACCCCACGACTTCCAAGACCCCCATAGCTCCCACCGCCGAAGGCGACCACGAGGAGACGGCGGCGGACCACCTCGACGAAGGGGCGATCGAAGCCGAGGGCGAGCGCGCGGTGAGCGACGGCAGCGGTCTCGACGCCGACGCGGACCGGGACTCCGACCTGGACCACGACCTCAAGGACGATCTCGAGGACGACGACTCTCCCCGGGCACCGTCCGGGCTCGCCGCAGCCGCCGCGGCCGTTGTCGCCGCCGGCCTCGGCGTCGTCGGTCTCACCGGGGCCTGGACCGGCCGGGTCGTCGCCGAGCGCGAGACCCTGCTGGGACAGATGAAGACCGCCTCCGGCGGCTCCGTGGCCCGGCAGATCTCCGAGATCTACGGTGACGCCTGGCACTCCACCGCCCTCGTCAACGGCCTCTTCGCCCTGCTGGCCCTGCTCGTCGGCGTCTTCGCCCTGGTCCGCCCGGCCTTCGGTGCACCCGCCGAGGACCCGCAGCCCGGCTGGGTCCGCGCCGTCGCGACCGCCGGCATCGCGCTCGGCGTCCTCGGTGTACTGATCTCCGTCGGCATGTACTTCGACCTCATCGTCGCCCTGCCGGCGGCGAGCGCAGCCGCCGGCTGAGAGCCACGATTGAGCAGTACGCAACAACCAGCGGTGCCCTAAGGCATCCACTCGGGGGGCCTAGGTCCGCATGCGGCAACCGTCGCGTGCGCCTAAGGCCCCCACTCCGTAGAGATGCGGAACTCGCCCGATGTGGCGACACCCCCTGGGAGACGACAGTAGAGGCACGGCAGAAGCCGGGCCCGGCAGATTCGGGCCGGCACACCGACTGCCCCTCCACCAGGCCTCAACAGGCCGTCGTCATCCGGGAGAAGCACATGTACGCGTACGAGCTCCACAAGATCAACGAAGCCGAACTCCTCCGCAGGGCCGAGCTGGAGCGCGTCGTCCGGCAGGCCCGCCGGGCCCGCCGCGCCGCGCGCCGGTCCGGACGCCAGGAGGACGAAGGGGTGGTGAGTACGTTCCGGAATCGGTTCGTCCGCGCCGCGTGACGAGCGTGCGATGAGCGCCGATTCCCTTCCCACCGCCACCGTGTCGGACCCATGTGCGATGCTCGGCGGCGTGGAGACCAGGTCCGTCAGTCCCGTGTTCGTCGGCCGCGCAGGCGAACTCACCTCGCTCACCGATGCGCTCGCCCGCGCCACCGCCGGGCTCCCCGGCCTTCCGGAAGCCCCGGGCGGAGAACCGCAGGCGCTGCTCATCGGTGGCGAGGCGGGCGTCGGCAAGACACGGCTGGTCGAGGAATTCCTGACGGCGGCCGGCCGACGCGAGGCCGTCGTCGCCGTCGGCGGCTGCGTCGAGATCGGCGCCGACGGGCTGCCGTATGCCCCGTTCTCCACGGCGCTGCGCGCCCTGCGCCGTACCCTGCCCGAAGAAATGGCCGCAGCCTGCGCCGGGCAGGAGGGCGAACTGGCCAGGCTCCTCCCCGAACTCGGCGAAGCCGACCGGGACGCCACCGACGAGCACGGAACCGCCCGCCTCTTCGAGCTCACCGCGCGGCTGCTGGAACGCATCTCCGCCGACCGGCCCGTCGTCCTCGTCCTGGAGGACCTGCACTGGGCCGACGCCTCCACCCGGCACCTCCTCGCCTATCTCTTCCGCACGCTGCGCAGCGGCCGCCTCGTCGTGGTCGGCACCTACCGGGCCGACGACATCCACCGCCGCCACCCCCTGCGCCCCCTCCTCGCCGAACTGGACCGGCTCCGCACCGTCCGCCGGATCGAACTCGCCCGCTTCAACCGCGCCGAGGTCGGTCGCCAGCTCACCGGCATCCTCGCGGCCACCCCCGAACCCGCCCTCGTCGACGAGATATTCGAGCGGTCCGACGGCAACGCCTTCTTCGTCGAAGAGCTCGCATGCAGCCTGGAGTGCGGCGACAGCTCCGGACTCTCCGACTCGCTGCGCGACCTCCTCCTCGTCCGCGTCGAAGCGCTCTCCGAAGACGCCCAGAAGATCGCCCGGATCATCGCCGAGGGCGGCTCCACCGTCGAGTACGGACTGCTGGCCGCGGTCTCCGGCCTCGCGGAGGACGATCTCATCGAGGCGCTGCGGGGAGCCGTCGGCGCCAACCTCCTGCTCGCCACACCGGAGGGCAACGGCTACCGCTTCCGGCACTCGCTGGTCCGCGAGGCCGTCAGTGACGATCTGCTGCCCGGCGAACGCTCCCGGCTCAACCGCCGCTACGCCGAGGCGCTGGAAGCCGACCCCACCCTGGTCCGCGCCGGTGAGCGCGCCACCCGCCTCGCCAGCTACTGGTACGGCGCACACGATCCGGCCAAGGCCCTCCCCGCCGTGCTGAGGGCCTCCGTCGAGGCCCGCCGTCGCTACGCCTTCGCCGAGCAACTGCGGCTGCTGGAAAGGGCCATGGAGCTGTGGGACGACGTCCCCGACGAGGTACGCCGCACCTTGCGCCCCATCGACTACGCCGAGGTCTACCCGGCGTGCGGCGGCGAACCGGACACCACCCCGCTGCGCTACCTCGACCTGATGGCCGAAGCCACGGTCGCCGCCCGCTTCGGCGGCGACCGCGAACGAGCCCTCGCCATCTCCAAGAAGGCCATGCGGATCCTGGACGGCGAGGCGGACCCGCTGCGCGCCGCCTGGTTCTGGGTCCAGCGCTCCCACTTGGTGCAGGCCCTCACCCGCGGTGACGGCTGGCAGGAACTGGCCACCGCCCAGGACCTGGTCCGCGGTCTGCCGCCGTCCGCCGTGCACGCCGACGTCCTCATGAGCGTGGCCGGATGGGGCGCCCTGCACCGCCCCGGCGCCGAGACACTCGCCGCCGCCGACCGGTCCGTGGAGTACGCCCAACTCGTCGGCGACGAGTACATCGAGCTGCACGCCCGGCTCACCCGAGGCTGGCTCACCGCCGACGCCGGCGCGGTCGACGAGGGCATCGCCGAGATGTACGCCGTCCGCGACCGCGCCGATGAACTCCACCTCGTCGGCATCATGGGCCGCGCCAGCATCAACCTCCCCTCCACACTCGAGTCGATGGGCCGCTCCCTGGAGGCCGTGGCCGCCGCGGACCACGGGATCGAGGTCTGCCTCCGCCACGGCATCCCCGACACGGAGGCCTGGGTCCGCTCCAACCAGGCGATGTCGTACTTCTCCCTCGGCCACTGGGACGAGAGCCAGGCCACCATCGACGTGGCTGCCCGGGCCGCCCAGTCCCGCAAGGCGCACGGTCTCGTCGCCTCGCGTCGCACCGAGCTGGCCCTCGCTCGGGGTGACCTCGCCGAGGCCGAGGTGCAACTGGCTTTGAGCCAACGCTACTTCGGCTCCCGCGACCCGCAGCCCCAGCACCTCATCGCCCCGGTCCGTCACGCCGTGACCCTTGCCGTACAGCAGGGCCGCCTCCCCGAGGCGCGGGCCGCATTCGAGGCCCAGGCGGAACTGGGCTTCCCGCCAGGTACCCAGCGGTACGCGCTGCCCCTGCTCCAGATCGCCGCCACGGCCGAGGCGGACGCCCGTGGCCTGCCCGCCACCGAGCCCGGACGTCCGGCGATCCTCGCCCTGATCCGTAAGCACCTGAAGCAGTTGCCGATGCTCGTCCCGGTCTGGGCCGCTTACGGTCTGCTGATCAACGCCGAGCTGGCCCGCGCCGAGGGCACCGACACCCCCGACCACTGGTCCCGTGCGGCCGCCGCCTTCGCTCCCCTGCACCGCCCCTACGAAGTGGCGCAGGTCCACCACCGCTGGGCCGAAGCCTTCCTCATCGCCTCCGGCGACCGGGCCAGGGCCACCGGCCTCCTGCGCGACGCGCACAGCACCGCCGAACGGCTCGGTGCGCGTCCGCTGATCGAGACCATCGAGCTGCTGGCCGGCCGCGCCCGCATCACGCTCGCCACCTCCGTCGACGAGATTCCGACCGCCGTCACCGTCCCGGCCGACGACGCCACCATGGACAGGGTGGCGGAGCGGGAGCACGCCGAGGAGCAGCTCCAGTCCGCCGCGGCCGCGGCGGTGGAGTCATTCGGGCTGACGCGGCGCGAGCAGGACGTGCACCGGCTCGTCGCCGCCGGGCACACGAACCGGAAGATTGCCGAGGAGCTCTACATCTCGCCCAAAACCGCGAGCGTGCACGTCTCCAACATTCTCGCCAAGCTAGGCGTCTCCAGCCGTGGCGAGGCCGCGGCGCTCGCCCACCGCCTCCGTCTGTACCGTGCCCACGAGGTGTCCTAGCCGGGTGCGGGTGCGGGTGCGGGTGCGGGGGCGGTGGAGGTCCCGGGGCCGCCCGCCCGCCCGTCTGTCGTCAATCGTCGGTCGGGGTTGATACAGCGTCCCCGTCGCCGTCCCCGTGCGTGTCCTCGTCCTCGTCCCCGCCCTCCGGCTCCGGAAGGCGGACCGTCACCTTTCCCGACGCGAGGTCTATCGGGCCGCGGCCGGGATCGCCCACGCCCAGGTCCACCCGGGACAGCTCCAGGCGTTTCTGCTCCTCCGCGGCGTGCTTGCGGCCCGGGGCGAAGAGTTCCTCGAAGAAGTTGAACACCGGCTCGCGCCCTTTCACCTGCAGTAGCCGCTACCGCACCTCCAGCACCAGGGCTCTGTCGTCTCCCGGTTCCGGTGTGCCGCGGGTGTCCGTGTTGCTCGTGACCAGCCAGAGTCTGTTGCCGCCTGCCGCGAGCACGGTGCGCAGCCGGCCGTACTGACCTTTCAGGAACGATTGCGGCGGCGCCAGAGGTTCCTTGTCAGGGTTCTCCGACAGCGGGATCCTCCAGAGTCGCTCACCGCGCAGGCCCGCCATCCAGATCGAGCCCTGGGCGAAGGCGATCCCGCTCGGGGACGCCTCGGACGTCTTCCACTGTGCCACGGGGTCGACGAAACCCTTCTTTCCGACCTTCCCCTCGTACTTCGGCCAGCCATAATTCCCACCGGGCACGATCTGATTCAGCTCGTCCCACGTGTCCTGCCCGAATTCGGACGCCCACAGCTGTTTCCGGCTGTCCCAGGCCAGCCCCTGCACATTGCGGTGCCCGTACGAATACATCAACAAGCCGGGTTCGGGGTTGCCCGGTGCCGGTCTGCCGTCCGGCGTCATCCGCAGGATCTTGCCCGCCAGGGACGCCTTGTCCTGTGCCAGGCCGGTGTTCCCCGTCTCACCCGTCCCCGCGTACAGCATGTGGTCCGGGCCGAAGGCGATCCGGCCGCCGTTGTGGATGTTGCCCTTCGGGATGCCCCGCAGGATCGTGTGCGGCGCGCCCAGCTGCCGGCCGGCGCCACCGTGCTCGTCGTACCGCATGCGGGCGATGCGGTTGTCGGACCCGGTCGTGAAGTACGCGTACACCAGATGGTCCGAGGCGTACGTCGGTGAGACCGCGATGCCCAGCAGCCCGCCCTCCCCGGCGGGCGACACTCCGGGCGCCGTGCCCAGCAGCGTCTTGCTCCCCGTTCTCCCGTCGACCCGCGTGATCGTTCTCTCGTCGCGTGAGGACACCAGGAGATCGCCGCCGGGCAGCTCCGCCAGACCCCATGGTGAGGCGAGTCCCTCGGTCAGCGTCGACACCACCTTCACCGAGCCCTTCGCGGGCGGCAACGAGGACGGCGGCGGCACGGTGGAGGACGAGGAGGACACAGCTGGGGAGGAGGGCGGTGGGTGTGCCGTGCTCGCCGCGTCGCCTCCCGTGCTCCCTGAACCGTCGCTCGACGAGCACCCCGCCGACACCATCAGTGAGCCCACCGCGACCGCGGTCACCATCGCGCGGCGCGCAGCGGGAAACCCCCGCGGGCGTTCCACCCGGGCTCTTACGGATCCGAATACAGAAACGCGCACAGCACCGATCCCTTCAACGGCTGCCTGACTACTGTTCTTACACCGCAGCCCCGCCCCGGGTTCCGCATGACCGCCGCGTTTCTGCGCTCAGTCCCACGACCCCAGCGCCCGCGGCAGCCGCGCGATCTCCGCCAGGTCCTGCGCCGTCAGCTTCAGCCCGGCCGCCCCCGCGTTCTCCACCGCCCACCGCTCCCGCTTCGTGCCCGGCACCGGCACCACATGCGGGCCCTGGCGCAGCACCCACGCCAGCGCCACCTGTGCCGGAGTCGCCCCGTGCCGTTCGGCGACCCGCCGCAGCCCCACCACCACGGGCTGGTTCGCCGCCATCATCTCGGCGGTGAACCGCGGATGCCGGGCCCGCAGATCGTCCGGCTCGAAGCCCTGGCCCGGCGTCAGCGTGCCCGTCAGATAGCCGTTGCCCAGCGGCATCGCCGCCAGCAGCCCCACACCCCGCGCCTCGCACCACGGCAGCAGCGTGTCGAGGGCCTCCGGCGACCACACCGAAAGCTCCGCCTGGACCGTGCTCACCGGAAACACCTGCTGCACCCGCTCCAGCTGGCGAATCGTTCCGTCGTGCATCCGCGTCCCCGGCCGGCGCGAGGCCCGCGCCCCTACCGCACTCAGCCCCAGCGCCCGCACCTTCCCGGCGGTGATCAGCTCCGCCATCGCGCCCCAGGTCTCCTCCACCGGCACCTCGGGATCGGCCCGGTGCAGCTGGTACAGATCGATCACATCGGTCTGCAGCCGCCGCAGCGACGCGTCACAGGCCCGGCGCACATAGCCGGGACGGCCGTTGGCCACGATGTGCTGATCGCCCACCAGCAGCCCGCACTTGGTGGAGACGAAGGCATCGGCGCGGCGCCCCTTGAGGGCCCTCCCGATCAGCAGCTCGTTGGTGAAGGGGCCGTACATGTCCGCCGTATCGAGCAGTTGGACGCCCGCGTCGAGCGCGGCGTGCACCGTCCGCAACGCACGGTCACCGTGCTGCTGGGACGCGCTGTACGCCCAGCTCATCGGCATGCAGCCGAGCCCGACCGCACCCACGGCGAGCGCCGCCGCACCGAGACTCCTGCGCTCCAACTCCCGAACCCTCCCTCGGCCCCGCCGTCACGAGACCCCGCACCGCACCCAAAAGTAACCTCTGCCGTCCCGGGTACTTCGCATAGCCTCCTGACCATGACTTCTACGACGCCTCCCGATGTATGGCTGCCGATTCCGGCCGATGAGATCGACGGGCTCCCAGAGGGTCTCAACTACCGTTTCTGGGACGGCGAGCAGGACTTCCCCGCCGACCCCGCGGACTGCGCCTTCTATGTCGTTCCCTACATGAAGGGGCCGGAGGTCGCGGTCCGTCCGCTCGCCGGTATGAGGGCGGTCCAGGTCGTCCAGACGCTCTCGGCGGGAATCGACCATGTCCAGCCGGGGCTCGGGCGACTGTCCGCCGGGGTGCGGCTGTGCAACGCCAAGGGGGTTCACGAGGCCTCGACGGCGGAGCTCGCCCTCGCTCTGATCCTCGCCTCGCTGCGCGGCTTTCCCGGGTTCGTCCACGGTCAGGACAAGGAGGAGTGGCGGGCCGGTTTCTACCCGGCGCTCGCCGACAAATCGGTTCTGATCGTGGGGTACGGATCGATCGGCGCCGCCATCGAGGACCGGCTCGCGCCCTTCGAGTGTGCGCGGGTGGCGCGCGTCGCGCGCTCCGCGCGGACAACAGCACGCGGCCCCGTACACACACTCGACGACCTGCCCGCACTGCTGCGCGAAGCCGACATCGTCATTCTGTCCACTCCGCTGAACCCTTCCACGCAAGGGCTGGTGAGCGCCGACTTCCTCGCCGCGATGCCGGACGGCGCGCTGCTCGTGAACGTCGCCCGGGGTGGAGTCGTGGACACCAAGGCCCTGCTGTCCGAACTCGAGTCCGGGCGGCTGCGCGCGGCACTCGATGTCACCGACCCGGAACCGCTGCCCGCCGGCCACCCCCTCTGGCATGCTCCGAACGTCCTGATCACACCGCATGTGGGCGGCAGCACCTCGGCGTTCCTGCCGCGCGCCAAGCGGCTGCTGGCCGGACAGCTCACCCGGTTCGCCGCGGGGGAGCCGGTGCAGAACGTCGTGCTCACCACCGACTGACCACGCTGCGAATCCGTTCTGCTGCACAGAGTGTCGACAAGTGCCCAGATCGTCACGGAGAGTAGAGGGACTATGTCCCTGCGTGACGAGTCTGGTGTATCGTCCCGAATGGGGGCTGCGCCATGGAAGCGACGGCGCGGGGTGGCAGCGGAACGCGAGGGGGGCGACGGGCGATGCAGGGCCGATGGGCGAACGATCCGACGCGGCAGGGCGGTCGACGGAGACCGCCCGGGCGCCCATCGTGCCGCGCCCTCAGCCGTCCGGCAGCACCGGGGACACCTCGGTGAGCGCCCCGGCGAGCGCTTTCGGGGCGTTCTTCTCCCGGCAGTCGACCGCCGACGGGGCGTCCGGGGCGGTCTCGCAGATCCTTCTCGGCCTGGTCTGCGGCGGTTACGCCGTGGGTGCGGCCCTCGGCTGGGGCTCGTCCGAGCTGGCCCTCGTCATGGGCGACTTCGGCCTCAGCGCCGCTGCCCTGATCGCGGCCGTCTCCTGCTTCCTCTACGCGCGCTTCGCGTGCGACCGGTTCCGTCCCGCCTGGCTGCTGTTCTCGCTCTCCTCGCTGATGGCCGCCGGGGGCAACGCCGTCTGGGGCTGGTACGAAGTCGTGCTCGGTGTCGATGTGCCCAGCCCGTCGCCTGCCGACGTCTTCTTCCTCTGCTTCGCACCGCCCGCCATCGTCGGACTGCTCGTCCTCGCCAAGCGCCCTGTCACCAGGGCCGGTTGGGTCTGTCTGGTGCTGGACTCCTGGCTGATCGGCGGATCGCTCCTCACGCTCTCCTGGAGCCTGGCGCTCGCCCACACGGCGCATCTCGCCGACGCCGAGGGGGCGAGCGTGGCCCGCGCGGCGCTCTCGCTGGCCTATCCGCTGCTCGACATCGTGCTGGTCTCCATGGTGCTCGCCCTGCACTTCCGGCGGGCCAACGTCAACCGCTCCGCGGTGAACACGGCCATCGCCGCCCTCGCACTGACGGTCCTCTGCGACGCGCTGTTCACCTCGCCGCTGCTCCGCCAGACGTACCACTCCGGCCAGTTGCTGGACGCCGGCTGGTTCGCCGGCTCGCTGCTCCTCGCGTACGCCCCCTGGGGCGCGAACCGGCCAGGAGACAACGCTGTCGAGCAGCGCCCGGCCCCGCGCACCACCAGCCGTCCGATCGCCGGTTCACTGGCCGCACTGACGCCGTACCTCGCCGCGGCCGTCTGCACCCTCGGCATTCTCTACAACGTCATCGAGGGCCGCCGGGTGGACCGCGTCGTGGTCATCACCGGCTGCATGGTCGTGCTCGCCCTGGTCGTACGACAGGGCATCATGCTCGTCGACAACATCGCGCTCACCCAGGAGCTGGCGCAGAAGGAGAACCACTTCCGCTCCCTGGTCCAGGGGTCCAGCGACGTCATCATGATCGCCGCCCCCACCGGCATACTCCGGTACGTCAGCCCCGCCGCCTCCGGTGTCTACGGGCGGGAGGCCGACGATCTCATCGGCGCCGAGCTCGCCTCGATCATCCATCCCGAGGATCTGGGGCGCGTGGTCCACGAAGTGCGGCGGTTTCTGGCCGCGCCGCCCAGCGAGGAACCCACCACCCGGATCGAGTGCCGGTTCAGATCCGGCACCGGTGACTGGCTCAACGTCGAGTCCACCGTCAACCGCCACCAGGGCGGGCTGATCCTCAACAGCCGGGACGTGACCGAACGGGTCAGGCTGCAGGCCCAGTTGCAGCACAACGCCGAGCACGACCCGCTCACCGACCTGCCCAACCGAGCCCTGTTCACCGACCGGGTCCGCCAGGCTCTCGGCGGCCGCCGCTCCGGTGACCCCGGCACCGCGGTGCTCTTCATCGACCTCGACGGCTTCAAGGCGGTCAACGACCGTCTCGGCCACCAGGCGGGCGACGAGCTGCTCGTCCAGGCCGCCCGCCGCCTCCAGGAGTCCGTGCGGGCCGGGGACACCGCGGCCCGCCTCGGCGGCGACGAGTTCGCGGCGCTCATCCTCGGAGACGGCTCGCGCGACCAGGGCGCCCGGGAGTACCAGGTCCACGAGATCGCCGACCGGCTGCGCCTCGCGCTCTCCCAGCCGTACCGGATCGGCGGCGGCGAGGTCCGCGTCGCCGCCTCCATCGGGGTCGCCTTCGCCGAGCCCGCCATCACTCCCACCGACCTCATGCGCAACGCCGACCTCGCCATGTACCGCGCCAAGGCGGCCGGCAAGGACCGCGTCGAGCTGTACGCTCCGCAGATGCAGGCCGAAGTGGTACGCCGATCCGAACTGGCGACCCGGCTGCGCACCGCCCTGCGGGACGGCGAGTTCGCCCTGCTCCATCAGCCCGTGGTCCATCTCGCCACCGGCACCGTCGCCGCCGTCGCCGCACAGGCCCGCTGGCGCTCCGCGCAGGGAATCCTGTTCACCCCCGCCGAGTTCCTCCGCGTCGCCGAGGACAGCGACCGCACCGCAGAGCTCGGCCGCTGGCTCCTCGAAGAGGCCGTCGAGCAGGCCGCCGACCGGGCCGGAGCCGGGCACCAGGTCGCTGTGGCCGTCCGGCTGCCCGCCCGCAGGCTGCTGGACAGGGCGATGCCGTTCGGCTCCGTCGAGGCGCTTCTCACCCGGCACGGCCTGCCCTCGGGGGCGTTGATGATCGAGGTCTCCGACAACGACCCCCGGGTCTCCTTCGACGAGCTCGAACAGCGCCTCGTCGGGCTGCGCCGGCTCGGCGTACGGATCGCGCTCGACGGCTTCGGCAGCGGCTACGCCGCGATCAACGCGCTGCGCCGGCTCCCCATCGACGTACTGAAACTGGACCGGGGGCTCGTCGAGGGCGTCGTGGAATCGGCCCGCCTGCACAAGATCACCAGCGGGCTGCTGAGGATCGCCTGCGACCTCGGCCTGCAGTCGGTGGCCGACGGGGTCGACGTGCCGGAACAGGTCCTCGCGCTGCGCGCCATGGGCTGTACGCACGGCCAGGGGATGGCCTTCTCCGGGCCGCTGGACGAGTACCGTCTGCGCCGCACGCTGGTGCGCGGCGAGTTCCCGGTGCCCGGCGGCCCCGCTGCTCAGCCCGTCCTGACAGGCGGCTCGATTCCGCTGCTCAGCGGACCACATTCTGAGATGCATATCCCACCTACTTGACACGCTGTGCGCGTCGGAGAGAGGGTCAATGCCATGCGCACCCGAATTCTCGTACTTGGAAAGCGCGTCGGCTGAAGCAGAGTTCCTCGTTGACACTCTGCAGACCGCACCGGCGCGCTCCCCTCGCTTGCCTCACGGCACGAGGGGTTTTTTGTTGCACTGGCACACCTCAAAACCCCGCAAAAACCCTCAGCTTCGAGAAGAGAATGCCGATGACCGAGCAGGCCACCGGGGCCCATCATCCCCAGCCGCGGGCCCGTAACGGCGGATCGTCCTCCGCCACCGTTGAGCACGTCACGGGTGCGCAGTCCCTCATCCGGTCTCTTGAGGAGGTGGGGGCCGACACGGTATTCGGCATTCCCGGCGGCGCCATCCTTCCGGCGTACGACCCGATGATGGACTCCACCCGGGTCCGTCATGTGCTGGTCCGTCACGAGCAGGGTGCCGGACACGCCGCCACCGGCTACGCGCAGGCCACCGGCAAGGTCGGTGTCTGCATGGCCACCTCCGGCCCGGGCGCCACCAACCTGGTCACCCCGATCGCCGACGCACACATGGACTCCGTCCCGCTGGTCGCGATCACCGGCCAGGTCGCCGCCAAGGCGATCGGCACGGACGCCTTCCAGGAAGCCGACATCTGCGGCATCACGATGCCGGTCACCAAGCACAACTTCCTGGTCACCCGGGCCGAGGACATCCCGCACACGATCGCCGAGGCCTTCCACATCGCCTCCACCGGCCGTCCGGGCCCCGTCCTCGTCGACATCGCCAAGGACGCCCTGCAGGCGCAGACCACGTTCAGCTGGCCGCCGACCCAGGACCTGCCCGGCTACCGTCCGGTCACCAAGCCGCACGCCAAGCAGATCCGCGAGGCCGCCAAGCTCATCACCCAGGCCAAGCGGCCGGTGCTGTACGTCGGCGGCGGCGTCATGAAGGCCGGGGCGACCGCCGAGCTGAAGGTCCTCGCCGAGCTCACCGGAGCGCCCGTCACCACCACGCTGATGGCGCTCGGTTCGTTCCCCGACAGCCACCCGCTGCACGTGGGAATGCCGGGCATGCACGGTTCGGTCACCGCCGTCACCGCGCTGCAGAAGGCCGACCTGATCGTCGCCCTCGGAGCCCGCTTCGACGACCGCGTCACCGGCAAGCTGGACAGCTTCGCCCCGTACGCCAAGATCGTCCACGCCGACATCGACCCGGCGGAGATCGGCAAGAACCGCACCGCCGACGTGCCGATCGTCGGTGACGCCCGCGAGGTCATCGCCGACCTCGTCCAGGCCGTCCAGGCCGAGCACACCGAGGGACACACCGGCGACTACTCCGCCTGGTGGAAGGACCTCAACCGCTGGCGTGACACCTACCCGGTCGGCTACGACCTCCCCGAGGACGGCAGCCTCTCCCCGCAGCAGGTCATCCAGCGAATCGGCGAGCTCGCCCCCGAAGGCACGATCTTCGCGGCGGGCGTCGGCCAGCACCAGATGTGGGCCTCGCACTTCATCCAGTACGAGCAGCCCGCCACCTGGCTGAACTCCGGCGGCGCCGGAACGATGGGTTACGCGGTCCCGGCCGCGATGGGCGCCAAGGCCGGCATGCCGGACCGCACGGTCTGGGCCATCGACGGCGACGGCTGCTTCCAGATGACCAATCAGGAACTCACCACCTGCGCGCTCAACAACATCCCGATCAAGGTCGCGATCATCAACAACGGCGCGCTCGGGATGGTCCGCCAGTGGCAGACCCTGTTCTACAACCAGCGGTACTCCAACACCGTGCTGCACTCCGGCGCCGACACCGAGGGCGCCCCGGCGAAGGGCACCCGCGTGCCGGACTTCGTCAAGCTGTCCGAGGCCATGGGCTGCTACGCGATCCGCTGCGAGGACCCGGCCGATCTGGACAAGGTCATCGCCGAGGCCAACGCGATCAACGACCGCCCGGTCGTCATCGACTTCATCGTCCACGAGGACGCCATGGTGTGGCCGATGGTCGCCGCCGGCACCTCCAACGACGAGGTCATGGCAGCCCGTGGCGTCCGCCCCGACTTCGGCGACAACGAAGACGACTGAGAGACAGAGAGAGACCGACTCCATGTCCACCAAGCACACGCTCTCCGTCCTGGTCGAGAACAAGCCCGGTGTCCTCGCCCGGATCACGGCCCTGTTCTCCCGACGCGGCTTCAACATCGACTCGCTCGCGGTCGGTACCACCGAGCACCCCGACATCTCGCGCATCACCATCGTCGTGAATGTCGAGGACCTGCCCCTCGAGCAGGTGACCAAGCAGCTCAACAAGCTGATCAACGTACTGAAGATCGTCGAACTCGAGCCGTCCGCTGCGATCCAGCGTGAGCTCGTCCTGGTGAAGGTCCGCGCCGACAACGAGACCCGCTCCCAGATCGTCGAGATCGTCCAGCTGTTCCGCGCCAAGACCGTGGACGTCTCCCCGGACGCCGTCACGATCGAGGCGACCGGCGGCGCCGACAAGCTGGAGGCCATGCTCAAGATGCTGGAGCAGTACGGCATCAAGGAGCTCGTCCAGTCCGGCACCATCGCCATAGGGCGTGGCGCGCGCTCGATCACCGACCGTTCGCTGCGCGCCCTCGACCGTACGGCCTAGCCGGCACCCCTCTCGCCGCTCGTATGGCGAGACCCGAAAACGTAATTGACGCACCCCGCCGTACGGTGGGACGCAACACCTGCACACCAAGGAGAAGACCCAGTGGCCGAGCTGTTCTACGACGACGATGCCGACCTGTCCATCATCCAGGGCCGCAAGGTCGCGGTCATCGGCTACGGCAGCCAGGGCCACGCCCACGCGCTGTCGCTGCGTGACTCGGGTGTCGACGTCCGTGTCGGTCTGCACGAGGGCTCCAAGTCCAAGGCCAAGGCCGAGGAGCAGGGCCTGCGCGTGGTGACCCCGGCGGAGGCCGCCGCCGAGGCCGACGTCATCATGATCCTCGTCCCGGACCCGATCCAGGCCCAGGTCTACGAGGAGTCCATCAAGGACAACCTCAAGGACGGCGACGCGCTGTTCTTCGGCCACGGCCTGAACATCCGGTTCGACTTCATCAAGCCGCCGGCCAACGTCGACGTCTGCATGGTCGCCCCGAAGGGTCCGGGCCACCTGGTCCGCCGTCAGTACGAGGAGGGCCGCGGCGTTCCGTGCATCGTGGCCGTCGAGCAGGACGCATCGGGCAACGGCCTGGCGCTCGCCCTGTCGTACGCGAAGGGCATCGGTGGCACCCGCGCCGGCGTCATCAAGACGACCTTCACCGAGGAGACCGAGACCGACCTGTTCGGTGAGCAGGCCGTCCTCTGCGGTGGCACCGCCGCTCTGGTCAAGGCCGGTTTCGAGACCCTGACCGAGGCCGGATACCAGCCGGAGATCGCCTACTTCGAGTGCCTCCACGAGCTGAAGCTCATCGTGGACCTGATGTACGAGGGCGGCCTGGAGAAGATGCGCTGGTCGATCTCGGAGACCGCCGAGTGGGGCGACTACATCACCGGCCCGCGGATCATCACGGACGCCACCAAGGCCGAGATGAAGAAGGTTCTCGCCGAGATCCAGGACGGTACCTTCGCCAAGAACTGGATGGCCGAGTACCACAACGGTCTGCCCAAGTACAACGAGTACAAGAAGGCCGACAGCGACCACCTGCTGGAGACCACCGGCCGTGAGCTGCGCAAGCTGATGAGCTGGGTGAACGACGAGGACGCGTAAGTCCTCAGCCGCGGGGCGGGTCTTCGGACCCGCCCCGCGGTGCATCCCCCGCATAACCGCTGGAAGAAGGCGGCGCCGTACGTGTGTACAAGTCGTCCAGCCCCATGTGGGTGATCCTTCCATCGGGGCGCAGAATGCGCCCTCGCGCATGACTACACTTCTCCACACATACACGCGTCAGGCCCACAGTGTCGTGCGTCTTCCACGCGGCAAGCCCCTCCACCGCCTGCGGCCGTCGGGACGGCCGTCCGCACTGGACTTGTGAGGACTCACGTGAGCTCGAAACCTGTCGTACTCATCGCTGAAGAGCTGTCGCCTGCCACGGTTGACGCCCTGGGACCGGATTTCGACATCCGGCACTGCAACGGCGCGGACCGCGCCGAACTCCTCCCCGCGATCGCCGATGTCGACGCCATCCTGGTGCGCTCCGCCACCAAGGTCGATGCCGAGGCCGTCGCCGCCGCGAAGAAGCTGAAGGTCGTCGCCCGTGCGGGCGTCGGTCTGGACAACGTCGACGTGTCCGCGGCCACCAAGGCCGGCGTGATGGTCGTCAACGCCCCGACGTCCAACATCGTCACCGCCGCCGAGCTGGCCTGCGGTCTGCTCGTCGCCACCGCGCGCAACATCCCGCAGGCCAACACCGCCCTCAAGAACGGCGAGTGGAAGCGCTCCAAGTACACCGGCGTCGAGCTGAGCGAGAAGACCCTCGGTGTCGTCGGCCTCGGCCGCATCGGCGTGCTGGTCGCGCAGCGCATGTCGGCCTTCGGCATGAAGATCGTCGCGTACGACCCCTACGTGCAGCCGGCCCGCGCCGCGCAGATGGGCGTCAAGCTCCTCACGCTGGACGAGCTGCTGGAAGTCTCCGACTTCATCACCGTGCACCTGCCGAAGACCCCCGAGACGCTCGGCCTGATCGGCGACGAGGCGCTGCACAAGGTGAAGCCCTCGGTGCGGATCGTCAACGCCGCGCGCGGCGGCATCGTCGACGAGGAGGCGCTCGCCTCCGCCCTCAAGGAGGGCCGCGTCGCCGGCGCCGGTCTCGACGTGTACGCGAAGGAGCCCTGCACGGACTCCCCGCTGTTCCAGTTCGACCAGGTCGTCTGCACCCCGCACCTCGGCGCCTCCACCGACGAGGCGCAGGAGAAGGCGGGCATCGCGGTCGCCAAGTCCGTCCGCCTCGCGCTCGCCGGTGAACTCGTGCCGGACGCGGTCAACGTGCAGGGCGGCGTCATCGCCGAGGACGTACGTCCTGGCCTGCCGCTCGCCGAGAAACTCGGCCGGATCTTCACCGCGCTCGCGGGCGAGGTCGCGGCCCGCCTCGATGTCGAGGTGTACGGCGAGATCACCCAGCACGACGTCAAGGTGCTCGAACTCTCCGCGCTCAAGGGCGTCTTCGAGGACGTCGTCGACGAGACGGTGTCCTACGTCAACGCCCCGCTCTTCGCGCAGGAGCGCGGTGTCGAGGTCCGCCTCACCACCAGCTCCGAGTCGCCGGACCACCGCAACGTGGTGACGGTCCGTGGCACGCTGGCGAGCGGCGAGGAGGTCGCGGTCTCCGGCACGCTGGCCGGCCCCAAGCACCTCCAGAAGATCGTCGCGATCGGCGAGCACGACGTGGACCTGGCGCTCGCCGACCACATGGTCGTCCTGCGGTACGAGGACCGTCCCGGTGTCGTCGGCGCGGTCGGCAAGATTCTCGGCGAGGCAGGTCTCAACATCGCCGGTATGCAGGTCTCGCGGGCGGCCGCGGGCGGCGAGGCGCTGGTCGTCCTCACCGTCGACGACGACGTCCCGGCAGCGGTCCTGAGCGAGATCGCCGAGGAGATCGGCGCTGCTTCGGCCCGCTCGGTGAACCTCACGGACTGATCGCAAACCCTGTGCAAGCCGGCGTACCCGGCATGTAGACGTGCGTCTTACACAAACGTCTGCATGCCGGGTACGCTGCTTTCATGGGACACCGTGAGGATCTGCTCGAAGGCGCCAAGCGCTGCCTGCTGGAGAAGGGGTACGCCCGGACGACGGCACGCGACATCGTCGCGGCCTCCGGCACCAACCTCGCCTCCATCGGTTACCACTACGGCTCCAAGGAGGCCCTGCTCAATCTCGCCTTCCTCCAGGTGACGGAGGAGTGGGGCGAGTTGCTCACCAAGCAGCCGGATGAGGCCGGGCGCGGCGACGGTTCCCCCCAGGCGCCTCTCGACCAGTTCCGCGACGTCTGGGAGCGGGTGATCGGCAGCTACGAACGGACACGTGCCGTCTGGCAACTCCAGATGGAGGTCGTGTCCCGGGTCGACTCCGACCCCGAGCTGCAGAAGGCCCTGGCGGGCCCGCAGCGCGAAGGCCGGAACGGGCTCGCCGAGAACATGCTGGGCATCGACCCGGAGACCGACCCGGAGCGGGCGCGGGTCGCCGGGCTGTTCTGTCAGGCCCTGCTGGCAGGCGTGATGGTGCAGTGGATGATGGACCGCGACTCGGCGCCGTCGGCGCAGGATTTGACGGACGGGCTGAAGGCGGTGCTCGAGGGGCGGGTGTCGTAGGCGATTGCGTGGACGCGGTCATGCCGTGTCCTCCATCCCCGGACGGGCTGAGATGTGACCGACCCGGCCCGGTCAGGCGCCGGGCGGTGGTGGCAAGGCCCGGCACAGCGCCTCGAGAGCCGCGGTGTACGCATGGTCCGGTGGCGTCGCATAGCCCACGACCAGGCCGTCCTCGGCGGGCATGGTGGCTGCCGGATGACGGAAGTCGGCGAGCGGGTCCAGGCCGAGGCCCTGCCAGGCGGCGGCCTTGACGGTGGAGCGTTCGGTGCCCGGCGGCAGCCGCAGGACGGCGTGCAGTCCGGCGGCGATGCCGGTGGGCGTGATGTGCGGGGCGTGTGCGGCCAGGGCGGCGACCAGCTGGTCACGGCGGTGCCGGTAGCGCTGCCTCATCCGGCGGATGTGCCGGTCGTAATGGCCGGATTCGATGAAGTCGGCGAACGCGAGCTGGTCCAGGACGCTCGCCCAGCCCTCGCGTTCCCCCTTGGCGGCCAGCACGGCGCCGACGAGGTGCTCGGGCAGCACCATCCAGCCCAGGCGAATGGCGGGGGAGAGGCTCTTGCTGACGGAGCCGAGGTGGACGACCCGGTCCGGACCGAGGCCCTGGACGGCTCCCACCGGCTCACGGTCGTAACGGAACTCCCCGTCGTAGTCGTCCTCCAGGACCAGACCGCCGCGGGTACGGGCCCAGTCGACCACGGCCGTACGCCGCTCCGGGTGCAGCGGACCGCCCGTCGGGAACTGGTGGGCCGGGGTGAGCAGCACACTCCGTACGCCCGGCAGGCCCGTCAACTCGCTGGTGCGGGCCCCGTGTTCGTCGAGCGTCAGCGGGACCGTACGGACCCCGGCGGCGACCAGCAGTGAACGGTGGAAGCCGAGCCCGTACGACTCCACCGCCAGTGGGCCGCGCAGCACACCGCCGCCGAACAGCAGCCGAAGGGCGTGCGCGAAGCCGGAGCAGATCACGATCCGTTCGGGGGAGCAGTGCACCCCGCGGACGCGCGCCAGATAGCCGGACAGCGCGCGGCGCAGCTCGATGCGGCCCTGTGGGTCACCGGGGCCGAAGGCGTCGTTCGGCGCGGCGTTCACGGCGCGGCGGGAGGCCGCGAGCCATGCGGTACGGGGGAAGGACGCGGCGTCCGGCTGCCCTTGACGAAGGTTGTGCACGGGCGGGGCCGGGCGGGACGGCGCCTTCTTCGGGATCCGGGCAGGGGCGGCGGCAGCGGCGCGGTGCGCGACCCGGGTGCCGGACCCCTGACGGGCGGTCAGCCAGCCCTCGGCGACCAGTTCGGCATAGGCGTCGGCGACGGTGTTACGGGCCAGGCCGAGGTCGGCGGCGAGCGAGCGGTAGGGCGGCAGCCGGGTGCCGGGCGGCAGCCGTCCCGCCCGGACCGCGTCGCGCAGCGCGCGGATGAGAACGGCCCGGCGACTGCCGGGTCCTGCCAGCTCCAGCAGCAGGTCACTGCCGATCCGCTCCGCCGAATTGACCCATGATTCCGACATCGGAATGCACCCTACGCGAGGTCACCTGGCTCCGTAACCTAGTGATCATGACGAACAGCGAAGCAGTCACCCGAACCGCCCGAGTCAACTTCGCCAAGGCCGCCCCGAAGGCGTTCAAGGCCCTCATAGGCTTCGACGCCGCCGCGCGGCAGGGCCTGGACCCTGCGCTCGTCGAACTGGTCCAGATCCGGTCCTCCCAGCTCAACGGGTGCGCGTACTGCCTGCACATGCACACCACGGACGCCCGCAAGGCGGGTGAGAGCGAGGAGCGGCTGCACATGGTCGCCGTCTGGCCGGAGGCCGCCCACTTCTTCACGGAGAAGGAACAGGCGGCACTCGCGCTCACCGAGGCCGTCACCCTGGTCTCCCGCGGCGGCGTCCCGGACGACGTCTACGCCCGCGCGGCGGCGCACTTCGACGAGCCCGAGCTGGCCGGGCTGCTGGCCCTGATCTTCACGATCAACACCTGGAACCGCATCGCCCTGAGCACCGCGAAGGTGGCGGGCACGGACGAGCGGTAGCCCATCGAACGGCGGCGCTCTCCGGCCTCGCCCCAGGGGGTGTCCGCCGAGGATGTCCAGCCCTCAGAGCCGCGCCCGCTTCAGGGCCAGGTGCAGCAGCAGCCGGTCCTCGCCGTCGGTCAGATCCAGACCGGTGAGCTGCTCGACCCGGGACAGCCGGTAGTACAGCGTCTGGCGGTGGATGCCGAGTTCGGCCGCCGTGCGGCTCGCCTGGCCCGCGCAGTCGAGAAACATCTCGGCGGTGCGGGCCAGGTCCGTGTGCGGCGGGGTGAGCAGGGGGCGCACCGCGGGATCCGGGGTGGTGTCCGCCGTCGGGGGGAGTGCGGTCAGCAGGCGGTACGGGCCGATGGCCGACCAGTCGGCGACCGGGCCGAAGCGCGACTCCGCAGCCGCCGCGCGGGCCGCCGCCGAGGCCTCGTGCCAGGCCGCGGCCAGCTCCGGCAGGCCCCGGCGCGGGACCGCGACCCCGGCCGTTGCGGTCCGTCCCGCGGTGGTGCGCAGCCGGTCCGCCGCCGCCGTCGCCGGGTCCAGTACGTCGGGGGAGCGCAGCCGGATCAGCGCGGCCAGCGACAGGGTGCCTGCCCCTGCCGGTGACGGGACCGTGGACAGCGCCGCCGCGGACGGCACCGTACGGGCCGACGGGGTCTCGTCCGGCCACGGGGTCACACAGACCACCGTGTGCAGCCCGTCCGCGTCCGAGCCCAGCGCCTCCCGCAGGGCGGCCACCGCCATGTCACGCTGCCAGCCCCGGCCGGCCGTCAGCACCGCGCCGAACTCCCGGGACAGATCCGCGCCGGCCCGCGCCTCGTCGGAGAGCAGCGCCCCGATCCTGGCCGCCACGTCCATCGCCGCGGTCAGCTGTCCGTCCGTCGGTCCGGGGTCCGCGTCGAGCAGCCACACGTAGCCGAGCACGACGCCCCGATGGCGTACCGGCAGGCAGATCCGGCCGCGGAACACCCCGGCCTCCGGGGCGGCGGGGATCCGGACCGGGCCGGTGGCGCGGGCGATGCCGAAGCCCTCGAACCAGGCGCGGACCGCGGGTGTGGAGCGACGGGTGAGGATCGACCGGGTGCGAACCGGGTCCATCGCCGTGTCGTCGTCGCTGTCGTGCGCCCCGAAGGCGACCAGGCCGAAGTCCCGGTTCTCCAGTGTCGCGGGGGCGCCGAGCAGCGCGGAGATCTCGTCGACCAGCTCCTGGTAATCGCCCTTCACCCGACCATTCTCCCACCCCTTCAGACATATGTCTGAGATCCAGGACATGGATGCGTGACAGCTGTCGATGGCACAGGATCGGAGGGATCCTTAGATTTCACGGTGGTTCTCCGTGCTGTACCGGTCTGATTCAGTTCCTGCCGGTACCGCCCTCGTTCATATCTTTCCGTTGGAGGTGCCCCGTGCTGGCTCCCGTGATCCTCGCTGCGTCGCGCAGTGACAAGATGCGCCGTTTCATTTCGGCTGCTCCGGGGACCAAGCAGGTCGTCGACCGGTTCATCGCCGGCGAGACGGTCGAGCAGGTCGTCCCGATCATCAAGGACGCCACCGGGAAGGGCCTCGAGGTCACCCTCGACGTCGTCGGCGAGGACATCACGACGCCCGAGCAGGCCACCGCCGCGCGCGACGCGTACCTGGAGCTGATCGACCGCCTGAAGGACCTCGGCCTGGGCACCAGGGCCGAGATGTCCATCAAGCTTTCGATGTTCGGCCAGGCGCTGGAGGGCGGCCACGAGATGGCGCTCGCCAACGTCCGCCCGGTCGTCGAGGCCGCCGCCGCGATCGGCACCACGGTCACCCTGGACGCCGAGGACCACACCACCCTCGACTCGATGTTCGCCATCCACGAGGAGCTGCGGAAGGACTTCCCGCAGACCGGCTGTGTCATCCAGGCCTACCTGTTCCGCACCGAGGACGACGCCCGCCGCCTCGCCGCCGCCGGCAGCCGCGTCCGCATCGTGAAGGGCGCCTACAAGGAGCCCGCCTCCGTGGCGTACCAGGACAAGGCCGAGATCGACAAGGCGTACGTCCGCATCCTGAAGACGCTCATGGAGGGCGAGGGCTACCCGATGATCGGGTCCCACGACCCGAGGCTCATCGCCATCGCGCAGGAGCTCGCCCGCAAGGCCGGGCGCAAACTGGACGAGTACGAGTTCCAGATGCTCTACGGGATCCGCAGCGACGAGCACATCCGGCTCGCGGCCGAGGGCCACCGGATGCGTGTCTACACCGCGTACGGCACCGACTGGTACGGCTACTTCATGCGCCGCCTCGCGGAGAAGCCGGCCAACCTGCTGTTCTTCGCCCGCTCCATCCTCACCAAGGGCTGACCCGCCCGCCCGCTGCCCCCACCCCGCTGAAGCAAGGAGACAAGGCACTCATGGACGCTGTGACCCAGGTCCCCGCGCCGGTCAACGAGCCGGTCCACTCCTACGCCCCGGGTTCCCCGGAGCGCGCCCGTCTGGAGGCGAAGCTCAAGGAGCTCGCCGAGAACCCGATCGACCTGCCGATGACCATCGGCGGCGAGAGGCGGATGGGTGGCGGCGAGCGTTTCGACGTCGTACAGCCGCACAACCACAAGGCCGTCATCGGTACGTTCGCCGGCGCCACCGAGCAGGACGCCCGGGACGCGATCGACGCCGCCCTCGCCGCCGCCCCGGCGTGGCGTGCGATGTCGTTCGACGACCGCGCCGCGATCATCCTGCGCGCCGCCGAGCTGCTGTCGGGCCCCTGGCGCGAGACGCTGGCCGCCTCGACCATGCTCGGCCAGTCGAAGACCGCTCAGCAGGCCGAGATCGACACCCCGTGCGAGCTCGTCGACTTCTGGCGCTTCAACGTGCACTACGCGCGCCAGATCCTGGCCGAGCAGCCCCCGGCCAACTCCCCGGGTGTGTGGAACCGCATGGACCACCGCCCGCTGGAGGGTTTCGTCTACGCGATCACGCCGTTCAACTTCACGGCCATCGCGGGCAATCTGCCCACCGCCCCCGCTCTCATGGGCAACGTCGTGGTGTGGAAGCCGTCCCCGACGCAGACCCACTCCGCCGTGCTGCTGATGCAGCTCCTGGAGGAGGCCGGTCTGCCCAAGGGCGTCATCAACCTGGTGACCGGCGACGGCATCGCCGTCTCCGAGGTCGCCCTGAACCACCGCGACCTGGCCGGTATCCACTTCACCGGCTCGACCCCGACCTTCCAGCACCTGTGGAAGACGGTCGGCAACAACATCGCCAACTACCGCACCTACCCGCGTCTGGTCGGCGAGACCGGCGGCAAGGACTTCGTCGTCGCGCACCCCAGCGCCGACCGCGCCGTCCTGAAGACCGCGCTGACCCGTGGCTCGTTCGAGTTCCAGGGCCAGAAGTGCTCGGCCTCCTCCCGGGCGTACGTCCCGGCCTCCATCTGGAACTCCGGTTTCAAGGAGGAGTTCGCGGCCGAGGTCGACTCCATCACCATGGGTGACGTCACCGACCTGTCGAACTTCATCGGCGCCGTCATCGACGAGCGTGCGTTCGCCAAGAACAAGGCCGCGATCGACCGGGCCGAGGCCGACGCGTCCTGCACCGTCGTCGCGGGTGGCACGTACGACGACTCGGTCGGCTACTTCGTCCGCCCGACGGTCATCGAGTGCGCCGACCCGGCCAACGAGGTCTTCACGACCGAGTACTTCGGCCCGATCCTCGCGGTCCACGTGTACGAGGACGACAAGTACGACGAGATGCTGGAGCAGATGGAGTCGGTCTCCGACTACGCGCTGACCGGCTCGGTCATCTCGGGCGACCGCGCCGCGGCCGCGTACACGATGGAGAAGCTCCGCTACGCGGCGGGCAACTTCTACATCAACGACAAGTCGACCGGTGCCGTCGTCGGCCAGCAGCCCTTCGGCGGTGGCCGTGCCTCGGGCACGAACGACAAGGCGGGCGCCCCGCAGAACCTGCAGCGCTGGACGCTGACCCGCGCCATCAAGGAGACGCTGGTCCCGCCGACCGACTACACCTACCCCCACCAGGGCTGACGCCCTCCGGGGTGCGGCGCACCCGCACCCCGCCACAGATCCCGCCCCCGTCCGGCTCCCCCAGTCGGACGGGGGCGGATTCCATTTCATGGGGCCAACTCTCGTTCGGCGCGCCACTCTTCGACACGTGGCAACTACTCAAATGCGCACCGAAGACCCGTTGGCGCAGGTGCCTGAGAGGCTGGGGGACATGACTGAGCCGTTGTGGCACACCGTGCACACCTACGAGCTGACCCCGACCGCCCGCGACGGGATCCGCGCCCTCCTCGACACCGCCTTCGAGGGCGGCTTCAGCGACGACGACTGGGACCACACCCTTGGCGGCATCCACACCTACGCACGCGACGGCAGTGGGCTCCTTGCGCACGGGAGTGTCGTCCAGCGCCGGGTGATCCACGCCCACCGCTCGTACCGCATCGGATATGTCGAGGGCGTGGCGGTCCGCGCCGACCGGCGGCGTGAGGGGCTCGGCGACCGGGTGATGACGGCGCTGGAGCGGGTCATCGACGGGGCTTACGCCTTCGGGGCACTGTCCGCCTCCGCCACCGGGGCCGCGCTGTACGCGGCGCGCGGCTGGCAGGTGTGGCAGGGGCAGATCGGCGTGCAGGGGCTGAGCGGCGTGGCGCCGCTGCCGGACGAGGAGGGCAGCACGTACGTCCGTGGCGCGGCCGGACGCCCGCTGCCCTCCACGTCCCGGAAGCTGATCTTCGACTGGCGCGACGGCGATGTGCTGTGACGGGACCCGCCGCAGCGCCCCCGCGTCCCGGACCGCGGGGGCGCTGCAAGCAGAAGAGACGCGGTTGCAGCTGCTGCGGGGCGGTGGGTCCGCAGGGCCTGACCGCCGGGGTGTGACCGTCAGGTCCTGACGGTCAGCCGCTGATGCTCGCCGCCCCCGTCTCGATGTGGCCCGTGTACCGGCGCGACCATGTGCTGTCCGCGTCGGCCGTGACCGTGAAGTCGTACCAGCCGTTCTGCCCGGCGACGGCGTTGAAGTAGTCCTCCGTGGAACCGCCCGCAGGCACGGTGTACGTCCACGGGCCGTCGGCACGGTAGTTGTTCGATCTGGTGGTGAACTTCACCGCTGCCGTGGACGCGTTGCACAGCCGGAACCGGATGGCGGTCCTGCCGCCTCGCCCGGGCCGGGGGAGGCCCTGCGGCAACGTGGCGACCGAGGACGACGGAGCGGTGCTCTCGATGTTGTCCCGTGGTCTCGGAATGGCGATCATGCCGCAGCTCTCCCTGGAGGGAGTACCCGCCAACGTCGGGATCACCGCTCTCGGACCGGCACGGCCGACCCGGTCCGTCGGCTGTGTCACCACCTCTGAGCAGGCACGATCGCCGGCCGTGCGGGCCCTGATCCGAGAACTGCGGGCGGGCGGCGCCAAACCTCCGTCTCAGATAGTAGGAAGTCCGAGTAATTGTGGAGACAGACCGGCCGGGCTGCCCTAGCTTTGTAGAAGCCGAACGTCTCGCTAGATCCAGCGACTGGCGGTCGTGAGCACGTGCCCCCATGCAGGCAACCCCTGCGGCATCCGCTCCCCGCCCCTTCCGGCGCCTCGAAATCCCGATCTCGAAATCACGTTCACGATTTTTCGATCTCGAAATCCTCGCGATCTCAAGGAGTCGATCCACCATGGCCGAGACGACTGTCCGCCGCGTCCGTCACACCCACCGCCCGACCGAGTCGGAGCGCCAGAATGCCGCCGCCGCCCTGCAGCGAGCCCTCGACCGCAGGGACAACGGCGGCTCCACCGGTCACTGAGACCGGCGGGCTTCAACTCATCCGCGGCTGATCTCGAAGTGGTCGATGCGCTCGCCCGACTCGGCGAGCGCGGTGACCTTCATCCGGGCGTGCCGCCCGGGCTCGACCTCGACCGCGAGGAACGAGAAGCCGGTGTAGCGCACCCGCGACCACTCCACGGTCTCGGTGGCCCTGCCGCCGCCCTTGACCACGTGGTACGTGTTCACGCTCTCCTGGTCCTTGACGTGCCCCTCGTACGTGTCCGGCGCCGGGAAGTCGTACAGCGCCTTGCCCGCGCCGCCCGCCGTGACGTACACGATGCCGTCCCGCGTCGGGTCGGTGCGCTCGCCGATCGGCACCTTCCGCGCGACCGCGTTCTTCAGGATCGCGTCGGTGCGCTCGTAGACGTGGTTGTGGCCGTTGATGACCAGGTCCACCTGGTGCTTCTCGAAGAGAGGTACCCAGGCGTCCCGCACCCCGCCGTCCGAGGCGTGCGCGTTGGTCGTCGAGAAGGCGCAGTGGTGGAAGAACACGACGATGAAGTCGATGTCGTGACGCGCCCGCAGCTCACCGAGGCGCCGGTCGAGCCAGCGGGTCTGTCCGCCGTCGCTGATCCCGAAGTTGGCGGGGATCTCGTACGAGACGTCGTTGGCGTCGAGCGCGACCACGCCGACGTTGCCGTGCACGAACGAGTAGGCGCCGGGCTGGCCCACCGGGTCGGGGCCGTTGTCCGGCAGTGACCAGCGGGCGTTCTGGCCGCCGTAGCCGTCCGGCGAGTACCAGGCCTCCATGTCGTGGTTGCCGGTGGTCACCATCCAGGGCACGGTCTTCGACACGGTTTCCGTCTGCGCCAGGAACTGGTCCCAGGTGCGGGCGTCGTACGTGTCGCTCGACTGGCCGGAACCGGACGGGTCGGCGTAGCAGATGTCGCCCGCGTGCAGGTGGAAGGCCGGGTGCTGGCCCAGGATCAGCTGGTCGTTGCCGAGGGCGTGGTAGCTGACACCCTGGTCGCCGAAGGCCGTGAAGGTGAAGCGCTCGGCGTGCGAGGGCGCGGTCGTGAAGGTACCGAGCGTGCCCAGGTTGCGAGTGTCGGCCGGGTCGAAGCCGTCGTGGCCGACGCCGTAGTAGTACGTCGTGCCGGGCTGCAGCCGGTCCAGTCCCGCGTGTACGTAGAGCTGCTCGGCGGCCGCGATCTTGCCGTCGTTGAGCAGCGGGGTCGTCAGATGCCGCACCTCGGCGTCGATCTTCCGGCTCAGCGCCCACGGCTTGAGCCCGATCCGGATGTACGGGCGCCCGACGGCGAACGGAACCTGCCAGGAGATCCGCATCTGCGTCTTCGGGTCGGCGCCGTACGCGAGATGCCGGCCGAACGGGGCGACCAGCGAACCGTCCACCTGAGTGGAGGAGCCGCGCGAGGAGAGCACGGTGGGCGCGGCGTAGGCGGGCGAGGCGGCGAGCCCGGTGGAGAGGCCGGCGCCGACGACGGCCGCGGTCGCCGCACCGGCGCGGAGCGCGCCACGCCGGGTGAGCCGGGTGCGCAGGTAGTCGTGCTGCTCAGCCATGCTCATTCGGTCGGCGAGCTTCTCGGGAATTCCGAAGCGAGGGATGTCCATGGCCCGAACATCCACCCGTCGGTTGACGCACTCCCGTCGAGTGCGTGAACGGTACACGTACAGCTCCCCATGTGTCCGTATGGTGGACGTAAAATGTCATGGGGTGGGACGAGCAGTAAGGTGCCGACATGTCTCGCAGCATCAATCTCGCAGTGATCCCTGGTGACGGTATCGGCCAGGAGGTCGTGGCTCAGGGCCTCAAGGTCCTCAATGCTGTTCTCCCGCAGGATGTGAAGCTGGAGACCAAGGAGTTCGACTTCGGCGCCAAGCGCTACCACGCGACCGGTGAGACCCTCACCGACGCGGATGCCCAGGCGCTCAAGCAGCACGACGCGATCCTGCTCGGCGCGATCGGTGACCCCTCGGTCCCGTCGGGTGTCCTGGAGCGCGGCTTCCTGCTGAAGCTCCGTTTCCTCTTCGACCACCATGTGAACCTGCGGCCGTCGAAGCTCCTTCCGGGTGTCGCGACCCCGCTCAAGGGTCAGCCGGAGATCGACTTCGTCGTGGTCCGCGAGGGCACCGAGGGCCCGTACACCGGCAACGGCGGCTCGATCCGCACCGGCACCCCGCACGAGGTCGCCACAGAGGTCTCGGTCAACACCGCGTTCGGTGTCGAGCGTGTGGTCCGTGACGCCTTCGCCCGCGCCCAGGCCCGCCCGCGCAAGAAGCTGACGCTGGTCCACAAGAACAACGTGCTGACCCATGCCGGGCACCTGTGGACCAACATCTTCAACAAGGTCGCGGCCGAGTTCCCGGACGTCACCACCGACTACCTGCACGTGGACGCGGCGACGATCTTCCTCGTCACGCAGCCCGAGCGCTTCGACGTGATCGTCACCGACAACCTCTTCGGCGACATCATCACCGACCTCGCCGCGGCCGTCTCCGGCGGCATCGGCGTCGCGGCCTCGGGCAACATCAACCCGAGCGGCGAGTTCCCCTCGATGTTCGAGCCGGTCCACGGCTCCGCCCCGGACATCGCGGGCCAGGGCAAGGCCGACCCCACGGCCGCGATCCTCTCCGTCGCCCTCCTGCTGCGCCACCTCGGCTACGAGGCCGAGGCCGTGCGCATCGAGGACGCCGTCTCCGCCGACCTCGCGGAACGTGGCGACACCCCTCGTACGACCTCGGAAATCGGCGACGCGCTCGCGGTACGCGTAGCCGGCTGACCCGACGACTCCACTTCGAAGCCGCCGGGTCGCAACCGCACCCGGCGGCTTCTCCTGTGTGGTCCCGGGTGCCACCATCGATCCCTGGACCGCATTCACGTCATTTCGTGCATGGCCCCCATCGAGCGATAATCGAACGGGGCCGTGGCTTGCGATGAAGCTCGGACGTCCTAGCACCTGTCTGACAGGAGCGGCGTGAGCGCGGTCCCTCACACACAAAACCGGTGAAGGACACGCACTCATGACGACGCCCACGATCGAGCTCAAGCCTTCTTCGACCCCGCTGTCCGGCGCGGAGCGCGAGGCGATCCTGGTCAACCCCGGATTCGGCCGCTACTTCACCGATCACATGGTGATCATCAAGTGGACCGAAGGCCGCGGCTGGCACGACGGCCAGCTAGTCCCCTACGGCCCGCTGTCGATCGACCCCGCCACCAACGTCCTGCACTACGCGCAGGAGATCTTCGAAGGGCTCAAGGCCTACCGCCAGCCCGACGGAACGGTGGCCACGTTCCGCCCCGAGGCCAACGCCAAGCGCTTCCAGCGCTCCGCGCACCGTCTCGCCATGCCCGAGCTGCCGGTGGAGACGTTCATCGAGGCGTGCGACGTGCTGGTCCAGCAGGACAAGGCATGGGTTCCGGCGCACGGCGGCGAGGAATCGCTCTACCTGCGCCCGTTCATGATCGCGTCCGAGGTCGGCCTCGGTGTGAAGCCCGCCAACGAGTACCTCTTCATCGTCATCGCCTCGCCCGCCGGCGCCTACTTCCCCGGTGGCGTGAAGCCGGTCTCCATCTGGCTCTCCGAGAACCGGGTCCGCGCCGTCCCCGGTGGCATGGGCGACGCCAAGACCGGCGGCAACTACGCCGCGTCCCTCCTCGCCCAGGCCGAGGCTGCCGAGAAGGGCTGCGAGCAGGTCGCCTACCTCGACGCGGTCGAGCACAAGTGGGTCGAGGAGCTCGGTGGCATGAACCTGTACTTCGTGTACGGGAACAAGATCGTCACCCCGGCCCTGACCGGCTCGCTGCTCGCCGGTGTCACCCGTGACTCCCTGCTCCGGGTCGCCCGTGACCTCGGCTACGAGTCCGAGGAGGGCCGCGTCTCCATCGACCAGTGGCGCGCCGACACCGAGAACGGCACCCTCACCGAGGTCTTCGCCTGCGGCACCGCCGCCGTCATCACGCCCGTCGGCATCGTCAAGTCCGCGGGCGGCGAGTGGACCCAGAGTGACGGCAAGCCCGGCGAGGTCACGATGAAGCTGCGCGACCGGCTCCTCGACGTCCAGCGTGGTATCGCGGAAGACACTCACGGCTGGATGCACCCGCTCGGGTGATTCACGGTCCCGTACGACTTCGCCCGCCCCGGCAGCCGCCAGGGCGGGCGAAGTCGTTTCTGCGTGCGGACGCCCCACGGGCCGGTAGCCCCGAGCGGACGGATGACGGGACGGGGTCGCGTGGAGCGCTCCGCCGGTTCCGGGACGGTCTCGACCCCGCGCTGTTCCACCGGCATGAGGCGACCCCCAGTCCGACGATTTGAGTGCCGCTCTATGTGACCTCGGGTACGGTGCTTTGCCGATGGTTCTCACACGGGGAATTCATGATTAGAGTGATGCTCAAACAGGAGGTGTGGTGACGTGCGACTGACCCCGACCGAGCGTGACCGGCTGCTGCTCTTCGGCGCCGCCGAACTGGCACGGGCGCGCCGCGCGCGTGGACTGAGGCTCAATATCCCCGAGGCGACCGCGCTCATCGCGGACACCGTCTGCGAGGCGGCCCGGGACGGGCGGCGACTCGCGGAGGCGATCGAGGCCGCGCGCAGCGTGCTGGGACCCGACGACGTCCTGCCCGGCGTGGCGGACGTGGTCACGGAGGTGCATGTGGAGGCCGTCTTCGACGACGGTTCCCGGCTCGCCGTCGTCTCCGACCCCATAGGCGCCGGCACCGGAGTCCGGCCGGCGGACGCCGCGCCCGGCGCCGTACTGCCCGCACCGCCGCACGCCGAGCCCCGGCCCGAACTGCGGCTGACCGTGCGCAACACCGCGACCGTCCCGGTCAGCGTCACCTCGCACTTCCACTTCTTCGAGGCCAACCCGCGGCTCGACTTCGACCGGGCCGCGGCGTACGGAATGCGGCTGTGCGTCCCCGCCGGAGCGTCGGTCCGCTTCGATCCGGGTGGCGAGACCGAGGTCGGCCTGCTGCCGATCGGTGGTGCCCGGATCGCGATCGGCTTCGCGGGCCTGGTCGACGGTCCGCTGGACGCGCCCGGAGCGAAGGAAGAGGCCCTGCGGCGTGCGGCGGCCTGCGGCTATCTCGGGGCGGAGGACGCCTGATGGACCCCTACGCATACGCATCGGTCCACGGGCCGCGCGCCGGCGACCGGGTCGTCCTCGGCGACTCCGGCCTGGTGGTGCGCGTCGAGTCGGACGCGCAGGCGCCCGGCGACGAGTTCCTGGCCGGCTTCGGCAAGACCGCGCGCGACGGCCTGCACCTCAAGGCCGCCGCCGTACGCGACACCTGTGACGTCGTCATCAGCAATGTGCTGGTCATCGACGCGGCGCTGGGCATCCGGAAGGTCTCCATCGGCATCCGCGAAGGCCGGATCTGCTCGATCGGACGAGCCGGGAACCCGGACACGCTCGACGGTGTGGACGTCGTCGTCGGTACGGGTACCACGATCGTGTCCGGCGAGGGCATGATCGCGACGGCCGGCGCCGTCGACACCCATGTCCATCTGCTCTCGCCGCGCATCATGGAGGCCTCGCTCGCCTCCGGTGTCACCACCGTCATCGGCCAGGAGTTCGGCCCCGTCTGGGGCGTCGGAGTCAACTCGCCGTGGGCGCTGCGCCACGCCTTCAACGCCTTCGACGCGTGGCCGGTCAACATCGGCTTCCTGGCCCGCGGTTCGTCCTCCGACGACGCGCCGCTGGTGGAGGCGCTCGCCGAAGGCGGCGCGTCCGGCTTCAAGGTGCACGAGGACATGGGCGCGCACACCCGGGCGCTCGACACGGCCCTGCGGGTCGCCGAGGAACACGACGTACAGGTCGCCCTCCACAGCGACGGGCTGAACGAATGTCTCTCCGTCGAGGACACCCTGCGGGTCCTGGACGGCCGGACGATCCACGCCTTCCACATCGAGGGCTGCGGTGGCGGCCACGTACCGAACGTCCTCAAGATGGCGGGCGTCCCGAACGTGATCGGCTCCTCCACCAACCCGACCCTTCCGTTCGGCCGGGACGCGGTCGCCGAGCACTACGGGATGATCGTCTCCGTCCACGACCTCAAGACCGACCTGCCCGGGGACGCCGCGATGGCGCGGGACCGGATCAGGGCCGGGACGATGGGTGCCGAGGACGTGCTGCACGACCTCGGCGCGATCGGCATCACCTCGTCGGACGCCCAGGGGATGGGGCGCGCGGGCGAGACCGTGCGCCGCACCTTCGCCATGGCCGGGAAGATGAAGGCCGAGCTGGGCCCGATGGAGGGCGACGGCGCGCACGACGACAACGCCCGGGTGCTGCGCTACATGGCGAAGCTGACGATCAACCCCGCCATCGCACACGGTCTCGCGCAGGAGATCGGATCGATCGAGGTGGGCAAGCTCGCCGACATCGTGCTCTGGAAGCCGCAGTACTTCGGGGCGAAGCCGCAGCTCGTGCTCAAGTCGGGCTTCCCGGCCTACGGAGTGACGGGAGACCCCAACGCCGCGACCGACACCTGTGAACCCCTCGTCCTGGGACCGCAGTTCGGGGCGTACGGGGCGACCCCCGCGGACCTCTCGGTGGCCTTCGTGGCAAAGGCCGCGACCGATCTGGGCTCCGACCTGATGCCGACACGACGGCGCAGGGTCGCCGTTCGCGGCACCCGTGGGATCGGTCCGGCCGATCTCCGGCTCAACTCCCGTATCGGGGACGTGGCGGTGGACGGGCACAGCGGGCTGGTCACGCTGGACGGTGACCCGGTGCGCTCCGGACCCGCCGAATCGATCTCCCTCAACCGCCTCTATTTCCTGTAAGAACGAGGAGTCCGACGACATGACCTTCCGTATGCCGCCCGAGTGGGCCCCGCACGAGCGCACCTGGATGGCCTGGCCGGGGCCCAACGTCACGTTCACCGGTGGCGACCTCGCCGAGTCCCGCAGGGCATGGGCCTCGGTGGCCCGCGCCGTACGCCGCTTCGAACCGGTCACCATGGTCGTCGGTCCCGGCCAGGCGGAGGGCGCCCGCGCCGCACTCGGCCCGGACATCGACCTGGTCGAGCGCGAACTGGACGACGCCTGGATGCGTGACATCGGTCCGACCTTCGTCACCGACGGCAGCCGACTGGCCGCCGTGGACTGGGTCTTCAACGGCTGGGGCGCACAGGACTGGGCGACCTGGGAACACGATGCGAAGATCGCCCGCCATGTCGCGGATCTCGCAGGGGTCCCCGTGCACAGTTCGCCGCTGGTCAACGAGGGCGGCGGCATCCACGTCGACGGTGAGGGCACCGTCCTGCTCACCGAGACCGTCCAACTCGGCAAGGAACGCAACCCGGGCTGGACCAAGGAAATGGTCGAGGCCGAGATCCACGCCAGGCTGGGCACCACGAAGGCGATCTGGCTGAAGTGCGGTCTGACCGGTGACTACCCGCCGCACGGCTTCGGCACCCTCGGCCATGTCGACATCGTCGCCGCGTTCGCCGGCCCCGGAGTCGTAGTCGTCCACACCCAGCCGGACCCGTCCCACCCCGACCACGAGCTCTGCAAGGAGAACGTGGAGATGCTCAGGTCGCGGACCGACGCCCGGGGCCGTCACCTGGAGGTCGTCGAGGTCCCTGCCCCGACCGTGGTGCGGGACGAGGACGGTCACTGGGTCGACTACTCGTACATCAACCACTACGTCTGCAACGGCGGCCTGGTGCTGTGCGGATTCGACGACCCCCGCGACGAGATCGCCGCGGGTATTTTCCGCCGCCTCTACCCCGAGCGGACCGTGACCCTGGTCGACGCACGTACGATCTTCGCGGGTGGTGGAGGCATCCACTGCATCACGCAGCAGCAGCCGAGGGTCTGATGGATTTCATGGAGAGCGACGTCCGGCACGCCGCACAGGGTCAGGCGCTCCGGCGCATCCACCCGGTGCCGGACGGCTGGACCGTGGGAGCCCTCCGATGACCCCCGGCCCGCGCCGCCGCAACACCGCCCCGCCCAGGGAGGAGGTGCTGGCCGCGGCCATGGCCACCATCGCCGAACGCGGTCTGGACGGCCTCACCATGGCCGGTCTCGGCCGTGAGGTCTCCATGAGCAGCGGGCATCTCCTCTACTACTTCCGCACCAAGGACGAGCTGCTGCTGCAGGCCCTGGAGTGGAGCGAGGGCAGGCTCGGCGCACAGCGCAGGGAACTGCTGGCCCGGCAGATCCCGGTCCGCGAGCGGCTCGACGCGTACGTCGA
The DNA here is from genome assembly GCF_044453545.1 of Streptomyces sp. NPDC051664. Taxonomy (NCBI): domain Bacteria; kingdom Bacillati; phylum Actinomycetota; class Actinomycetes; order Kitasatosporales; family Streptomycetaceae; genus Streptomyces; species Streptomyces sp. NPDC051664. The sequence goes on along the minus strand of NZ_JBITCU010000001.1, from coordinate 157,852 downwards.
TCTGTACATCCCCGACGGTCACCGCGATCCGCACTGGACGCTCTGGCTGGAGGTCTGGAACCGCTCGCAGAACGCAGACGCCGACGCGCGTGCCCGGCAGGCCGCGATCGAGCGGGCCTGGCACCGGGACCTGGTGGCGCTGCTGGCGGAGGGCGCCTCGCTCGGGGAGTTCCGGGCCGTCGACGCCGAGCGGTACGCGACCCGGCTGCGCGCCCTGCTCGACGGGTTCAGCATCCATGTGGCGATCGGCCTGCCGGGCACCGACCGGGGCGGAATCCTCGCCCATGTACGGGAGTTCCTGGACGATTCGCTGGCCTGACGCCGCCGCCCGTCACCGTTGCGGCAGCCGGCTTCCTGTGGGCTGCGGGGTCGTGGTCGCGCCGGTGCCCGCAGGGGGCGAGGAGCCGCCGGCCGGGTTGTCGCCGCCGATGGCGCGCAGCGGCACGACCAGCCCCAGCGCCACCACCACCACCGCGCCGACGGCGATAACGGCGGGTCGGTGGGCGGCTGCGAGGTCACCGCGGATCCCTACCGCCGGCAACCGCGCCGCCCCGTCGCCGATCGGGTGGACCGGACCGCCGCCGCCGATGCGGCTGTTCGCCCGGCCGTGAACGCAACGCACGTAAGTACGCATGATCGTTGCCCTATGCACTCTTGTTACGTTCCTGGCCGTTGGGGCACGGTGACAGACCATGGGACGAGAGCAGTGGAAGAAAATCTGGGTCGGCTCCGCCGGCAACATGGTCGAGTGGTTCGACTGGTTCGTGTACGCGACCTTCGCGGTCTACTTCGCGGACTCGTTCTTCCCCGAAGGCAATGAGACCGCGAATCTCATGAACACCATGGGCATCTTCGCCGTCGGCTTCTTCATGCGACCGGTCGGCGGCTGGCTGCTCGGCCGGATCGGTGACCGCAGGGGACGCAAGGCCGCGCTGACCCTCACCGTCACCCTCATGTCGGCCTCCGCGATCCTCATCGCCATCGCGCCGACCTACGCCGTGGCGGGGTACGGCGGCGTCGCCGTCCTGCTGGTGGCCCGGCTCCTCCAGGGCCTCTCGGTCGGTGGCGAGTACGCAGCCAGCGCCACCTACCTCACCGAGGCGTCCGCACCCCACCGGCGCGGCTTCGCCTCCAGCTTCCAGTACGTGTCCATGACCGCCGGACAGCTCGTCGGACTCGGCCTGCAGATCGTTCTGCAGCGCAACATGTCCGACGCGGCGCTGCACAGCTGGGGCTGGCGCATCCCGTTCGTCGTCGGTGCGCTCGGCGCGGCCATCGTCTTCTATCTGCGCCGCTCCATGCTGGAGACCGAGGTGTACGCCGAGTCCGGCGCGGCCGCCCAGCAGGACCGGGGCACGCTGAAGGCGCTGTGGAAGCACAAGCGCGAGGCGTTCCTTGTGATGGCGCTGACCATGGGAGGGACCGTCGCGTACTACACGTACACGACATACCTCACCAAGTTCCTCTCCAAGAGCGCCGGCATGGAGAAGTCCACCGCCTCGCTCGTCAGCTTCTGCGCCCTGTTCGTCTTCATGTGCATCCAGCCGCTGGCCGGCATGGTCTCCGACCGGGTCGGCCGCCGCCCGCTGCTGATCACCTTCGCCGTCGGTTCCACGTTCCTGACCGTGCCGATCATGACGATGCTCAAGAACGCGGGGACCTTCTGGCCCGCGTTCGGCCTGGCGCTGCTCGCTCTGGTCGTCGTCACCGGCTACACGTCGATCAATGCCTGCGTGAAGGCCGAGCTCTTCCCGACCGGCATCCGCGCACTCGGGGTCGCCCTCCCGTACGCCCTCGCCAACGCCCTCTTCGGCGGCACCGCCGAATATGTGGCGCTCTGGTTCAAGGACGCGGGCATCGAGTCGGGCTTCTACTGGTACGTGGCGGGCTGCGCCGCGGTCTCCCTCGTCGTCTATCTGACGATGCGCGAGACCCGCGACATCGACCTGGGCCGGGTCGGCGCGGCAGACCGGAAGACCGGGCAGGCGACGGAGCCGTCCAGGGCGACGAGCGTCACGCCCGCATCCTGAGACGGGCAACGGCACGGAGGCGGTGCTGTGCGAGACTGCCTCTGTGTCCTTGTTCGTCATGATTATTGGCAACAGGCGCGCCGGTCCGCAGTGACCGTTCCGTACCACCAGATGCGGAGCGGCCACCGTGCCCCAGACCCGCGCGCAGACCTCTCGCACCCGCGAGGGGTTTTTTCGTTTTCCGGCCCTCACCTCGGCCGGGCCGATGCGCGCGCGATGATGGGGGCAAGTGGAGCCCGATCGTCCGGATCCACTCATCCGACAGGAGTCAGATCAGCATGACCACCAAGGCCAAGGCCACCGATGACAGCTTCCATGTCTTCGACACCACACTGCGCGACGGTGCACAGCGTGAAGGCATCAACCTGACGGTCGCGGACAAGCTGACCATTGCCCGGCACCTGGACAACTTCGGCGTGGGCTTCATCGAGGGCGGCTGGCCCGGAGCCAACCCCCGCGACACGGAGTTCTTCGCCCGCGCCCAGCAGGAGATCGAGTTCAAGAACGCCGAGCTGGTCGCCTTCGGTGCGACCCGCAGAGCGGGCGGCAAGGCCTCCGAGGACCCGCAGGTCAAGGCGTTGCTGGAGTCGGGCGCCCCGGTGATCACGCTGGTCGCCAAGTCGCACGACCGGCATGTGGAACTCGCGCTGCGCACCACGCTCGACGAGAACCTGGAGATGGTCCGCGACACCGTCTCCTACCTGCGCGAACAGGGCCGCCGGGTCTTCGTCGACTGCGAGCACTTCTTCGACGGCTACCGCGCCAATCCCGAGTACGCCAAGGACGTCGTCCGGGCCGCCTCCGAGGCCGGCGCCGATGTCGTCATCCTCTGTGACACCAACGGCGGGATGCTCCCCGCCCAGATCCAGGCCGTCGTCTCCACCGTCCTCGCCGACACCGGCGCCCGGCTCGGCATCCACACCCAGGACGACACCGGCTGCGCGGTCGCCAACACCCTGGCCGCTGTCGACGCGGGCGTGACGCACGTCCAGTGCACCGCGAACGGGTACGGCGAGCGGGTCGGCAACGCCAATCTCTTCCCCGTCGTCGCCGCCCTGGAACTGAAGTACGGCAAGGCAGTCCTCCCCGACGGTGCACTCGCCGACATGACCCGCATCTCGCACGCCATCGCCGAGGTCGTCAACCTCACGCCCTCCACGCATCAGCCCTATGTGGGTGTCTCCGCCTTCGCCCACAAGGCCGGGCTGCACGCCTCCGCCATCAAGGTCGACCCGGACCTCTACCAGCACATCGACCCGGCGCTGGTCGGCAACACCATGCGGATGCTCGTCTCCGACATGGCGGGCCGCGCCTCCATCGAGCTCAAGGGCAAGGAGCTCGGCATCGACCTCGGGGGCGACCGCGAGCTCGTCGGGCGCGTCGTCGAGCGGGTCAAGGAGCGTGAGCTCAAGGGCTACACGTACGAGGCCGCCGACGCCTCGTTCGAACTGCTGCTGCGCGCCGAGGTCGAGGGCCGGGTACGCCGCTACTTCCGTACGGAGTCCTGGCGCGCGATCGTCGAGGACCGCCCCGACGGCACCCACGCCAACGAGGCGACCGTGAAGGTCTGGGCCAAGGGTGAGCGTCTCGTCGCCACGGCCGAGGGCAACGGCCCGGTCAACGCACTCGACCGGGCGCTGCGCGTCGCCCTGGAGCGGATCTACCCGCAGCTCGCCAAGTTGGAGCTGGTCGACTACAAGGTCCGCATCCTGGAGGGCCGCACCGGCACCGAGTCCACCACCCGGGTGCTCATCACCACGGGCGACGGCACCGGCGACTGGGCGACCGTCGGCGTCGCGGAGAACGTCATCGCGGCGTCCTGGCAGGCGCTGGAGGACGCGTACACCTACGGCCTGCTGCGGGCCGGGGTCGAGCCCGCGGAGTAGCCGCCCCGGCCAGGGGCGGACCCACGGAGCAGTCTCCGCGGGCCCGCCCCTCCCCCCGGACAGATCGGCCCTGTTACTGGAGATGCCACTTCTGGTTGGCGGCTCCTGTGCAGGTCCAGATCTGGGCACGGGCCCCGTTCGCCGTCGACTGGTCGGTGATGTCCAGACACTTGTCCGCGGCCGTGTTGACGACGTCACCCGTCGAGGAGTTGTACGTCCAGCGCTGCGCCGACGAACCGTTGCAGGTGTACAGCTGCACCTTTGCTCCGTTGGCCGTCGACGCGGACGTCACATCCAGGCAGGAGCCCAGCGACTGGATGGAACCGTCCGCTGCGACCGTCCAGCGCTGTGCCGCCGAGCCGTTGCAGTCATAGAGCTGGACGGCCGACCCGTCGGCGCTGCTGCCGCCCGCGACGTCCAGGCACTTGCCCGCAGGGCCCGAGAAGACGCCCGAGGTGCCGATGGAGCCGGACGGACTACCGGACCAGGTGAAGGTCGCCGAGGTGCGGCCCGGCAGCGAGTAGGTGAACTTCTGGCCGCCCCAGTTGACGGTGATCTGCTGCGCCGACGTACCGCCGTTGTACGCGATCAGCGCCTTCGAACCGTCCGGGTTGCGCCAGGCCACATTGGGCACGGTGGAGCTGGCCGTCGAGGCGATCCGCTGCGCGCCGGGCCGGACGAACTTCGTCAGATGGCCCATCGTGTAGTACTCGATGTTGTAGTCGACCTGCCCGCTCCTGCTGTCCCCGTTGTGTACGGTGATCAGCCCGTCGCAGGTGCCGCAGCCGCCGTTGTGCGGACCCCGGTTCTGGTCCACGGCCAGGGACCACTTGGTCACCGACTTCGCCCAGTTACGGGTGTAGTCGACGATGTTGAGCATGTCCTCGCGCTGCTGGTCGGCGATCCAGGTGCCGCCGGAGTGCTCGGTCTGGAAGGCGTCCATCGCCGGGTACTGGTTGTGCACGGTCGTCTGCTTGGTGACGTCACCGCCGTAGCCGTGCCAGGCGACCCCGCCGAAGTTCGGGTGGTTGCGCACCGCCGGGTCGTCCACCGTGGCCGCCGCGTAGGCGTCGTAGGTGTCCCAGTTCCAGTCGTGGGCGAGGACCTTGGTGGCGAGCCCGGCGGACTGGAGTTTCGGCAGCAGTTCGGTCTTGGTGAAGTAGGCGAGCCCAGAGCCGTTCCAGCTCATCGACGGATAGCCGGAACAGCAGGTCGGCTCGTTCTGTGCGGTGACGTAATCGACCGGAACGCCCTGGTCCCTGTACGCCTGGAGGTACTTCACGAAGTAGTCGGCGTAGGCGCCGTAGTTCTCCGCCTTGAGCCAGCCGCCGTTCAGCTGGCCGCTGTCCTTCATCCAGGCCGGCGCGGTCCACGGCGACGCGACCGTCGTCAGCGCCGGGTTGAGCTGCTTGGCCTGCTCGGTCAGCGGGAGCACGTCCTCCAGATCGTGTGCGATCGAGAATTTCGCCAGCGACGGGTCGGTCTGGCCGGACGGTACGTCGTCGTACGTGTAGCCGGTCCTGGCGAGGTCCGAGCCGCCCATCGGATTGCGTACGAACGAGAGCCCGATGCCTTCGGTGGGGGAGAACAGCTTCTTCATCGTCGCGTCGCGGGTCGCCTGACTGAGCGCCCCGCTGCTCTTCATCAAGTACGCGGCCGTGTCGGTGAACGAGGCGCCGCCGCCCGTGAACGTCTGGTAGCGGGTGTTCTCGTCGACCGTGATGTTCGTACCGCTGCCACCGTTCCCGGAGCCGAAGGCGATCGGGGCCTGGGCTTCCAGGCCACGGGTGACATGCCGGCCACCGGCGTCGTCCGTCGTGGTCAGCGCGATGTTCACGGTCTCTCCGGCGGCCTGCGCCGTACCGGACGAGAGCCCGCTGAGACCCGCGGTCGCGAGCACTGCGGCGACGAGTGCGCGAGCCGCTCTGCTTGAGCTGATCATGGGCTGCTGCCTTTCTCGGCAGGGACTGTGGGGGAGTTGCCATCGATCGAGGCGTGAGTGAACTGCCGTTGCGGGCGCGCGTCAAGGGGGCGCGCGTTCATGACTTGAACGCGCAACGCGTCCTGCCTGCTGGGGATATGGGTACGGACCAATGTCGACGTGAAGTATTGACGGCACTGTTCCAGCGGGGTTAACTCACGCCGCAACGCCGGTACCGGTTCCGGAACCGGTTGCGGTACCGGTACCGCACCCCTGTTCCGCCTTGTCCCGGAGGCCCCCGATGCGTGTCACCATCGCCGATGTCGCCCGTGAGGCCGGCGTCAGCAAGACGACCGTCTCCCGGGTCATCAACGCCAAGGGCGAGGTGGACGGTTCAACGGCGGCCCGTGTTCGCGAAGTGATCGCACAGCTCGGTTACGTGCCCAGCTCGGGCGCCGTCGGACTGGCCCGCGGCAGCAGCCGTACGGTCGGCATGCTGGTGCCCTCGCTCGCCTGGCCGTGGATGGGCGAAGTACTCCAAGGTGTCGTCGACACCGTCGAGGCCGCCGACTACGGGCTGCTGCTCTTCACCTGCAACCGGGGTGCCGAGTCCGTGGAGCGCTTCACCAGCCAGGTGTCGGCGCGTGCCTTCGACGGACTCGTCGTCGTCGAACCCGAGAACACCCTCGACCACCTCACCGCACTGCACCGCGGTGGCCTGCCGATCGTGCTCATCGACGATCGCGGCCACCACCCCGAGTTCCCCTCCGTCGTGACCACCAATCACGAAGGAGGCGCGTCCGCCGCCCGCCATCTGCTGGCCGCCGGACGCACCAGGCCCCTGGTTCTCACGGGCCCCCAGCACTTCGGCTGTGTACGCGACCGGCTGGACGGATTCCGTACGGTCCTGCCGACCGATCTCGTCGTGCACGGGGACTTCACCGAACGGTCCGGCCGGCAGGCCGTGGAACAACTCCTCACCGAAGGCGCGGAGTTCGACTCGGTCTTCGCGCACAACGACATCAGCGCGGCGGGCGTGCTGCGGGCGTTGCGCGCGGCCGGCCGGTCGGTGCCCGACGACATCGCCGTGGTCGGCTTCGACGACATCCCGATGGCCGAGCACACCGAACCACCGCTGACCACCGTGCGCCAGCCCACCCGGCAGATGGGTGAGACGGCCGCGCGGCTGCTGCTCTCCCATCTCGGCGGCACGGCCACCCCCGACGGACCGGTCGTGCTGCCCACCGAACTGGTCGTGCGCCTCTCGGCGCCGTAGCGGTCCCGCCGGGCTCCCTCCCGGCCGCCGCACCTCTTGTCGCCTACGCGCCTCCCCGCGCACCCTCGGCACCACCCGCTCCACCCGCTCCACCCGCTCCACCCGCTCCACCCGCTCCACCCGCACCATCCGTACCCGGCGCGCCGAGCGCCGACCGCCCTCCGTCCCGGATCCTCAGGACCCGCAGTCCTTCCTGGAGTCGCCATGTCCGCACGCCGCCGCCCCGTACTGAGAGCGCTCTCAATAGCCACCGTCGTGGTCGCTCTCGCCACCGGTTGCTCGTCCGCCAACTCGGGTGCCAACAAAGGGGGTGGCGGCGCCTCCGGCGTGCTGACCCTGGGCAAGCCGGACGGACCGCAGACCAACAACAGCAACCCGTTCCTGAACACCTCGGCGGGCGCCACGCTCGGCTACCGCTACATGATCTACGAGCCGCTGGCGATGACGAACCAGATCAAGCCCGCGGACAAGGCGGAGCCGTGGCTGGCGACCGACTGGAAGTGGGAGGACAACTTCACCAAGGTCACCTTCAGCCTCGACCCCAAGGCGAAGTGGGCCGACGGCAAGCCGCTGACCGCCGATGACGTCGAGTACACGTTCAACCTGCTGAAGACGCACTCGGCGCTCAACTGGAACGGCATCCCGTTCGACGGCGTCGCCATCGAGGGCAAGAAGGTCGTCCTGACCTTCAAGGACTCCCAGTACGTCAACCAGAACAAGATCATCCAGACCTTCATCGTTCCCAAGCACATCTGGGAAGGCGTCAAGGACCCGGAGACCTGGCCCAACCGGAACCCGGTCGGCTCCGGCCCGTACAAGCTCAAGACGTTCACCCCGCAGACCACCACGCTGACCGCCACGCCCACGTACTGGAAGGGCGCGACGAAGGTCAAGGAGCTGCGGTACAGCGCGTACAACGACAACAGCGCGGCGACCACGGCGCTGGCGAGCGGAAAGCTCGAGTGGTCGTTCGTCTTCATGCCGAACTACAAGCAACTGTTCATCAACAAGGACCCCAAGAACCACAAGCTGTGGTTCCCCTCGGGCCTCGGCATCCACGGACTGTGGTTCAACACCGCCCGCAAGCCCTTCGACAACCCGGCGCTGCGCAAGGCCATGGCGATGGTCGTCGACCGCAAGGCGATCTACACCCAGGCCGAGGCGACGCTCTACCCGGAGATCACCAACCCGACCGGCATCCCGCTGCCCGCCGGTGACTCGTTCCTGGCGCCCGAGTACAAGAGCGCCACGACCGCACCCGATGTGGCCGGCGCCAAGAAGGTCCTCGACGACGCCGGGTTCAAGCTCTCCGGCGGCGTGCTCAAGGACCCGAGCGGCAAGCCGGTGAAGCTCACGTTCACCGACCCGGCCGGCTGGAACGACTACATCACCGGGCTCTCCATCATCAAGGACAACATCAAGCAACTCGGCATCGAGGCGAAGGTCAAGACGCAGACCGCCGAGGCCTGGGGTGCGGACGTCGCAAACGGCAACTTCGACGCCACCCTGCACTGGACCAACAGCGGTGCGACCCCGTACGACATGTACCAGAACATCATGGACGGCGCGATCCTCCAGCCCATCGGCAAGGCCTCCCAGACAGGCAACTTCGGCCGTTTCAAGAGCCCCGAGGCGACCCAGGCGCTCAAGGACTTCGCCAACGCCACCGAGGAGGCCACCCGCACCGCGGCCATGAACAAGCTCCAGAAGATCATGGTCGAGCAGGCGCCGATGATCCCGACGGCCGCCGCCCCCATCGGAGCCGAGTACTCCACGAAGAACTGGGTGGGCTGGCCCACCGAGGCCGACCCGTACGCCCCGCCGCAGCACACGCAGCCCTCAGCGCTGCAGATCGTGCTGAAGCTCAAGCCCTCCAAGTAGTACGGGGAAACGGACCGGCCATGACCACCACCACCGATCAGACCGACGACATCGTGCTCGAAGCACGCGGAGTCACCAAGCACTTCCCCGTCCGCCGCACCGGCCGCGATCTCGTCGCACGCCATCGCCGCACCGTCCACGCCGTCGACGACGTCTCGCTGCAACTGCGGCGCGGCACCGTCACGGCCCTGGTAGGGGAGTCCGGCTCCGGGAAATCCACCGTCGCCCGGCTGCTCTCCCAGCTGTATCCGCTCACCGAGGGTGAGATCCGGCTGGGCGGCAAGGCGGTGAAGGCGGGCCGTGGCCGGTCCTTCCGCTCGTACGTACGACAGGTCCAGCTGATCTTCCAGGACCCGTTCGCCTCGCTCAATCCGGTGCACACCGTGCGCTACCACCTCACCCGGTCGCTGAAGATCCACGGCCGGGAGGCGACCGGGACCGAACTCGCCGCACTGCTGGAACGAGTGCAGCTCACCCCTGCCGCCCAGTACCTCGACAAGTTCCCGCACGAGCTCTCCGGTGGCCAGCGGCAGCGCGTCGCCATCGCCCGAGCGCTCGGCGCCGACCCGAAGGTCCTCCTGGCCGACGAGCCCGTCTCGATGCTCGACGTCTCCATCCGGCTCGGCGTCCTCAACCTGCTGCGGGACCTCAAGGAACGCCTCCATCTGGCGATCCTCTACATCACCCACGACATCGCCTCCGCCCGCTACTTCGCGGACACCACGCTCGTGATGTACGCGGGGCGGATCGTCGAGGGCGGGGACAGCGAGACCGTCACCCAGCGCCCCGCACATCCCTATACCCAGTTGCTCATCGCCTCGGCACCCGACCCGGACCGGGTGGTCGCCGAGGAGGAACAGGAGGAGACCGGCAGTGGCGAACCGCCCTCGCTGATCGCCCCGCCGGCCGGCTGCCGGTTCCACCCGCGCTGCCCGAAGGCGATGGAGCGCTGCCGCACCGAACTGCCGCCGCGCTTCGACCTGGCGGACGGCCAGTGGGCGGCCTGCTGGCTGTACGCGGAAGCCGCGGAAGCCGCCGACGACCACCAGAAGGAGGCTGCGAAGTGAAGTATCTGCTGCAACGGCTCGCCTTTTATCTGGTCACCGCGTGGGCCGCGATCACCATCAACTTCCTGATCCCGCGCCTGATGCCCGGGGACCCGGTCCAGGCGCTCCTCTCCCGCTTCCAGGGCCAGCTCGACACCAGTGCCATCGCCTCGCTCACGGCGCTCTTCGGTCTCGACAAACACATGTCGCTCTGGGAGCAGTACACCGACTACTGGTCACATCTGCTCGACGGCGACCTCGGGCTGTCCTTCACCTTCTTTCCGACGCCGGTCAGCGAGGTGATCAGTCAGTCGCTGCCGTGGACGCTGGCGCTCGTCGGTGTCACCACCCTGATCAGCTTCGCGCTCGGCACCGGCATCGGCGTCTTCACCGGCTGGCGGCGCGGCTCCTGGATGGACAGCCTGCTGCCCGTGACCACGTTCATCTCCGCCATTCCGTACTTCTGGCTGGGACTCATCGCGATCGCGCTGTTCGCCGTGAAGTGGCCGCTCTTCCCGGCCGCGGGCGGATACGACAACGCCCTGGTGCCGGCCTTCGACTGGCCGTTCGTCTCCAGCGCGCTCTACCACGCCGCGCTGCCGGGCCTGACGATCGTGCTCAGCGCAATGGCCGGCTGGATCCTGGGCATGCGGAACATGATGGTGACGGTGTCCAGCGAGGACTACGTCATGGTCGCCCAGGCCAAGGGGCTCTCCGAGCGGCGGGTGATGTTCGGATACGCGGCACGCAACGCGATCCTGCCCAACATCTCCGGCTTCGCCCTCTCCCTGGGCTTCATCGTCGGTGGCACGCTGCTGGTGGAGATGGTCTTCTCCTACCCGGGCATCGGCTACCAGCTCTTCCAGGGTGTGGCTGCCAAGGACTACCCCCTGATGCAGGGCATCTTCCTGATCATCACGCTCTCCGTCCTCGCGGCGAATCTCCTCGCCGACGTGATCTACATGGTCCTCGACCCCCGTACCCGAAGGGAGGCCTAGGACATGGCCGTCACCGCTGCCGAGGTCGCCGTACTCGACGCGACCGAGACCCCGGCGCCGAGCAAGCGCAGGCTCCGCTTCCTGCGCGGCCGCAAGACCGTCGTCGGCCTCGGGATCCTGCTCTTCTTCGTCGTGGTCGCCGTCATCGGGCCGTGGATCGCCCCCTACGACCCCGACAGCATGAGTAATGCACTGCTCCAACCGCCTTCCGGAGCGCACTGGTTCGGCACCACACAGACCGGACAGGACGTGCTCTCGCAGATCCTCGTCGGCACCCGCGGCGTCCTGGTCGTCGGTTTCGTCGCCGGGATCTTCGCGACGATCCTGTCCGTACTGATCGGGGTCAGCGCCGGCTTCCTCGGCGGCACCGCCGACGAGCTGCTCTCGGTGCTCTCCAACGTCTTCCTGGTCATTCCGGGGCTGCCGCTGATCATCATCATCGCCAGTCTCGTCTCCGACACCGGCGACCTCCTGATCGCCACCGTCATCGCCCTCACCTCCTGGGCCTGGGGCGCGCGCGTCCTGCGCGCCCAGACGCTGTCGCTGCGCCGCAGGGACTACGTCGAAGCGGCCCGCGCCACCGGCGAGTCCACCTGGCGGATCATCCTCTTCGAGGTCCTGCCGAACCTGACGGCCGTCATCGCGTCCGGTTTCGTCGGCACGGTGATCTTCGCGATCCTGTCCGAGATCACCCTCGCCTTCATCGGCGTCGCCGACATCTCCAACTGGAACTGGGGGACCGTCCTGTTCTGGGCGCAGTCCAACCAGGCACTGGCCCAGGGTGCGTGGTGGTGGTTCGTCCCGGCCGGACTCTGCATCGCCCTGCTCGGCATGTCGCTCGCCCTGATCAACTTCGGCATCGACGAGTTCGTCAACCCGCGGCTGCGCACGGAGACGGGCGCGTCCCGGAAGGTCCGGATGCGGGTCGGCTTCACCCCCGTGGCACGGACCGGTACCACGGAGAAGGAGACCCGCTCATGAGCGAGCCCGTCCTCACCATCAGCGGCCTGAACGTGGACTACGGCACCGGGGACGCCGCCGTGCACGCGCTGCGCGACATCGACCTCACCCTGCACCGCGGCGAGGTCCTCGGCCTGGCAGGCGAGTCGGGCTCCGGCAAGTCCACCCTGGCGTACGCCGTCACCCGCCTCCTCTCGCCGCCCGGAGTGATCACCGGCGGCGAGGTCCACTACCACCGGCGCGACGGCGAAGCGCTCGACCTGCTGACCCTGACCGCCCCCGAGCTCCGCGCCTTCCGCTGGCAGGAGTTGTCGATCGTCTTCCAGGGAGCGATGAACTCGCTCAACCCGGTGCACACGGTCCGCAGTCAGCTCACCGACGTGCTCAAGGCACACCGACCGGAGATGAACCGGGCCGAACGCACCGCACGCGCGAAGGAGCTGCTGACGCTGGTCGGCATCTCCGCGGACCGGCTCTCCGCCTACCCCCACCAGCTCTCCGGCGGCATGCGCCAGCGCGTGATGATCGCGATGGCGCTTGCGCTGGAGCCCGAGATCGTCATCATGGACGAGCCCACGACGGCCCTGGACGTCGTCATGCAGCGCCAGATCCTGCGCCAACTGGTCAAGCTCCGCGAGGAGCTGGGCTTCTCGGTCGTCTTCATCACGCACGACATCTCGCTGCTGATCGAGTTCTCGGACCGGATCGCGATCATGTACGGCGGCCGGATCGTCGAGGAGGCCGGTGCCTCCGACATCTACCAGGACCCCCGCCACCCCTACAGCGACGGCCTGCTGCACTCCTTCCCGGCTCTGCACGGTCCCCGCCGAGAACTCACCGGCATCCCCGGCTCGCCCCCGCATCTGTCCGCGATGCCGGCCGGCTGCGCCTTCCATCCCCGCTGCGGCAAGGCACTCGAGCCGTGCGCCACCCACGTGCCGGTGCTCGACCGGCCGGAAGGGGACGGCTCCCGCACGGTGGCCTGCTGGCTGCACCAGCCGGCCCCGGCGACCGCCGCCCCCCGCTCGTAGAGACCCCACGCACACCACAGGAGAACCATGAACCTCGTCATCCCTCAGGGATACGCTCGCGAGATCGCCGCCGAGCCCGTTACCGGTCTGCCCGCCGACTTCCGCTGGGGCGTCGCCACCGCCGCCTACCAGATCGAGGGAGCGGCCGCCGAGGACGGCAGAACCCCGTCGATCTGGGACACGTACTGCAGGGTGCCGGGCATGGTCGTCCGCGGCGAGAACGGCGATGTGGCCTGTGACCACTACCACCGGATGCCCGAGGACGTGCGGCTGATCGCGGACCTGGGCGTCGACACGTACCGCTTCTCGCTCGCCTGGCCGCGCATCCAGCCCGGCGGCCGCGGCCCGGCCAACGCCAAGGGCCTCGACTTCTACAAGCGGCTGATCGACGAGCTGGAGTCCAAGGGCGTCACCCCCTGGATCACCCTCTACCACTGGGATCTGCCGCAGGAGCTGGAGGACGCGGGCGGCTGGCCGGCCCGCGACACCGCGTACCGGTTCGCCGAGTACGCCGCCCTCGCCTACGACGCGCTCGGCGACCGGGTCAAGCACTGGACCACGCTCAACGAGCCCTGGTGCTCGGCCATGCTCGGGTACGCGTACGGCAACCAGGCCCCCGGCCGTACGAACTTCGGCGAGGCGATCCACGCGGTCCACCATTTGCTGCTCGGCCACGGGCTCGCCTCCCGGCACATCCGCGAGACCGCCGCCGCCCGCGGCAACGACCTGGAACTGGGCATCACGCTCAACCTCGGCACCGCCACCCCCGAGACCGACAGCCACGAGGACGCCGAGGCCTGCCGGCGCGCCGACGGGCTCGGCCGCCGCCTCTACCTGGACCCGGTGGCCAAGGGCGTCTACCCCGAGGACGTCATCGCCGACCTCGCCCTGCAGAACGTCGAACTCCCGGTCCAGGACGGCGACCTGGAGATAATCTCCACCCCGCTCGACGTCCTCGGCGTCAACTTCTACCGCGGCACGCTCTTCTCCGGCGTCACGGAGGAGGGGTCCCCGGTGGACGCCGACGGCCTGCCGGTCACCCGCGGCATCGAGCGTGACCTGCCGCGTACCGCCATGGACTGGGAGATCACCCCCACCGCCCTCACCGACCTGCTGGTGCGGCTGCAGAAGGACTACGGCATCCCGACCGTCATCACCGAGAACGGCGCCGCGTTCGACGACACCGTCTCCGAGGACGGCGAGATCCATGACGCCGACCGCACCACCTACCTCGCCGACCACATCGCCGCCGTCGCTGCGGCCCGCGCCGAAGGAGCCGATGTCCGCGGCTACTTCGCCTGGTCGCTGATGGACAACTTCGAGTGGTCCTACGGCTACGACAAGCGGTTCGGCATCGTCCGCGTCGACTACGACACCCAGGAGCGGACGCTCAAGGACAGCGCCAAGTGGTACCGCGACACGATCCGCCTCACCCGCGGCGCGTAACTGCGGCAACAACCAGGTCTCCCAGCCCTGCCGATGCCTCCCGCAGCCCCGCGTCGACCGCATCGCGCAGGGCGGTGTGAGGGCGGAGACCGACTGGATGCGAGTCGAGCAGAAGACGTAGCAGAAGCACTTTTTCAGTGTCCGAAGGAGCCGCAATGCCACCACGCACCCACCGCGCCCGCCGCCGGGCCAGACCGACGACGGCCGCGCTGGCCGCCGTCACCGTCCTCGCCGGGCTGCTCGCCGGAGCCGTCCCGAGTGCCACTGCGGCGACGGCGGACGACCCGGCGCCCGTCCTCGTCGACCGCTTCGAGGGCGAGGTCCCGTTCGCCAACCAGCCCGCCGACGGCATCTTCACCTGGGGCGGCGACTCCGACGACCCGCCCACCCTGGCCCTGAAGGACCGCGCCGACGCCCCCGAGGGCGCCAAGGTCCTCGAAGGTACGTACAACATCAGCGGTTACGGCGGCCTCAGCCACGACTTCGCCGCCGACCAGCCCGCCCACGACTGGTCGGCCCACAAGGGCATCCGCTTCTGGTGGTACGGCCAGAACACCGCACCGCTGCCGCCCGGTTCGGGCAAGAGGATCAACTTCGAGATCAAGGACGGCGGCGCCAACGGCGAGGCGTCCGAGCTGTGGACCACGTCGTTCACCGACGACTGGGAAGGCTGGCACCAGGTCGAGATCCCGTTCACCGACTTCACGTACCGCACCGACTACCAGCCCGTCGGCGGCATCGACCAGGTCCTCGGCCTCGACGAGATGTGGGGCTACGCCGTCACGCTGCCGACCGGGGCCCCCGGCTCGTTCGCCATGGACGGTGTGGAGCTGTACGGGAAGGCCGACGCGGCCCTGAAGGCGAGCGTCGTCACGGACGCGGCGGTCCGTACGGTGAAGGAGGGCGGCACGGCGGACATCGATGTCTCCGTCGCCACCACCGGCTCCGTACCGATCGAGGAACCCGTCACCGTCGCGTACGAGACCAAGGGCGGCAGCGCCGAGGCCGGCAAGGACTACACGCCGGTCACCGGCACGTACACCTTCCCGGCAGGCACCGCGTCCGGGACCTCGCACCGGATCTCGGTGGCCACCAGGAAGGACGGCGCAGCCGAGTCCGCGGAGACGATCCCGCTCGAACTCACCGTCACCGGCGCCAAACCGCCCAAGGAGAACCCGCAGGTCGTCATCGACGCCCATGGGCTGCCGTACCTCGACCCGAAGCTCCCGGTGAAGAAGCGCGTCGCCGACCTCCTCTCCCGGATGTCGCCGGCCGAGAAGGCCGGCCAGATGACGCAGGCCGAGCGCAACGCACTGAAGTCGCAGGGTGACATCGCCACGTACGACCTCGGCTCGCTTCTCTCCGGCGGCGGCTCCGTCCCGACGCCGAACACACCCGAGGCGTGGGCGAAGATGGTCGACGCCTACCAACTCCGGGCGCAGGCGACCCGCTTCCAGATCCCGCTGATCTACGGCGTGGACGCGGTGCACGGGCACAACAACGTCATCGGCTCCACGATCATGCCGCACAACATCGGCATCGGTGCCGGCCGCGACCCGAAGCTCGCCGAGAGGACCGGCGCGGTCACCGCCGACGAGGTCCGCGCGACGGGCATCCCGTGGGACTTCGCACCCTGCCTCTGCGTCACCCGCGACGAGCGCTGGGGCCGCTCCTACGAGTCGTACGGTGAGGACCCGGCACTTGTCGAGTCCATGGAGACGGTCATCCAGGGCATGCAGGGCAGCGCGTCCGGCAAGGACCTGCACCGCAACGACAAGGTCCTGGCCACCGCCAAGCACTACGTCGGCGACGGCGGTACGGAGTTCGGCTCGTCCACCACCGGTTCGTACACCATCGACCAGGGCGTCACGAAGGTCACCCGGCAGGAGCTCGAAGCCGTGCACCTCGCCCCGTTCGAGGAGGCCGTCAAGCGCGGAGTCGGCACGGTCATGCCGTCGTACTCCTCGCTCGACATCATCGGCGACGACCAGGGTCCGGTGAAGATGCACGCCGACGCCGAGATGATCAACGGCGTGCTCAAGGACCGGATGGGCTTCGAGGGCTTCGTCATCAGTGACTGGCAGGCCATCGACCAGATCCCTGGCGACTACGCCAGCGACGTCCGTACGTCCATCAACGCCGGACTCGACATGATCATGGTCCCGACGGCGTACCAGGACTTCACGAAGACGCTCCAGGACGAGGTCACCGCGGGCCGGATCAGCCAGGCCCGGATCGACGACGCGGTCACCCGCATCCTGACCCAGAAGTTCCGGCTCGGCCTCTTCGAGAAGCCGTACGCGGACACGGCCGACATCGACCAGGTCGGCTCGGCCGGACACCGCGCGGTGGCCCGCGAGGCAGCGGCCAAGTCGCAGGTCCTGCTCAAGAACGACGGCGGAGTGCTGCCGCTCAAGGCATCCCAGAAGGTGTACGTCGCCGGGTCCAACGCCGACAACATCGGCAACCAGGCCGGCGGCTGGACCGTCAGCTGGCAGGGCTCTTCGGGCAGGATCACCACGGGTACGACGATCCTGGAGGCCATGAAGAAGGACGCCACGGACGCGGCCTCGGTCACCTACTCCAAGGACGCTTCGGCATCCACGGACGGCTACGACGTGGGTGTGGTCGTGGTCGGCGAGACCCCGTACGCCGAAGGCATCGGTGACGTCGGCAACGGCAACGACCTGGAGCTGACCGCCGCCGACAAGGCCGCGATCGACAAGGTCTGCGCCGCGATGAAGTGCGCGGTCCTGGTGGTCTCCGGCCGCCCGCAGCTCATCGGCGACCGGCTCGGTGACATCGACGGACTCGTCGCGTCCTGGCTGCCGGGCACCGAGGGCGACGGAGTGGCCGACGTGCTGTACGGGAAGCGTGCCTTCACCGGACAGCTGCCGGTCACCTGGCCGAAGTCCGAGTCGCAGCTGCCGATCAACGTCGGCGACGCGACGTACGACCCGCAGTTCCCGTACGGCTGGGGCCTGACCACGCTGAAGAAGGCCCCGACGGGCGGCGAACTGACCCTGGGCGCGCTCGCTGTCGCCGCACAGCTCGCGGAAAAGGCCGGGCTGGGGAAGTCCGAGGCCGGCAAGGCGATCGTCGACCAGGCCCGCCTGCTGGTGCAGCAGAAGATCGGCGGGAAGCCGACCGCGGCGGTGTCCAAGCCGTTCGCCGACGCGGACCATCTGCTGCTCACCGGTGATCTGACCGGGGCGGTGGCCCAGCTGAGGACGGCGTACCGGGCCGCACAGCGGTAACAGAGACGGGGCTGACCCAGGTGGGCGGAGCAATTGTCGCCCACCTGGGTTAGCGTCGATATATGCGGAACAGGCTGTTCCCGACCCTGCTGGCCGGCCTGCTGCTGATGCTGTCGGCAGCCATGCTCGCCATGTCCCCGGCTGCGCCGAGCGCCACGACGATCAACGATGTGGCCCGGGCCCTGCGCCAGGGCCCGGTGTACGTCGATCCGGCAGTGGCGGACCAGCTGTCCGCGAGCCAGGCCGACGCCCTGACCAAGAAGATCAAGGACGCGGACAAGCCGGTCTTCGTGGCTGTGCTGCCGCGGACCTCCGCGTTCCCCGAGGCCACGGTGTTGCGGACGCTGCGTAACGACACCGGGATCACCGGCGTGTACGGAATCCGCCTCGGCGACACGTTCAGGCTGGGCGCGGACCGGTCGGTCATGTCCGTCACGGCCCGCCAGAACCTCTCCGCGGCGCTGCAGGCCCCCGGCACCGCCACGGACGCCACCACCCAGCTCAGCACCTTCGTCGACCAGGCCGTCGCCCAGGCACGCGGCCACGCCCCCGCCTCCTGGAGCGGCGGCTCGAACGACACGGGATCCGGCGTTACCGCACTGATCACGGTCGGCGCGCTCGCCGTGATCGGCGGTGGGACCGCGTACGCGATCGTCCGCCGCAACCGCCGCCGCAAGGCGGAGGAGGAACGGGCGGCGCTCGACAAGCTGCGGGTCGTCGTGGACGAGGACATCACCGCATACGGCGAGACCCTCGACCGCCTCGACTTCCACCCGGCGGAAACCGGCGCCGACGACGCGATGCGCGCCGACTACGAGCGGGCACTCGACTCGTACGAGAGCGCGAAGTCCCGTATGGACAAGGCCCAGCACCCGTCCGACGTGCGCGGGGTCACCCAGGCCCTGGAGGACGGCCGCTTCTCCCTGGCCGTCCTGGAAGCCCGCCGCACAGGCAGCCCCCTCCCGGACCGCCGCCCACCGTGCTTCTTCGACCCGCGCCACGGCCCTTCGGTGGCCGATGCCCTGTGGACGCCGTCCGGCGGCGCACCGCGCGAGGTCCCGGTCTGCGGCGTGGACGAGATCCGGCTGCGCGACGGCGAGGACCCGCTGAGCCGCACCGTCGACACGGGTGACGGCCGTCGCCGCCCGTACTGGGAGGCAGGCCCGGCGTACGGTCCCTGGGCGGGCGGCTACTTCGGCGGCGGCCTGCTCCCCGGCCTGCTGGTGGGCACGCTGCTCGGCTCGATGCTCTCGTCCCCGGCCTACGCGGCGGACTACGGCGGTGGCGACTTCGGCAGCGGCGACTACTCGGGTGGCGACTACTCCGGCTCCGACTTCGACCCGTCCGACTTCGGCGGCGGGGGCGACGGCGGAGGATTCGGCGGCGGTGGCGATTTCGGTGGGGGCGGCGACTTCGGTGGCGGCGGCTTCTGAGAGCTGAAGCTGCGCACCGGCAGGTCCCTGTGCTCAGCGACGAGGGCGACCGCACAGCCGCTTCACGCGGGTGCGGACGCCCTCGTACTTTCCCAGGATCAGCGGCCTGCCCGGACCCGGCGTAGGCGGGTCCGGGCAGCGCATCAGCGGGGGCAGGTGTTGTTACAGATCCTGCTCGATCTGCATTTCCCGGACCTTGTCGTCACGGTGCGTCTTCTCGTTCTTGATGGTGTAGGTGGTCGCCGGTCCGCTGCCGCTGACCTTGGTGATCTCGCCCTGACACTTCTTGTTCTCCTGGTCCAGGTACTCCACGCGCTGACCCTCGTTGTGCGGCATTGAGTTCTCCGTTTCTCGGTGTACACGGACAGGAGCCGTCCCGGCGTCTCAGCACGGGCTGCGCCAGCCGGCGCCCGCTTCTCATCGCGGTGCGCAATGCCAGACCACACCGTGTTCGTACAACCAGCGACTCCAGAGAGCCCAATGGGGTCAACGGTTCCTGGTCAGCCCTGCCAGTTCGTCCCGCGAGAGCCGCAGCGCTCCGGCTGCCACGTTGGCGGTCAGGTGGTCCGGATCGCCGGTGCCCGGTATGGCCAGGACGTGCGGGCCCTGGTGCAGCGTCCAGGCCAGTCGGACCTGCGCGACCGTGGCTCCGTGTGCGCGGGCGACGGCGAGCAGCTCGTCGTCGCCCGCGGCGTTCGCGCCCTGCTCGCGTCCCGCGCCGGCGATCGCGAAGAACGGCACGAAAGCGACGCCCATCTCGCCGCAGGCCCGCAGGAGATCGTCGTCGTCCGCGCTGTGCGCGTCGATGCCGTACCGGTTCTGCACACAGACCACCGGGGCGATGGCCTGTGCCTCGGCGAGGTGTTCCGGTGTGACACCGGAGACTCCGAGGTGGCGGACCAACCCCGCTTCGCGCAGCTCGGCCAGCGCGCCGAAGTGCTCGGAAATGGACTCCTGGCCCATCACGCGTAGGTTCACCACGTCGAGATAGTCGCGGCCCAGCTGGCGCAGGTTCTCCTCGACCTGGCCTCGCAGTTCGTCGGGCCTCGCCGGCGTCCGCCACGCGCCTGCAGCGTCCCGCACCGGACCGACCTTGGTGGTGATGACGAGATCTTCGGGATACGGCGCCAGCGCCCGGTTGATCAGCTCGTTGGCTGAGCGCAGCGGCGAGAAGTAGAACGCGGCGGTGTCGATGTGGTTCACGCCGAGGTCGATCGCGCGGCGCAGCACGGCTATCGACCGGCTGCGATCGCTGGACGGACTGTCGGCGCTGAACGCCTTGCCGATCTGCGTCAGGCGCATCGCGCCGAATCCGATCCGGTTGACGGTCAGGTCACCGAGCTTCCAGCTGCCAGAGGCTGTCGCGGTGATCGTATCGGAGGCCATGAGGTAACCCTTCAGGTGGAGTTGGGGACGCAGTGGGGGCAACATCGCCACGTGGCCGGAAAGTTGGCGGCTGGTTTACGTGGGCTGCAGCACGGGTCGCGATGGCTTGCGCCCCTGCTCGATAGCTGATAAGTTAGCCATAGAAGGTGTGTCTTCCTTTCTGATCTTCGTGTATGCAGGGTATCGCCCGGACTGACGGCCCGTCCAGTGGTCGCCCGCGCTTCCGGCTTTTCGTCGCCCGGAAAACCCGACGCCAACAGCCGCACCACGGATGTGTGGTGCGGCTGTTGGCGTCGGGCCGGAACCGGCTCGGCCCTAGTTGAAGCCGAAGCCCTGCGGAAGCGGCTCCTGCCGGAACAGCCGGGACGGAACGGCGTCGGCCAGGGCCTGGTAGCCGGTCGGGTTCAGGTGCAGATGGTCGCCGTCGTCGTACGTCGGCAGGAGTTGTCCCGGCTTCTGCGGGTCACGCGCCGCGCGATCGAAGTCGATCACGCTGTCGAACCGGCCGCTGGTGCGAATCCACTTGTTGACCGTCTGCCGGGCCTGCTCCCGGTATCCGTCCGTGTCGTCGTACGGCGTGTTGCCACCGAAGGGTGTCAGTGTTGCCCCGTACACCCGGATCCCGTGCGTGTGCGCCCGGACGATGATCTGGTCGTAGGCCGCGATCAGATCGTCCGCCACCTGCTTCTGGGCGGCTTCCGAGGCATCGGCCGTGCCGATGTCGTTGATGCCTTCGAAGACGAGCAGCCACTCGACTCCGCTCTGTGCCAGTACGTCACGGTCCACCCGTGACAGGGCGTTGGGGCCCAGGCCGTCGTTCAGTACCCGGTTGCCGCCGGCCGCCTGATTGAGGATCGCGGTGTCGGCGGTGTCCCGGTGCGACCGCAACCTGTCCTGCAGCTGGTCCGGCCAGCGGTTGTTCATATCGGTGATGGAGCCCCGGCCGTCGGTCAGCGAGTCGCCCAGCATGACAGCTGCCGCAGTGGTGTCTCTGGACCACACCTCGACACCGCTCAGGAAGTACCAGTGAGCGGTCGATGCCGCCCCGGCCAGGTCCGTGTCCCCGACGTGGTTGCCGGCCTGCATGAATGACGTGGTCCGGGAACCGGGGTGCGAGGTGATGGAGTTGGACGCCTGGCCCTCGGCCAGGTACATGGTCACGGAAAGGTTGGACCCGGGCTCCAGCTCGAAGTCCAGCGGGTCGGAGACGATCTCCGACCCGACCGGAACGACCGCCGACGACCGGCCGTGGAAGGTCACCTTCCGGGAGGTCTCCGACTGAATCGCACTGTCGCCGGCCCGCCCGCCGGCGGGAAGCGCGACCGAGACCGCGGTGATGGGCAGTGCCGCACCCCCGAACGCGTTGGAGAAGCGCAGTCGCATCTGCCGTCCCCCGACCGCCATGCGGACGGTCTGCCGCAGGGTGCTGTCGGCGAGGACCAGATTGTCCTGCGTGAACGGCGCGGGCGGCATATTGGCGGGCTCGGTCAACTGCGGCATCGACGTCCAGGTATTCACCCAGTGGTTGTTCAATTGCTGCGGTTTTGCGTCAACGGACAGGCCCGGTGCCTTGTGGGCGCCCTCCGTACCCACGGCTCCTACAGCAGAGGCCGTCGCCACTGTGGCCGCGAGAGCCACTGTTACGGTCAGGCCGGCGATCGAAAACTTTCGGGCCATGGATTGCGTCCCCTCCATCACAATGATCCACGCACGCTGTGGCGGTGACGGTAAACGGGCTGGTTACTGGGTGTCAAGAAGCCTTGCAGGATCAGACTTGAGTCGGTGAAGTGTCGAAACTTTCGAAGAGTTGGAAAGGGGTGCGATGCGACGCAAGGTGCCTGCATCGCGAACTGACTGTTCGTCAAATGCCTGTGAGGCGCGCGTGTCCGGAGTGCGGAGTGCGCAGAACCGGGGTTGTCCGCATGTCGAGCGGAGCGACGGCTCCGCGCATTTCCAACCGGCTCCCGGGGCGTCTTGGAAAAATGCCGGCACACCGAGGAATTGATGCCGTGACGCGTGACCTGACCGACTCGTGCCGCTGTCGTCCGACGGTTATGAATTCCTCGGTTTGCGCACCAGAAGGCAGGCTTGCGGAATGGGCGCGCTTTCCGACTCACGGATCAGCGTGGCGTCCACCACGAGCCCGGCTCGGGTCGCCGACTCGGCGATGCGGTCGGGCGGCAACAGGTGGACGTCGAGGCTCATCGCGTGGCCGCCGTACCCCTTCTCCTTGCGCCGTCGTTCGTCGCCGACGTGGAAGCCGAGCAGCAGGTGGCCGCCAGGGGTCAGTACCCGGTGGAATTCTGCGAAGACCGTCGGCAGCACCTTTGGCGGCGTGTGGATGATGGAGTACCAGGCGACGATGCCGCCGAGTTCGCCGTGCGCCGACTGCAGGGCTGTCATCGTTCCGACGTCGAACCGCAGACCCGGGTGGTCCCGCCGGGCCACTTCGACCATCCGCGGAGACAGATCCACACCGAATGCCGCCAGGCCGAGGGAGCGGAGATGCGCTGTCACGTGGCCGGGTCCGCAACCCACGTCGGCGACCGGGCCGCCGCCGGCTCCCTGTACGAGTTCGGCGAATGCGCCCAGCATCGAGCGCCCCAGCAGATCGGCCTCGAATGCGGGAGGTACGAGCTCGGCGTAGTCGGCGGCAACGGTGTCGTAGGACACCCGGGTTTCGCGTAGGTAGGACGGCTCGGCCACGCCGCAGACCCTATTGCTCCTCGCCCGGGAAAGCACTGGAACCGTGACGGAAGGTAATGCCGAGCGCCCGCCTTCCTCCCCGGCGGGGGAGTGGAAGACGGGCGCGCTCGGGTCGGAGTGCTTCCGGGGATCAGGCTTGCGCGGCGGCGGCCTTGATCGCGGAGATGTCGAAGTTCAGCTTGACCTTGTCGCTGACCATCACACCGCCGGTCTCCAGCGCCGCGTTCCAGGTCAGGCCCCAGTCGGAGCGGAGGATTTCCGCGCTGCCCTCGAAGCCGACACGCTCGTTGCCGTAGGGGTCGGTGGCGGAGCCGTTGAACTCCAGGTCGATGGCGAGCGGACGGGTGATGTCCTTGATGGTGAGGTCACCGGTGATGCGGTACTGGTCGCCGCCGAGCTGCTCGGCGTGGGTGGAGCGGAACGTCATGCGCGGGAACTTCTCGGCGTCGAAGAAGTCGCCGCTGACCAGGTGGCCGTCGCGGTCGGCGATGCCGGTGTCGACGCTGGCGATCTTGACGTCGATGGAAGCGGTGGAGTGGTGCGGGTCGGCGCCGTTCAGCGTCAGCGTGCCCTCGTGGTCGCCGAAGGAGCCGCGGACGTTGGTGACCATGGCGTGACGCACGGTGAAGCCGATGCTGCTGTGCGACGGGTCGATCGTGTACGTGCCGGTCAGCGCGGTCAGGGCCGGGTCCACGGCGGTGGCGGTGGCGGACGGGGCGGCGGCGGACTTGCGGTTGAACAGAGCCATGGCTCCTCCTCGGGGGACTTGATCGAGCGGGGGTCGAGGTCATTGTTTAACCTTCAACGACATCGACTGTAGCCGGACCTAGTTCAAAGTTCAACATCTGGGCCCGACTGTTTTCGGTGGCGCGTCCACAGGGGTGATGGCGTTCGCCTCATCGGCACCCGATGCCCTCTGGCGGACGCGCGTAGAACTCGGGCACTATCTCCCTGCCCTTGTTGTCATGAGCAGGAGGAGTCCCCCATGGTGTCCCGTATGACACTGCGCCCCGTCCTGACCGCCCTCGCCCTCGTCCTCGGTGCCCTGTTCGTCCCCGGTGTCGGCGTTCTCGGCAGCGGCGCCACCGAGGCCCACGCCGTCACCAAGCTCACGCACGCACAGGCCACCTCCCGGTTCAGCTCGTCCGGTATCACCTGGTCGTCCTCCGGCGGCTGCTCGAACCGGAACAACGCCACCTGCACGTCCTTCGATCAGCTCAACCTCGCCACCGCCCAGGGGGCCCAGACCCTGAAGAGCGCCACCGGCTGCGCGCTCAACATCACCGGTGGCACCGAGACCGGGCACGCCAGCGGTACGTACTCGCACTGGAACGGCTACAAGCTCGACTACGGCAAGTCCACCTGCCTCACCAACTACATCCACGGCGTCTTCAGCTACATAGGGCTCCGTGGTGACGGCGCTCCCCAGTACCAGTCCGGCTCCGGCAACATCTACGCGGACGAGGGCAACCACTGGGACGTCCTGTACTACAACTGCGGCGGCTGCTGAGCCGGTACTCGCAGGTGCCCCCGCCCGGAAGGTCTCGGGCGGGGGCACCTGGCTGTTCTTCTCCGTTCTGCTCCGTGGGCTCAGGAGCCCACGCTCACCGTGAACCGCCGCGGGTTGCCGTCGTTCGCGGCCCCGGAGACGTCCGGCTCACCCTCGGGACGCACGTCGTCGTACGGGAACGCGTACCCGATCGGGGTGTTCGCGTGCACCACGCGCGACCAGTGGTTCGTCACCGCGCCCTGGTAGTAGTCCGCCACCGTCGTGCCGTTCGGCTGGTCGGGGTGCGAGAGCATGAGGGACCGGTTGAAGCCCGCCGCCAGTCGCGCCAGCAGCGCCTTCTTGTCGTCGGAGTCGCCGGGGTTGTTGGTGAACGGTCCGTGGTTGCAGGTGAAGATGTCCTTCGACGCCGGCTTGGTGAAGGTGTGGCCGCCGTCGAAGGTCAGGATGTCGCCGACGACCCGGCCGGCCCGTACGCCCCGACCGCCCTGGAGATCGATCCGCAGATCCGTACCCCGGTACTTCTCCCAGACCTGGTCGACCTGTGCGGTGAACAGGTCCCGGAACGGCATCTGGTCCGGCCGGTCGAAATACGGTGCCATCAGGTTCTGCGGCGAGATCACCCGCAGCACGCTGCCGTCCGTGCCGCGGGTCACCAGCTCGTCCCACGGTTGTCCGTCGGCCGCCGCCTGGGCGGTCAGGGCGTCGGCGATCCGTTGCACGGCGCCGTTCGGAAGCGGCGCGACCGTGTGCGTCGTGTCGCCCGCCAGCGTCAGGCCGATCGGCAGCGCGGTGACCAGATCGACGTAGCTGATGTTCGCGTACAGCTGCTGCGGGTTGAAGGTGAACTCGCAGAACGACCAGGTCCGCCCGTAGTTCGGGTCGGCGGACGTCGCGAACGCCGGCTCGACCAGCGCGGGGCCGGGGTTCAGGAAGAAGTCCAGCTTGTCGTTGCGTACGAAGTAGACGCGGGCGCCGTACATCTGAGGAAGCGTCAGCACCACGGGTCCGGCGCCGGCCGGCTTCAGCGGGATGGCGCAGTCGACCGGCAGCGGGGTCTGCGGTGCGGCGGGGGAGTCGGGGCGGTAGACGCTGCCGTCGGCCCGCAGCAGCATCCAGCGGTCGGTGCCCTGCTCATGGCCGGTGACGTAGGCGTGGACCGTGCCGGGCAGCGAGCGGTTCTCCAGGGCCAGTTCGCAGGTGGCGGCGGCCGCCGACGCATGCGGGCTGAGGACGCTTCCCCATGCGGGGTAGGTGAGCGCGGTCGCGGTGGCGGCGGCGCCCGTCAGGAACAGTCTGCGCGAGATCACGGGGGGACTCCTGAGGTGTGGGGGCCGCGGACGGGAACGATCGTGCGGGGAGGTGGAACAAGGGGCGTCCGCGGTGCGCACCACTCTTGCGACGGCCGCCATCAGCGTCAAGGGTTGTGACTGAGAGCGCTCTCAAGAATGAGAATTCTTCACAACTCGTCGCGTGTGAACGGTAATTGGCGGGCGGTTGCGGGGTGGGTCCTGACTGCGTGATCAGGAAGTGAACACCGCACCCGTCTCGGCCCGTACACCGGCCACTTGGACTTACGCATCGCGGTTGTTGGACTGGCACGCACATCGGGGCCCCACGTCGTTGACGGTGTCCCGACATGGGGACTACTCAGGGCACATGTCGCGAAGATTCACTTCGGCGGGCGCTGTCGCCGCCGCCTCAGCCGCCGTCCTGGCGCTCGTGGGGACCGCACTCCCCGCCGCAGCCGCCACCCCGCCCCCCGCCGCAGCCGGCACGGCCGTCCCCGCGGACGCCGCCGTCATCGGATCCCCGCAGCTCTCGGTCGCTGTCGCCGACGACTTCCCGCGCGTCCTTTCGTACACCGACCGGGCCAGCGGCAACCAACTGCTCGGCAGTACACAGCCGGTCACCGCCGTCACCCTCAACGGTGCCGCGCACGCGGTGCAGCCGAAGGGTGCGCCCGAGGTCACCGCCACGACCGCGCGGTACACGCTCACCTTCCCCGACCTGCCCGGCGTCGAGATCGACGCCTCGCTCTCGGTCTCCGGACGCACCACCACCTTCAAGGTGACGGCCGTCCGTGACACCGAGACGTTCCGGGTCGGCACCATCGACATCCCCGGCCACGACCTGGTCTCCGTCGGCTCCGCGGACACCGGCGCCGCCACCGCGTTCACCCGCCTCGACCCGGACTCGACGAAGACCGCCGACGTCTTCGACCGGGTCACCGGGGACACCGCGGCCGACAAGGCGCCGGTCGGCGCCTCGTACGCGATCGTCAACACCGGCTCGCTCGCCGCGGCCGTCGAGTCCAACTCCTCGTACGACAAGCCGTCCGGCGCCACCGGGGGCGATGACGCCCGGTTCTGGCACCAGGCCCGCAAGGCCGACGACGGCACCGTCCGGGTCGGCGTCTGGTCCGGGCAGTGGACCTACCGCGGCGACGGCGCACCGAAGCCGGAGAGCGGCGCGAACCTGCCCTGGGCCAAGGTCGTCGTCACCCCCGACGCCAACGGCGACAAGACCGTCGACTGGCAGGACGGCGCCGTCGCGTTCCGCACCATCGGCGTCACCGCGCCCGGCAGCGACGACACCGCGAACCGGGTGATCACCCACATCCCGTTCAACTTCGCCAGCCAGGCCACCCACCCGTTCCTGCGCACCCTCGACGACGTCAAGCGGGTCTCGCTCGCCACCGACGGCCTCGGTCAGCTGGCGTTGCTCAAGGGCTACGCCTCCGAGGGCCACGACTCCGCCCACCCCGACTACGGCGGTAACTACAACAAGCGCGCCGGCGGGCTGAAGGACCTCAACACGCTGCTGAAGGACGGCAAGAAGTGGGGTGCCACCTTCGGCGTGCACGTCAACGCCACCGAGGCGTACGCGGATGCCCACGCCTTCGACGAGAAGCTCGTCGACAGGACGAAGCCCGGCTGGAACTGGCTCGGTCAGAGCTACTACATCGACCAGCGGAGCGACATCAACAGCGGCAACCTGGCCCGCCGCTTCCAGCAGCTGCGCGACGAGACCGACCCCAACCTCAGCCTGCTCTACATCGACGTCTATTACACGCACGGCTGGATCGCCGACAAGACCCTGCAGTCCGTGCAGAAGCAGGGCTGGAACGTCGCCACCGAGTGGGCCGACAAGTTCGAGCGCGGCTCGCTCTGGTCGCACTGGGCCAATGACCTCGACTACGGCGGCGCCACCAACAAGGGCCTCAACTCGCAGATCATCCGGTTCATCCGCAACAGCGAGAAGGACGTCTGGAACAACGACCCGGTCCTCGGCCAGACCGCCATCGACGAGTTCGAGGGCTGGACCGGCGAGACCGACTGGAACGCCTTCTACGACAACATCTGGCAGCGCAACCTGCCCGCCAAGTACCTCCAGCAGCAGAAGATCACCCGCTGGGACGGCAACGACATCACGTTCACCGGCAGTGTCCGGGGCACGGTCGAGGACGGCAGGCGGACCTTCTACGACCACGGCCGCAAGGTGCTCAGCGGCACCGACTACCTGCTGCCGTGGGACGGCGGCAAGAAGCTCTACCACTACAGCAAGTCCGGTGGTACGAGCAGCTGGTCGGTGCCGTCCAAGGGCACGTACACCGTCTACAAGCTCACCGACAACGGCCGGGTCAAGACCGGCACGGTCCGGCCCGTCGACGGGAAGATCACGCTGACGGCCACCGCCGGACAGCCGTACGTCCTCTACCCGGACCACGCACCCGCCGCCGCCGACCCGGAGTGGGGCGAGGGCAGCGCGGTCGACGACCCCGGCTTCAACGACAACGGGCTCGACGACTGGTCGAAGACCGGCACCGTCGCCCGTGACACCGACGAC
Organism: Streptomyces sp. NPDC051664; assembly: GCF_044453545.1. Lineage (NCBI taxonomy): Bacteria > Bacillati > Actinomycetota > Actinomycetes > Kitasatosporales > Streptomycetaceae > Streptomyces > Streptomyces sp. NPDC051664. Next base: position 129,239 of record NZ_JBITCU010000001.1, on the reverse strand, counting down.
CAGGGCCGCAACAGCGCGAAGCTCTCCGGCGGCGGCACGGCCGCCGTCGCGCAGCGCATCTCCGGCCTCAAGCCCGGCGCGCGCTACACCGCCTCCGCGCTGATCGAGGTCCAGCCCGGGAAGACCCGGCACACGACGCTCTCGATCGGCGGCAGGTCCGTCGCCGTGGACCGTTCCACGGCCGAGGACTACGTCGCCGCTTCGGACTGGCACGGCACCTACTTCCAGCGGGTCAAGGTGAACTTGACGGCCCCCGCGGACGGCCGCACCACGTTCCGTATCGAAGCGGCCGACGGCAGCGCCGCGACGGTGCGGGCCGATGACGTACGGATCGTCGCCAACGCTCCGGTGACCAAGAAGAACACCGTCGTGTACGAGGACTTCGAGGACGTCGACCAGGGCTGGGGCCCCTTCCTCAAGGGCGACGCGGGCGGCTCCACCGACCCCCGGACCGTCATCTCCCAGCTGCACGCCCCGTACACCCAGGCCGGCTGGAACGGGAAGCTCGTCGACGACGTGATCGGCGGCAAGGAATCCCTCAAGGCCCATGAGGAGAACAGCGGACTCGTCTACCGGACCGCGCCCTGGACGGTGCCGATGGCCGACGGCCACCGGTACAGGATCGAGTACGACTACCAGTCCAGCCACGCCGGCGCCTACGAGTGGGTGGACGGCTACGACCGGATCACGGCCGACGGCGACCCCGACTCGGTCGAGACCCGGACCACCGCGATCGGGCAGCAGCGCACCGACGGGCACTTCGCCGAGACCGTCACAGCGGGCTGCGGCGACACCTGGACCGGGCTCCGCAAGCGCGATGACGCACCCGAGGGCGCCGACTTCGTCCTGGACGGGTTCACCGTGACCGACCTCGGTCACGCCCCCGCCGGTGAGCAGGCCGCCTGCGGCACGCTCAGCGTCGACCCCGCCGCCGAGACCTTGGAGCCGGGCACGGCCAACGTCGTCAAGGCGAGCTTCACCAACTACGAGGCGACGGCTGCGACCGGCGTGTCGGTCGGCCTCACGGTCCCCGACGGCTGGAAGGCGGAGCCTGTGGGCGCCGTCACCTTCGACTCCGTGGCGGCGGGAGCCAAGGTCACCGGAAGCTGGCAGGTCACCCCGCCGGTGGACGCCGAGTACCGGACGTACGGCCTGGGCGCCGAGGCGTCATACACGGTCGGCGGGGCGAAGCGGACCCTCGGTGCGCAGACGTCCGTACGGACCCTGCCGCCGCCGCCCACCACGGACAGCTGGGCCAGCGACCTGGACTGGACGGCGTCGAGCAACGGCTGGGGACCGGTCGAGCGCGATCTCTCCAACGGTGAGACGGGCGTCGGAGACGGCACTCCGCTGACGATCGGCGGCACCGTCTACGCCAAGGGCCTCGGCAGCCACGCCCCGGCGAACATCCGCTACTACCTGGGCGGCAGGTGCACGTCGTTCACCGCCGAGGTGGGCGTGGACGATGTGCAGAAGACAGCCGGCAGTGTGCAGTTCAGCGTCGGGGCCGACGGGACGGAGAAGGTGAAGTCGCCGGTCCTCAAGGCGGCCGACACCGCCTGGTCGCTCACGGCGGACGTCACCGGCGCGAAGTACGTCGACCTGGTCGTCGCGGACGGCGGCGACGGCAACGGCAACGACCACGCGGACTGGGGTAACGCGCGGTTCCACTGTGGAAGCTGACTGAGCCGGCAGTGAGCAGAGAAGGGGGGTGGGACCGATCCCGGTCCCACCCCCCTTCCCGTAAGGCCGGGGTATTCTCACCGGACTCCGCCGTGTCCGCCAGGGCGGTGCGGGGGAGAGGCCGATCAGTGACTGGTTCCACCCCCGTCGGGTCCTGCTCCGTCCGGATGCCCCGGACGTCGTGCCCGCAGCCGTGCGGGACGCCTTCCGCGAGGCCGTGCGGCTGACCGTCACCCACTTGGGCGAACCGGTCGTGGGCCGTCCGGAGGACTTCCGCCAGGCGCAGTACGCACGGGCGATGGACGCCCAGGGGACCCACCGGTGTGTACCTCGGACTCACCGGTATGTGCAGTACGACACAGTGAGCCTTTGTGGAGCCCACACAAACGGGGGCGGTCGCGGGCTGGTGGTTCGCCTGCATGGCGCAAGGGTTCTGTCCGGCTCCACCAGGAAACGGGTCGGGAGACTGTGCAGAGTCGACGGCACGTTTCTCTTGGTCGGCTTCGTAGGGTCGATACATGACCGTTGTGGACGAAACCCCGGGCGAGCCGACAGACACCCGTGGCCGGGTGGCCGAACTGCTGGCACTGCGTGAGCAGGCGCGGCGCGGACCGAGTGACCGGGCGACCGAGGCCCAGCACGCCAAGGGCAAGCTGACGGCCCGTGAGCGCATCGAGCTGCTCCTGGACCCGGATTCGTTCAAGGAGGTCGAGCAGCTGCGCCGGCACCGGGCAACCGGATTCGGCCTGGAGGAGAAGAAGCCGTACACCGACGGTGTCATCACCGGCTGGGGCACGGTCGAGGGCCGCACGGTCTTCGTCTACGCGCACGACTTCCGGATCTTCGGCGGCGCACTTGGTGAGGCCCACGCCACGAAGATCCACAAGATCATGGACATGGCGATCTCGGCGGGTGCCCCGCTGGTCTCGCTGAACGACGGCGCAGGGGCCCGGATCCAGGAGGGCGTCAGCGCGCTCGCCGGATACGGCGGCATCTTCCAGCGCAACACCCGGGCCTCCGGTGTCATCCCGCAGATCAGCGTGATGCTCGGCCCGTGCGCGGGCGGCGCGGCCTACAGCCCCGCCCTCACCGACTTCGTGTTCATGGTCCGCGAGACCTCCCAGATGTTCATCACGGGACCGGACGTCGTGAAGGCGGTCACCGGCGAGGAGATCTCGCAGAACGGGCTCGGCGGCGCCGATGTGCACGCCGAGACCTCGGGCGTCGCGCACTTCGCGTACGACGACGAGGAGACCTGCATCGCCGAGGTCCGGTACCTGATCGGGATGCTCCCGTCGAACAACCGGGAGAACCCGCCCACCGTGGCGAGTGACGACCCGGCCGACCGGCGCGGCGACGTCCTGCTCGACCTGGTGCCCGCCGACGGCAACCGCCCGTACGACATGCACAAGGTCATCGAGGAGCTTGTCGACGACGGCGACTACCTCGAGATCCACGAGCGCTGGGCCCGCAACATCATCTGCGCCCTGGCCCGGCTCGACGGTCAGGTCGTCGGCATCGTCGCCAACCAGCCGCAGTCCCTGGCGGGGGTCCTGGACATCGAGGCGTCCGAGAAGGCGGCCCGCTTCGTCCAGATGTGTGATGCATTCAACATTCCCATCATCACTCTATTGGACGTACCCGGCTTCCTGCCCGGCGTCGATCAGGAGCACGGTGGAATCATCCGGCACGGGGCGAAGCTGCTCTACGCGTACTGCAACGCCACGGTGCCGAGGATCTCGCTGATCCTGCGCAAGGCGTACGGCGGTGCGTACATCGTGATGGACAGCCAGTCCATCGGTGCCGACCTGACCTACGCCTGGCCCACCAACGAGATCGCCGTCATGGGCGCCGAAGGTGCCGCCAACGTCATCTTCCGTCGGCAGATCGCCGACGCCGAGGACCCGGAGGCCATGCGGATCCGCATGGTCAAGGAGTACAAGGCCGAACTGATGCATCCGTACTACGCCGCAGAGCGCGGACTGGTCGACGACGTCATCGACCCTGCCGAGACGCGCGAGGTGCTGATCGCCTCGCTCGCGATGCTCCGGTCCAAGCACGCCGATCTGCCGTCCCGCAAGCACGGCAACCCCCCGCAGTAGCCGCGGTCGGTGCACCACCCCGCACAGCCCGCCACGTACTGCCGAGAAGACGGAGAGACATCCATGAGCGCCACTCCTGCCGAGTCCGTGCTGCGCGTCGAGAAGGGTCTTGCCGACCCCGAGGAGCTGGCCGCGATAACCGCGGTCCTGCTCGCCCGCGCCGCCGCCACCCCCGCCGCCGCCCCGGCCCACCGCGGCCGTACCCACGCCGGCTGGCGCCGCCTCGAGCGCACCCCGGGCTTCCGCGCCCCGCACTCCTGGCAGGGCTGACAGCGGCCCAGCAGACGGCCCGCAGCATGCGAGAGGCCCCGCACTCCCTCGGGAGTGCGGGGCCTCTTCGTATGGCTGCCGGAGCCTACCGCAGGCGCGCCATCAGCGCGTGCTCCACGAGCGTGATGAGCGCGCTCTTGGCATCCGCGCGGTGGCGGGCGTCCGTGGTGAGGATCGGGGTGTCGGGGCCGATCTGCAGGGCCTCGCGCACCTCGTCGGGGGTGTACGGCTGGTGTCCGTCGAAGCCGTTGAGGGCGATGACGAACGGCAGTCCGCTGTTCTCGAAGTAGTCGACGGCCGGGAAGCAGTCGGCGAGACGCCGGGTGTCGACGAGGACGACGGCGCCGATCGCGCCGCGGACGAGGTCGTCCCACATGAACCAGAACCGGTCCTGACCGGGCGTACCGAAGAGGTACAGGATCAGGTCCTGGTCCAGGGTGATACGGCCGAAGTCCATGGCCACCGTCGTGGTGGTCTTGTCCCCGGTGTGCGTCAGATCGTCGATGCCCGCGGACGCGGACGTCATCACGGCTTCGGTGCGCAGCGGGTTGATCTCCGAAACGGCACCGACGAACGTGGTCTTACCCACGCCGAAGCCCCCTGCCACCACGATCTTCGCGGAGGTAGTGGAGCGGGCTGCTCCGCCGCTAGAGCTTGCGAAGTCCACTGAGCACCCTTTCGAGCAGTGTCACATCTGGCTGGCCGCCGGCGGACTCGTCGCCGCCGGGCTGATGGATAGCGACGAGTCCGGCCTCGGCCAGGTCGGCTACGAGGATCCGGGCAACGCCGAGGGGGATCGTGAGAAGCGCCGAGATCTCGGCAACCGACTTGATCTCGAAGCACAGCCGGCAGATCCGCTGGTGCTCGGGCAACTGCCCTTGCAGCCGCGACGGATCGGCCGTGGTACTGACCAACGCCTCAATGGCGAGCTGGTATCGCGGTCGGGTCCGGCCGCCGGTCATGGCGTACGGACGGACCAGCGGGTTGTGGGCGGCGGGAGCGGCGGGCTCGGCGGGACGACGCGGCTGCACCGTCTGAATACGGGGCTGCTGGGGCGATTCGATCCGATGCGGGCGCTGAGGGTGCTGCGGCGGCTGCTGCTGCCACCCACCGTCCTGCTGCCACCCACCGTCCTGCGCCTGCTGCCACCCACCGTCCTGCGTCTGCCGACGCGGGTACGGCTGCTGGGGCTCATAAGGCTGCTGCGAGCCCTGTCTGCTGGGTGTGGAGGGGAAGTTGTAACGGTTGTCCCCGTGCTCGCCCGGTACTTGCTGACCACCGTCGTACTGGTGTCCGCCTGGGGGTGTTGCCACAATTCCTCCTCCGACTGCCGGTCCCGGTCCCAGTGGGGCCGCGCCACCGCACCTTATGGTGCGGTGACGCATGACGCACTGTCTGTCTACTAGTTAAGAAGACTTCCCTGCAGTTCGGCACGGAGGTCCGGGGTGAGGACCGTGCCTGCACGATCGACCAGAAGGGCCATTTCGTATCCAACCAGACCGATATCGGCGTCGGGGTGGGCGAGAACAGCCAGCGAAGATCCGTCGGAGATGGACATGATGAAGAGGAATCCGCGCTCCATCTCCACAACTGTCTGATTCACCGCGCCGCCCTCGAAGATCCGCGAGGCGCCCGCGGTCAGCGAGGTCAGGCCGGAAGCGACGGCCGCCAGCTGGTCGGCACGGTCCCGCGGGAATCCTTCGGACATGGCCAGCAGGAGTCCGTCGGCGGAGACCACCACCGTGTGCGACACCCCGGGGGTGTTGTCCACGAAGTTGGTGATCAACCAGTTGAGATTCTGCGCCGCCTGGCTCATCGGGCTCACACTAACGCTCCTGGTTGTAGGTATTACTTGTGTCCGAACCAGCGTTACGTCCCCGCTGAATGCCCCGGCGCAGGTTGCTCAACCTGCCCCGGACGTCCTCAGGGGCGCGGGAGACCTGAGGGCCGCCCTGCTGGGTCTGCTCCGCCGTGCCCTCGACCAGATTGGCCTTGGGCACTCGCCGGGGAAGGCCGGACGGGGTGACCCCACCCGCCTTCGGCTCCCGGAGCTTGTCGGCCCGCTCCCAGCGCTCGTCGTTCGTCGAGCGCCAGTCGTCGGAGCCGTTCCCGTCCTGCGGCGCGGGCGACGGCCTCTGCGGCAATTCCTGCTGCTGCGGCTGCTGCTGCGCTGCGACGGACTGGTCGTTTCCGCGGCCCGTGGGCTGCCAGTGCTGCTGACCGCCCCGGCGCGGCAGACCGGCATCGGTCATCTCGCTGCCGACGTTCGGGGTGGGACCCGAACGGTCGAAGCCTACGCGCTCCTGCGGCTCGGCGGGAGCGCTCGGAACAGATTCCGGTTCGGCCTGCGATATGGGCTCGTACGCACCCTGATACGCGCCCTGATCTGCCCACTCTCCCTGGTGGGGCTGGGTGGCGAACTGGTCCTCGTAGCCCCGCTGAGCGCTCTCGGAAGCGGCATATGCCGCTTCCGTATAGCCGCCCTGCGACGGGTAGTCGGACTGCTCGGCGTAGCCGCTGTCGCCGCTGTACGCGTCGTAGGAACTGTCGTACGCCGCCTGCGTGTACTGCTCCTGCTGCGGGTCCTGTGCGTACGTGTCCTCGGCGTAGGAGGCGTCCTGGTACGCATTGCCCTGGAACGCGTCCTCCTGGAACTGCGGGCGTTCGCCGCCCGTCTGGGCCTCCAGCGCGGCCCGGCGCTCCTCACGCATCAGCGAGCGGCCCACCGGGTCCAGCTGCGCGGGGTCGACCGCCGGGTCCTCGTAACGCGAGTCGTCGAAGCCGAGCTCCGCCGCCGTACGCATCTGGGGCAGGTGCGGAAGAGGTTCGAAGGCCTGCTGCCGCGGGATGATCGAGGAGACCGTGAAGTCGTCCTGGGAGGCGAGCGGTTCGAGCTCACCGCCGCCGCCGTGCGTGATCGCGTCCGGCAGCATGACCAGCGAGGTGGTTCCGGCCTGCTCGCCCGAGGGGCGCAGCTGGACCCGGATGCCGTGCCGGTCGGCGAGCCGGCCGACCACGAAGAGACCCATCCGCTGGGACACCGCGGCGTCCACTGTCGGCGGGTTGGCCAGCTTGTGGTTGATGTCCGCGAAGTCCTCGGCCGTGAGGCCGATGCCCTTGTCGTGGATCTCGACCATCACGCGGCTGTCCGGCAGCCGGGTCGCGGTGACGCGGACCTTGGTCTGCGGCGAGGAGAACGTGGTGGCGTTCTCCAGCAGCTCGGCCAGCAGGTGCACGAGGTCGGTGACGGCCTGGCCGTGGATCTCGGTCTCCGGAACGCCGGAGAGCTCGATGCGCTCGTACGACTCCACCTCGGAGGAGGCGGCCCGCAGGACGTCGACCAGCGGAACCGGCTGGTTCCAGCGGCGGCCCGGCTCCTCGCCGGCGAGGACGAGGAGGTTCTCGCCGTTGCGGCGCATACGGGTGGCCAGGTGGTCCAGCCGGAACAGGCTCTCCAGCTGGTCCGGGTCGGCCTCGTTGTTCTCCAGGTCGGTGATGAGGGTCAGCTGGCCCTCGATCAGCGACTGGTTGCGGCGCGACAGGTTGGTGAAGATCGCGTTGACGTTGCCTCGGAGCATGGCCTGCTCGGCAGCCAGCCGAACCGCCTCGCGGTGCACCTGGTCGAAGGCGCGGGCGACCTCGCCGATCTCGTCCCGGGTGGTGATCGGGATGGGCTGGACGCGGGTGTCGACCCGGCCCGGCTCGGTCCGCGACAGCTGGTCGACGAGCATCGGCAGCCGCTGCTCGGCGATCGAGAAGGCGGCGGTACGCAGCTGGCGCATCGAGCGGCTCATCTGGCGGGCCACGAGGCCGGCCAGGATGAAGGCGGCCAGCAGGGCCACGATCACGATCGCGGCGTTGACGATGGCGTCGGTCTTGGCGCTGGACGAGATGTCCGCCGCCTCGGTCACCGCCTTGTCGACGAGCTCGTCCTCGACCGTGGTGTAGCCGTCGAACTTGGCGGTGGAGGCGGCCATCCAGGTCTCGGGCGTGATGCCCTTCCGGGCCAGCTTGTCGGGCTGCTGGCCCTGACCGATCTGCTGGGCCATCCCGTCGAAGACGGAGCCGTCGATGCTGGGCGGCGCGACGAACGGCAGACCTGCCGCGTCCGCCTGTGCCTTCGCGGCCTTCAGCTTCTTGGCGCCGTCGGCCGCCTTGGCGGCCATCACCTGCTTCAGGCGGGCAGCGTCGGCCTCCGTACCACCGGAGACGAACTCGCCGAGGGCGATCTGCTCCAGGTAGTTGTACGAGCCGAACGCCTTGACCTGGGCGTTGAACTTGCCGTTCTCCTGGCTCGGGCGCACCAGCAGGTGCATACCGATGGAGCGCTGAAGCGATTCTGCGGCCTTGGCCAGCTCGATCGCGTAGACCGTACGGCCGTAGCTCGTGATGTTGCCGGTGCCGAGGCCGAGCTCGTTGCAGAACTCCATCAGGGAGTGCTGGACCTTGACGTAGCCCTCTTCCGTCTTCACCGGGTCCATGGCCTCGGCGTAGGCGGCCTTGCGCAGGTCGGGGAGTTTGGGCTCCTCCTGCTTGAACAGCTGAAGACGGCGCTCCAGGCCGTGCTTCTTCGGCATGCCCTGTACGGCCTCGTCGAACTTGGCGGCGGCCGCGTCCGTGGCGGCGTACACCTGGCCGACGACGGCTGCGTCGCGCTGGTTCGACAGCAGGGACCGGGCGGAGAGGTCACGCTCGTTGAGCAGCGCCTGTCCGTACACCGAGGCCGCGCGCACGATCAGCGCGGTCTTCTCGGCGTCCTGGGCCTCTCTCCAGGTGTCGATCGACCCCTTCACCTGGAAGCCGCCCATGACCAGGCCGACCAGTACAGGGATCAGAAGGATCGCGTTCAGCCGGGTGGGCACCCGCCAGTTGCGCGGGGACAGCCGACTTGTGCTGCCGCCGGCCGGTGCCTCTTCGGACACTTCGGCGGGTGGCGCCGCGGTGCGCGGCGGCGGGGTGAAGTTGCCCCGCTCCCGCTGCGCCGCGGAGCCCTCGTTGCTACGCCTCACTCGACCAACAACCTCTCGGCGTCGGCACCTACGCTGTGCCGTTTTTCTCGTTCAGGGCCGTACTACTCGGGAGTTTCGTCGAATTGCAGCACGGGGACAGGCCGCGTTCCAAACAGTCGGAATCAGCCATTCCGAGTGGTCCAGGCCTCAGATAAAACGGGCATAAAGAGCGAGCCCCGTCAAAAGGCGGGGCTCATGTGAGCACAGTGACACCAGGCGAATGCATCGGGTGTTGGAGCCGGAGCAATTCTCTTTCGAAACGTTATGAACGCGGGGGTGGATCGTGTCAAAGGACACAGTCCACCCCCGTGCGACTACAGCAACTTCCGTATCCCTATACCGACTTGCGGCGAGCCTTCGGCTACTTGAGCCGAGCCATCAGCGCATGCTCGACGAGCGTGATCAGGCCGCTCTTCGCATCGCCGCGGTGGCGGGCGTCCGTCGTGATGATCGGGGTGTCGGGGCCGATCTGCAGGGCCTCGCGCACCTCGTCGGGGGTGTACGGCTGGTGTCCGTCGAAGCCGTTGAGGGCGATGACGAACGGCAGTCCGCTGTTCTCGAAGTAGTCGACGGCCGGGAAGCAGTCGGCGAGACGCCGGGTGTCGACGAGGACGACGGCGCCGATCGCGCCGCGGACGAGGTCGTCCCACATGAACCAGAACCGGTCCTGACCGGGCGTACCGAAGAGGTACAGGATCAGGTCCTGGTCCAGGGTGATACGGCCGAAGTCCATGGCCACCGTCGTGGTGGTCTTGCCGCCGGTGTGCGTCAGATCGTCGATGCCCGCGGACGCGGACGTCATCACGGCTTCCGTACGCAGCGGGTTGATCTCCGAAACGGCACCGACGAACGTGGTCTTACCCACGCCGAAACCACCCGCCACCACGATCTTCGCCGAGGTGGTGGCCCGGGCCGCACCGCCGCTAGAGCTTGCGAAGTCCACTGAGCACCCTTTCGAGCAGTGTCACATCCGGCGCGCCGCCGGCCTCTCCGTTGCCCGGCTGGTGGATGGCCACCATGCCGGCTTCCGCCAGATCCGCGACAAGGATCCGGGCCACACCGAGCGGCATCGACAGCAGTGCCGACACCTCGGCCACCGACTTGACCTCACGGCAGAGGTGGCAGATCCGCTGGTGCTCCGGGAGCAGCGTCCCCAGGTGCGCCGGGTCGGCCGTGGTCGACACCAGCGCCTCTATGGCGAGCTGGTAGCGCGGCCGGGTCCGGCCGCCGGTCATGGCATACGGACGGACCAGCGGCTGGTCGCCTTCACCTTCGTACGACGCGTGGTGCAGTGCGCCGTACGGATCGGGTGAGGCGGGTGGCGGGGTCATGAATCCTCCGGGCGTGACAGCTTGGTGTCGGCTTGCCGTCTGAAGGGGCCGGTGGGGGGCTGAAGCGGCCGGACGGTCGATGGTGGGAGTGCGGTACCTGGGGGGATCGCGTCGGTCACCGGTTCATGGCCGCCTCAGTGGAGCAGGCTGCCCTGGAGCTCGGCGCGGAGATCGGGGGTCAGGACTGTTCCCGCGCGGTCGACGAGCAGGGCCATCTCGTACCCGACCAGACCGATGTCGGCGTCCGGGTGGGCGAGCACGGCCAGCGAGGAGCCGTCCGAGACGGACATCAGGAAGAGGAACCCGCGCTCCATCTCCACCACGGTCTGGCTGACGGCGCCGCCCTCGAAGATCCGGGAGGCGCCCGCGGTCAGCGAGGTCAGCCCGGAAGCGACGGCCGCCAGCTGGTCGGCACGGTCCCGCGGGAATCCTTCGGACATGGCCAGCAGGAGTCCGTCGGCGGACACCACCACCGTGTGCGACACCCCGGGGGTGTTGTCCACGAAGTTGGTGATCAACCAGTTCAGATTCTGTGCGGCCTGACTCATCGGGCTCAACTAACGCTCCTGCTGGTGAGTGGGGCCGAGTGGGAAACTGCCGGTCGACGAGCCGTTGTTGGCCTGCCGACCTTGCTGGATACCCCGGCGGAGATTGGTCAGTCGCCCGCGCACATCATCGGGCGCACGCGAAACCTGAGGTCCCGACTGGTGGCTCTGCTGCTGGGCGGTGCCCGGCACCAGATTGGCACGCGGCACCCGGCGTGGCAGACCGGAAGTGGTAATTCCGCCTGCTGCGGGCTTCTTGGCCCGCTCCGCCTGCCGGACGAGTTCGTCGTTCGGCGAGGTACGCCAGGTACTGGTGGTGGCGCCCGTGTCACCCGCACCGCGACGCGGCATCGGGGCAGCGGGACGGTCCTGGGGGGCCTGCTGCGGGGCGGACGGTGCCTGCGGCCCGGCGGGCTGCTGCTGACCGCCCTGCTGCGGGCCGTGGAACCAGTTCGTCTCCAGGGTGTCGTACAGCGGCGTACGACCGTCCCCGGGGCCCGCCGGAGGCAGCGCCTCGGGCTGCGGCTGCGGCGGCAGGACCGGACGGTACTGCCCCTCAGCCGCGGGAGCGGCAGCCGGACGCGGAGCACGGAAGTCCTCGTTGTCCCGGCCGTGCGGACGCGGAGCCGGCAGCCCCTGGTCCTGCGACGGCTGCGGACGGCCGAAGTCCGGACGGGCGAACTGCGCGGTGCCCGCCGGGTCCTGGTGCTGCGGGAGGTGGCCCTGCGGGGCCGGGGCCGAGAAGTCCGGACGGGCGAACTCGGCGGTGGAGCCGGGACCCTGCCGGTCGTCCAGCGGGGGACGCTGGCCCATGGCCGGGTTCATCGGCCGCTGGAACTGGCCGGTGGACTCGGGCTCCTCGTGACCGCGCGGGGCGTCGAGCGGGTTGCGCCGCGGCACCGACGGGTTCTCGGTGCCCCAGCTGGTGGTCTGCGGGCGCTGCGGCTGCGGGTTGCCACCGGGCAGTTCGGCACGGGGACCACCGACGGGCGGCAGCTGACGGCCGGGGTTGCCCGGGCCGCCGGACTGCTGGAAGCCGCCCTGGTTGTCGGGGGTGTTGTGCCGGGCCTGCTGTGGCTGCGGCGCCTGCCGTCCGGACGGACCGCTCTGGTGGCCAGGCTGGTCGTACTGCCCCGGCCGGCTCTGACCGAACAGGTTGGACTGGCCCTGGTCCGTACGGCCGGGATCGCCCTGACCGCCCGGTGCACCGAGCCGGGCGCCGCCGCCGAAGGCGCCGGAGAGCCCGCCGCTCTGACGCGGCGGCTCCTGCCGCGCGAAGTCCTGCGGGCCGGTGCCCGAGAGCCCGGCACTCTGGAACCCGGCGTTCTGCTGACGCTGCTGGTTCGGCTGACCCTGCTGATTCGGCTGGCCCTGCGGGTTCTGCGGCTGGCGAGGACCGCCGCCGTCACGCGCCGGCAGTGCGGCCCGCGGACCGGAGCCCGCACCGACCTGTCCGCGCTGCGCACCGGCAGCCGCGCCGAGCCCCGGCCGGTTGCCGGTGCCGGCAACGGCGCCGTTGCCGGCGGCGCGCTGCTGGCCCGCGGCCGGCTTCGGTGCCGGCTGCTTGCCGCCGTGCGCGACATCGACAGGGAGCATGACCAGCGCGGTCGTGCCACCGGAGTCGGACGGCCGCAGCTGGATCCGGATGCCGTGACGCAGGGACAGCCGGCCGACCACGAACAGACCCATGCGGCGCGAGACCGAGACATCCACGGTGGGCGGCGAAGCGAGCCGCTCGTTGATCGCCGCGAGGTCCTCGGGGGAGAGGCCGATACCGGTGTCGTGGATCTCCACGAGCACCCGCCCGTCGGGCAGCGCGTGACCGGTGACCCGGACCTTCGTCTGCGGAGAGGAGAACGACGTGGCGTTCTCCAGCAGCTCGGCGAGCAGGTGCACGAGGTCGTTGACCACACGGCCGGCGACCTCGGTGGCGGGCACCGCGGCCAGTTCGATGCGCTCGTACTGCTCCACCTCGGAGGCGGCGGCACGGAGAACGTCGACCAGCGGGACGGGGCGGGTCCACCGGCGGCCCGGCTCCTCGCCCGCGAGGACGAGGAGGTTTTCGCCGTTACGGCGCATACGGGTCGCGAGGTGGTCGAGCTTGAAGAGGGACGACAGCTGGTCCGGGTCGGCCTCGCGGGACTCCAGTTCGGAGATGAGCGAGAGCTGACGCTGGATGAGACCCTGCGAACGCCGCGAGAGGTTGGTGAACATCGCGTTGACGTTGCCTCGCAGCAGCGCCTGCTCGGCGGCGAGGCGGACGGCCTCACGGTGCACGTCGTCGAAGGCCGCGGCCACCTTGCCGATCTCGTCGCGGGAGTGCACACCGACCGACTCGACCGAGGTGTCGACGTCCTGCGGGTCCGCCTCGGAGAGCTGCTTGACGAGCTCCGGCAGACGGTCCTGGGCGACCCGGGTGGCGGTGTCCTGCAGCCGCCGCAGCGAGCGGATCATGGACCGGGCGACGACGAAGGCGCCGACCAGCGAGACACCGAGCACCAGCAGGATGAGCGCACCGCTGATGATGGCCTCGCGCTGCGACTGGTCGCGAAGCTCGCGGGCCTTGCCCTCCATGTCGCTGAGGAGGGTCTCCTCGATGGTCTTCATCGCCTGGATCTTGGTGGAGCTCTGTTCGTACCAGTCCAGGTACGAACGCTGCGCCGTGCCCGCCATGCCGGTGGGGCTGTCGAGCACCTTCTGCGCATAGGTGTCGGCGGCCTTGATCTCCGGGTTGTTGCCGTTCTCCAGCGTCGCTGTCAGCTCCTCGGCGTTCTGTCCCGAGGCCGAGTAGGTCACGTTGAACGACTTCAGCGCCAGCGTCTCCTTGTGGAGGGCGGCGCGGCCGAACTGCCGGTCGTTCTGGTCGAGGTGGGAACCCTTTTGGCCACCGCCGCCCGGCAGCGCAGCGGCGATGATCGCCCGCTGGACCGACGCGTACTCCTTGGCGGAGGAGAACGCCGCCAGGGCGCGGGTCCGCTTGATCATCTCGGGGTTGCTGGTCGCCTGCGCCATGTCCTGCGAGAGGCTCAGCAGCGAGGTGATCAACTGGCTGTACGCGTCGACGGTCTGAAGGCTCGGGCTGCCCGGCGTGTACGCGTCCTTGCGGATGTCGCGGATCTGGCTGAGCTGGCTGGCGATCTGCGAAACGCTCGAGTAGATGCCTTCGAGGGCCTCGTCGCCGTCGGTGTTGCCGATCGCGTTCGTCGCGTCGAAGAACGCGGACTTCGCCCGGTCGGTCCGCTTGCGCGGCTCGGCGACCTTGTAGTCGTCGGCCTTGACCCCGTTGGACAGCGGACCGGCCGACCGGTCGCGCTCCTCCTGGAGCGCCTGGGCGAGCGTGGTCGCCTGCTTGGTCATCTGGGTGAGCAGCTGCATGTGGTCCAGCTGCTGTATGTCGTTCATGGAGTCGTTGATGCGCAGACCACCCAGGGTGGTCGCAGCGACTACAGGAAGGGCGAGCAGTGAGATCAGGCGCGTACTGATGCGCCAGTTCCGAAGAGCTAGTCGCGAGCCCGTGCTGACGGCGCCCCGGGGCATGAGCGGGGTGACCGGATCGGCGCTGCTGCTCGCCGGGCCGGCCGAGCGCGGGGCGCGCTCGCTGCTGTCGCCGGCCGCGGCCGGTCCGGGGTTCTGGGCGTGCTGGGGCGAGGAACCGCGGTCGGTCCCGCCGTGCGGCTCCTGTTCCGCCGCAGCGCTGCCATCCCTCTTGAAACGTCCCTGCACTAGCGTCGCAACCTCTGGACCAGGCGTCCCCCCGCGTAGACGGGCGGGACGGTGTCGGCGTCGTGGGGCGTTTTTCCCGCCCCATGGTGGTCGTGAGTGACCGGCGCTCTTCCCCTTCCCGCCGCCACTCGGCGCTGCGTTGCGCCCCTGCGCGCCGGCCTGAAACCCGCGGCGGTGCGTGGAATTCCAGCACAGTGCCGGATCTCCAACAAGGCCCCCGCGTCACGCTGTGACCGGAGTGACACGTTGTGATGGCCAGGTAACAAGTCGTGGAGAGTGTTTAGGGGCAAACTGGTTCATCATGGGCGGATGTGGTGGGGGTGAGGGGTGTCCCAGTCGACATGATCAGCAGCGGAATGGTTCATTCAGTGACGCAATGTCCGTTTCTTCGATCAAGATCGGGCGCCCGGAATGAGGTAATTGTCGACTGCTTCGTGAGCAAACTCACATGATGATCGTCGTCTCTTCCGGGGATCCGGAGGGAATTGGATGTTTAGCCTGACGCTTTACAGGGATGGCAAATCCGACAACCCGCGCCCCTCCGGGAGGCGCCCGTACCGACAGGGTCTCAACGGCAGATGAAGACGACGATGATGTTCCGCAACATTGCCAACCCCCGGCGCACCACGCTGGCGCACCTCAAGGACGCCGAAGTGCTGCAGACGCCGGAACAGCCGGAGCACGCCGTCGACCTGCCGACGCAGACGGCCAACCCGCGTCGCACCATCCTGATGGAAGCCCCGGCGATGGCCGCCACCGCCGAGTAATGCGCGCGATTGTCCCCCTCACCCGCGTTAGCCTGGGGCGTCAGTCTTCAGCCAGCCAGCAAGTGAGGGGCGACAGCATCCCGTGCGCATCGCCAGGTTCTCCATCGACGGCAATGTCGCCTTCGGCGCGGTTGAGGGCGACGGCACCGTCGACTCCGGTGACCTCGTCCTCGACATCATCAAGGGCATCCCGTACGCCGACTTCGAGCTCTCCGGTACCAAGGTCCCGCTGAGCAAGGTCCGGCTGCTGCCGCCCGTGCTCCCCAACAAGGTCGTGGCCATCGGCCGCAACTACGCGGAGCACGCCGCAGAACTCGGCAACGAGGTCCCGGACGTACCGGTCGCCTTCTTCAAGCCCACCACGTCGGTGATCGGCTCCGGGGACGCCATCGAGTACCCCTCCTTCTCCAACGAAGTGCACTACGAGGCCGAGCTGGCCGTGGTCATCGGCCGGATGTGCCGCGAAGTGCCGCGTGAGCGCGTCAAGGACGTCATCTTCGGCTACACCTGCGCCAACGACGTCACCGCCCGCGATGCCCAGAAGCGCGAGAAGCAGTGGGCCCGGGCCAAGGGCTTCGACACGTCCTGCCCGCTCGGCCCCTGGGTGGAGACCGACCTCGACCCCAGCGACCTCGCCATTCAGGCCACGGTCAACGGCGAGCAACGTCAACTGGGACGTACGAGCGAAATGATCCGCTCCATCGAGGATCTGGTCGTCCACATCACGGAGGCCATGACGCTGCTCCCGGGCGATGTGATCCTCACCGGCACTCCGGCAGGGGTCGGACCCCTGCACGTCGGCGACGAGGTCGCCGTCTCCATCGAAGGCATCGGCACTCTCACCAACAAGGTGATCAAGCGTGGCTAACACGAACTCCCCCAAGCTCTCGGCTTCGCTCGAGCAGGGGGTACCCCCCCGCGTACGGTTCTGTCCCTCCCCGACCGGCAACCCCCACGTGGGTCTGGTCCGCACCGCCCTCTTCAACTGGGCCTTCGCCCGGCACCACGGCGGCACCCTGGTCTTCCGGATCGAGGACACCGACGCGGCCCGCGACTCCGAGGAGTCGTACGACCAGCTGCTCGACTCGATGCGCTGGCTCGGTTTCGACTGGGACGAGGGCCCCGAGGTCGGCGGCCCGCACGCCCCGTACCGGCAGTCGCAGCGCATGGACATCTACAAGGACGTCGCCGAGAAGCTTCTCGCCGGCGGGTACGCGTACCACTGCTACTGCACCACCGAGGAGCTCGACGCACGCCGCGACGCCGCGCGCGCCGCCGGCAAGCCGTCCGGCTACGACGGCCACTGCCGCGACCTGACCGCCGAGCAGACCGCCGCGTACGAGGCCGAGGGCCGGACGTCCATCGTCCGCTTCCGGATGCCCGACGAGGCGCTCACCTTTACGGACCTGGTCCGCGGCGAGTTGACCTTCCAGCCGGAGAACGTGCCGGACTACGGCATCGTCCGGGCCAACGGCGCCCCGCTCTACACGCTCGTCAACCCGGTCGACGATGCGCTGATGGAGATCACCCACGTACTGCGCGGCGAGGACCTGCTCTCCTCCACCCCGCGCCAGATCGCCCTCTACAAGGCGCTGATCGAGCTGGGCATCGCCAAGGAGACCCCTGTCTTCGGGCACCTGCCGTACGTCATGGGCGAGGGCAACAAGAAGCTCTCCAAGCGTGACCCGCAGGCCTCGCTCAACCTCTACCGCGAGCGCGGCTTCCTCTCCCAGGGACTGCTCAACTACCTCTCCCTGCTGGGCTGGTCGATCGCCGAGGACCGCGACATCTTCTCCATCGAGGAGATGGTGGCGGCGTTCGACATCAAGGACGTCAACGCCAACCCGGCGCGCTTCGACCTGAAGAAGTGCGAGCACATCAACGCCGAGCACATCCGCATGCTCGACGTGAAGACCTTCACCGAGTCGTGCGGTCCCTGGCTGAAGGCCCCGTTCGCCCCGTGGGCCCCGGAGGCCTTCGACGCCGCCCGGTTCGAGGCCATCGCCCCCTACGCCCAGACCCGTGTCACCGTCCTTTCGGACATCACGGCCAACGTCGACTTCCTCTTCCTCGACGAGCCGGTCGAGGACGAGGCGTCCTGGGCCAAGGCGATGAAGGAGGGTTCCGACGCCCTGCTCGTCACCGCCCGCGCGAAGCTGGTCGACGCCGCGTGGAACGCCGAGGCCCTGAAGAACGCCGTCCTCGCCGCCGGTGAGGAGCACGGCCTGAAGCTCGGCAAGGCCCAGGCGCCGGTACGCGTCGCCGTCACCGGCCGCACGATCGGTCTGCCGCTCTTCGAGTCCCTTGAGATCCTGGGGCGCGAGAAGACGCTCGCCCGGATCGACGCGGCACTGGCGAAGCTGGCCGCGTAAGCGTCTCGCGTACGCCCGAAGGGGGCGGTCACCGGTTCATCCGGAGGCCGCCCCCTTCCGCGTGGCCGAGCTCCGGCTGAGCGGTAGCGTGGTCCCATGCCGATCCGAGCCGTGATCTGGGACATCGACGACACGATCTTCGACTACACGGGCGCCGACCGTGTCGGTATGCGCGAACATCTGGCGAGCGAGGGCCTGCCTGCCGGATACACGTCGGTCGAGCAGGCCCTCGACGCATGGCGGGCCATCACCGACGTGCAGTGGGCGCGTTTCGCGGCCGGGGAGACCGACTTCCGGGGGCAGCGCCGGGACCGGGTCCGTGCGTTCCTCGGGCGCTCGCTGACGGACGCGGAGGCCGACGACTGGTTCGGCCGGCACGTCGTCCACTACGAGGCCGCCTGGGCGCTCTTCCCGGACGCGGTGCCGGCTCTGGACCTGCTGGCCGACCGCTACCGGCATGCTGTCCTGTCGAATTCCAGCATCATCAACCAGGACCGCAAACTGCGCACCCTCGGCGTGCGGGACCGCTTCGAGGCCGTGGTGTGCGCGGTGGAGCTCGGCATCTCCAAGCCCGAGGCCGGGGCGTTCCACGCCGCCTGCGACACGCTCGGGCTGGCGCCGCAGGACGTGGTGTACGTCGGCGACCACCCGGACATCGACGCCGGTGGGGCCGTGGCGGCCGGGCTGAAAGGGGTCTGGCTGGACAGGGACGGGCGTGGCGGACGGCCCGAGCTGGTCCGGATCACCGGCCTTGAGCAGCTCCCCGGGCTCTTGGCGGGCAATACCCGTTTTGGAGCGCCGGACACCTTCAGGTAATGTTCTTCCTGCGCCGCCCGAGCGGGCCGAAAGATCCGGCCGGGAGGCGCAAGCCAAACAAAATCCCCTCTGGGGGTTGAGTTTTGGTGGGCTATGGTGTAATTGGCAACACTACGGTTTCTGGTACCGTCATTCTAGGTTCGAGTCCTGGTAGCCCAGCGCAGA